>CAKUOD010000004.1 GCA_934668695.1 uncultured Collinsella sp. | reverse complement strand
GCTGCCGAGAAGCGTATCGCCGAGGACGTCAAGAACTCCGCCTACACCATCATCGAGAAGAAGCACGCCACCTACTATGGCGTCGCCATGGCCGTTAAGCGTATCTGCACCGCTGTCATGCGTGACGAGCAGACCGTGCTGCCCGTATCCTCGCTCATGGTGGGCGAGTATGGCCTGTCCGATCTGGCCATCTCCATGCCGACCGTCGTCGGTCGCGACGGCGTTGTCTGCCGCGTCCCCGTGCCGCTGAACGAGTCCGAGCAGAGCGAGCTTACCGCTTCTGCAAAGGCCCTCAAGGACATCATCGACAGCGTCGATTTCTCCTGCTAAATCAAGCTCTTTTGGGCAACAGGCTACAATGAAAGGCGTCCGGGCCCCACGGCCCGGGCGCCTTTTTTGGTGCATTGGGGTCAGGTTTGTCTACACCATGTTGGTGCAAAGTAACCTGACCCCAATGCACCAATCTTCGATGCGTGCGGGGCAGGCTCGACCGCTATACTGATTCGTGCTGAAATCGATCTAGAACGGAATGCCGTATATGAAAATCAATCACGCGATCCTGCATATCCTGGACTTTGACTCGGCCGTCAACGTCATGAGCCAGCGCGAGCTCGATATCGAGAGCCGCACCGTGCGCAATTTTGTGACTACGCACCTGCGCCGCGCCCGCACTTCGGCCGATAACAAGCGTGCCACGTTTGCCGAGAACTCCGCATTCGGCGGCGAGCTCAAGGGTTATTTCTTTGGCGAGCGCGAGTTCGTAGACCTGTCGCAGCAGATTGCGGAGTTCATCTCTTCGGAGCTTACCAAGGCCGAAAAGGCCGAGTCCACCGACGTGCTTGTGGCGGACTTTGACGATGACGAGGACGCCCGCTGGTTTGCCGTGATGCTGCTTGGCTCCAAGCAGGCCTTTATGCACGAGGTGGGCCGCGAGGAGGGCGAGGTGCGCAACGATATCGCGCGTCATTACGCCATCCTGCCAAATCCCTCGCAAAAGGTGCCGAGCTACGCCATCGTGCGCGCGAGCACCATGGAGATCGGCTACGTGGACAAGAAGCGCAAGATCGCCGGCGAGGACCGCATGCTCATATCCGACGGCCTGCTGCAGTGCGATACGGGCGTGTCGGGCAAGGAAATCATCGACACCGTGACGCGCGTGGTCGAGGAGGTCGCCGAGGAGCACGGCGCCAACACGGCTGTGGCGCTCGCCAAGGTCAAGGCCGCTGTTGCTGAGAAGGTTGAGGACGACGAGGAGCTGCCGCCCTGGGATATCGTCGACGAGGTCTTTGAGGACGAGCCGGTCATCAAGGAGAGCGTGCGCGCGGCGCTGACCGAGGAAAAGGTGCCCGAGCGCGTGCCCATGGAGCGCAAGCAGGTTGAGCGCGCCGCCGTGCGTAACCATAAGATTCGTACCGACACGGGCATCGAGATCAGCTTCCCGGCCGAAATGGGCTCGAACTCCGAGTACATCGAGTTCGTCAACGAGCCCAATGGCCTCATCTCCATCGAGCTCAAGAACATCGGAAGCATCGAGAATCGATAGGGCAATAGTTTCTTCCGAAGAGAAATCTGGATTATATTTTGAAGTATACTTTGAAATATAATCCAGATTATTTTTTGGAGGTACAAATGTCCCCACTTGTTCTGGAAAAGCCGGTGTTTACAAAAGATCAGGTAGTTTCTGCTACCGAAGCGAGCAAGTCCTTATCTGCCGTTCGCAAGCGTGCTAAGCGCGCGCCGCAGTTTATCGCCGATCATAACGACATCGATACCGTGATTATCGACTACGCCGCCTATGAGGAAATGTACGGCGCCCTACAGTACCTTCGCGAACTTGAGCTTGATCGCATCGCGGCGGATCGAATCAAAAATGGACCACACGAGTTTATTCCGTTTGAAGACACTTTAACCCCCGAGGAACCCTTGCCAAAGCAACTCACCATGGTTGAATACGACGGAACCCTGAGATAAAGAAAGGCCGAAGCCCCAGATTGGGCTTCGGCCTTATTTCTTGGGATTGAATTGCGCTGCAGGCTGACACGCCTCTAGAGTTGACGTAAACCTTCCTCGAGACCGGTCTTGCTGTCGGTCTTTTCGTCGCGCATCTTGATGACGCGGGCGGGAACGCCGGCCACGACGGCGCCGGCGGGGACGTCCTCGACGCATACGGCGCCGGCAGCCACAACGGCGCCCTTGCCCACGCGCACGCCCTCCAGGACCACGGCGTTGGCGCCAATCATGACATCGTCCTCGATGATGACGGGCGTGGCACTCGCGGGCTCAACGACGCCTGCCAGTACGGTGCCGGCGCCGATGTGGCAGTTCTTGCCCACGGTGGCGCGGCCGCCCAGCACGGCGCCCATGTCGATCATGGAGCCCTCGCCGATAACGGAGCCGATGTTGATGATGGCGCCCATCATGATGACAGCACGGTCGCCGATCTCGACGCGGTCGCGGATGATCGCGCCCGGCTCGATGCGGGCGTTGATGCCCTTAAGGTCGAGCATGGGAACGGCGGAGTTGCGGCAGTCGTTCTCGACGTCGTAGTAGTCGATGGAATCGGCATTGGCGTCGAGGATGGCCTTGAGCTCATCCCAGTCGCCAAAGACGGTCTTGCCGCGACGGCCGCCGTAGACGTGTGTGTCGCCCCAGGCAACCTTCATGCCGGGCTTCTCGCGCACATACAGTTTGACGGGCGTCTTCTTGGGCGCGGTGGCGATGTAGTTGATAATCTCCTGTGCATCCATCTCGGCTGCGTTGCTCATATCTTGTTTCTCCTTTACGTGGACTTGGTTAATGATTGGTTAGGCAAACATGACCTGGTCGAAGGTGTAGAAGCCGGGGTCGCGGACGACGAGCTTCTGAGCGGCGGCCAGGGCGCCGTTGACGAAGATCTGGCGGCTCGTGGCGCGGTGGGTGAGCGTGACCTCCTCGTCCTGGCCAAAGAAGCTCACCTCGTGCACGCCGGCGACGGTGCCGCCGCGCAATGAGTGCATGCCGATTTCCTTGGGGTCGCGCGCGCCGCACATGCCCTTGCGACCGTAGACGGGGTGGTAGCCGGCCTCGGGCTCGGCTTCGACCACGGCGTCAAGCAGCAGCTTGGCGGTGCCGCTGGGGGCATCGACCTTTTGGTTGTGGTGTGTCTCGACGATCTCGCAGTCAAAGCCGGGCAGCTCGCGTGTGGTCTGGGCCACCAGGTGACGCAGGGCGGCGATGCCGATGGAGTAGTTGCCCGAGTGCATGACGCGAGCGTTTTGGCCCAGCTCGCGCAGGCGGTCCATCTGCTCGGGCGTATATCCCGTGGTGCCCGAGACCAGTGCAGCGCCCGTGCGCTCGACATAGGCGACAACGGCGTCAAAGGTCACGACGTTCGAGAAGTCGATGATCACATCGGCCGCCGGGGCGCTCTCGAGCTCGGTCAGATCAAAGCCGATCTGGGCGACGATATCAAAGACGGGCTGACCGGCGGCATCGACAATGCCTTCGGCGGTAGTGCGGATGAGCGAGCCCATGCGGCCCGTTCCCATAATGACGGTCTTAATCAAGCAGACCAGCTCCCTTCAGAGCATCGGTAAGTGCGGCGCGCGTGTCGTCTGCCATGGGGCACAGCGGCATGCGATAGTTGGCCTCGATCATGCCCATCTGGGCGAGCGCTTCCTTAACGGGGATGGGGTTGACCTCGCTAAAGAGGGCGTTGATGAGCGGCTGGCCGGCAATCTGGATCTCGCGGGCACGCTCCACGTCACCGTCCAGGTAGGCGCGGCACATGTCGTGCACGAGTTGCGGCTGTACATCGGCCCACACGCTGATGGTGCCCGAGGCGCCCAGGCTCATGAGCGGCACAGTGAGCGCGTCCTCACCCGAGTACATGCGGAAATCGTCGGATAGCAGGTGTGCGATCTTGGCGGCGAAGGCGACGTTGCCCGAGGCCTCCTTAATGCCCATGATGTTGGGGTGCGCGGCCAGACGCTCCACGTTGCGCTCGCTAATGCCACAACCGCAACGGCCGGGGATGTTGTACAGGATGCAGGGGATGTCCACGGCGTCGGCCACGGTCTTAAAGTGCTGGTAGATACCCTCTTCGTTGGACTTGTTGTAGTAGGGGGTGATGAGCAGCAGGCCATCGGCGCCCAGGCCCTGGTAGGTGAGCGACTTGGTGAGCATCGTCTGCGTGGAGTTGGAGCCCGAGCCGGCGATGACGGGGATACGGCCTGCGACCTGCTTGACCACGGCGGCAACGACGGAGTTGTCCTCGTCATCGGTCATCGTGGCGCTTTCGCCGGTGGTGCCCAAGGTGAGGATGGCGTCGGTGCCATTCTGCAGATGGAAATCAATAAGGCGCTCGAGCGCGTCAAAGTCGACGCTGCCGTCCTTTTTAAACGGCGTGACGAGGGCGACGATCGAGCCCTCGAGATTGCGGACATCCATATTCTTCTCCTTCGCTTCTGCGATCTGGATGCGTTTGTTCCATTGGGCAGCGACTGCCAGACGCTCGTCCTGAGCACGACGGCGGGCGCTTTCGGCGCGCGATTTGGCCAGCAACTCGCGTCCGCACGGCAGTACGTCGAGCGTGGCGAAGTAGTCGCCCGGGCGCTCGGCACGACGGATAAGATCCGCCGAGCCGTCGGGACGCAGCAATACCTCGGCAGAGCGCAGGCGCCCGTTGTAGTTGTAGCCCATGGAGTAGCCATGCGCGCCGGTGTCGTGGATCACGAGCAGGTCGCCCATGTCGATCTGTGGCAGCTCACGGTCGATGGCGAACTTGTCGTTGTTTTCGCACAGGTTACCCGTGATGTCGTACGTGTTCGTGACGGGAGCTGCGGACTTGTCGGGGCCACCCGGCTGGCCCATCACTGTAACGTGGTGGTAGGCGCCATACATGGCAGGGCGAATGAGATCGACGGCGCTTGCGTCGACGCCGATATAGTCCTTGTAAATCTGCTTTTCGTGGATGGCCTTGGTGACCAGGCATCCGTAGGGGCCCATCATAAAGCGGCCCATCTCGGTGCAGATCGCCACATCGCCCATGCCGGCGGGAACCAGAATCTCGTCGTAGGCTGCGTGTACGCCCTCGCCGATGGCGTGGATGTCGTTAGCCTGCTGCTCGGGCAGATAGGGGATGCCCACGCCACCGGACAGGTTAATGAAGGCGACATGAGCGCCCGTCTCGCGCTCCAAGCGCACGGCAAGCTCAAAGAGGATGCGTGCGAGCTTGGGGTAGTAGTCGTTGGTGACGGTGTTGCTGGCAAGGAATGCGTGGATACCAAAGTCCTCGGCGCCCTTGGCCTTGAGCATGCGGAAGGCCTCGAAGAGTTGCTCGGTGGTCATGCCGTACTTGGAGTCGCCCGGGTTGTCCATGATGCCGTTGGAGAGCTGGAACAAGCCGCCCGGATTAAAGCGGCAACTGACTGTCTTGGGGATGGGCCCCGCGACACGCTCAAAGAACTCGATATGGCTGATGTCGTCAAAGTTGACGATGGCGCCCAGCTTGTCGGCGAGCTCAAAGTCGGCAGCCGGCGTGTCGTTGGACGAGAACATGATGTCGTGTCCCGTGATACCCAGCGAGCGGGCGATCATGAGCTCGGTATAGCTCGAGCAATCGCAGCCGCAGCCGTATTCGTTGAGAATGGAGATGAGCGCCGGGTTGGGGTTGGCCTTGACGGCAAAGTATTCCTTAAAGCCCGGGTTCCATGCAAAGGCATCGCGCACTTCTTGCATGTTGCGGCGGATGCCCGCCTCGTCGTATAGGTGAAACGGCGTGGGGAACTGCTCGACGATATGCTCGAGCGTCTCCTTGTCCACAAACGGCCGCTTGGCCGCATATGCCTCGTTGGGAGTCAATGCCATGTCCCGTAAACCTCGCTATCCAGACGGCGCCATCTGCGCATCGAATCCGCATAACGTGGACCCAATGTCCGGATAGCGCTCCCGCATTGCTGCAGACAGTCCTGCGGGTGTTTCCCGCAGGCCCACCAGGCTGTTCGTGCCCGAAATGCCCAGTTCGGCGGGTTTCGCCTCCCCGCAGGGTCAAAGTCTGCCGACTCGCCCGCGGCTCTTCGTGCCCGCGCCTCTATCAAGTGGTAAAGACCCTACCACGTTGCACTTTACCAAACAAGAGTATTCGTATATAACGTTTAAAAAATGCAGCATCATGCTAGAAACAAGGGTGCCACAATCCTGCGTCACAATAGGTGTCAACCGAGTCGTCTCATGAAAGGAATCCCTATGACCGAGCTCCAAGAACTCCGTCGTTATCGTCGCGACTTGCACCGCATTCCGGAGCTCGACTTCGATCTTCCGCAAACCATCGCCTATATCGAGGGCGTGCTCGCTCCGCTCGCCTGCGAGGTGACCTATCCCTGCCCGAGCTGCGTCTGTGCCTTCTTCGATGCCGGTGTGGGCGCTACGAATGCCACGGCGATTCGCGCCGATATGGACGCCCTGCCCATCGCGGAGGCAACGGGAGCGGCCTTTGCCTCGACGCATCCCGGCAAGATGCACGCTTGCGGCCACGACGGCCACATGGCCATGGCACTGGCGGCAGCAACTTATGTCGACCGTACGATTCGTGAGCAGCCGGGCGTCATCAAACGTAACGTGCTCTTTGTGTTTCAGCCGGCCGAGGAGACGACCGGTGGCGCTAAGACGGTATGCGAGAGCGGCGTGTTCGAGCGCTACGGGGCCGATCGCATCTTTGGCTTCCACGTGTGGCCCGATCTGCCTGCCGGTACGCTGGCGAGCTGCTCCGGTCCGCTGCTGGCGCGCTCGAGCGAGACTCACATTCATATCCATGGCACGAGTATCCATATTGCCAAGACCTATGGCGTTCCGGTCGAGGAATCGCACGATGCGGCGCTGGCGGCGGCCAAGTTCTTGGTTGCCGAGCGCGAGCTGATGGACGAGTTGGGCGCCGACGAGCCCTGCATTGGCAAGTTCGGTCTGCTGCGGGCGGGCACCGTCTGCAATGCGGTGGCAGGGGAGGCCCATGTCGCCGGCAGCCTGCGCGTGTTTACGGACGACATGTTCGATCGTGCGCGCGAGGGTGTGCGCCGTGTGCTCGACGAGGCGTGCGCGTCGACGGGCTGCACCTACGACCTCGACTTCGCCGAGGGATACCCGCCGGTCGATAACGACCCTGAGCTGTTTGCCTGCATTGCACCTGCTTTGCCCGAGTTGCAACTGGTGAACGAGCCACTACTGATTGCCGAGGATTTCGCGTTCTATCAGCGCCATCTGCCGGGCGTGTTCTTCTTGCTGGGCACGGGGGTGCCGGAGGGTCAAGAAAACCCGAGCGATTCGGATGGCTGCCCCGCCTATGCCACAAGCGCTCTGCATACCGATAGTATGCTCTTCGACGAGGAAATCCTACTCAAGGGCCTCGATGTCTACAAACGATTGCTTTTGCTTGACTAAGGCGTGAAGGACTATTTGTTCTAGAAAACACGAACAAACGTACGATATAATAGAGATGTAAGTCTATAGAAACGTTTGACGTTACTAACGTAAGGCGATACTATGTTGCGTCGTAACGAGCGCTATCGGGTCTGTTTTGAGTGGAGACAGGAGATGGCTTGGAATGTCGAAATCGTCGATTATCACAAGTGATGAGACTTCGGCCGATTTGCTGTCGCCGGTGACTCCTGGTGAGCTTCTCAAAGAGGAGTTTCTTGTTCCCATGGGCATTTCTCAATATCGCCTTGCGAAAGAGACCGGGATTCCGGCTCAGCGTATCGGGCAGATTGTCTTGGGAAAACGTCGCGTGACGGCCGACACCGACCTCCGTCTTTGCCGTTATTTTGGCCTGACGGATGGTTATTGGCTGCGCGCTCAGGTGGCGTTTGACCTCGAGGCAGAGAAGAGGCGGATTGAACCGGAGCTCGATAAGATCATTCCTGTTCAGCAGGCCATTGCATTGTAGCGCCCAATGATGTTGAGGTTGGAGTGATGATGAGACGCCGGCAGTCTGCCGCATATAGTCCTGGCGGATGTGGGTGCGGCTTGCTGTTGCTCCCGGTTATTGCCGTGAGCATTGGCATGATGTTTGCGCTTGCTGGCCTTGCTGCAGCAGCGTTTGTGCTGCTTATTATTGCCATTGGCGTGACGATCTGGCTCTATCGTTGCCGCGAGCAACGTCGTGCCGACGGCAAAACCAATGTGGGATGGGTTGTCTTTTTGGTCATCGCCTATCTATTGAGCATTAGCTATCTGGCGTTCTTTGTTCTGCTAATGATTAGTGCCTTTACCGGAGAGCCCGTTACGGTGGGGTAGTGTTTCCCGCGGGCTGCCGCGGAAGGCGCGCTTGCGCGACCGTTTATCGCAGCATTAGCTCCCAGCTAATGAATTCGAACTCAATCCTTCCTACGATGTGCTGTGTGCCGGCACGGTAGCCGGATCGTAGGAAGGATGCATCATGAAAAAGCTCGAGACCGAAATGCTGCTGAGCCGTCGTGCTGCGCTTGGCGCGTTCGCAACTGTCGCCCTGGGGACTGCTGGCCTCCTCGTGGGCTGTGGCAGCGATAAGGCGACTGTCACCGAGGACGCCGGCGATAGTGATAAGAAGGAAGAGCCCAAGAAGGAAGAGCAGACGACGACCGATCTGGCCGTCGGCACGACCGTGACTACCAACGCCGGTCTTTCCATTGTCGTAGACTCCGTTCAGACGGGTCTTACCAATTATGACGGCTCGACCATGACGGGCATCCACGTCACTTATACCAATAACGGCGATGAGGGCGCGGACTACAATGTCTACGACTGGAAGGGCGAGGACGCCAACGGCGCTCAGCAGAATCAGGGCTACTATAGCGAGGGTTCCGAAGAGCTGCAGTCGGGCACCCTTGCTGCCGGCGGTTCCGTTGCGGGTAACATCTACTTTGACGGCGACATCAAGAAGGCTCTGTATTTTGCCAACATGTTCGATAAGTCTGCCACTGCAAGCTGGGTGCTGGCCTAGCATGTCGCTGCCGGTGAATCGCGGGGGAGGTGAGGCCATATGCCCGATAAAAAGCTGACCGAAGAGCTGCTCAACGAGCTACTCGATGCGCCCAGTATCGATGGCTATATTAGGGAACATGACTTTGCCGCCCCGTCGCTTTCGGAGTATCTGAAGCAGCTTTTACAGGAAAAGGGCCTGGAGCGATCGCGCGTGGTGCGTATGGCCGACCTCAACGAAACGTTCGGCTATCAGATCTTTACCGGCGCACGCCATCCGAGTCGCAATAAAGTGCTGCAAATTGCCTTTGCGATGGCGCTGTCGATGAAGGAGACCAACCGCGCACTGACGGCCGCCGGAGCCAGCGTTCTCAACTGTAAGGACCGGCGCGACGCCATCATCATCTTTTGCATTGATCGCGGCTGCAGCCTGCAAAAGGTTAACGAGGAGCTATATCGCTTTGGTGAGGAGACGGTCAGCTAGCCGGTGGTGCCAAGCTTGGAACCGTTTAGGAAAGCCCTAAACGCGCAGGGCACGGATGCCGCAGGGCGCCCGTGCCCTGCGCTATTATGGACGCTATGGATACTCAGGACCCAACATATTCCGACGATGAGCTGACTGCCGCGCTCGCTGAGCACCTGGCGTCGCTCGACCGTAACGACAGCTATCGCGTTGCCCGCGTGCTTAAGCGCTCGTCGGTCGAGACGACCGAGCTCGTGTATTTCGAAGGCTCTGGCGGCGGGTCACTCGGTCCCTTCGTGCGCAAGCGCATCGACGCCTCGGCGCAGATTGGCGGAGCATACGAGCGTCTGTTTGCGGCCCAGCGCGCCGGCCGTCGTTTTGAGCACTTGCCCCGGATTGTCGATTGCCGCCGCGTGGGCGATGAACTCGACGTGGTGATGGAGTATGTCGAAGGCGAGACGCTCGAGGCGTTGGTGGGGCGCTTGGGGGCGACGCTCGATTATGCCCGCAGGCTGTATCCCGTCCTGTGTGAAGCGGTGGGTGAACTGCACGCCGGCTTTGCGGCGGCGGGGGAGCCGATGATACCGGTAATTCATCGCGACCTCAAGCCCTCGAACATCATCGTGTCGGGCGTGAGGTATGCGGCCGAGGCCGGCATGACCTTCTCATCGTTGGTGATTATCGATTTGGGAATTGCGCGCGTGTGGCGCGACGGCGCCGATGCCGATACCGTCAAGTTTGGTACGCGGCCCTACGCGCCGCCCGAGCAGTATGGGTTTGGGCAGACGAGCGTGCGCAGTGATGTGTATGCACTTGGCGCTCTTCTCTTCTTTTGCCTGACGGGGGCTGATCCTAAGCCGGGACGCGACATGCACGAACAATGCGAGATGCGCGGCGTTCCTTCTTCTCTGACCGATGTCATTTGCATGGCGATGGCGCTCGACCCAGCCAAGCGTTTTGCGAGTGCGGAGGCATTGGGACGGGCGACGCGCGCGGCATACGACCTGAGTTGCCCTGTGCGACCTCCTGCGCCTGTGCCTGTTTGTACTCCGGCCTCGGAGACGGTGTTAACGCCCCAAGGGCTCCAGAGCTCCGCAGAGCTACCTAAGCCTGCCGCCTCCGCTGCACTCGGTCTGCTCTCTCGCATTCCGGAACCTCTGGGGCGCATTTGGAATACGCTTGTCTGCCTCTCACTGCTTGTATTCTTTGCCGGAAGCCACTTTGCCGTCTTTCACCCCACGGGAGCAAATCAAAGCTACCCGACGTGGCTTCTTATAATCGAGTACTTTTTCTTTGTGGATGGCCTTATGGTGCTCATTCATTTTGCGATGCTTGATAAGCGCCGTCTTCGCCGGCGATTCCCGGCACTCGACGGCTACCGCGGCAAGAAGCTCGCGAAGCTCTGGCTCAAGGCACTGGGTGTTTTGCTCTTAATCATTATCGTCATTGTCGCAGTCGCCAACGTAACGGGCGTTGTCGACACCTCTGCGGCCTAAAAGAAAAGGGCCCCGTTTGGGGCCCTTTTCAGCTGTACTTAGATGCGGTTCATCTGAGCGGCGACCTTGTTGTACCAATCCTGCCACGTGGGCGGGCAGTACTTTTTGGCCGCTGCCGGGGTAAGGGTGGAGCCGTAGTTGGCGCCCAGGTAGGCAACATGAGCGGAGATGCCCTCGCTCCAGCTGCCAAAGCTGCGCCAACCGCCGCCACGAGCGCTCCAACCCCAGGCGTTGTAGGAATTGGCGCAATAAGTACCCTTGGTGCTCTCGATGCAGGCGATGGCGGGGGACCAACGGGGGTCAACGCCGGTATTCCAAGCGGCGACGGCAAAGTTATAGCCCTGGCCTGCCATGGGGGAGCCGGCAAGATAATTGTCGATGCGGCTCGTCCACTCGTTGATGAACGTATCGTAATCGGAGCTACCGGTATTGGCGTTGTTCACCGTGGTGTCGATGGTGGTGTTGGTGTTGGTGGCCTGGCTGCTGGAATTGCTGCCGCTTACGCCCTCGCCCGAGAGCTTCTCGGCGGCAGCGGCCTTGTCGGCCTCAAGCTTGGCAAGCTCGGCGGCATTTTCCTGCTCGGCTTTAGCCTGCGCCTCGCTGCGGAGCTGCTGGGCCTGTGCCAGCGCATCTTCGGCGTTTTTTTGCTCTGCCTCAAGCTGGGACTTGGCCTGCTGGAGTTCGGCCTTGTTCTGCTCGAGTTCGGTTTGCATGTTGTTGAGCTCTTCGATCTCGTCGACGCTCGAGCTCGTGATCTGGTTGGTGTATTTGCAGGTGGTGATGAACTCACCCAGGCTCTGCGCGTTGACCAGGAAGCTCACGATGGGATTGGTGCCCTTCTGGTACTTGTACAGATCGCGCATGGCGGAGCTTGCCTTGGCCTGCTGCTCGGGAAGCTTAGCCTCGATTTCCTCGATGCTCGCCTCATTGGAGTCGATTTGCTTTTGCAGGTCGTCGAGTTTGGTGCGGGCATCGTTGTAGGCGCTCGTGGCGGCTTCGATTTTTTGCTGCGCGGCGGAAAGCTGATCCTGCGTTGCCTGCGAGGCGGCATACGCCGCAACGGGGGAGAGCATCGGCGTGGCAGTCAGTGCGACAGCGAGTGCGGCGCTCGTGATGATACGAGCCGGCTTCGACGCGATGAGCGCTGCGGTGCGATGATTCGAATGCTGCATCCAGTCCCTCTGCAATCAATCGTAGGTTATTGGTCGAGCTGTATTCTACTACTGCTTTCGACCTCAACTTGAACCTTAAAGGTTCTAAAGGGTCAAGTTGAACTTGAGGCTTTGGCCTTGACCTGCGGGAATGGTGAATTGTTGAGAAACCATAGAGTTCAACTTTAACGTTACGGCACCCTGTTGCAACGGGATTCTTGGCTGTAAAAGCTATCTCAACGTGGGGTTTTGCAACTACAGGGTTCCTTCGCGACGAGCCTGCTCCACCTCTTTGAGTGCCTCGGCGGGAGTGAAGGAACAGGTGCCATCGCCGAGCTTGACCACCTGTATGTCGTCACCGATATGGACTTCTCCGCCCTGCAACACGACGCCAAAAATGCCCTCGTGGGGGAAGATGCAGTCGCCGGCGAGATAGTAGATGGCACAGCGGGTGTGGCAGACTTTGCCGATCTGGCTGATTTCGACGAGTACTTCGCTGCCAATCTTGAGCTGCGTTCCCAGGGGGAACGAGAGCAGGTTGATGCCCTGGGTTGTGAAGTTCTCGCCAAAGTCGCCCTCGTGCACATCGAGCCCGCGCGCCTGCGCCGTCTGGATAGACTCTGCAGCTAAAAAGGAAACCTGGCGGTGCCAATGCCCGGCGTGCGCATCGGAGGCGAGGCCAAACTGCTCGATGACGGTGTCGTGCCCGTCGGCGACGGGTGACTTGCGCGTGCCTTTGTGCTCCGACGTGTTGATTGAGACGATGCGGGCGGGCCCGTTGTAAGCATCGTTTGCGGTGCGTAGGGGAGCTGCCGTTTGGGCACGATCCGCAAGTTCGCGCTTTGCGGCGTCAATGATGGGGTTGTTGATCGGATGAACCTGGGGCACGGTGCACCTTTCGACGTGGCGGGCAACAGGTTGAATCCTACAACAACGGTGGGTTCATTGCCCCGTTGTCGTACACCGGTGATTGCCGCCTTCGTGCTGGATAATTACGCCGATTGCCATAGATACGGTGGAACTTTGGGCACTGGCGGTTTAGCACGCTAGAATGAATCGGTTGCACTAAGACCGCCCGTTGTGCGGGCAGTTCATGATAGGAAGTTTCCATGGCATTGCAATTTACAGAGCGCGAGTTCATTCCCGTGCTGCTCGGTGGCGACATCAACGCCTATTCGGTGGCGCGCGCTTTCTACGAGGAGTATCAGGTCAAGAGTCTGGTCTTTGGCAAGTACCAGACGGGCCCTGCGTATCGAAGCCAGATTATCGACTACACGCCCAATGTCGACATCGATACCATGCCCGTGATGCTCAAAATCGTCAATGGTATTGCCCAGGCGCATGCCGATAAGACGATTGTCCTGATGGGCTGCGGCGATAACTATGTTGCCCTGGTGGCTCAGGCAAAGGATGCCGATGAGCTGGCGGATAACATCGTCGCGCCCTACGCACCTTACAGCATGCTCGAGCAGTGCCAGAAGAAGGAGATCTTCTACGAGCTGTGCGAGAAGCATGGCGTGCCGTATCCGCATACCTTTACCTTTACGGCGCAGATGCTCAACGCGCAAGGCGAGGCGCCGGCCGAGGTGCTCGACCAGATTGACTTCCCCTTCCCGATGATCCTGAAGCCGTCCGACGGCATCATGTGGTGGCAGCATGAGTTCGAGGGCCAGAAGAAGGCTTATGAGATTGCCGATCGTGCCGAGCTTGAGCAGGTTATCCGTGACTCCTATGCCAGCGGCTACACCGACGACCTAATCTTGCAGGACCGTGTGCCCGGCAACGACGAGTACATGCGCGTGCTCACCAGCTATTCCGACCGTAACGGCAAGGTGCGCATGATGTGCCTGGGCCACGTACTGCTCGAGGAGCATCAGCCCCATGGCGTTGGCAACCATGCCTGTATCATCACTGAGCCCAATGACGAGCTTATGGGTGGCGTGCGCAAGCTGCTTGAGGACCTTCACTTTGTGGGCTATTCCAACTTTGACGTTAAGTATGACGAACGCGATGGCTCGTTTAAGTTCTTCGACTTCAACACCCGCCAGGGCCGCAGCAACTACTACGTAACCAACAGCGGCTTTAACGTTGCCAAGTATGTGGTGGATGAGTATGTGTTCAACCGCCCGTTTGAGCCGGAGTTTGTGACGGCGCAGGACGAGGCGCTGTGGATGGTCGTTCCCATGGGTGTCGTCGACAAGTACGTCAAGGATCCCGAGTTGCGCGCGAAGGTACATCGCCTGGCCAAGGAGGGTAAGGGCGCCGATCCTTCGTTTATGAAGGGTGACTTTGTCTTTAACCGCTGGCTGCGCATGTGGCACACCAAACTGCGCCACTTTAAGCTGTTCAAGACGTATTACAAGTAGATGAGTGCGGCGCCCGTCCGGTTTACATCGGGCGGGCGCGGGTATGATACGCGCAATTGCGCGGGCGTCACCAAGGAGGCGGCGATGGAAAAGCTGGGAGTTATCGGCGGCATGGGCGCCGAGGCCACGTCGTATTACTACGACCAGGTGGTGCGCCATACGGCGGCTACGTGCGACCAAGAGCATATCGACATGGTGGTGCTTTCCAAGTCGACCATGCCCGACCGCACGCTGGCCATCAAGACCGGTGAGCATGCCGAGCTGCTGGCGACCATGAAGGAGTGCGCCCAGGCGCTCGAGTCGCTGGGCTGTGCGCACATCGCCATTCCCTGCAACACGTCACACTACTTCTACGACCAGATCCAGTCGTTTACGAAGGTGCCGATTATTCACATGCCGCGCGAGTCGGTGCGCTATGCCCTAGCGGGCGCGGTGATGGGGGAGTGCGAGTTCGATCCCAACCTGAGCATGCCGGCCGAGCCGGTGCGCAAGATCGGCATCATGGGTACTGACGGAACTGTGGGCGCGGGCGTCTATGGGCGCGAATGCGAGGCGGCGGGCGTCGAGGTCGTCTATCCCAGCGAGAAGCGCCAGGCCGATGTGATGTCGCTTATCTACGACGATGTGAAGGCCGGACGAGAGCCCGATATGGATAAGTTCGACCGCGTGATGTGGGAGTTTGCCCGCAGCGGCTGCGATCGCGTCATTCTGGCCTGCACGGAGCTCTCGGTGCTGCAGAAGTACCGCGAGATGCCCGAGATTACCCTCGACGCCATGGACGTCCTGGTGCGCGAGTCCATCATTCGCAGCGGCACCCCTTACCGCCAATAGCCCTCAACCTGCCAAATAGGGACAGGTTTATTTTGGTGGGTTTTATCTGGGGAAACAGTAAAGGCCTCGGCTCGTTTGGTGCGAGCCGAGGCCTTTTGCATGTACCGGTTGCTGCTGGCGATTGCTAGAAGAGGAAGCCCAGGACGATGAGGGCGATGCTGACGATGAGCACGGTGACATCTAAGCCCTTGATGGGATAGCGCTTGTACGAGCTGGCGCGCGTGCGCAGGTAGAAGCCGCGCTGCTCGGCGGCAAGCGCGGTGGCGTCGGTCTTGCCCACGCTCGAGATAAGCAGCGGTACGCACAACGGCAGCATGAGCTTGAGCTTCTTGATGGGGTTCTTGGTGTCGTACTCGACGCCGCGTGCGGTCTGCGCCTCCATGATGGCGTTCATCTCCTGGCCAAACACCGGCACAAAGCGCAGTGCCGTGGTAAAGGTAAAGGCATAGCGATACGGCACGTGCAGCACCTCGACGCAGGCGTTGGCAAGGTCGTTGAGCTTGGTCACCATGAGCATGAGGATGAGTGGCAATGCCACACCCAGCAGGCGCAGGCAGGCCTTTGATCCGGTGATGAGCCCCGTGTCGGTAATAAAGCCCCATATCACGTTGCCATCGCGCATAAAGGCCAGCTGGAGCAACAACATGATAAGTGCGAGCGGAATCAGCAGCTTGAGCAGCGAGAACAGGCGATCGACGACGCCGGCGTAGGCGCCCAACGCAAGGGTGAGTGCCAAAAAGCCCAGCAGCGCAACATAGGTGTCGGACAAAAAGATGCCGATGATGATGGCGGCGGCAAGGCCCAGTTTGACGATCGGGTTCAAGCGATGCAGCAGCGTGTCGCCCGGCATGTAGTCGATGACGTTAACCACGGCGGACCATCTCCTTGGTAATGCGAACGATATCGGTGACCTCGCTCACCTGCGCAAAAGCGGGCGAGACGGAGGATGCCAAGCGGCGCGAGAGCTCGATGACCTGGGGCGGCTCCACGTAGGCACGCTGCATGAGCTCAATATTCGAGAACAGCTCGTGTGTGCGTCCGCGGTCGAGGATACGGCCGTCGGCCATCACAACGATGCGCTCGGCAAAGTCGGAAACGACTTCCATATCGTGGCAGACCATGATCACGGCGCAGCCACGCTCGGCCATGGTTCGCACCGTTTCCATGACGGTCATGCACTCGCGGTAGTCAAGGCCACTCGTGGGCTCGTCGAGCACTACGATCTTGGGTTCAACCACTACGACGGAGGCGAGCGCCACCATTTGTCGCTGACCGCGCGAAAGCGAGAAAGGCGCCTCGTCGGCGGGCAGACCAAAGCGGTCGATGACGAGCTGGGCACGACGCAGGGCCTCGGCGTGGTCGATGCCGGCAAGTTCCAGGCCAAAAGCGACCTCGTCGAGCACGGTATCCTTGCAGATCTGACGGTCGGGGTTTTGGAAGAGCGTTGCGACCTCGCGGGCAATGCGACTCGTGGGAACCGCGGCGGTGTCCAAGCCCGTAACGCGCACGCTGCCCGAGGCGGGCTTAAGCAGGCCCGTGAGCAGCTTGGTGAGCGTAGTCTTGCCGGCGCCGTTTTGTCCGACAATGCCCACGAGCTCGCCGGGGTAGAGCGTCAGACTAAGGTCGTGGACGGCGGCACCGCCGTTGGGATAGGCAAACTCAACGTGATCGAAGGTGAGCACGGGCTCGGCGTCCTTAGCATGAGGGCGCAACGACGGGGCGTGCGGTGAGCCCGCGGGCGCTTGGACTTCGCTGGCCGTGTGTGCGGGGTCGACGATGCCCGAAATCAGGCGTTCAGCCTCGTCGACATCCAAGCAAGGGGTGCCGCTTGCCAGGCCATCGGCCGCGAGACTATTGAAGATTCGTGTGACGCGGGGGCAGTCGACGCCAATGGTGCGAAGCTCATCGGTGTGTGCGAAGACCTCGTGCGGCTCGCCCTGCAGCGCGATTTCGCCATGGTTGAGCACGAGCACGCGGTTGCAGTACTCCGAGAGCAGAGCGACCTTTTGCTCAACGACGACGATGGTGATGCCGAGTGCGCGGTTTGCCTCGCGCAGGGTCTCGAAGACCAGCGTAGAGCTGGCGGGGTCGAGTGCTGCGGTGGGTTCGTCGAGCACCAGCACGCGGGGGCGCATAGCGAGGATGGCGGCAATGGCCACCTTTTGCTTCTGTCCGCCCGAGAGAGTGGCGATCTCGCGGTCGCGCAGGTCGCTGATGCCGACGGTTTCGAGTGTCTCGCTTACGCGCTGTTCAATCTGATCATGGGGGACGCCAAAGTTCTCCAGACCAAAGAGCATCTCGTCCTCGACAACCGAGGCGACCATCTGCGTGTCGATGTCCTGCAGCACGCTGCCGACGATCTGCGATACGTCGGTGAGCGAGACTTCGCAGGTGTCACGGCCGTCAACCATGACGGACCCAAAGAACGTGCCGGTGTAGTGGTGGGGTACGGCGCCCGACAAGCAAGCGGCAAGCGTGGACTTGCCGGCGCCCGAGGGCCCGATGATGCCGATGAAATCTTCCTTGTTCACGTCGAGCGAGATGTGCTTAAGCGCCTGCTCGGTCTGCGTGCCATAGGAGAACGAGACATCGTCGACGTTGATGATCGTTTTCATGGATACCTTTCATAGTCATTGGGGACGTTCTTAAATGACGAGTCGTCTAAGAACGTTCCCAAAAGCTAGCTGTTTGGGACAGTCTTTAGTAACGGGGCCGCTTGCGCGCGGCCCCGTCCATCATATCAGGCTATTTGTTGAGCACCTTGCGCAGGGGGAAGAAGAGGGCCTGGACCACGACGGCGTTGAAGACGGCGGTGCCGAGCACGATGGGCACCTTGGCAAGCGCCGTGGGCAGCGCGGCACCCATGATGACGGTGCCCAGGACGGCGAAGAGGGCACCCGAGACCAAGGTGGTGAGCAGGCCGGCGATGAAGGGGTTGAGCTTGCTGCCGCCGATGTTGGACTTGATGAGCGCCGCCATCGTCAGCGCGCCGGCAAGCTCGGTGACAAAGTTGAGGCCGGGGATTGACGTGGTGATCTGGATGACGGCGGCCGACAGGATGCCAAAGATGGCTGCCTGGGCAAAGCTTGCCTGCGTGAGTGCGATGGCCAGGGCATAGGCGGCAATGATGAACTGCGGCTTAATGCCCGTTGCGGCAAGAGCGTTGCCGACGGTCATGTTGAGGATAAAGCCGGCGGCAAGGAGGATGGCGAGCAGGACGAGCGAGGTGATGTCGAGGATGCCTTTGTCGTAAGCGGCGTTGGCTGAGATGGTGCGGGCTTGGGTGTTGGTGGCCATGATGTTCTCCTTAAGGTGAGATTTGAGATAAGAGTGTCCTCGACCCCCATGAAAGGGGCTAAATCGGAAAGGGGATCAATTTTGAATAATGGAGCACGGAGACGGCTTTACGAGGGCCCCAGGTTGGCGCGAAAGAGGAGCGAAGCGTACTTGGGTACGCGAGCGACGAATGAACGCCAAGATGGGGTGGCTCGTAAAGCCGAGTGGGTTAGTTGAGCTTCAGGGCCTTCTGGATGGGCAGGTAGAGGGCACCGACCAGAATGGCGTTAAAGACGGCGGTCATGGCGACGACGGGAAGCATGGCGGCGGCGAGCTCGCCCACCACGCCGAGCATGGCCATCTTGATGACCATGAAGATGACGCCCGAGACAAAGGTGGTCACGAAGGTGGCGACAATGGCGACGACAGACTTAACTTGGCCCTTCTTGCCGGCGGCGTTGACGATGGCGGCCATGAGCATGGCGGCGATGCCCTCGGCGGCAAAATCGATGAACGGCGAGGTGGTGGTGATCTGGATCACGGCGGCCGAGATAAGGCCGATGACGAGCGCCTGACCGATGTTGGGGCGCACGACCAGGATGGTGAGGCAGAAGGCCGAGATGATGAACTCGGGGCTGATCATGCCGCCCGAGATACCCGAGATGGCCTTGCCGACGGTGAAGTTGAGGATAAAGCCGGCGGCAAGCAGAATGGCGAGCAGGACGAGGGCGCGGACGTCAAGTTTGCCGCGGTCGGCGGTCTGGACGGTGCGGGGCTGAGTGGCGGTGGTGTTCTGAGACATGGTAAAGATCCTTTCGGAAGGGGAGTGTAAGAGAAAAGCAGAGGCGCGTGATGCGAATGCGATCGGGCTCGAGATAGAAAAAGGCCCCCGGTCGAAACCGGAGGCCTTCCAATCACCTAGAGCGCAAAAACAGGCGTGAGGGACTCACTGTCGACCGATCGTATTCGCATCACGCCACCACCAGTTGTTGAGAGAGTTCATCGTGTTCTTCATGTTGGTGGCTCCTTTCGTGATGCCGTGGCGCGGTCGCGCCTAGTTGCTGTTGCGCTGCACTATAGCACAGCGAAGTGTGTGCGGGGAAATCTTTTTTAAAAAGATTTCAGGCGGGTTAAGCGGGCGAGGCGACCCATGTGGCCCCGCCCGCTTCCTAGGATATGAGGGTCTTAGGCCTTCTTGCGACGATAGATCACGTAGGCGCAGACACCGATGATGACGACGGCGCCAACGGCCATGGCGGCCATGTTGTTGCCCTCGGACTTCTCCTCGGTGACCTCTTCCTCTTCTGCCTCGGGTTCGGCCACGTCCTCATCGGAAAGGGCCTCGTCGGCGTAGGTGATGGACTTTACCAGGCAGTCGTTGTCGGCATCGTAGTCACTCGGGACGAACTCCTCGGAGAAGTCGCCCTCCTGGAGGTAGTCACGCATCTCCTCAAGCATTGCCTTGCACTTGAGGTAGGCGTTCTTGGTGGCAGCCTTGCCGGCCTTGTTGGCCAGGGCGGTGCGGGCCTCGGTGCCCTCCTCGGCCTGCATTGCCTCGTCGACGGTTAGGTTCTGCTCGATGAGCTCCTTCTGCAGGGCGTCGAGATAGGCGCGGACGCCGGTGGCGCAGTGGTCGCGGTTCTCATAGGCGAGCGTGTTGATGTCCATGAGGACGTAGTTGATGGAGTTCTTGGGCTCCTCGTTGTTCACGACATCTTCCTCTTCGCAGTGGTCGAAGGAGACGTCCTGATCGCTGAAGTAGGGGCTGACCTCGGTGAGCAGTGCGGAGTAGAGGGGAATGGCGACGGAGAACTCTGCGTTGGAGAGCATCTCCCATTGAATGGTCGCGATCTCGGGGTCCATGCCCTGACGGATCTGGAAGGTATGGATCTCGGTGTTGCGGTTGGAGCCGATGGCATAGGCGCCGTCGGTGTTGGCGTTGAGGCCGGCGACATTCTCGCCGCGAGCGGCGAAGGAGCGGATCATCTCAAAGGTGTTCCAGTCGGACTTGCCGGGTTGGAAGAACAGCGGTTGCATCTCGTGGACCAGGGCGCCGGTCGTGGCGCGGGCCTCTTCGCGCTCGTCCTTCACGATCTCGTAGTCGGTGCCCTCGGCAAGCGGAGCCATGAAGTAATCGCGGCCCTGGATATAGCGCGACCACTGGTGCATACCGGCTTCGCCGATCTCCTCGCCGTAGGTCTTGGCGACGTCAAACTTGCCGTCGGTGTACTCGGCAAAGCCCTTCTCCTTAGGCATGGACTCGATACCCTCGGAGTGGAGGCAGTTCTCGGTGTCGTCGAGGTCGACGTTATAGGTGAGGTTGCCGATGTTGGGGTTGAGCGAGGCGATGTCATCGGCGAGCTTCATGGCAATCCACTGATGGCCGGAAAGCGCGGCGAACAGCCAGGTCTCGGTGCTGTCGGCGATGATGATCTGGTCATTGGAGCAGACGCCCTGCTCGTCGATCAGACTGCCGATGAGCTCGACGCCCTCGCGGGCCGTGGCGCTCTCGCCTAGGATGACGCTGGCATAGCTGTACTCGCCAATGCCAGTTTCCTCGGTGATGGGATCAGCCTCTTCGGCCTTCTCGTTATAGGAGGTGCTCAACGTGGCAGAGCAGGAGACGCCCTTCTCGTTGATGCCGGCCTCGGAATAGGCGTCGTAGCGATCTTCCCACTGCGAGGGGTTGTCGCGAACGAAGGTGTAGCGGTAGGTTGCGCCCTTGGACTTGTACTCAAAACCGGACTCGACCGAGGTGTACTCGTTGCCGTCCTTGTGTGCGGGCTCAATGCCAAAGTGCTTGACATAGCGCGGACCGAAGTCCTCGGAACGGCCGTAGTACGTGTTGCCGTCTGCCGTGAGCTTGCTGCCCATGTAGATCTGGGTGCAGGCGAGTGCCGAAGTCGGCATGGCCATGATGGCCGCTGCTCCAAACGCAAGGCCGCAGCCGAGCTTTTTGAGCGTGTTGACAGGATGAGTAAACCTCATAATCCCTCCCAACCGTTGAAACCCCGCGGAACCGTGCAGGATTTCAGCTAATAAATACATCTATTAGCCTATCGGAAGTCTAAAGAGTATTCATTAGATTCGATGAAATACTCGATGAGCGTCCTAAAATATGCGATGAACGGATAAGAATACTCATTTTGTAGCTTTAGTTAAATAAAGGCACCCTGCAATTACTGTAGCTGGATAAAGCGCCTTGTAAGGGTCGCGAAGAAAAATCCCCCGCTGTTTGGCAAATGCATAAACAGCGGGGGAGACGATAATTGGATGAATATCATACCAATGTGGAATTACTTCTTCCGGCGGTGAATCACGTTAATCGCGTAGCCGACGAGCATGGCCAAAACGATGACGAGAAAGCCGAGCAGGGGATTGTCGTTCATGGGGTCCTCCTATTTTCCGAGCGGGGAGAATTCGTCGACGATGAGGTCGAGGCATTGCGGAAGCGCGCGGGCTCCAAAGACGCCCGAGTTGCTGGAGATGATCTCGCCATCGAACTGCATGCCCAGCGACGGCGTACAGGTAATCTTAGCTTCCTTGGTCTGGATGATCTTGAACTGCGGGCGACCGAGCACCTTGCCGGCGGGGTCGAGCGCAGCGGTGATCACGGTGGGCAGCAGCTGCACGGTTTTTACGGGCTCGATGACCGCGATGTCGACCATACCGTCGTTCATGCGACAGTTGGGGAACAGGTTGATATCGTTTTGGATGACCGAAGTGTTGCCTGCCATGCAGCAGATGCCGTCGAGTTCCTCGACAATGCCGTCGTGCTCAATCGTAAAATGCGCCACCGTGGGATTGGGCGTGGCGAGTGCAGACAGGAAGTAGGCGATCTCACCGATGTCGTTTTTGCTGGGGGCGGCCTTCATCATGATCTCGGCGTCGTAGCCCGAGCCGGCAATGATGATAAAGCCATGGCGCCTCTCGTTACCGTTCTCGTCGAGCCAAAAGAGTTCGCCCATGTCCGCCTTGACGGTGCGGCCGTCGCGGCAGGCCTTGGCGAGTGCCGCCGCCTCGGGGGCATTGCCGATGTTGTTGAAGAACAGGCATGCCGTGCCAGAGGGAAAGACGAGTGTGGGGACGCCGCATCCGCGCATCTGGTCGAGCACATTGGAGACGGTGCCGTCGCCGCCCGAGACCACCACGCGATCGAACTCGCGCACGTCTGCCACGGCGTCTTCGGGCTCCATACCGTCGCCGATAAAGCGCATCACGACCTCGTCGCCGCCCTGCGCGAGGGCGTGCGTGAATGCGAAGATTTCATCTGAGCTGGGGCCCGATGCCGGGTTGTGGATGATAAGGCAGCGCATACTTACGTTCCCGTTCTGTGACTAACCGAGTATAGTTGTAAGGCAATGCCGATATCCTACCCGTGTTTTTCGGGCCTAACCTTATTCGATGGGTTGATATGTACATTTCCACACATCAGGCTCTACTCGACTTTTGCCAGCGCGCCCGCGAGTTCGACGCGATTGCCGTCGATACCGAGTTTTTGCGCGAGCGCACGTTCCATCCGCGTCTGTGCCTGGTCCAGATTGCCACCCCTGCCGAGAGCGTCGCGGTCGACCCCCTGGTGATCGACGACCTGTCGCCGCTCGCCGAGCTTATGGCCGATGAGAGCGTAACCAAGGTGTTCCATGCTTGCTCGCAGGACATGGAAGTTATGCTTCATACCGTAGGCGTGTTGCCGCGTCCGATTTTTGACACGCAGGTGGCCGCCGCCTTTTTGGGTGAACGTCAGCAGATTTCCTACGGCGCGCTCGTGCAGACGTTTTGCGGCGTCTCATTGCCCAAGACTGAGTCGCTGACCGACTGGTCGCGTCGCCCGCTGACCGATAAGCAGATTGAGTACGCGATCGATGACGTCAAGTACCTGATCGTCGCCTATACCGAGATGATGAGCCGCTTGCGCGAACTGGGCCGTGTGGACTGGGTGCTCGACGAGCTGCGCCCGCTGGCTGACGAGTCGCACTATCGCGCCGATCGCCACGAGGCGTTCCGTAAGGTCAAACGCATCAATTCGTGCAGCCGTCACCAGTTGGGCATCGCGCGCGAGCTCGCCGCCTGGCGCGAGGATCGCGCCGAGCGCCGTAACATCCCGCGCAAGTGGGTCATGTCCGATGACACGCTGCTTGCACTCGTTAAGCGCAATCCCGTGCGCGTTGAGGAGTTCCGTAGCATTCGCGGTACCGATCAGCTGGGGGAGCGCGACGTGGACGGCGCGCTCATGGCCATCAAGCGCGGCGCGAGCTGCCCGCACGATCGCCTGCCGCTCATGGTGCGCGGGCACCGTCAGATCTCGCCGGAGCTGGAGAGCGTGACGGACCTGATGTACGCGCTCATCCGCCTGGTTGCCGAGCGCTCGGGCGTGGCAACCTCAGTCATTGCCTCGCGCGATGATCTGGCTGACTACATTGAGCATCCCGAGCAGAGCCCCCTGCGCGAAGGCTGGCGTTTTGAGCTCGTGGGCTCGCGTCTGGACGATTTACTCTCGGGCAATATGGGACTCACCGTGAAGGACGGCAAAATCGAGCTGCTATAGTTACGCGGTTTTACCAGGCGCTGCAAACGTTCTAGAGCGGTAATGCCGAAACATCGATGCTGACTTGCTGGTCAGCTGAATGGGTAAAATGCCTCCAACGTGTAACTCGATTCGGAGGAATTCGCATGCCTTATTACTATGGATACGGCTTTGGTATCGACCCGCTGTACCTGCTGGTTGTTCTTATTTGTACGGTGCTCGGTCTTGCCGCGCAGAGCTATATCAACTCGACGTACAAGACGTGGTCCAAGGTGCGCTCGGACGGCGATACGGGCGCTGTGGTTGCTCGCCGCATGCTCGATGCCAACGGTTGCAACGCCGTGGGCATCAAGGGCGTTGCCGGCGAGCTCACCGACCACTACAACCCGCAGGACAACAACCTGTATCTGTCTGACGCTAACCGTTCGGGCGGGTCGGTCGCAAGCGTTGCCGTCGCCTGCCACGAGGCGGGCCATGCCGCCCAGCGTCAAAGCGGTTACGCCATGATGAAGGTGCGCAGCGCCCTCGTGCCGGTCGTCAACTTTACCCAGAATACCTGGACGATCGTGCTGCTCATGGGCTTGTTTATGAACATTGCCGGGCTCACGACCCTCGCGCTGGTCTTCTTCTCGTTTAGCGTGCTGTTCCAACTGGTTACGCTGCCGGTCGAGATTGACGCCAGCCGCCGTGCCGTGGCGTATATCGAGCAGTCGGGCATGAGCTCCAAACAGGTCAACGGTGCCAAGAAGGTGCTGACGGCCGCCGCGCTTACCTATGTGGCTGCGGCGCTCACCTCGATTATTCAGCTGCTCTATCTTATGGCTCGCTACAACAGAAACTCCAACCGATAACAAATTGGGTCGCTGGGCGCCGCGGGGATTCGTGTCCCCGCGGCGCTGTACTATGTGTGGGACTTGAATTTACACAGGGCTGGAGCCCGTGTACACAATGACGAAAGGAGGCTGCGTGGCAGGCTGGAATCTAACCGGCAATAGCGTTTCTGCCGAGTTCGACGGCTCGGACGAGCAGGAGCGCAAAGAGCTCAGCGTGAGCCAGGCGGTGGAGATCGCCGCTGGTGCGCTCGATGCCATTCCGCAGCTGAGCGTCCTGGGCGAGGTCACCGGCTTTCGTGGCCCCAATGCCCGAAGCGGCCACTGCTACTTCCAGATCAAGGACGACTCGGCTGCCGTCGATTGCATCATCTGGAAGGGTGCCTATCTTAAGCGCACCTTCGACTTGCGCGACGGTATGCAGGTGAGCTTTAAGGGCAGCTTCAATCTCTATAAGCCCACGGGCCGTATGAGCTTTGTCGCCCGTTCGTTCTCGCTGGCGGGGGAGGGCCTGCTGCGTCAACAGGTGGCACAGTTGGCCGAGAAGCTGCGCCGCGAGGGGCTGATGGACGAGTCCCGCAAGCGTCGCATTCCGGTGTTTTGCTCGCGCGTGGCGGTCGTCACCTCGCTTTCGGGTGCCGTGATCGACGACGTCAAACGTACGCTGCGCCGTCGCAACCCACTTGTCGAGCTTGTTTGCGTGGGTGCCAAGGTCCAAGGCGAGGGTGCGCCGGCGGAGCTCATCGAAGGCTTGCACCGCGCCGCTTCCATTACGCCCGCGCCCGACTGCATTTTGCTCGTGCGCGGCGGCGGTTCCTTCGAGGACCTCATGACTTTTAATGACGAGGAGCTCGCCCGTGCGGTGGCAGCCTGCCCTGTGCCTGTAGTGACAGGTATTGGCCACGAGCCCGATACCTCGATCTGCGACATGGTGAGCGACCGTCGCGCCTCCACGCCCACGGCGGCGGCAGAATCGGTGGCGCCGGCCATGACAGAGCTGGCCGACGTGCTCGAGACGCGCCATCAACGTCTGGGCGCCGCGATGGCATCGATGATCGGGTCGGATCAGGTCGATCTGGAGATGCTCGATCAGCGTGGTCGTCGTGCCTGGGACACCTATACGGCTCGTCTGGGTGATGCGCTCGATGCGGCTGCATGCCGTCCGTGCCTCAACGACCCCACGTTTATGGTCGAGCGTCGCGAGTCTGAGCTTGCACTGACCGCCGACCGCCTGTCCGGTGCAATTTTGCGCTCGGTCGGGGCTTTCCGCTCCAACTTTGAGCGTCTGCCCGAGCGTCTGGTCGCAAGCACTTCGGGGCTTGATGGCAAACGTCATGCGCTCACGCTTGCGAGCTCCCGTCTAGAACACCAGGGGCGCACGATGCTCAGCAAGCCCGCCTCCGACTTGGGCCGAGCTGCCGCTTCGCTCGATGCCCTGTCGCCGCTCAAGGTGCTTGCCCGTGGCTATTCCATCGCGTACGGCGACGATGGTGTGGCTACAAGCGCCAAGGCGTTTAAGCCCGGCGATGCCATCCGTGTTCGCATGGCAGACGGCAACGTGGCGGCAACCGTCGATACGGTCGAGTAGGCCGTGTATTAATGTGATAGACCTTTAGGAAAGGAAACAGATATGGCAGAGAAGACCCCGGTCGAGCAGCTTACGTACAAGCAGGCCTCGCAGGAGCTGGAGCTCATCATCCGCAGCCTGGAGTCGGGCGATATGGAGCTCGAGGAGTCGCTCGAGAGCTACACCCGCGGCGTTGAGCTTCTCAAGAGCCTTCGTACCCGCCTGGCCGATGCCGAGCAGAAGGTCTCGGTGCTCCTTAAGGACGTCGACGGCAACGACGTGCTCGCCGACGGCGAAGCCGCTAACACCGAGGACAACCTCTCGTTCTAACCACCTCGCAGCCCACTTTGGGGTAGTCTTTTGGGAGGGGGCTTTTTTGACTACCCTTGCGCGATAGCTCGCCGAACGCTTGTGTTCGCGCCAAAAGTAGTCAAAAAAGCCCCGTCCCAAAAGACTACCCAGGTGGGTGGGTCATTAGGGGTGAATGTGGCTTGCCTTTCGGCGCGCTAAAGATGAGTTGAGATGCTATCGCTTCTCAATTACATTGGGTTCAACCATTATTTCAAGCGTGTGTAAATACTCATCTTGATTGTCGGATATGTATTCGCTTACATACCAGAATTCTAAAAGGGGACCCGTGGCAACGAGGCGATTCCGGTCCATGAATTCGTTCATTTCCCTCCATACTATCGGCGTTATTTCTGCAGGGCCGGTGGTTGTCCTGCAAAGATAGTCGCCTTCCGGGAAAATCTCACACCCTTTATCGTCACTTGACCCGAGCGAAAGCAGCGTTTTCTTTGCTACTAAGCAACCGTCGGTGCTCCTGCGCGATGGGTCAAGGATGAAGCATGGAACCGTGTGTATCGAGTCGATTTCCATCCCGAGTTCTTTCATGCGTTTAATGGTGGCGTAGGGAATTATGTCGCCGCTTAGCTCGTCTTCGCTTACGATGACATATCCTCGGGGTCCCTTATGAACCACCCTCGATTGCTTCTCCTCGCGCGCTCTTAACGACATGGATATATTTTGCATGCAATGCTCGATCTTTCGGCGCCGTTGCGATAGCTTTGCAATGGCTGCGTCGATGCTGTCAAGTTCGTTGCTGAACAGCTCAAAGCTTGTTTCGAGCGAATGGTTGTCTAGGAAAGACCTGATTTCGCTAAGCGTGTAATTCATGTTGAGCATTGACATGATGATGTTAAGCCTGCCGAAATCGTCCTTCCTGTATTCACGGTAGGCATTCGCTCCGCGCTTTGGGGCAACTAGACCAATTGACTCGTAATAGCGAAGGGTGTCTGCGCTTACGCCGTAGAGGCCGGCCGTCTGCTTGATATTAAGGGAAAACTCGCGTTCCATGTCACACCTTCCGACTGCCCTAGGGCCACTCAAAACCTTGGAGCTATTCTAATGTTTGTTACACCGTCATTGTCGGGCAAGCGGTCGTTTTGACGAGGTGAACGGTATTAAGCGCCTGGTTTCCAGTTGGTATTCCATTGAAACACGTCGTTGACCTTTGACTTTCCCCAAATATTAAGATGGCTTCAAGCCAGCTAGCTTAAACCATATCGATCTAGCATCTTAATTGTGAGGAAGGACAAGCAATGAAGGTCAAGACTAGGACGGGCATAGTTTCGGGCAAGACGCTCGATAACGGGGTTGAAGCATTTTTGGGCATCCCCTATGCAAAGCAACCGGTAGGTGATCTTCGCTGGCGTGCCCCCGAGCGCCTTGACGATTCCGATGAGGAAATTGAATGCGTGGAATTCGGGCATTCTGCCATGCAGTTTATCGATGAAGTCGAACTCGCTTCGCTTCATGAGCAAGGGGAGGATTGCCTGAGCCTTAACGTGTGGGTCAGGGGACACGAGCGCAAGAACCTTCCTGTCATGGTGTATATCCATGGAGGTGCCTACTTCTCAGGCGGATCTGCCGACCCACTATATAACGGCTCCAATTTTGCGGCAGCGAAGGATGTCGTTATTGTTTCGATTAACTACCGTCTGAACTTGTTTGGATCGCTGCTGCTCGATTGCCTGCCGGGTGGAGAGGATTACAAAGAGGCTGGTTATCTTGCCATTCTTGATCAAATCCGCGCGCTCGAGTGGGTGCATGAGAATATTTCCGCCTTCGGCGGTGACCCCAATTGCGTTACGCTTTTCGGTGAGTCGGCAGGTTCTTCCAGCCAGGCTCTTCTATCCATTTTGCCAGAGGCAAATAAGTATTTCCAACGTGCGATTTTGGAATCCGGCCCTATCCAGCTTTATAAGACCCGTGAGCGCGGCGAGCACTTTGCTCGGGAGTTCGCCGAAATCATGGGATGCAAAACCGCCCAAGATCTCTTGGCGAAGTCAGCAGACGAGCTCATTGAGGGCATGCAGGTGTGGTGCGATCGTCATACTTACGAAGTGTCGCTAATTTTCTCGCCGGTTTGCGACGGTACTTTCCTTCCTAAAAAGCCGATGAAGGCCTGGGCGGAGGGCGCAGCCAAGGATATCGATATTATGATTGGGTGTACCGAGGACGAGTTTACGTATTTCCATTTCTACTTCGATGACCTTCCCGGATTCTGGCACGGCCAATTCCCGATTCATTTTGATGATCAGATTGATATTGATTACTGGGAGCAGGCATATCGAGAGGCATGGCCTGAGCGCGATTTTGCCGAGAATTACACCAATTTTATGAACTCAACCGGTTTCTTTGTCGGCACCGACCTTATGGCTGAAGAGCAGTCGGCGTTTAAACCCGTGTACAACTATTTGTTCCGTTATAAATCTCGTGTCGAGGGAATGGGTTCTTGCCACGCAATCGAGGTGCCGTTCGTTTTTAAGAATCTTGATACCGCGAGTGGTCTGATGTTTACGGGCGACAATCCTCCAGCGCATCTCGCGGATGAAGTGAACGATGCGTGGTTCAGCTTTGCGAAGACGGGCAAGCCGATTGTTGAAGGCAAGGCGCCATGGGACCCCTATACCGCTGAGAACCACATTCATATGGTAATTGACGACAACGAGTGGAAGCCGGTGCATTCGCTGCATGCGAAAGAAGATTCGGTGTTCCGTCCTATGTACGAGGTGCTACTCAACGATTAGTGAAAGAAACCGCAATGGAGTGGGCTGATTAGCCCCATTGAATTCAGCTTGAACTATCCCTGCGTAAGGAGAAAGAAATGGCTCAAGAAGAAAAGCTATCGGGTTATCGATGGATGATTTTATTCGTAGTTTGTCTCATTTGTTTTATGGCAAACTTCATGCAATATCAGGTTTCAGCGTGGGGCGTCGTTGTGATGACGACTCTCGGTATCGATGCTGGTGGACTTACCAATCTTATGCTGATGCCGATGCTCACCGCTGTGTTTTTGTCGATTCCAGCAGGATCTCTTGCTGATCGCTACGGCGTTAAGCTTGTCGTGTCAATTGGCATGGTGCTTTCTGCCGTGGGCGGCTTTCTGCGCTATTTCATGATTAATGACTTTACCATGCAGATCGTTTCGATGTTTATGATCGGCTTTGGCATTGCGGCGCTCAATGCCAACCTGGCAAAGGTACTGGGTTCCTGGTTTAAACAGCAGACCTCCCTTGCCGTGGGAGTTTTCTATGCCGCTTCATGTGTGTCCATCGTGATAGCCCAGGCATTCAGCACTTATTTTCCTTCGCTTGACGTGTCTTATCTGGTTGCTGCTATTGCCGAAGCTGTAGCTGCTGCTCTGTGGATCTTCTTTATGAGGAACGTCCCGGAGGGCGAGCCCATGCCCGAGCCCGAGCCGGTCATGAAGTACATTAAGATTGCCGCAAAGTCGCGCGGCGTTTGGTGCATTGCCTTGGCTTATGGCCTAACCCTCGCTTCAACCACGGCATATTGTGCAATTCTCCCGTCTGCACTCGAACTCGTTCGCGGTGTTGATACTGCTACTGCTGGATCTATGGCAGCAATCATTACTGTCGGCAGCTTCTTTGCCTGTTTTGCGGGACCGGCTGCCGTCCTCAAGCTCGGTAAGAACAAGCCGTTTCTCATTGTAACGACGGTGATTGCCGCTGTTGTAATGGTTGCAAACTGGTTTTTGCCGCTTGGCACCGTCATGTGGGTGGCTCTCGTCCTCAACGGTTTTATGACGGCTCTTTCCGGCCCTATTATTCAGGCAATGACTCCTGACCTTCCCGAGATTGGTGCAAAATATGCTGGTAGCGCTGGCGGAATAATCGGTACCGTTGGCCTTCTTTGCTCCTATTTTGTTCCCGTTATTGTCTCGTCAATTTCTGGCGACAATTGGACGTTGAACTTTACGATCGAATCGATTCTCTTCCTCGCCAGTGTTTTGCCTATTGCGATGCTGCCTGAAACTGGCGCTGCGGCAAAAGCCGAGATGCCTGAGGCCACTGAAATATAATAGAACGCTGTTTCGCATGGTCGCGGCCTCCTGATGATAGGGGACGCGACCATTTTTAAAGTGAGGTGGGCACCATGGACGGTGACGCACGGGAAATAACGCTCAGGGATGAGCAGGGGCCGGCTTCGAGCGGTTACCGCTGGTTAATATTGCTGTTGACGTGTGGCCTCTGTTTTTTGGGCAACTATATGCAGTATCAGGTCGCCGCCTACGCCACGGTCATCATGCCTCAGATGAATATCGACCCTGTCGGATTCTCGTCTCTCTTTCTGGCGCCAATGCTCGCGGCGGTTTTCTTTAGTCTTCCGTTCGGATCACTTGGAGATAGGTTTGGGCCCAAAGTAGTGATACTTGGCGGGTTTTGCGTTTCCTTAGTTGGCGGCGCGATCAGAATAATCAGCCTATCGAACTTTCCTGCTCAACTTGTCTCGATGTTTTGCATTGGCGTGGGGATGGCGGCATTGACTGCCAATAATGCAAAGACGCTTGGACTTTGGTTTGCAGATAAGACGGATGTTGCGATGGGCATTTACTATGCGGCGACTTGCTTTGGCATCGCGGCGGCCCAGGCGTCATCGGCGTTTATGCCTTCCGTACTAATGGGCTATACAGCTGCAGAAGGGTTGTTGGCCGTTCTGACTATCTTCTGGAGCATATTTGGTAGGAACGTGCAGAATGACTCACTTATTCCTGATGGCATTGAGCACGACCAAGCACTTTTGACTGCATTTCGCTCGCGCAACGTTTGGCTTTGCGCGATTTGCGCCGCTTTCTCACTTGCTGCCACGACCGCCTTTTCTGGTGTGCTGCCTCAGGCTCTTGAGCTTGTGCGAGGCACCGATGCCTCGACGGCCGGCGAAATGGCGGCGCTGACAACCGCTGCTGGGATTGTCGGTTGCTTGATTGCTCCGATTCTTTACGGCAAATGCCGCCTTACGCGACCGTATCTTGTGATTGTCGGGCTTCTTGGTTCCATTTCAATTGCGGTTGCGTGGTTTGCCTCGGGCTTAAAGTCCATGGGGGTTTTGCTTGCGGTGTGCGGCATCGTTACGAGCATGATGGGTCCAGTTGTTCAGGCTCTGCCAGTCTCATTTGCAGAAATCGGCACTCGTTATGCAGGCAGTGCTGGCGGCATTATGGCCGAAGTTAGCCTTTTGGGTTCTTATATGCTTCCTATTGGGATTGCGGCTATTTCCGGTTCAGATTACGACAAACAAATGATGCTTATTACTCTGCTTTATGGTCTATCTGTCCTCCCGGTATTGATCATTCCCGAGGTCAAACGCTCTGAATAGGTACGAGCATATGGATGGATGAAGCCCTCTGGCCATTGCGATTGCCGGGGAATAGAATTCGCTCAATTGGGATCTTTGAAGTGGGCTAAACTGTTTTGGTGTTTCACTGAACAACACGACTTTTTGCGTTGTCACTAGAAAGGAACCAGCCATGTGTGATTGCATCTTCTGCAAAATCGCCAACCACGAGATCCCTTCGACCGTTGTCTATGAGAACGACCAGGTCATCGCGTTCGACGACCTTAACCCTCAGGCGCCGGTCCATACGCTCGTGATCCCCAAGAAGCACTACAGCGACATCGCCGACAACGTGCCTGCCGAGACCATGGGCGCCATGGCTCACGCCATCCAGGAGGTCGCCAAGGCCAAGGGTCTGGAGGACGGTTTCCGCGTCATCTCCAACAAGGGCGTCAACGCCGGCCAGACCGTTATGCACTTCCACATGCACGTTCTCGGCGGCAAGAACCTGGGCGAGAACCTCATCTGAGGGCGCCTGCGCCGCGCAATGAAGCGGAAGCTACGGCATCGATAACTTATATATCAACGCAATAAACCCGAGCGCGAGGGCGTTTGGGTTTATTATTGAAGCGTATGTAACCTGGCGGCGCCACACCGCCTGTTAGTAGGGAGACACATGAACGTTCTGGTCGTCAACGCAGGATCTTCGACCCTTAAGTATCAGGTCATCGATACCAAGTCCCGCAAGGTGTCCGCAAAGGGCTCCTGCGAGCGCGTCTGCTTTACCGGCGGTACCTTCACCCACGCTGCCAACGGCTCCAAGAAGGTGACCGAGAACATCGAGTTCCCCGACCACAAGGTCGCCATCGAGGTCGTCCTGAAGGACCTCGAGGCCAACGGCGTCAAGATCGAGGGCATCGGCCACCGCATCGTTCAGGGCGGTTGGTACTTTGGCGATTCCTCCCTCGTCGACGAGGACGTTCTCGCCAAGATCCGCGAGGTCGCCCCGCTCGCCCCGCTGCACAACAACCCCGAGGCCAACGTTATCGAGTTCTGCCTGGAGCAGTATCCCGACCTGCCCAACGTCACGGTCTACGACACCGCTTTCCACTTCAACATGCCCGAGGTCGCCAAGACCTACGCCCTGCCCAAGGACGTCTGCGACAAACTGCACATTCGTAAGTACGGCGCCCACGGCACCAGCTACCGCTACATCTCCAAGAAGGTTGCCGAGATGACCAACGGCGAGGCCCGCAAGGTTGTCGTGTGCCACATCGGCTCCGGCGCTTCCCTGTGCGCTATCGAGGACGGCAAGTGCATGGACACCACCATGGGTCTCACCCCGCTCGACGGCGTCATGATGGGTACCCGTTGCGGCTCCATCGACCCGGCTACCGTGTGCTACCTGCAGCGCGAGGGCGGCTACACCTTCGACGAGGTTGACGAGATGATGAACAAGAAGTCTGGCCTCATGGCTGTGACCGGCGGCAAGACCAACGACTGCCGCAACGTCGAGGAGCTCGCCGCTGCTGGCGATCCCGAGGCTCAGCTCGCCTTCGATATGTTCGTCTACAAGATTGCCGCCAAGGCCGCCGAGATGGCAACGTCCATGTGCGGCATGGACACGCTCGTCTTTACCGCCGGCATCGGCGAGCACGCTCCGGCCGTCCGCGCCGGCGTGGCCGACCGTCTGGCCTTTATGGGCGTCAAGATGGATCACGCTCGCAACGCCCTGCGTGGCGACGGCGCTTGGTGCCTGTCCGCCAAGGATTCCAAGGTCAAGATCTTCGTCATCCCCACGGACGAGGAGTTTATGATCGCTTCCGACGTCGAACGCATCGTCAACGGCAAGTAATTGATGCAAGGGGAGGGGACTGGATGGCCTTGTGCCGTTCAGCCCCCTTTTATGCGCTTTGGGCGAAGAGTTTAATAGATATTTATTGAATTCTGATAACTTCTTATTAAGGATACGGCCGCCTTATGGGTTTGCCGACCGTACTGTAATCACGAAGGAGTCTCATGAACGTACTTGTTGTCAACGCCGGCAGCTCGAGCCTTAAATATCAGCTTTTGGACACCGATACCCGCGAGGCTTTCGCCAAGGGCAACTGCGAGCGTATCGGCTCTGAGATGGGCATCTTTGGCCACTCCGAGAACGGTGGCGCCAAGCAGACCGAGGAGATTCCCTTCCCCGACCATCGCTCTGCCATTGCGCGCGTGCTCGAGGAGCTCGAGAAGACCGACTTTACGATCGACGGCATCGGCCACCGTATCGTTCAGGGCGGCTGGTACTTCGATGATTCCGCGGTCGTCGACGATGAGGTCATGGCCAAGATCCTTGAGGTGGCGCCGCTTGCCCCGCTGCACAACTACGGCGAGGCCGCAGCAATTGAGTATTGCCGCGAGAAGTATCCGGAGCTGCCCAACGTGGCTGTTTTCGATACGTCGTTCCACATGACCATGCCCGAGGTCGCCTACACCTATGCGCTGCCCAAGGACGTGTGCGACAAGTACCACGTGCGCAAGTACGGCGCCCACGGCACGAGCCACCGTTACGAGTGGATGATGGCCAAGGAGATTTTGGGCACGCGCTGCCACCGTCTGCTTTCCTGCCACCTGGGCAACGGCGCTTCGCTCGCTGCTATCGAGGACGGTGTGTGCCGCGATACCACGATGGGCCTCACGCCGCTCGACGGCCTGATGATGGGCACCCGTTGCGGTTCCATCGACCCGGCCACCGTGTGCTACCTGCAGCGCGAGGGCGGCTACAGCTACCAGGAAGTCGACGACATGATGAACAAGCAGTCCGGTCTGCTTGCCATCTCGGGCATCTCCAACGACGCCCGTGACATCCGTACGCGCGCCTCCGAGGGCGACGAGCGCTGCCTGCTCGCCTTCGATATGTTCGCCTACAAGGCCATGCAGCAGGCCGGTTCCATGATTGCCTCCATGGCGGGCGTGGACACCATTACCTTTACCGCCGGCATCGGCGAGAATGACTGGTCGATCCGCAAGGCCTTCTGCGACTGCTTTGAGTGGCTGGGCGTGCGCATCGACAACAACAAGAACCGCGAGGCCGTGGGCAACGGTCCGCAGGTCATCAGCGCCGCCGGCTCTTCCGTCACGGTCATGGTCATCCCCACCGACGAGGAATACATGATCGCTCACGACGTCGAACGCCTGACCAAGAACAACTAACGTATTCGTCTGTAATTGACAAAAAGGCCTCCAGAGCAACAGCTCCGGAGGCCTTTTTGCTACCGGGCAGAAAATCCATCCCATTTTGAGCAAGAATTCCGGGACACACTTTCCGGTTGAGGCATGTTTGGGAAACCGCATCCCACAATAAGCTCCCAAACCGGGACACATTTTCCGGTTGGAAAGCCGCCGAGGCCCCCATCAACCATTCGAACCCAAAGTGATCATCCCCGGCAACGCCCACGCTTTCAACAACGTCATCCGCCCATCCAGATTCTCTGCCCCAGCTCGTAGCCAAGCCGCCGTCCACCCCAGATTCCCTAAATGCCATGTGGCGGTAGGGTTCCTACAGGGTAAAGCTCTGAAAACATCCCGCAGGACGGAGGAAGCCCCCGCCGCACGTAGTGCGCAGCGGGGGCTTCCGACATGTCCGAGGACGTTTTCAGAGCTTTAACCTGTAGGAACCCGAGGGGGTACGTCCGCTACTCAGCCATCTGAGCCTGGACGGCGGTGATGGCCACGACACCCACGATGTCGTCGGCAGAGCAGCCGCGCGAAAGGTCATTGACCGGCTTGGCGATGCCCTGCAGGATGGGGCCGTAGGCATCGGCGCCGGCGAAGCGCTGGACCAGCTTGTAGCCGATGTTGCCGGCCTCGAGGTCGGGGAACACGAGCACGTTGGCCTTGCCGGCAACGGAGGAGCCGGGAGCCTTGAGCTGGGCGACGGTGGGGACGATAGCGGCATCGAGCTGCAGGTCGCCATCGATGGCGAGCTCGGGAGCCTTCTCCTTGCAGAACTTCACAGCCTCTTGGACCTTCTTGGCGACCTCGCCGCCGGCGGAGCCCATGGTGGAGTAGGAGAGCATGGCCACGTGCGGCTCGACATTGCCCATGAAGGTGGACCAGGAGTGGGCCGAGGCGATGGCGATCTCGGAGAGTTCGTCAGAGGACGGGTTGATGTTGAGGCCGCAGTCGGCGAAGATCAGCGTGCCGTCGGTGCCAAACTGCGGGGTGTCGGTGCACATCACGAAGAAGGCCGAGACCAGCTTGGTGCCCGGGGCGGTCTTGAGGATCTGCAGCGCGGGGCGCAGAGTGTCGGCGGTGGAGTGGCAGGCGCCGGAGACCAGACCGTCGGCATCGCCCATCTTGACCATCATGGTGCCAAAGTAGGTGGCATCCATCACCTGGGCGCGAGCCTGCTCGATGGTGACGCCCTTCTTAGCGCGGAGCTCGGCAAACTTCTGCGCGTACTCCTCGTGCTTCTCGGCGTTGCGCGGGTCGATGACGGTGGCGCCGGGAACGTTGATCTCGTTGGGATCGCCCAGGATGACGATGTTGGCCAGGCCCTCTTCGATGATCTTGTTCGCCGCGACGATGGTGCGCGGGTCCTCGCCCTCGGGCAGGACGATGGTCTTAAGGTCGGCCTTGGCGGCAGACTTCATACGGTTTAGGAAATCGCTCATGTTACTCCTTACAAGCGTTTCGCTAAGCTCCAGGCACCCGGCTGTTCACGAATAAACCCGCTGCTAGCGGGTTTACCTTTCAATTATGTTCGCCGCGGTGCTTGAGCTTTCCTTGTGTGGCAAGCTCATTATAGGACGCATTAGCGCTATAATCGCTCTGATAAATATGTCTCGACGTATGTTCGAGAAAAAGCCCAGTTAAAAAGCGTGTGGCTTTTGACAAGGAGTATCGATGCAGATTACCTCAGGCCTGCCTGAAGGCTTTAATGCCGGTGCGTACGACATGATCGTTGTCGGTGCCGGGTACGCTGGTGCCGTTTGTGCCCGCCGTCTTGCCGAGACTATCGGCTATCGCGTTGCCGTTCTGGAGCGTCGTAGCCACATTGCGGGCAATGCCTACGACTGCGCTGACGAGGCTGGAATCCTGATCCACGAGTACGGTCCGCACATTTACCACACCTTTAACGAGCGCGTGCACAATTTCCTGTCGCGCTTTACCAAGTGGACGGACTATCAGCACAAGGTGCTTGCCAACATCAACGGCACCCTTATGCCCGTGCCCTTCAACCACGCGAGCCTCAAGCTTGCTTTTGGCGATGAGCGCGGCGAGGAGCTGTATCAGAAGCTTGTGGAGACCTTTGGCAAGGACGTCAAGGTGCCCATCATGGAGCTGCGCAAGAAGAACGACCCGGATCTTGCCGAGGTCGCCGATTACGTCTACGAGAACGTCTTTTTGCATTACACCATGAAGCAGTGGGGTCAGACTCCCGACCAGATCGATCCCTCGATCACTGGTCGCGTTCCCGTCTTTGTGGGCGATGACGATCGCTACTTTCCGCAGGCCCCCTTCCAGGGTATGCCGCAGGACGGCTACACTGCGCTGTTCGAGCATATGCTCGATCACGACCTGATCGATGTATTCTGCGACGTGGACGCTCGCGATCTCTTTGAGATCGATGAGACCACCGTCAAGGTCGACGGTAAGGTCTATGGCGGCGAGATCGTCTACACCGGTCCGCTCGATGAGCTGTTCAACCTCGACCTGGGTGCCCTGCCGTACCGCACGCTCGATATGAAGTTCGAGACGCTCGATATGGATCAGTTCCAACCCGTGGGCACCGTCAACTACACCACGAGCGAGGACTACACGCGCATTACCGAGTTCAAGAACATGACCGGTCAGGTCCTGCCCGGCAAGACCACCATCATGAAGGAATACTCCAAGGCCTATACGCCCGGCTCGGGCGAGACGCCGTACTACGCCATTCTTGAGCCCGAGAACCGCGAGCTCTATGAGCGCTATCTTGAGCGCGTCCAGAACCTGACGAACTTCCACCCGGTGGGTCGTTTGGCCGAGTATCGCTACTACGATATGGACGCCGTGACCAATTCCGCCCTCGATCTTTCGGATGAGATTATCGCCTGCCATGCATAAAGTCATAACATTCGGTATTCCCTCGTATAACGCCGCTAAGGACATGGACCATTGCATCACCTCCATCTTGGAGGGGAGCAATTATGCCACCGATATCGAGATTATCGTGGTGGACGACGGCTCCAAGGATGAGACGGCCGCCAAGGCCGACGAGTGGGAGGCCCGTTATCCTGGAATCATCCGCGCGGTGCACCAGGAGAATGGCGGCCACGGTATTGCCGTCCTTTCGGGTCTGCGCGAGGCGCAGGGTACGTACTACAAGGTCGTAGACTCCGACGACTGGCTCGACGGTGCAGCGCTTTCGACCATGCTGTCGATCCTGCGCGGCTTCGAGGAGCGCGATCAGCGCGTTGACCTGTTTATCTCCAACTACGTGTACGAGAAGGTCTACGAGGGTACGCATACCGCTATTGGTTACAAGTTTGCCCTGCCGCGTAAAAAGATTTTTACCTGGGATCAGATCGGGCACTTCCGTCTGGACCAGAATCTGCTTATGCACAGTCTGTGCTATCGCACGGACGTGCTGCGCGAGTCCAACCTGCCTATGCCGCCGCACACCTTCTACGTGGATAACATCTACGCCTATGTACCGCTGCCGCGCTGCAAGACCATGTACTACGCCGACATCGACCTCTACCGCTACTTCATTGGCCGCGAGGGCCAGAGTGTCAACGAGGCTACGATGGTCAAGCGTCTGGACCAGCAGTTCCGCGTTACGCGCATCATGATGGAGTCGTTCCATCTGTACGGCGATGTTGAGTCTTCGCGCTTGCGCTCGTACATGATGGGCTACTTCACCATGATGATGGCGATCTGTTCGGTGCTCACCAAGCTTTCCGAGGAAGAATGCGCCGATGAGCGCCTGAAGACGCTGTGGAATGATCTGAAGGCTTACGACGAGCGCATGTATCGTCGCGCCCGCTACGGCGTGGTGGGCTTCTTTACCAATCTGCACGGACGGGCCGGAGACAAAACCACACTCGGCCTATACCGTCTTGCCTCAAAGATCTTCAAATTCAACTAGCTGCTGAGTAATCGCTGCTGATAGGTTGACTGGGCCCCTTGGCCTTTAGTTTGCTACTGCGAACAGTCCTGCTCGCACGGAAAGCACATTAAGCGCTTTCCGGCTCGTACGGAACTTGTATCAAACTAAAGGCCAAGGGGCCTTTGCTATAAGAATCGATTGTCAGACAGTTTGAATTTGAAGATCTTCGACGCGCGGTACACAGGGGCCTGGGCTGAAAAGAAGCTGGTTGGTAGGTTGCCCGGTGGGGCTTGGTTATGTTTGTCGCGAGTTCCGCACGAGCCGAAGAGCACTTAATGTGCTCTTCGTGCGAGCCAGGACTGTAGAGCAGCAAACATAACCAAGCCCCACCGGGCAACCGGTCAGGTGAGGTTATTTGGCGGCGCCGGGGATGCCGTGGGAGGTTTTGGCGGTTTTGGCTCCGTTTACGATGGCGGTCTGTAGGGCCCTTACGGCGAGCATGCCCAGCAGGTCGAGGGGTACGGCGGCGCTTGCCTGGGTGCCCAGTTTGCCGCTGGCGAGGGTGTAGATGGTGTCGCCGTCGTTGGTGGTGTGCGTGGGACGGATGGCGTGTGCATAGGCGTCTGCGGCCATCTGGGAGACCTTGGTGGCCTGGGCCTTGGTGAGCTCCACGTTAGTGACGATGCAGCTGATGGTGGTGTTGGTGCGGTCGAGCGGCATTTGCATGGAGCCGGCGGCGGCAAATGCTGCGAGCTCCATGTCGACGATCTGGTCGCTATCGGTTGCGGCTCGCATGCCGGCGACCCACTCGCCGGTGAGGGGGTCAACGACATTGCCGCAGGCGTTGACCGAGACCACAGCACCCACCTTGACGGGACCGAGTGCCACGGCGGCGGCGCCAAGGCCGGCCTTCATGCAGGTGGCGGGTCCCATGAGCTTGCCCACCGTGGCACCGGTGCCGGCGCCTACGTTGCCCTGCTCAAGGGTGGTGGGGGTGTTATCGAGCGCCTCGCGTACGGCGGCGATGCCGGCCTCGATGTCGGGACGAACCGTGGGGTCGCCGTAGGCAAGGTCGAAGATGCAGCTGGAGCATACGATGGGCACCTGCGTGGGGCCGACGGGCAGGCCGATGCCGCGGCTCTCGAGCTCGCGGGCAACACCGCTTGCGGCCTCGAGGCCAAAGGCCGATCCGCCCGAGAGGCAGACGGCGTGAACCTTGTCGACGGTGTTCTCGGGGCGCAGCAGGTCGGTTTCGCGCGATGCCGGTGCACCGCCGCGAACGTCAACGCCGCCGGTGGCGCCTTCGGCTGCCACGATTACGGTGCAACCGGTGCCGGCCTCCTCGTCCGTATAGTTGCCAAAGCAAAAGCCATCGACATCGCAAACGTCAATGGCTTCAAGCAGTGTGTCCATGTTTTCTCCTATCGGTTTTCCGCCGCGCCTTATGCCCGGTCGGGATCCGTACGGTACGCCAAAATTGTAGGCGCTGGGGGATACCCAGCGCCAGATGCAATTACGAGAGTTTTTGAATCGCGCGTGCGACGCGAGCGATGGGCAAGCCCACCACGTTGTAGAAGTCACCCGAAATATCGTGCACAAGCATGCGGCCGCCTGTGCCTTGGATGCCGTAGGCCCCGGCCTTGTCCATGGGTTCGCCGGAGGCAACATAGCGCTCGATCTGCTCTTCGGTAAGCTCATAGAACGTCACGTCGGTCACATCGACAAACGACAGGCTCTCGGCGGCATGCGGAGCTGTAGCGTCGCCGGCTTTAACGATGCAGACGCCGGTTGCGACCTGGTGCGTGCGGCCCGAAAGCTCGCGGAGCATGGTGCGCGCCTCGTCCTCGGTTGCTGGCTTGCCCAGAATCTTGCCATCGAAGGTGACAATAGTATCGGCCGCGACGGTCAGTTCGTTGGGCTCGGCATGCTCGGCGGCAACGGCGGCGGCTTTGGCGCGTGCTAAGCGTTCAACGAGCGTAAGCGGGGCCTCGCCATCAAAAGGCGTTTCGTCGATATCTGCGGGAATCGCGCGAATGTCATAGCCCGCCTCGCGCATAAGCTCGATGCGGCGCGGCGATTGCGAAGCCAAAATCATAGCTGGATGCCCTCGGCAACCTTCTCGACAGCCTTGTCGCCGGCGAGCGTGCGAAGCAGCTCAAGCGCAAAGGGGAGTGACTGCGCCATGCCGCTGGCGGTGATGATGTTGCCGTCCTGCGTGACCTTCTCGCCGGTATAGGTGCCCTCGGGGAAGCTCTTCTCAAAGCCGGGGAAGCACGTGGCGTGGCGCCCCTCGAGCAGGTCGAGCTCGCCCAAGATAAACGGGGCGGCGCAGATGGCGGCAACGTGCTTGGTCGCGGCGAACTCGCAGACAACGTCGCAGACGCGCTGATCAGCGCGCAAATTGGTAGCGCCGGGCAGACCGCCGGGCAGCACGACGCAGTCGTACTCGTCAAAGTTGATCTCGTCAAAGAGCGCATCGCAGGTCACGGGGATCTGCAGCGAGCTCACGACCTCGCGCGTGGGCATGATAGAGACGAGCGTGGCACGCACGCCGCCGCGACGCATGACATCGACCATGGTCAAGCATTCAATAGTTTCAAAGCCATCGGCGGCGAGAACGGCAACGCTGGGCATGAGGATTCCTTTCGTAAGGCGGCATACAATTAGCCGTCTTATACCCCGAAGACCTCCGCTTGCCACGCTCGATTTCCCAATGATTTTTCTGAGCAATGATTAAGTGGCTAGTTGCGCCTAAGGTGGACGACGGTCTCGCAGTGGAAGGTTTGCGGGAATAGGTCGACCGGCGTGATCTTGACGGGGGAGAAGGTGCCCTCTTCGACAAAGCGTTTGAGATCGCGCGCCAGGGTGGCCGGGTCGCAGCTCACGTAGGCTACATCGCGAGCACTCGTGCTGGCGATAAGGTCGATCGCCTCGGGGGCGAGGCCTGCGCGCGGCGGGTCGACCACCAAGACGTCGGCATCCTGGTCGGGGAACTCGCGCACCGCGTCGCCGCCGATGACGTCGACGTTATCGAGCTTGTTGATCTCCAGGTTACGGCGTAGATCGCGCACGGCCGGGCCATAGGCTTCGACGGCGGCGACAAAATCGCAGCGGCGGGCGAGCGGCAGGGTAAAGGTGCCGGCGCCGCAGTACAGGTCCACGGCCAGCTCGTCTTCCTGCGGGTCGAGGGCGTCCATAACGAGGTCAATCAAAATCTCGGCGCCCTTGGTGTTGACTTGGAAAAACGACGGGGCAGACAAGCGCATCTGGCCCTCGGCGATGTTCTCGGTCCACGAGCCCTCGCCGGCGAGCATTTCAACCTTGGAGACGCGACGGGCCTTCTTCTCGCCCTTGCTCATCACACGCACGATGCTCGTGGGATGAGCGGCGTCCGCCAGCACGCGGGAGACTTGCGAGCGCGGAAAAGAGCCTGTGGGTGTCCAGAGTGCGACCTCGAGTGCCTTGGTGCGGCGTGATGCGCGAATGCCCACGCGTTCGAGCCCCAAGTCATGGCTGCCGCTTAGATAGTTGAGTGCGCCGACGACCGATTTGAGCGCCTTCGGGAAGCGCTTATCGAACAGCGGGCACGCATCGACGGTCACGATTTTGCTGGGGTCGACACCGTGCATGCCAAGGCGCACGCGACCGTTGACGACGGTCGGTTCGAGCTCGATTTTATTGCGGTAGCCCCAGTCGTCCTTGGTGTGGCAGATGGGCTGTACCAACTTATCGACCTGCTCAGGAGCGAACTTGCCGATGCGCTCGAGCGTGGAGCGCAGATTTTGCTCTTTGGCGGCAAGCTGTGCCGTGCGTGAGAGATTGCCCCACGAACAACCGCCGCAGATGCCAACGAAGGGGCAGGGGGGCTGAATGCGATCGGGGCTCGGCTCCAGAATCTCGGTCGTGCGGGCGCGCATGAACGACTTGCCGTCCTGTACGACCTCGGCCTCGACGGTGTCGCCTGCCACGGCGCCCTGCACAAAGACGGCCTTGCCGTTGTCGGCGTGCGCCAGCGCGTCTGCGCCGTAGGTCATCGATTCTATAGTGAGCTTCATATTCCTGCCTGTCATTCGTGTTGTTGTTCGCACCATGGTAGCAGGGAAAAGCGCCCCGCATCCGAGGCTTTCCTCAAATGCGGGGCGCTTCTACAAACTGCTTCTACAAACGACTATTTCGTCTTGCCGGTAATGAGCGTCTTAAGACCCAGGCCGATCAGGCCCAGGCCCATGCGCACACGACCGGGGCGATGGCGCTCGATGGCCTTGGTCTTGCCGGCGGGCTTATCGCGACGGGCGCTCGTCTCGGGTGCGGGCCTGGTGACCTGCGGCTCGGGCTGAGGTGCAGGTGCGGGCTCGGGCTCAATGACGGTCGCTTGGACCTTTTGGACCTTGGGTGCTACCGGCTGCGGCTCGGGCTCGGGGGCGGGTTTCGCCTCAATGACGGGCTCGGGCGCGGCCTCGGCGTTGCGATAGGCACGCTCCAGCAGGGCTTCCTGCGAGTTGAAGGGTTTCTCACCCTCTGCACGCTCCACGGGGACCCAGGCGCCGTCGCTCGTGAGGCTGCGTGCCTTCACGTTGTCGCGCAGCTGCATGCCCATGTACTCGTGCACCAGGGCGCGGCAGGTGGGGTCGAGCACGGGGAAGGCGATCTCCACGCGGTGCTCGGTGTTGCGCGTCATCATGTCGGCCGAGCTCAGATAGATCATGTCCGAGTCCACGCCAAAGGCGTAAACGCGCGCATGCTCCAAAAAGCGTCCGACGATAGAACGGACATGCACGTTTTCGGTCTTGCCAGGAACGCCCGGCTTGAGGCACGAGATGCCGCGGATGATCATGTCCACGCGGACCCCTGCGCACGATGCCTCGGCGATCTTGTCGATGACCTCGCGGTCGGTGAGCGAGTTGAGTTTAAAGAACACGCGGGCGGGCTCGCCAGCGAGAGCGCGCTGAATCTCGCGATCCAGACCGCGCATGATGAGCGGCTTGAGGCCTACGGGCGCCACACCCAGGAAGCGGTAATCGCCGCGCAGATTGCCCAGCGACAGGTTGCGGAAGAACAGGTTGGCGTCCTCGCCGATGCCGGGGTGGGCGGTCATGAGCATAAAGTCGCTGTAGAGTTTGGCCGTCTTCTCGTTAAAGTTGCCGGTGCCCAGCAGCGTCAGACGCGTTAGCGCCATGCCTTCGCGATAGGTGAGCTGGCAGATCTTGGAGTGGCACTTAAAGCCCTCGGAGCCGTAGATGACGGTGCAGCCGGCCTCTTCCAGGCGCTCGGCCCACTCGATGTTGTTCTGCTCGTCAAAGCGCGCGCGGAGCTCCATGAGCACCGTGACTTCTTTGCCGTTCTCGGCGGCATCGATCAGTGACTCGCACAGGCGGCTCTGCTTGGCCACGCGGTAGAGCGTGATGCGCAGCGAGATGCACTCGGGATCATAGGCGGCCTCGTGCACCAGGTCCAAGAACGGATTCATGGCCTCGTAAGGGTAAAAGAGCAGCTTGTCGTGCTGCAGCACCTGCTCGCGGATGGAGCGGGTCATATCGATGGTGGGGTTGGGCTGCGGCTTAAACGGCGTAAAGAGCAGCTCGTTGCGCAGGTGCTCGGGAATCTTGCCCTCAATGCCAAAGACGTAGCCCAGGTCGAGCGGGATATCGCAGGTAAAGACCGAGCGGCGAGAGAGCTCGAGCGCCTTGCGGATGGTCTTGAGCGTCGCCTTCTCGAGCGACCCCGAGACCGCGAGCACTACCGGCTGCAGGCGCAGGCGCTTCTTGAGGATGCGCTTCATGTGCTGGCGGTAGTCCTCTTCCTCCTCGACGCCCTCGCCGTCCGGATCGATGTCGGCGTTGCGGGTGACGCGGATGAGCGCGCGGTCGAGCGGCTTATAGGAGCCAAAGCAGCTGTCCAGGCAGGCGAGGATGACGTCCTCGAGCAGAATGTAGGAGTAGGTGCCGGTGGGCGAGGGGATCTCGACCACGCGGTTCATCGAGGCGGGGATCTCGATAAGGCCCAGCAGGCTCTCCTCGTCGGTGACGCCGTCAAGGCCGCAGGCCAGGTAGAGTGCGCCGTTGCGCAGGTTGGGGAAGGGGTGGCGTGGGTCAATCACCAGCGGTGAGATGACCGGCGATACGTAGGCTTGGAAGTAACGGGTTACAAAGGTGCGCTCCTCGGGCGTAAGCGAATCGATGCGGGCGCGGTGAACGCCCAGGGTGTCGAGCTTGCCCTCGATGCTCTTGAAGATGGACTCCCAGCGGTCGAGGAGCCCGGGCAGCTCCGCCACGACGGCTTCGACCTGTTCAGAGGCAGTCATATTGCTTTTGTTGTCCACGGGTTGCTTTTTGAGCTCCGCCAGGTCGGATAGGCCGCCTACGCGGACCATAAGGAACTCGTCGAGGTTGGACTCGAAGATCGAGACGAACTTAAGGCGCTCGAACAGCGGTACGGACTCATCGAAGGCCTCGTCGAGCACGCGGTTGTCAAAGCGTAGCCAGCTGAGCTCTCGGTTCTGCGTGTACGAGAAGTCGCGCGGCGGTTTGCGCAGCTTTGCGGCGGCTTGCTTTTTTTCGATTTTGCTCGGCATATGCATCTGTCCGTTCAGTCCCCGCAGGGGACGGTTGCCTAACACTATTCACTATTGTCTCAATTTAGTTGACCTATGGCACGGACGTATCGCGTGAACGGTATCTTTACCTACTTCTTACGCTGACAAGCCATAGAGCTAACGCCCGTCGCGTTGTGAAAAAACGGTCTATATCCTCACTCAACTGGTGAGTATGTGTGAATAAGAATGATAGGTAGCTGAATATCATCGAATACTGACAGAAACACGAACAAGCGTCATTTATATACATATAACAGTTGTAGATATGCAATTCTTAATCGAAAGATTGGAGTTGTAATTGCGAATGATTTTTGAGAAAAAAGAGCGTTTACCTTAGAAAAGTTACTTTAGAACGCCGAAGTACATCATGGGGGAATCACATGCGATATACCGTTCATCGCACTTTGTTGACCGTTCGGGGGCGAGGTGGAACTGCGGGTGATATTTGGATATAACTAGAGCTGTCAGCAAGCAGCGTCCCATATGGAGGGGCGCTGATACATTCGGCCAGTAAGGCCCGAAAGAAAGGTAGGAGGCCATGACGAAAGGTCTGCACGTGCCTTCCGAGATCGGCAAGCTCAGGAAGGTCTGCCTGCACCGTCCCGGCGACGAGCTCCTCAACCTGCCGCCCGACGAGCTCGAGCGACTCCTGTTCGACGACGTCCCGTTCCTGGAGGTCGCACAGCAGGAGCACGACACCTTCGCCCAGATCCTGAGGGACCAGGGCGTGGAGGTCCTCTACCTCGAGAACCTCGTCGCCGAGGTGTTCGACCAGGTCCCCGGCGCCCGCGCCGAGTTCACCGACCAGTACATCGCCGAGGCCGGCATCCGCGGCCAGCACATGCCGCAGATCGTCCGCGAGAAGCTGGACTCCATCGAGGACAACCTCGAGTTCGTCAAGAAGACCATGGCCGGCATGACCAAGTCCGAGATCGAGATGCCCCTCACGGCCTCCACGACCCTCGACTCCCTGGTCAACTCCGAGTCCGAGTCCGACCTGATCATCGACCCGATGCCCAACCTCTACTTCACCCGCGACCCGTTCGCGGTCGTCGGCGAGGGCGTCAACCTCAACCGCATGTACTCGGTCACCCGCAACCGCGAGACCCTGTACGGCAAGTACGTCTTCAAGTACCACCCCGACTACAAGGACGTCTCCCTGTACTTCCGCCGCGACTGCCAGTTCCACACCGAGGGCGGCGACGTGCTGAACATCAACGAGAAGACCCTCGCCGTCGGCATCTCCCAGCGCACCCAGGCCGCCGCTATCGACGTCATGGCCCAGAACATCTTCTGGAACTCCGACTCCAAGGTCGAGCGCATCCTGGCCTTCGACATCCCGGTCTCGCGCGCCTTCATGCACCTCGACACGGTCTTCACCCAGATCGACGTCGATAAGTTCACGATCCACCCCGCCATCATGGGCACCCTGCGCGTCTACGAGCTGACCGCCGGCAAGAACCCGGGCGACGTGAACATCCGCCTGATCGAGGACACCCTCGAGCACGTCCTGGAGGACGCCACCGGCGTCGACCAGGTCAAGCTGATCCCCTGCGGCGGCGGCGACCCGATCGCGGCCTCCCGCGAGCAGTGGAACGACGGCTCCAACACCCTGTGCGTCGAGCCCGGCAAGATCTGCGTCTACGCCCGCAACACCGTCACCAACGACGTGCTGTACAAGGAGGGCCTGGACCTTCTCGTCGTGCCCTCCGCCGAGCTCTCCCGCGGCCGCGGCGGCCCGCGCTGCATGAGCATGCCCTTCTGGCGCGAGGACCTCTAAGGTCTTCAAGGACCCGTACAGGTCATAATACATACATCTAGCTGCCATTAGATGTCTCTTATTGGGGCGGTGCGGGTTTTCGCACCGCCCCAATCTTGTATGAGGAACGTTAACACGATTGGATGACTGCTTTTGTAAGGAGCTTGGCCATGGACATCAAGACAATCGGCGTTGAGGAATGGCTCAACGTTTGGGAGAAGAGCGCCACGTGGGACATCGCCCAGTCGACGATCTCGTCGCTCACCATGGGCGAGCTACGTGCGCTTGACGAGCAGGACGGTGCCACGTTCTACGAGCGCCTGGACCGCGAGAAGATGAACTACGGCTGGATCGAGGGTTCGCCGGAGTTTAAGGCCGAGGTCGCCAAGCTCTATCGTCGTGAGGTCAATCCCGACCATATCCTGCAGACCAACGGCTGCACGGGCGCTAACCTCAACGCCATCATGGCTGTTGTCGAGCCCGGCGACCATGTTATCGCCGAGTGGCCCACCTACGCGCCGCTCTACGAGATCCCGCGCACGCTGGGCGCCGAGGTCGAGTATTGGGAGCTTCGCGAGGAACTCGGCTGGAAGCCCGATATCGAGCAGCTCAAGCGCTTGGTGCGCCCCAACACCAAGCTCATCTGCATCAACAACGCATCGAACCCCATCGGTACGGTGCTCGATGCCGATATGCTCGGCCAGATTGCCGAGATCGCCCGTTCGGTGGGCGCCTACGTGTTGTGCGATGAGGTGTATCTGCCGCTCGAAAACACTGACTCCTTTATGTCGATGGTCGACGTGTACGAGAAGGTCATCGTCACCAACTCGGTGTCCAAGACCTATTCGACGCCTGCGGCCCGCGTGGGCTGGGTCGTGGCCGACGAAGAGGTGTCCAACAGCATCCGCACGTATCGCGACTACACCATGATCTGCGGCGGCGTGTTCAACGACGCCCTGGCGACCTACGTGCTCGAGCACAAGGACAAGATTCTCGAGCGCAACCGCAAGATCGTGTTTGGCAACCGCGATATCGCGCAGGCCTGGATCGATACGCAGCATCGCGTGTCCTGGACGGCCCCGCAGGGCGTGTCCACCTCGTTTATCCAGCTGGACATTCCCGAGGACGACGAGGAGTTCTGCAAGCGCCTGTTGGCTGAGAGGGGAGTGCTGCTGGTTCCCGGCAGCCGCTTTGAGCTCCCCTGCGGCGCACGCCTGGGCTACTGCGCGAGCGAGGACGTTCTTCGCGAGGGCCTGAGGCTTTTGGGCGAGGCACTGGCGGAGTTCGATCGCTAGGATTCCGATGATCTTCGAGGGCCTTATCCAAATAGGACGAAGATAATCGAAAACGGACCCGTTTCCCTAGGGGAAGCGGGTTCGTTTTTCTATACCGAGAAGTCAAGTTGTTACAAATGGGACCGTAAAGCGAGCCGGTATCCGCTGGGCCTTATACTGAGCTTCCGGTGAACGGTACCAAGCGTCTGGTAAACGGTAATTTGTTTACCAGAAATGAATAGGACAAACTTTTTTCTGAATAAAAATGAAAATGGTTGAGACGCGGCATGAATCGCTAATTCTATTCATAGCATTATTAGAAATATGCAATTTGAGGGTGGTTTAATAAAGTTAAGTTCCATTTGCTATTTGGATTGAAAACGCGTTTTAGCACGTAAATACACTTTATTAAATCAAAGTATGCCATGCGTGAAGTATATGTGTATGCCGTTCACCCCTCATATAAAACCGTTCGCGGGCGAGGTGGAAGTATGGACTGATTTTGGATATAAATATGTCGTCAGCAATAACGCCTCACACGGAGGGGCGCTAACGAATCGGCCCTGACAGGGGCCCGAAAGAAAGGTAGGAGGCCATGACGAAAGGTCTGCACGTGCCTTCCGAGATCGGCAAGCTCAGGAAGGTCTGCCTGCACCGTCCCGGCGACGAGCTCCTCAACCTGCCGCCCGACGAGCTCGAGCGACTCCTGTTCGACGACGTCCCGTTCCTGGAGGTCGCACAGCAGGAGCACGACACCTTCGCCCAGATCCTGAGGGACCAGGGCGTGGAGGTCCTCTACCTCGAGAACCTCGTCGCCGAGGTGTTCGACCAGGTCCCCGGCGCCCGCGCCGAGTTCACCGACCAGTACATCGCCGAGGCCGGCATCCGCGGCCAGCACATGCCGCAGATCGTCCGCGAGAAGCTGGACTCCATCGAGGACAACCTCGAGTTCGTCAAGAAGACCATGGCCGGCATGACCAAGTCCGAGATCGAGATGCCCCTCACGGCCTCCACGACCCTCGACTCCCTGGTCAACTCCGAGTCCGAGTCCGACCTGATCATCGACCCGATGCCCAACCTCTACTTCACCCGCGACCCGTTCGCGGTCGTCGGCGAGGGCGTCAACCTCAACCGCATGTACTCGGTCACCCGCAACCGCGAGACCCTGTACGGCAAGTACGTCTTCAAGTACCACCCCGACTACAAGGACGTCTCCCTGTACTTCCGCCGCGACTGCCAGTTCCACACCGAGGGCGGCGACGTGCTGAACATCAACGAGAAGACCCTCGCCGTCGGCATCTCCCAGCGCACCCAGGCCGCCGCTATCGACGTCATGGCCCAGAACATCTTCTGGAACTCCGACTCCAAGGTCGAGCGCATCCTGGCCTTCGACATCCCGGTCTCGCGCGCCTTCATGCACCTCGACACGGTCTTCACCCAGATCGACGTCGATAAGTTCACGATCCACCCCGCCATCATGGGCACCCTGCGCGTCTACGAGCTGACCGCCGGCAAGAACCCGGGCGACGTGAACATCCGCCTGATCGAGGACACCCTCGAGCACGTCCTGGAGGACGCCACCGGCGTCGACCAGGTCAAGCTGATCCCCTGCGGCGGCGGCGACCCGATCGCGGCCTCCCGCGAGCAGTGGAACGACGGCTCCAACACCCTGTGCGTCGAGCCCGGCAAGATCTGCGTCTACGCCCGCAACACCGTCACCAACGACGTGCTGTACAAGGAGGGCCTGGACCTTCTCGTCGTGCCCTCCGCCGAGCTCTCCCGCGGCCGCGGCGGCCCGCGCTGCATGAGCATGCCCTTCTGGCGCGAGGACCTCTAAGTCTTTCCGTTTCCGGTGCGGTCCCCCTACAACCGCACCGGTTTCGCCCGTCAAACGGGCACCGCTACTATTTACGTAATTCATTTTTTCGAAAGGATTTGAACCATGGGTGTTAACCTCTCCGGCCGTAGCTTCCTCAAGCTCCTCGACCTCACCACCGAGGAGATCGAGTACCTGCTCAAGCTCTCCAAGAACTTCAAGGACATGAAGCGCGCTGGCGTTCCGCACCGCTATCTCGAGGGCAAGAACATCGTTCTGCTCTTCCAGAAGACCTCCACTCGTACCCGCTGCGCCTTTGAGGTCGGCGGCATGGATCTGGGCATGGGCGTTACCTACCTCGATCCGGGTTCGTCGCAGATGGGCAAGAAGGAGTCCATCGAGGACACCGCCCGCGTTCTCGGCCGCATGTATGACGGCATCGAGTTCCGTGGCTTTGCCCAGGACGATGTCGAGGAGCTCGCTGCTAAGTCCGGCGTGCCCGTGTGGAACGGCCTGACTACTGAGTGGCATCCCACCCAGATGCTCGCCGACATCCTGACCGTCCAGGAGAACTTCAACTACGACATCAAGGGCAAGACTCTCGTCTTCATGGGCGACTGCAAGAACAACGTTGCTCGCTCCCTCATGGTCGTCTGCTCCAAGCTCGGCATGAATTTCGTGGCCTGCGGCCCCGAGGAGTGCATGCCCGCCGACGACGTCATCGAGGCCTGCAAGCCCATCGCCGAGGCCAACGGCTGCACCATCAAGCTGACCACCGACGTCAAGGACGGCGTCACCGGTGCCGACGTTATCTACACCGACGTGTGGGTCTCCATGGGCGAGCCCGACGAGGTTTGGGCCGAGCGCATCGCCCAGCTCACCCCGTATCGTGTCACCTCCGAGGTCATGGCTATGGCCAATCCGGGTGCCATCTTCCTGCACTGCCTGCCTAGCTTCCACGACACCAACACCACCATTGGCGCCGAGAAGTGCGAGCAGTTCGGCATCACCGAGCAGGAGGTCACCGACGAGGTCTTCGAGAGCCCCGCTTCCAAGGTCTTCGACGAGGCCGAGAACCGCATGCACACCATCAAGGCTGTCATGTACGCCACGCTCAAGTAAGAGCATCTTGCATCTCGCTCGGGGTGTATTGCTGCACACCCCGAGCGGTTTTATCTGGTAATAATCTCGCATCAAGCGGCAGGCACGGCACGGAAGAGCCGCTTCGGGCGAGATCAGTAAATGATTTATGAAGGGGGGATGAGAACTATGACTGAGACCGCTAAGAAAAAGCGCGGTATGCCTTCATCGTTCACCATTCTTCTTGCTCTGCTGGCAATTGTCGCAGTGATTACCGTTATCGTCTCCGGCACGTCCGGCGGCGCGGTTACTGCCGCCCGTCTGAGCGATTTCTGCACCGCCCCGATCCTGGGCTTCGCTGACGCTCTGCCCGTCTGCCTCTTCGTTATGATCCTGGGTGGCTTCCTCGGCATGATGACCGAGACCGGCGCCCTGGACAACGGCATCGCCGTTCTGGTGCAGAAGCTTAAGGGTAACGAGATTATGCTCATTCCCGTGCTGATGCTCATCTTCTCCCTCGGCGGTACCACCTATGGTATGTGCGAGGAGACCGTTCCCTTCTACGCCCTGCTCGCTGCTACCATGATGGCCGCTGGCTTCGACCCCATGGTCGGCGCCGCTACCGTCCTGCTCGGCGCTGGCTGCGGCTGCCTCGGCTCCACGGTTAACCCGTTCGCCGTCGGCGCTGCCGTCGACGCTCTGACCGGCGTTGACATTGCCGTGAATCAGTCCATCATCATCGGCCTCGGTGCCGTCCTGTGGATTGTCACTACCGCTATGTCCATCGTCTTCGTGATGAGCTATGCCAAGAAGGTCAAGGCCGACAAGGGTTCCACCATCCTGTCGATGCAGGAGCTCAAGGACGCCGAAGAGGCTCACGGCAAGGCTGCTTCCGAGGTTCACAAGGAGGTCAAGCTCACCGGTCGTCAGAAGGGCGTTCTGATCGCTTTCGCCTTCACCTTCGTCGTCATGATCGTCGGCTTCATCCCGCTGGCCGACCTCAACGAGGGCGTCGCCAACTTCTTCGACGCCGGCGCTGTCTACGACGCCGACGGTAACACCGTCGTCCAGGGCTGGTCTGCCCTGATCACCGGCCTGCCCATTGGTCAGTGGTACTTCGACGAGGCTTCCACCTGGTTCTTCCTCATGGCCGTCCTGATCGGTATCATCGGTGGCCTGTCCGAGAAGCAGATCGTCAACACCTTCATCACCGGCGCTGCCGACATGATGTCCGTTGTTCTCGTCATCGCCCTTGCTCGTGGTATCTCCGTCCTCATGGCTAACACCGGCCTCGACGTCTACGTCCTCGACGCTGCTGCCAATGCTCTGGCTGGCCTGTCCGGCGTGATCTTCGCTCCCATGAGCTTCCTGGTCTACTTCGGCCTGTCCTTCCTGATCCCCTCGACCTCCGGTATGGCTACCGTCTCCATGCCCATCATGGGACCGCTGGCTGTTAAGCTCGGCTTCTCGCCCGAGGTCATGGTCATGATCTTCTCCGCCGCCATCGGTGTCGTGAACCTGTTCACCCCGACCTCCGGCGCCATCATGGGCGGTCTCGCCCTGGCCAAGATCGAGTGGACGACCTGGCTCAAGTTTGCCCTTAAGCTCATCGTCGCTCTCTCCGTCGTCTGCGCCGTCATCCTGACCGTCGCCTGCGTGCTGCTCTAAGTACCCAACGGGTACCCCACGGAAACCTTGACGATCCTGTAAAGGATCACCTGGTCATCGTCTGTCCGGTGGGGTAAACCCACCGGTAGACTCCTACCTTTAGCCCCCTCCCGTTCCGTGCGCGGGAGGGGGCGCCTTTTTGTTCCGCGGTTTTAACAAACCGCGGAACCGGTCGACGCTGCACGGGCACCAGAGCGACAACTTGTCATTCAAAGAGGCCGGCATGACCAAAAGGTCTATGCCGGCCTCTTTTTATGCCAATTTGTTCGCTCTGGAGCCCGTTCGCTGACTTATGCTCATCCTGCGGCGCTGCCATTGTTGGGGCAAAGGTGTCAGATTGCTTTGCGCCATGCCCTCCTCTTTCGCGTCAGATTGCCGCTCTGGCGGGCTTTCGCTGGCTTATGCTCAACCTGCGACGTTCCCCTTGTTGGTGCAGGGGGGGTAGCTTGCTCGCTCTGGTGCCCGTTCGCTGGCTTTGGCTCTGCCTGTGACGTTTTCATTGTTGGTGCTGAGTGCCTTGTTTCCCGCCACAAATTAGCTATCCCGGGTCCCCAGTGGTCGCGGTGGGCGTGTTTGGTTGGTGCCTGTTGATGGCCTGGGCATCGGGGAGGGCAGGCTCCGTTATAATCGCCTAAGACATTAAATGGAAACGGGACGGGAGCCATATATGCGCCAGGGTTTCGACAACGCGAAGTATATCGAGCTGCAGGCCGCTCATATTAAGGAGCGCATCTCGCAGTTTGGCGGCAAGCTGTATTTGGAGTTTGGCGGCAAGCTGTTTGACGACTATCACGCGAGCCGCGTGCTGCCGGGTTTTGAGCCGGACAGCAAGTTTCGCATGCTCAAGAGCATCGCCGACGATGTCGAGGTTATCATCGCGATCAACGCGAACCACATCGAGAAAAACAAGGCTCGTGGTGACCTTGGCATTACCTATGACGAGGATGTGCTGCGCCTGGTTGACCTGTTCCGCGGCAACGGCTTTGCCGTCGCGGCTGTGGTCATCACCCAGTACGCCGGCCAGCCCGCTGCCGATGTGTTCCGCAACCGCCTGAACGCGCTCGGTATTCCCGCCAAGCTGCACTATCCCATCGAGGGGTATCCGCACGATGTCGATCTGATCGTGTCCGACGATGGCTATGGCAAGAACGAGTTTGTCGAGACCACCCGACCGCTCGTTGTGGTCACTGCCCCCGGTCCTGGCTCGGGCAAGCTTGCCACCTGCCTGTCTCAGCTCTATCACGAGCACAAGCATGGCACGGCCGCCGGCTATGCCAAATTCGAGACCTTCCCGGTTTGGAATCTGCCCCTTACGCATCCGGTCAATATTGCCTACGAGGCCGCCACGGCAGACCTCGATGACGCCAACATCATCGACTCCTTCCACCTGGAGGCCTACAACAAGACCACGGTCAACTACAACCGCGACGTCGAGGCCTTCCCGGTAGTCCGTGCCCTGATGGAAAAGATCCTGGGCAAGAGCCCCTACCAGAGCCCTACGGACATGGGCGTCAATATGGTCGGCTTTGCCATCACAGATGACGATGCCTGCCGCGACGCTTCCAAGATGGAGATCGTTCGCCGCTACTTTACCGCGGTCGAAAATGTGCGCCGTACCGGCGTGGGCGATGAGCAAGTCGACCGTCTCAAGATTATTATGAAGAAAGCCGGCATCGATAAGAACTACTCACCGGCGCGCTCGGCGGCCCTCACCAGGGAGCAGCTGACGGGTGGTCCCGTGGGTGCCATGGTCATGCCCGATGGCTCCGTGGTGACCGGTAAGACCTCCACGCGCTTGGGCGCCGCAAGTTCGCTCATTATGAACGCCCTCAAGCATGTCTCGGGCGTCGACCTTGAGCTCGAGGTCATTAGCGATGAGGCGATCGAGCCCATCAGCAAGCTCAAGACGCATTTCCTGGGCAGCAAAAACCCGCGCCTCCACACCGACGAGACGCTTATGGCGCTGTCGATCACCTCGGCCACGAGTGAGACGGCCGCTCGCGTCCTTTCGGGCCTGGAGCAGCTGCGCGGTTGCGACGCCTTCTTTAGCGTGATTATCTCGCCGACGGACGAGACGGTACTGCGCAAGTTGGGCATCAACGTGTGCTGCGAGCCCAAGTTTGAACGCCGCGGTTTCTTCCATCGCTAAGTTTGAAGCACCGCGGTAATTGCATTGCATTTTGGCCGTATCGGGTTAGCGCCCGGTACGGCTTTTTGATCAATAAAGCGTCTATTTCGGCGAAAAATAGCTGTTTACCTGCCTAGAAACAATTTGAGCGGTATACAATAACCGTAACTGTTTCATCCTTAGCGGGATGCCGCATGATGGATATTACCTGCCATCGTGAGGTGTGTCGGTCGCGCACGGCGCGTTAGATGCTCGTGCTCGGTTTGAGGAGGCTGCTATGGCGGGCAAGGGTCGTGCGAGTGTCAACGATATGAAGCGTGTCGAGGTGCTGGTGTTGATGGAGATCGACCAGCAAACCGAAGACAATGGCGGGCCGTATGGTTTCTCGCGCAAAACGCTTGCCGAGCGCGTGGGGGTTTCGCCGTATCGTGCCCGCGCGGCAATCGATCGCCTGGATTCCGAAGGCATGATTGATGTCGTCTCGCGTTATAGCGACGATGGCGGTCAGCTTGCAAATGGCATTTGCCTCACCGAACGTGGTGAGTGGTATCTTGAGGGCGTCCGTACCGGCATGCTCGTTCAAGAAATGCTTGAGGACGAGGTTGCTGATCGATAGCAGCATGTAACCCTTGCCATAGCGACGCCGCCTGGGAAACCGGGCGGCGTTTTGTTTCAAGATTGAGAAATGCAATCGCACGCGAGAAAAATTGCGGACGGTCCGCGGCGCGAGTATTACAATGAAGACCCGTAAGATGTGGATAAACAACTTCTACGGGAAGCGCAGGTAACTCAATATGACCAAGCATGTGTTCGTAACCGGTGGCGTGGTTTCGTCCCTGGGCAAGGGTATCACCGCGGCCTCGCTGGGCCGTCTGCTCAAGTCGCGTGGCTACAAAGTAACGATGCAGAAGGCTGACCCGTATCTGAACGTCGACCCCGGTACCATGAGCCCGTTCCAGCATGGTGAGGTCTTCGTTACCGAGGATGGTTACGAGTCCGACCTGGACTTGGGTCATTACGAGCGCTTTATTGATGAGAACCTGACCCGCGATTCCAACTTTACGACCGGTGCCATCTACAAAAGCCTCATCGCCCGCGAGCGTCGCGGCGACTTTTTGGGCGGTACCGTGCAGGTGATTCCTCACGTCACCAATGCCATTAAGGACAAGTTCCGCCGCATCGAGGAGCAGACCGGCTCCGATGTTGTCATCACCGAGCTGGGCGGCACGATCGGCGACATCGAGTCCCAACCGTTTGTCGAGGCCATCCGTCAGTACCGCAAGGAGGCCGGCCCCGAGAACGTCTGCTACATTCACGTGTCGCTCGTTCCCTATATCGCCGCCGCCCACGAGGTCAAGACCAAGCCCACGCAGCATTCCGTCAAGGAGCTCCGCAGCTTTGGCATCCAGCCCGATATCATCGTGTTGCGCTCCGACCACCATATCGATGACGCTATCCGCGGAAAGATCGCAAGCTTCTGTGACGTCGACACCGATTGCGTCTTTACCAACGAGGACTGCGCGAGCATTTACGATGTTCCGCAGCTGCTTGCCGAGCAGGACTTTGACCTGCGCATTTGCGAGCGCCTGGGTCTGGACCCGCGTGAGCGCGACATGAGCGAGTGGAACGAGTTCCTGCGCAAACAGAATCATGCCAACCATCACGCCGACAAGGTGAAGATCGCCGTCGTGGGCAAGTACACGCAGCTTCCCGATGCGTACCTGTCGGTTATCGAGGCGCTGCACCATGCGGGCGTCTTCTACGATCGCCATGTGGACGTCCAGCTGGTCGACGGCGAGAGCCTCGACGAGCAGAATGTCTCCGAGGTTCTGGGTGACGCCTCGGGCATCCTGGTCCCCGGCGGCTTTGGCAAGCGCGCCCTGGAGGGCAAGATCCTCGCGGCCGAGTTTGCCCGCGAGCACAAGATTCCGTATCTGGGCATTTGCCTGGGTATGCAGGTGGCCGTGTGCGAGTTCGCCCGCAACGTCGTCGGCCTTGCCGGCGCCAGCTCCTCCGAGTTCGACCCGGACGGTCCGTTTAGCGTCATCGATCTGATGAGCTCGCAGGAGGATGTGACCGAGAAGGGCGGCACCATGCGTCTGGGCGCCTATCCGTGCAAGCTCGCCGCCGATACCCTCGCTCGCGAGGCATATGGCGAGGATCTCGTCTACGAGCGTCACCGTCACCGCTTTGAGTTTAACAACGCCTTCCGCGACCAGCTCGAGGACGCCGGCTTGGTTATCTCTGGCCTCTCGCCCGACGAGCGCCTGGTCGAGATGGTCGAGCTGCCGCGCGACGTGCATCCGTGGTATGTGGCAACCCAGGCTCACCCCGAGTTCAAGAGCCGTCCGACCAACCCGCAGCCGCTGTTCCGAGAGTTCGTGCGTGCCTCGATCGGTCAGCACGAGGGCGTCGATCGCCTGCAGGTGACGCCCATGAACCTCGCTGCGGACTAAGGGTGCCGGCGAACAAAGAACATACCGAAGCTACTCCCTCGTCGCTCGCCGTGGCGGCGGGGGAGTATCTCGATTACCTCGCGGTCGAGCGGGGTTTGGCGCGCAACACGATTGCGGCCTATCGTCGTGACCTGACGACGTACTGCGCCTATCTGGAGCGGGCGGGCATCATGTCTTTTGATGAGGTGACTCGTCAGGTCGTGGAGGGCTTTGTCGCCGACCGTCGCGATGGGGGCTATTCCGATGCCTCGGTGGAGCGTGCGCTTGCGGCCGTGAAGGGCCTGCATGCCTTTTTGGTGCGCGATGGGGCTGTGGCCCAAAATCCAACGGCGGCGTTGCGCCTGCCTAAAAAGGCTGAGCGTTTGCCGGAGTATCTATCGGTGGAGGATGTCTCGGCGCTGCTCGATCAAGACTTCCCCGAGGGCGAGATGGGCTTGCGCGACCATGCCATCTTGGAAGTGCTCTACGGATGCGGTTTGCGTGTGAGCGAATTGGTGGGGCTCGATGTGGGCGATATCCATATCGACGATGGTTTTGTACTCGTTCGCGGTAAGGGCTCAAAGGAACGCCTGTCCCCGTTGGTGGGAAGCGCGGCGCGAGCTCTGACGCGCTATATAACTGAGGGGCGTTCTCGCTTGGCGGCCCATGTCCGCGGAACCGAGACCTCGGCGGTCTTTTTAAATAAGAACGGCCGTCGTCTGTCGCGCCAGGGCATCCATGCCATCTGTGAGCGCTACGGGCGCCAGGTAGGGCTGGTGGGACTCCATCCCCATACGCTGCGCCACTCCTTTGCCACCCATATGCTTGCGGGCGGCGCAGACCTCCGTGTGCTACAGGAGATCTTGGGACATGCCGATATATCGACCACGCAGGTCTACACGCATGTCGATCGTACGCAACTGACCGAGGTCTATCTGGCGGCGCACCCGCTGGCACATCATTAACACATCGCTGGCCTGCATATCTATAGGTATTTGGGGACGGGCCCCAGATTGCCGCTGCGTGCTTTTGCGCTCGCATGGGCAATCTGGGGCTCGTCCCATTTTTCGCCACTTGTCGTCGCGGTGGTGGGCCGCACGTGCCTTGGGTGGGGGAGTTTGGGGGCGATGTGAACGCCATGTAAAGGGACGCAAAAATCGCCTCAAGGTCAACTTGAAGGTTGAGGTTGAAAGGCGCGATGCCACAGGTGGCATCCCGCCGTTGCTGTAAACACAACATATTGTGTTTTCGAACATATGATTGGGGGTGTTTTGCAATATATGGTGGGTGGAGTGGTGGGGCGGGGTGGGGGAGGGGTGGGGAAAGGTGTTGAAAAATGGGGCGGTTCCCCATATTATTAATGACGTCGACAGGCGGGGTGGTTCCCCGCGTACGTGCCATCTGAGTAACCGAGGGGAGGGCGCACATGGGAATGACTGGTGCATACGAGCGCAATCTCGATGCAAAAGGTCGTCTGTCCCTGCCTGCACCCCTTCGCGAGGAGCTTGGAGAGCACGTTCGCGTGTTCAAAGCCCTGGATGTCGATGCTCTGTACGTGTTCTCTGCCGAGGCCTTCGATAAGTGGGTCGAAGGACTCTTCGCGGGTCGTGAGGGCCACGAGGGTTTTAACCCGCGTGACATTAACGACCAGAAGCTCATGAGGGCGATCAACAAGCGCACCACGTCGATGGACGTGGACAGCGCCGGTCGTATCGGTCTTTCCGAGTCTCTCCGCAAGCAGGCGAACCTCGACCGCGAGGTCACGGTTGTGGGCAACTACGACCACCTTGAGGTTTGGGATCGCGCCGCGGCCGATGAGGACGATGACGATGAGGCCCTGCTGGACCTCTTCTTCTCGTAAGGGCAAGGCACGGGTAACGGATGGAGCGTGGGATCTTGACACAAGAATATCGGCATGAACCTGTCATGCTCGGCGAAGTGCTTGAGTCGCTGCGGCTAAAGAGCGGCTCCGTTGTCTGCGATTGCACCCTTGGCGGTGCCGGCCATTCGGTAAAGATGGCCGCGCAGGTGGGGGAGACGGGCCTTTTGCTCGGCGTCGATCAGGACGACATGGCCCTCGAGGCCGCTGGCGCCCGTCTGGACCGCGAGGTTCCCGGCGTTCCGCACCAGCTGCTGAAGGGCAACTTCGGCGACTTGGACGAGCTGCTTTGCTCGGCCGAGGTGCCCGGGGTCGATGGCTTCCTGTTCGATTTGGGCGTTTCGTCACCGCAACTCGATATCCCTGGCAGGGGCTTTTCGTATAACGAGGACGCCCCATTGGACATGCGGATGGATCCGGGTAATAACACCTTAAACGCAGCTGAGGTCATCAACACCTATAACGAACACGACCTCGCCCGGATTCTACGCGTCTACGGCGAAGAGAAGTTCGCCTCGCAGATCGCGCGCGAGATCGTGCGCCGCCGCGAGCAAGAACCGATCGAAACTACCGGCCAATTTGTCGAGATCATCAAGGCGGGTATCCCGGCTGCCGCTCGTCGGCATGGCGGACACCCGGCCAAGAAAAGTTTCCAGGCCATTCGCATCGAGGTCAATCACGAGCTCGATGTGCTCGAACGAGGGCTTGATGCCGCCACCAGGTGGCTCAATCCGGGCGGACGTATCTGCGTCATCTCGTATCACTCGCTCGAGGACCGTATCGTAAAGAATCACTTTAAGGAGATGAGCCAGGGGTGCACGTGTCCGCCGGAGATTCCGGTGTGCGTGTGCGGCAACGTGCCGATACTCAAGGTCATCACTCGCAAACCCTTGGTTGCCCAGCCTGATGAGGTTGAGCGCAACCCTCGGGCGAGATCAGCCAAAATCCGCGTGGCGCAGCGTCTGTAGGCGCGACCGCGCGATATTGGACCTCCCGCTCGCACCATAAACGAAGCTTAAACACACTACCAACGTACTCGGGATGGGAGGCGGCATATCATGGGCTACAACACTTCAAGCGCAGCACTCGCCTATGATATGAACGCCATGCCCGCCTATCGTGAGACGCCGCAGGCCCCCGTTGCTCCCCGTGAGCAGCGCACGCCGCGCTTTGATGTCTACACGGGCGCGGGCCGTCAGGCAAACCAGGCGGTAAGCCCGGTTTTCATGAGCGTTCTTAAAACGTTTTGCATCATTGCGGCTATCTTCATGACGATTGGCGTCGCCCGCGTGGCGCTCGCCGGCGTTACGGCCCAGGTGCTCAACAGCAACGCCGAGCTTACCAACACGCTCGAAAAGGCGACCGATGAGAGCTCCGACCTGGAGGTCATGCATTCGGTCTATGGCGCCGACACACGCATTCGCGACCTTGCGGGCGCTTATGGCATGGTGGAGCCCAGCGAGAGCGTTACACTTGACTTTTCGCAGGATGCAGCCGCGGGCGCCAACGCGACCGCGACCGCTCAGTAGCAAGACGGTAGCTGAGTATGACAAATGACTATCGCCGCGGTTCCGATGGGGGCCGCGGTTCTGGACGTCCCTCGTCGCGGGGACGTTCTGGTTATCAAGGAACGGGTCGGCAATCTTACAACGCCGGGCAGTCCCGTGGCAACGACCCGGCGTCGCGACTTCGCGGCTCGGGCGGCCCTCAAGTGCATAACACCAGGTCGCGCAAGAGTTCGTCGACCGAATGGCTCACAGGCACGCCTCTGCCTCGCCGCAAAGCCGTCATGGGCTTCATTGGGCTTGGCTTGGGCTTGGGCGTCTTTCGCCTTGCCGACTATCAAATTGTCGAAGCCGATAAACTGCGCGAGCGTGCCGATGCGCGCCGCCTGCTTGCGCAGACTCTCTATGCCAAACGTGGCACCGTCTACGACCGCAACGGTAACGTGCTGGCGTCGTCGGTCGAATGTCGCAACATCGCCGTGAACCCCCAGCTTGTCGAGGATGTTGACAAGACGGTGTCGGCGCTGGTCAAGGCAACTGGAATCGATAAAAAGACCTGCCGCAAGCTCGTTGAGTCCGATGGAACCTGGGTGTATATCAAGCGCCAGGTGGACGAAGACGACGCTGCGGCGCTGGAGAAGAAGAACCTGCCCGGCGTGCTTTTTGAGCAGGCCATGAAGCGCGTATATCCATACGGCAATCTGGCATCGCAGGTGCTGGGTGTAGTGAATGTAGACAACGACGGCTTGACGGGTCTCGAAAAGCAATACAACAAGCTTCTGACCGGCACGAACGGCTCTCTCGTACGCGAGCGCGCGAGGGACGGCAGCTATATCGCGGGCGGTGCCTATAAAAAGGTGGCTGCGGTCGACGGCGTTGATATCGTGACGACGCTCGACGTCAATATCCAGCGTGCGGCCGAGGATGCCCTGGCAGAGGCTGTCGAGAAGACAAAGGCCAAGAACGGCTCGGCGCTGGTCACCGATCCTACGACAGGCGAGATCTTGGCAGCCTGCTCGTATCCGACCTACGACCAGACCAATTTGGAAAACGCCAAGACCGAGGATATGAACCTGCGCCTGGTCACCGACGCCTACGAGCCCGGCTCGGTCTTTAAGACGCTCGTGGCGGGCGCCAGCTTCGACTTGGGTGTCGTGCGGTCGAGTACGTCGTTTGAGGTGCCGGCGAGCATCAAGGTGGGCGACGATACCGTCACCGATGCCGACAAGCGCGACTACGCCATGACCATGGATGTGCGCGAGATGATGCGCCGTTCGTCCAACGTGGGATTTGTCCTGGTGGGGCGCAAGATCGGTGCCGACGACTTTGCCGCCTATGTGGACAAGTGGGGCATCGGTCACAGCTCCGGTGTCGATTTTCCGGGCGAGAGCCTGGGCATCGTCAAGGAGCGTGACCAGTATGACGGCGCCACGCTGGGCTCGATGAGCTTTGGACAGGCGCTGTCTGTCTCGCCTATTGAGATCGCACGTGCCGTGGGCGGCATCGCCAACGGCGGCGTGATGATGACCCCGCACTTCTATAAGTCCAGCAAAGGCGACGAGAAGGACTGGGGCGAAGGCGAGCGCGCGATTTCGGAGGACGCCGCATCCCAGGTGACATCGTGCATGCAGACGGTCGTGTCGGAGGGAACGGGCGTTGGCGGCGCGGTTGACGGCTATGACGTGGCGGGTAAGACCGGTACGGCCGAACGTGCCGACGAGAACGGCGGCTACCTCAAGGAGAACTACATGTCGTCCTTTATGGGCTTTGCACCGGCACAATCGCCCAAGGTGTTGTGCTATATCACGCTCGACGGAACGCCGAGCGGCTCAGATGCCGCTGCGGTGCCGTTCCAGTCCATTATGGCCAACGCGCTCGACGTGCTGGGTATCCCGCACACGAAGTAGGGGGTTACAATCTTTGGGGCGTGGTTTGTTGTCCCATATGAGGGGTGTTCACATGCCCTGCACCACGCATGCGCGGCGCTGGGATACAATACGCCGATAGCATTATTTAGGTTTACAGGGGAGCTGCAATGATAGAGATCGCCGTCAACAACCTCGCGGCCGCAACAGGGGCCCGAACCGTGACGGGAGAAGTCGATCGGGTATGCCGCGGGTGCGTTATCGACTCGCGCCAGGTCGAGGAAGGGACGATTTTCGTCGCCTTTCCCGGTGAAAACGTCGACGGCAATGATTTTGCTTCCCGTGCCGTCCAGTCGGGTGCCGGCGCCGTCGTGATGACGCGTGAGCCCGAGGCCGAGCTGGTCTCGCTGGCACAGGACAAGGGCTGTGCCATCTTGCTGACCGATGATCCCGAGGAGTTTCTGCTGCGTTTGGCGCACGCGTATCGCCTGGAGCTCGGCTGCCTGGTCGTTGGCATTACCGGTTCCATCGGCAAGACGACGACCAAGGACGTGCTCGCCGCCGTGCTCGCCAAGCGCTATCGTGTCTGGGCCACCAAGGGCAATTTCAATAACCTGATCGGCATGCCGCTCACGGTGCTTTCCGCTCCGGCCGATACCGAGGTCCTAGTGCTCGAGATGGGCATGAACCATTTCCACGAGATCGAGCGCCTGTCCCAGTCCGCCAATCCCAACCTTGCCATCGTGAGCAAGATCGGCACCTCTCATATCGGCATTTTGGGCAGCCGCGAGAACATCGCCCGCGCTAAGGCCGAGATTGTACAGGGCATGTGCGCCGCCGGCGACTATTTGCCGCTGCTGGTTTTGGGCGGCGAGGACGATTTTACGCCGTTCATTCGCGATGCGTTCGCCCAGCCTGCTGGTATCGACGTGATGCTGGCCGGCGTCTCGGACGATGATGAGGTCCGTGCTCGCGACATTCGTGTTGATGACGAGGGCCGTCCGGTCTTTACGCTCGATTTTGGCCAGGGTGAGACGATCGATACCATGCTTGCCATCCCCGGCGTGCAGTCCGTTCCTAATGCCGTTAAGGCCGCCGCGGTTGCCTATCGTCTGGGCGTGACGCCCGAGCAGATCGATGCTGCCTTTAGGGGCCTCACGATCACCGGTCACCGCCAGGAGATCAAGCGCGCCAAGAGCGGTGCCCGCGTCATCGACGATTCCTATAACGCCAGTGCCGAATCTATGGCTGCTGGCCTCGATCTGCTGTGCTCGCTTTCGTGTACGGGGTCTCGCATGGCGATCCTGGGCGAGATGGGCGAGATGGGCGATGAGGCTCCTCGCATGCATGAGCTCGTGGGCGCCTATGCCGCCGCCAAGAAGCTCGACATGCTGGCGTGCGTGGGTGGTGAGCTGGCCCAGCTTATGGCCGATGCCGCACGCATGATGGGCATGGACGAGGACCGCATCCAGGTGTTCTCCGATTATCAGCAGGTGCTCGACCGCATGGGCGGTGCGCTTGAAAAACATGATGTTGCACTGGTCAAGGGTTCCCGCTTTGTTGAGCTCGACCGCTTTGTGGAAGGTGTGTGCTAGCCCATGTTCGGCAATCCCTCGTATCCAACGTATCAGGCTTTTTTGGGGCTTGGCATCGCCGCAGCCATTGCGCTGCTGCTCATGCCGTGGTGGATCAAGCTGCTCAAGGTCGAGGGTATCGGCCAGCAGGTTCGTGCCGACGGCCCCAAGCGTCATTTGGTTAAGCAGGGAACGCCCACCATGGGTGGCGTTGTCATCCTCGTCGCGATCTCGCTGACCTGCCTGCTGATGGGCAAGCTCACCACCGAGCTCGTACTCGTGCTGCTCGCCACGCTGGCGACCGGCGTGCTGGGCCTGATCGACGACCTGACCTCCGTTACGCATGGGCGCTCGCTCGGTCTGACGCCCCATGCCAAGATGATCGGCCTAACCATTATCTGTGTCACCTTTACGGTACTTGCCGTCAACTGGTGCGGCGTCGCCCCCGAGATTCGTTTTCCCGGTGGGTTGACGATCGACCTTGGCGTGCTTTCGACCACCATCTGCGGCTATTCGTTCCCGTGGCTCTATATTGTCTTTTGCTGGCTGATGATTGCCGGTCTTTCTAATGCCGTGAACCTGACCGATGGCCTTGACGGTCTTGCTGGCGGCACCTCCATGATCGCCATGCTCGCCATGGCTGCCATGGCGTTTTTGCACGGAGACGTGAACCTGTCCATCTTCTGCACCGCGTGTGCCGGTGCCTGCTTGGGCTTTCTGTGGTTCAACTGCTATCCGGCGAGCATCTTTATGGGTGATACCGGCTCGCTTGCTCTGGGCGCCGCGTTTGCCTGTACGTCCATCATGACTAACACCGAGGTCGTCTCCCTCATCATCGGCGGCCTGTTTATCGTTGAGACTCTGTCGGTCATGATTCAGGTTGTCTACTTCCACTTTACGCACAAGCGCGTCTTCCTTATGGCGCCCATCCATCATCATTTCGAAAAGAAGGGTTGGGCAGAGACCAAGGTCGTCATCCGTTTTTGGATTATCGCTGCGGCATTTGGTGCCGTTGGCCTTGCTCTGTTCTTCCAGTTGGGATAGTGGTCTTTCATGCCTCTTGCTGATGTCTTTAGCCTGCTCGTTTTGGGTCAGGGCAAATCCGGTCTCGATGTCGCCCGCTGGGCGCTGGCACATCCCGAGCGCGTAAGCGCCGTTACCGTGTATGGCGGCGGCACCTCTGAGCCCAATGACGCCACGCGTGCGCTCGAGGCTGCTGGTGCGTCGTTTGTCTATGGGACCGAACAGGTCGAGGGCGCCTATGACGTATGCGTGACGTGCCCGGGCATCTCGGAGTTCTCGGGCTTCTTTAAGGCCGGGCGCGAACATGCCGCTCAGATTATGGGTGAGCCGGAGTTTGCCTATCGTCTGTCGCCCGATAACTGGATTGCCATCACGGGCACCAACGGCAAGACGACCACCACGTCGCTGACTGATTATCTGCTCAAGGCTGCCGGCGAGGCCAGCGTAGCTGTCGGCAACATCGGCGAGCCGCCGGTCAACGAGATTGACGGCCGAGCCCACAACGAGTGGTTTGTGGCTGAGCTCTCGAGCTATCAGATTGCTACGACCACCGAGCTCCACCCTCGTGTGGCTGTGCTGCTCAACATCACTCCCGACCACTTGGGCTGGCATAAGAGCCATAAGAACTATGCGCTTGCCAAGATCAAACTGTTTGACAATATGGTCGATGACGATCTGGCGGTTGTCGACGTCGAAGATGCCGGCATTCACGAGTTCGATGAGTACATCTACACGCCGGGTCGTCGCATCTGCAAGGTTGCCTTTGACGAGCCAGAGGGTGAGGATGTCGCTTTTGTGCGCGATGGCAAGATGATCGTGCGCCTGAAGGGCGTCGAGACCCCGCTCATCGCTACATCCGAGCTCAAGATCTCGGGCCATCACAATGTTATCAATGCCCTGTGCGCTGCCACGGCTGCCTTGGCAGTCGGTGCCGATGTCGATGGTGTCTGCCGCGGTCTGGCCTCGTTCCAGCCGCTCGAGCACCGCGTGGAGCCGTGCGGCGAGATTGACGGAGTGCGCTACGTCAACGATTCCAAGGCGACCAACACCGACGCGGTCGAGAAGGCACTGACGGCATTTCCCGATGACAACGTGATCTTGCTGCTCGGTGGCCACGATAAGGGCACGCCGCTCACGGACTTCGCACGCGTTGTTATGGATAACGTGCGCTCGGTCGTCTGCTTTGGCGATGCGCGCGAGCGCTTTACCGCCGCTATGGACGAGGCCGATGTCGATGGCGATGTGGATATCGCCCAAGCGGATGACCTACGCGATGCCGTGGACGTTGCCCGTTCGCTGTCGAGCCGTGGCGACGTGATCTTACTTTCTCCTGCCTGCTCTTCGTTCGATGAGTTCTCGGGCTATGAGGAGCGCGGACGCGTGTTTAAGGACTATGTGGCTCAGCTTGCCGCTGCAGCGAAATCGCAAATGGAATAGGGGTTGCCGGTGAGAGAGGAGAGCCCCCGACAAGGTATGAGGAGGCCCGACTCGGACCGTGCTTCCTCGCGGCGCAGCACACCGCGTTCCGGTCGTGGCAGGCAGACGTTTAGCGAACGCTATATTGCCGGCGTTCCCGCCCGCATCATGCGCCCCCGTCTGATATTCATGGCCTGTCTGTTTACCTTGGTGTGTTTTGGCCTGCTGATGGTGTACTCGGCGTCTTCGGTCGAGGCACTGCACGAGAATGGCTCAGCGACGTTTTTTCTGGGTCGACAGGCCGCGTTTGCCGTGGTCGGTGTTCTGGCGCTGATTGCCATCGTGCGCGTTTTGCCGGACAGCTGGTTTGGGGAGGATGTGCTCAGGATCTTCCTCATAGGCATGATAGGGCTACTGTTTCTGGTGTTCTTGGTGGGCAGCGGCAGCCGTGGCGCCACGCGCTGGCTCAACATCGCCGGCATTCAGTTCCAGCCTTCCGAGTTTTTAAAGCCATTTGCCATTGTGTATTCGGCCATCATGCTCGATCGCTTCTTTTCGCCCGGTGGCAACATCAACGAATTCCTTCGCAAGATGGGCATCTACCTGGGCATTTCGCTCTTTCTGATCTTTATCCAGCCCGATTTCGGTACCGTTCTGATCATCCTGTTGACCCTCATGTGCATGGCGTTGTTTGCGGGTCTCGACCCCAAATTTATCATCGGCGTGATAATCTTCGGCATTCTCGTGATCGTGATTGCGCTTGTTGCAGAGCCGTACCGTATGGTGCGTATTCAGGTTGCCTTGAACCCTTGGGCCGACGAGTATGGTGACGGCTATCAGGCCACGCTTGCCATCATGGCCTTTGCCTCGGGCGGTCTGTTCGGCCGTGGCATCGGCAACTCAACCATGAAGTACTCGTATCTGCCCGAGGCGCACAATGACTACATCCTGGCCATCATTGGCGAGGAAGTTGGTTTTGTCGGAACCGTGCTGTTCTTCTTGGTGTTTGCGATGCTGATCTACTCGGCGTTTCGCATTGCCGAGCAAGCGACCGATCGTCGGGGCGCGCTCATGGCGTCTGGCTCCGCGGTCATTCTTGCGGTGCAGTTTTTGATCAATGCGCTGGGCATCCTCAACGTGTTTCCCATGACGGGTAAACCGTTGCCGTTTATTAGCTACGGCGGTTCGTCGATTATTGTGTCGCTCATGCTTGCCGGGTTGATCCTGCGCGTTTCGTACGAGAGCGCCCGCCGCGATGAGTACGACCGTCGCCGCGAGAGCTTTGCCGTTATGGATGAGAGTACCGCCGGCGTAGCCCATGTGCGCGGTGAACGACCTTCGCGTAGCGGCTTTACCGTTCTGGATGGTTCTGCATCCGAGCCGGCAGCTCGTCCACGTCCGCGGACGGCTCCGCAAGGTCGTCCTCAGCGCCCCAGCCCTCGCAGCGCGGGCGGCGGATATAATCGAATCGATTTGAACTCGGACCCGTCGGCGCGTTTGCGCACCGACGACCAGGGACCGCGTGTACGAAGGGACTACCATGACCGATAAGATGACCGTTGCTATTGCAGCCGGCGGCACGGCGGGACACATCAACCCCGCGCTCGCCCTGGCCGAAGAGCTGCGTGATCGTGGCCACCACGTTGTGTTCGTGGGCCAGTCGCGCAAGCTCGAGGGTCGTCTGGTCCCCGAGGCTGGGTTTGATTTTGTGCCCATTACGGTCACGGGCTTCGACCGCTCCCGTCCTTGGACGGCGCTGACCTCCCTGTGGCGTGTCAACAAGGCCAAGCGTGCGCTCGCCAGTCATTTCTCAAAGGTCGGCAAGCCCGATGCCGCCATCGGTTTTGGTGCCTATGTCGAGGTTCCGCTGCTGGGGTGGTGCAAGGGCGCGGGCGTTCCGTATCTGCTGCATGAGCAGAACTCTGTTCCGGGCCTGGCCAACAAGATGATGAACTCCCACGCCGCCCGCGTGTGCATCTCGGTGCCTGCAGCGCGCTCGGTCTTTGAGCGCGAAGGTGACCCTGACCACGTGCTCATGACCGGCAACCCCGTACGTCGCTCGGTGATCGAGGGCGATCGCGCTCGCGGCCGCAAGGCACTTGGCGTTCCCGAGGACGCTACGCTGCTGCTCGTCTTTGGCGGTTCGCTTGGCGCCCAGCACCTCAACGAGCGCGTGGTTTCGCTCAAAAACGAGCTGCTTTCGCGCAAGAACCTCTATGTGTTGCATTCGACGGGTGCCGACGGCTTTGAGGAGACCGAGCGCGCTTTGGCACTGACGCCCGAGGAGGCGAAGCGTTACCGCGTCCAGCCTTACATCGACAACATGGGCGATATGCTGGCTGCTGCCGATTTGGTGCTCTCGCGTTCGGGCGCATCGAGCGTGGCCGAGATCGCTGCGCTCGCCGTGCCCTCGGTGCTCGTGCCGTATCCGCATGCGACGGCCGACCATCAAACCACCAATGCCCGTTATCTGGTCGACGCCGGGGCCGGCGTGCTCTGCGCCGATGCCGATATCGACGGTTCTGCCTTTGCCGATGAGCTGCTGCACCTGGTCGATGACGTGGCGGAGCGCGACGCCATGCGTCAGGCGGCGCGTGGTCTGGCTCAGGATCGGGCCGCCGCTCTTCTGGCCGATGCGGTAGAGGGTTTGCGTTAGTTAGACGGGATATCGTCGGTCGCCCTCGCGCTGATGCGGTAGGTGCGGTACAGTTAACGGGTTACAGGCAGTGTTTACGCAAGGAGTACACGAGCACATGGCTGATTCCCAGACTGCAACCTCCGCGCCCGAGTTTAAGAGCGCCCACTTTATCGGTATCGGCGGCGCCGGCATGAGCGGCATCGCTCTCGTTCTGCACGAGCGCGGTTATGCCGTTACCGGCTCCGACCTTAAGACGTCACGTTATATCCGCCAGCTTACCCGCGCTGGTGTGAAGGTGCATGTGGGCCATGAGGCCGCCACGATCGACGAGGTCAAGCCCGATGTGGTTGTTGTCTCCACCGCTATTCCGGAGTCCAACCCTGAACTTGTGCGCGCTCGCGAGCTGGGCATCCCCGTGTGGCCCCGTGCAAAGATGCTCTCTGCATTGGGCCACGGCTACACCACCGTCGCTGTTGCCGGCACGCATGGCAAGACCACCACGTCTTCGATGTGCGCCACCATGCTCGACCGCATGGGTCTGGATCCGAGCTTCTTGATCGGCGGCATCGTCGAGGGCTATGACACGAACGGCAAGAACGGCTCGGGCGACTACTTTGTCGCCGAGGCCGACGAGTCCGACAGCTCCTTTCTGTTCCTGAACCCCAACGTGGTCATTGTGACCAACGTCGAGGCCGACCACCTCGATCACTACTCGGGTATCGAGGAGATCGAGGCAACTTTCGCCAAATTCATGAGCCTGGTGGGCGAGGACGGTACCGTCATCGTCTGCGGCGAGGACCCGCATCTGGTCGAGCTCGCCAAGTCGACGGGCCGTCACGTGCTTTCCTACGGTTTTGCCGAGAGCAACGACATCGTCTGCGTGCACCCGGATGTCAAGGGCATCCAGAGTGACTTTATCGTTCGCTTTGAGGACGGCACTGAGCACGCTGTGGAGATCAAGAGCAATCCCGGTCGCCACAACATGCTCAACGCCACGGCGGTGCTCACCGTCGCCCATGTCTTGGGCCTTGACATCGACGCCGCCGCCAAGGCGCTCTCGAGCTTTGAGGGCGTCCGCCGTCGCTTTACCCACGTGGGCGATATCGATGGCATCACCGTGGTCGATGATTACGGCCATCACCCCACCGAGATCAAGGCGACGCTTGCTGCCGCTTCGTCGCTGGGTTACAAGCACGTCGACGTCGTGTTCCAGCCGCACCGCTATTCGCGCCTGCAGGCCCTGTGCGACGACTTTGCCGATGCATTTGCCAATGCCGATAAGCTGCTGCTGATTGATGTGTTCTCGGCTGGCGAGATGCCCATTCCGGGTGTCACCTCTAAGATGCTCGCCGATACCGTGCGCGCCAAGCATCCTGGCAAGGAGGTCGTGTACTGCTCCAGCCGTCTTGAGCTCAATCAGGAGCTCGAGCAGATGGTGGGCGAGGGCGACCTGCTGCTCACCATGGGTGCCGGTGACGTTACGACCGTCGGTCCCGAATTTATCGAGTATCTGACTGCCAAGAAAGACGCTTAAGACTAATGGGTCTGTTTAACGCCGTCATGGCGCTCTCGGGCATGATCGACACGGATGTGATCGAGGACGAGCGCCTTGCGCGTCATACGAGCTATCGTATCGGCGGCAAGGCCGACCTCTTTGTGACGTGCCATAGCTATCATGCCCTCCGCCGCGCCGTGGCGGTGCTCGATCGCGAGCAGGTGCCGTGGGTCATCATCGGCAAGGGCTCCAATCTGCTGGTTGCCGATGGCGGTTATCGCGGTGCCGTCATTTCGCTCGGACGTGAGTTTCAGCGCACGGTTGTTGCCGATGACGGTTGTACGCTGACGGTCGGTGCGGGCGTGATGTTTGCGCGCCTGGTCAACGATGCCCTGTCGCGTAGCCTCTCGGGCCTTGAGTTTGCCGTTGGCATCCCTGGTTCGGTCGGCGGTGCGATATCTATGAATGCCGGCACACGGACCGAGTGGATTGGCTCGCTGGTTGAGGATGTCGTAACGTTTGACCCAGCATCCGGTATCAAGCATTATGCGGGGTCCGAGATCACTTGGGGCTACCGCGAATGTAGTCTTCCCCGCAATGAGATCATCCTCGAATGCGTGCTCAAGCTTAAACCGGCGCCCAAGGCCGACATTCGCGAGCGCATGGAGCGGTACCTTACGAGGCGCAAGCGTACGCAGCCCATGGGTCGCGCATCCTGCGGGTCGGTCTTTCGCAATCCGCCCGATGCGAGTGTGGGCAAGCTTATCGAGGATTGTGGATTAAAGGGTTTTTCGATTGGCGGCGCGGAAGTTTCGCCCGTTCACGCTAATTTTATCGTTAATAACGGAACTGCCTCGGCCGATGACGTTGCCGCGGTTATCAGACATGTGCACGGAAAGGTGAGGGAGGCGTATGGCATCGAGCTCAGACCGGAAGTTAAATTCCTCGGCTTCTAGAGCATCGAAACCCACCTTCCGCCGCGCCGGAGGGCGTTCCGGCGCGGCCGCCAAACCTCAAAGCAATACCGTCGCGCACTCTAAGTCTGTCGGGCATGCTCGACAGACCAGTCGACCGGTCGTCGGCTCGCAGCTCGGTAATCGTCCGGCCGCAAAAAAGTCCTCGCGTCCCTCGGTGACGTCAAAGCCTGCTATGGGCGCCAAGCCTGCCCGTCCCATGGCAACTCCCAAGCCCTCGACGGGAACTAAAGCGGCGCGTCCAGGCCGCACGCTGGGCGCATCGAAACCGCGCTCGCTGATATCGGTGCCGGCTACCGCCAAGGAGCCTTCGAGTAAAAAAGGCTTCAACCCGTTATCTTCACTTGGAGCGATGGCAAATAAAACATCAGACGCCGCTTCTATCGTTACCGGCAAAGGCAAAATCGTGGGCGGCGTTCTGGCCGTCTTGGCCGTGCTCGTCGTCGTTGCCATCGTGGTGATCAACTCTGGATTGTTTACTGCCACTGATATTCAGATTCAAGGCAGCGAGCATGTGACGAAGCACGATGCTATTCAGCTGATCGACTTGCCCGAGGGAACGTCGCTTTTTAACGTCGATCCCGACCAGATTACCGAGGACCTCAAACAGAACCCGTGGGTCTCGGGCGTGGATGTCCAGCGCCAGTTTCCCCATACGCTTATCATCACGCCGACGGAGCGTAAGGTTATCGCCATTGCGTATATCAGCTCCGACGACCTTGCCTGGGCTATCGGAGACGATGACACCTGGATCGCCCCGCTGTCGACGTCGGTCGAAGTGGACGACCAGGGCAACGTCATCACGACAGGGCAGGGCTCAAATACCTTGACCGGAATCGATGCCGCGCTGGCGCTCGCCAAGCATTATGGCGCGGTTTTGTTGACTGATGTCTCGGCGGATGTCGCTCCGGTTTCCGGCCAGGCGGTGAACTCCAAAGCCGTTAAGGCCGGCCTGGATTATGTGCGTGGTTTTTCGAGCGAGTTCTTGGGACAAGTCAAGGATATTTCCACGCCTTCGGTCGAAGCCATCTCGGCAAACCTCAATAACGGCATTGAGGTGTCGCTGGGCGATTCGGACGATATCGCCAAGAAGGAACGCGTGGTTACCAAGTTGCTTTCGCAGGTAGAGGGCGTAACGTATATCAATGTGCGCTCTCCGGGCAACTACACTTTTAGGAATGCTCCGACCTCGTAGCGCTGGTTGATGCTTTGTTGAGGGGCCATACCACGCCGTTTATCTGGTTTGTTTGGTTTTCACGGTCAATTATTTGACTGATACGTTCATAATGTGCAAACATAATACGGTTTACCTTTGCATTTACTTTCAACCTGAAGGTTAATGTGCGCAGGGGTCGACCCATGCTATGGCTATAACCTTTGTTCGGAGGACCGACATGCACGAGACAGAGATCAACAACTACCTTGCCGTCATTAAGGTGGTCGGCGTCGGCGGCGGCGGTACCAACGCGGTCAATCGAATGATCGAAGAGGGCATCCGCGGCGTCGAGTTTGTTGCCATCAACACCGATGCTCAGGCGCTCGCGATCTCTGATGCCGATATCAAGGTGCACATCGGCACCGACCTTACCCGCGGCCTGGGCGCCGGCGCCAACCCCGAGGTTGGCCGCAAGGCTGCCGATGAGTCCCGCGACGACATTGCCGAGGCGCTCGCTGGCGCCGACATGGTGTTTATCACCTGCGGTGAGGGCGGTGGCACCGGTACCGGCGCTGCTCCCATCGTTGCCGATATCGCGATGAACGAGGTCGGCGCACTGACCGTCGCCGTCGTGACCAAGCCCTTCACCTTCGAGGGCCGCAAGCGCAAGAAGAGCGCCGAGGAGGGCATCAAGACCCTCTCCGATTGCGTCGACACCATGATCGTCATCCCTAACGATAAGCTGCTCGACATCGCCGAGAAGAAGACCACCATGCTCGAGGCCTTCGCGATTGCCGATGGCGTCCTTTCCCAGGGCACCCAGGGCATCACCGACCTCATCACCGTCCCCGGTATCATCAACCTGGACTTCGCCGATGTTAAGACCATCATGAAGCAGGCCGGTACCGCCATGATGGGTATCGGTACCTCTTCTGGGGATACTCGTGCCGTCGACGCTGCCCAGCAGGCCATCTCCAGCCCGCTGCTCGAGAGCTCCATCGATGGTGCCACGCGCGTGCTGCTCTCCATCGCTGGTTCCAAGGACCTGGGCATCCAGGAGATCAGCGACGCCGCCGACGTTGTCGCCAACGCCGTCGACCCCGAGGCGAACATCATCTTCGGTACCGTTGTCGACGAGTCCCTGGGCGATCAGGTGCGTATCACCGTCATCGCTACGGGCTTCTCCGATTCCAACGTCAACCGTCAGGACGAGCTCTTTGCTGCTCAGCAGTCTCAGAGCAAGGCCGCTGCCTCCGCTGAGCCGCAGCGCACCGCTCCGGCCGCCAGCCCGGCTCAGGCCGCTCCGACCCGCAACGTCGGTGGTACCGAGCTGCCCAACTTTGGCAACGACCAGTTCGAGCTTCCCGACTTCCTGAAGCGCGGTAGCTTCTAGTTCGTTTTTCTCAACGACCTGCACGGGGTGTGTCCATTTGGATGCACCCCGTTTTGTTTCTCGTTTGTAAACGAAAGCCTCCAATCTCCTTACGTTCCCTTTACGTTTGGTCCCTACCGCTGCGGGTATCCTTTTAAGGAAGTATGACAGCCGTATAAACGCGGACTGCGCGGCGACGCCGCGGTACTTGTGTTATTAGGAGGCTTTAGTATGGCAGCACGTGCGGACAACGTTTCGCGTGTCGACCATGATGGAGTTACGTTGGTGGAGGGCGCGACATCCGATGTCCGCTTTGCCTTTACCGAGCGCACCGGTGGCGTTTCTGAAGATGCGTACTCCTCGCTCAACCTGGGCTCGCATGTAGGCGATGACCCCTTTGCTGTTCAAGAGAATCGTCGTCGAGCGCTCGAAGCTATGGGCGCCACTGAGTGCGAGCATAATCTGCTCGTGCCCAATCAGGTACATGGTGACCATATCGTTACGGTGACTTCGAACGGCGCCGACGATCTTGAGGCTGTTCGCGAGCAGATTGCCGAGGGCTGCGATGCCATCGTCTGTACGGCCCATGACGTGCCCGTGCTGCTCTGCTTTGCCGACTGCGTTCCCGTGGTGCTGGTGGCCCCCGGCGGATTTGCCGTGGTGCACTCCGGTTGGAAGGGCACGATTGCACGTATTTCTGCCAAGGCGTGCCAGGCGCTTTGCGATGCTGCCGGCTGCGATGCGAGCGACGTTTCCGCCTATATCGGCCCCCATATCTTGGCTGACGAATATGAGGTATCCCAGGAACTCATGGATCGCTTTGCCGTCGAGTTCTCTTGCATCGATGCGAGTGCCTCTCGCATGCTCGATCTTTCCGCTGCCATTTGTGAGGCGCTGGTAGATGCCGGTGTGGACGCGGATAATATCGTGGATACCCAGCTTTCGACCGTGCGTCAGAACGACCGCTTTTATTCCTACCGCAACGAGGACGGCACCTGCGGGCGCCATGCTGCGATCGGCGTGATGCTATGAGAAAGATCGTATCGGTCCTGAGCGCCGCGGTGCTCACGCTCACGCTGTGCGCCTGCTCTTCGGGATCATCCACCTCTTCCATTACCGTGGCTGGTTCCACGACGTGCCTTCCCATCGCCGAGATTGCGGCAGAGGGTTTTAAGGAAGAAACGGGCACCGATGTGCTCGTTTCGGGCTTGGGCTCTTCTGCCGGCATTGAGGCAGTCAGCGCCGGCACGGCCGATATCGCCAGCTCCTCTCGTGGCCTCAACGCCGACGAACAGGATCTGGGCCTGACTCCAATCGTTATCGCCCATGACGGTATTGCGGTCATCGTGAATGAGGACAACCCTGTTGAGAACCTCTCGACTGAGCAGCTTCGCGATATCTATGCCGGCAAGATCACCAACTGGAAAGAGGTCGGTGGCGAGGACCTGAAGATTCAGGTTATCAACCGCGACGAGGCTTCCGGCACGCGTGAGGCCTTCCGCACCATCGTGATGGATGGCACGCCGTTCGATCGCCGCTCGGCCGTTCTTTCGGGCACGGGCCAGGTGCGTGATGTCGTGTCCCGTTCGCGTGGGGCCATCGGCTACATTTCGCTGGGCTTCGTCGATAGCCTCAACGCCAAGACTTCGGTCAGGGCCGTCTCGGTCAATCATGTCGAGGCCTCCGAGAAGACGGTTGCAAGCGGCGGCTACCCCATTTCGCGTGACCTCTACTTCTTTGTGAAGGGAACGCCTTCCAAGCAGGCTCAGGATTACATCGACTACGTGACGTCCGAGAAGATGGACAAGCAGATTCGCGAGGCGGGCTTTATTCCCGTCACCAATGACGGGAAGGGGAGTGAGTAGCATGGAAGCACAGGAAAACTCCCAGACTGAACAGAATGCTCAGACGCCCAAGAAGCGCGAGCTGGCGCTCGTATCGCGCAGCACCTATATCAAGGAGAAGGCGCTGCAGTGGATCTTCTTTGCCTGCGCGTTCTTGGCGGTTGTTACCGTCATCCTGATTTTTGTCTTTACCACGTACTCGGCGCTGCCCGTCTTTACCGACATCGGTCTGGCGGACTTCTTTAGCTTTACGTGGGCGCCCTCTGAGGGCCACTACGGCATCGTGTCGCTGCTTGCCGGCTCGGGTCTGGTGACCGTCGGTGCGCTCGCCATGGGTGTGCCCCTGGGCGTGGGCACGGCCGTGTATCTGGTCGAGATCGCCGGCAAGCGCGTGCGCAAGCTCATCAGCCCTGCCGTTGACCTGTTGGCCGGCATCCCTTCTATCATCTATGGCTTCTTTGGCATGATCATCATCCGTCCGTTTATCGCGCAGGTGACCGGTGGTCTTGGTTTTGGTGCGCTGACGGCGTGGTTCGTGCTTGCCATCATGATCGTCCCTACCATCACCACGCTCACCATCGATGCCCTCAATTCCATTCCCATGGGCATTCGCGAGGCATCGTATGCCATGGGCGCCACCAAGTGGCAGACCATCTATAAGGTCGTGCTACCTGCCGCCAAGCTGGGTATCGTGGATGCCATCGTGCTGGGTATGGGCCGTGCCATCGGCGAGACCATGGCCGTGCTCATGGTCGTGGGTAACGCCCCGGTTATTCCCGACAGCATTGCGAGCCCCATCTCGACGCTCACGAGCCAGATCGCGCTCGACATGAGCTATTCCTCGGGTCTGCACCGCTCGGCGCTGTTCGGCATGGGCGTGGTCCTGTTTATCATCTCCGCCACGCTGGTGGGCGTCGTCCGTCTGATTTCCAAGAAAAAGAGGGGGTAGGCTATGTCCGATTCCGTTGACGCGACGGTCGATACGACCTCGTCGCGCGAGCGCATCAAGCGTGCCCTTTCCCACGGCAAGAAGGGCCGCATCAACAAGGACTTGTCCAACAAGATCATGCTCGGCGTATTCCGCGCGGCTGCCTATATCACCACGCTGGTGCTGGTCGCTATCATCGCATATGTGGTCATTAACGGCCTGCCGCATATCTCGCTCGACTTTATCTTCGGTTGGCCCCAGGGCGTCAACGCCGAGGGTGGAATTTGGCCCACGATCGTCTCGACCGTCTATGTGACGGCGCTCGCCATGCTTATCTGCACGCCGATTGCTGTGCTGGCAGCCGTCTATCTGGCCGAGTACGCCAAGCAGGGCAAGGTCGTCGAGCTCATTCGCTACGCTGCTGACGCTTTGGCCTCGGTGCCCTCTATCGTTATGGGCCTGTTTGGCTACGCCTTGTTTGTCGAGGCCATGGGTCTGGGCCTTTCGATGGTCTCGGCCGCTCTGGCACTCGCGCTCTTGATGCTTCCCATCGTCATGCGCACCACCGAAGAGGCCATTCGCGCCGTTCCGCGCTATATCCGTTGGGGCGCGTACGGCCTGGGCGCCACCAAGTGGCAGGTCGTCTCCAAGATCGTGCTTCCTTCTGCCTTTGGCCGTATTGCCACGGGCATTGTCCTCGCCATCGGCCGTGCCATTGGCGAGACCGCCGTGGTGCTCTACACCATGGGCCAGGCCATCAATCTACCTATCTCGCCGCTCGATTCCGGCCGCCCCATGACCGTTCACCTGTACCTGCTTGCCAACGACGGCATCAACATGAACGCAGCCTACGGCACCGCGCTCTTGCTGATGGTGATCATTCTGGCCTTCAACCTGTTTGCGCGCTTCCTGTCGCGCAAGCGTCGCTAGTTAAGGAGTCCCATGTCCGTTTATCAGTCCGCTCCCACGCTGGAGCAAGCGGCCATTACGGCCAAGGATTTCAACTTTTGGTACGGTGACTTTCATGCGCTGACGGGGCTCGACCTCAACATCGCCAAAAACGCCATCACCTCCTTCATTGGCCCTTCGGGCTGCGGTAAGTCGACGTTTTTGCGCTGCATCAACCGCATGAATGACCTGATCGAGGGTACGCGCGTCGAGGGCACCATGACGCTCGACGGCAACGATATCTATGCCGAGGGCGTCGACCCGGTCGACCTCCGTCGCCGCGTGGGCATGATCTTTCAGCAGCCCAACCCGTTTCCCAAATCCATCTACGAGAATGTCGCCTTTGGCCCTCGTCTGCAGGGCGTGACTAGCAAAAGCGACCTCGATGACATCGTGGAAGAATCGCTCAAGCGCGCCAACCTCTGGAAAGAGGTATCCAATCAGCTCAACAAGGATGGCTTGGCGCTCTCGGGCGGTCAGCAGCAGCGTCTGTGCATCGCGCGCGTGCTTGCGGTGCAACCCGATGTCCTCCTGATGGACGAGCCCTGCTCCGCCATCGACCCCACGTCCGTCTCTAAGGTCGAGGATCTGATGGCCGAGCTGGCGCCCGAGATGACGATCATCATCGTCACGCATTCAATGCAGCAGGCAGCTCGTATCAGCGACTACACCGCATTCTTCTTGCAGGAAGTTGCCGGTGAGCCTGCCACGCTCATCGAGTATGGTCAAACCGACGCGATCTTCACCAGCCCGGTGGACTCGCGGACGGAAGACTATATCACCGGCCGCTTTGGCTGATCGGTGCGACTAGTCCCAAGCCGATCGGACCTGGTCCGGTGCGTATTCACTGTGCGGGCGGCATGACCGCACCCAACTGATTGGAGTGAACCATGCGTAAACTGTTTTCCCGTCAGCTCATCGAGGCCCGCCACGAGATGCTGAGCATCTACGAGGCCGTCGATCTGGCCCTCCACGATGCCGTTAAGGCCTATGTGACCGACGACCGCAAGCTCGCCACCAAGACCAAGAAGCGCACGCTTTCGATTGACGCGCGCTGCGCCAACTTGGAGGCCGTGTGCTACAACCTGATCGCCACGCAGTCGCCGGTCGCCTCCGACTTCCGCTTGCTGCAGACGATTATCTACGTCGACTTTAACCTGCAGCGCATGACCGATAAGGTTCGCCAGATCTGCCGCGCCACGCGTCATATGATCAAGGCCGACATCTCGCTGCCCAAGGAGCTTGTCGGCACGGTCGAGGCCGAGGCTGAGGCCGTCTACCAGGTGCTGGGCTCTTCGCTTTCTGCGCTCGTCACCAATGACATGTCCATCATCTGCAACTTGGCCGTCGAGGACGAGCCGGTGCACGCCGCCTACGAGAAGTTCTTCCGCACCTTTAACCGTATGGATACGGGCGACTTTATGGACGACGACAGCAACTATGACGACCTGCGCCGCGCTATCATGGTTTCGCGCTACCTCGATCGCATCGCTTCGATTTCCATCGATGCCGCTTGCCGTCTGACCTTCCTGTTGACTGGTCAGCGTATGAACGCCGGCGATATCGCCCGTGTGGACGAGGATGAGCTCGAGAGCATGCGCGTGCCTTCGGGCGAGGGTGTTATCATGAGGCCCGCCGTCGACGCGCGCTACGTTGCCAAGGTGCCCGCCAACGAGCTCAGCGAGGGTCTTCGCTACCTGCTCGATCATCTTGAGGACGAGGACGATGGCGAGGACGACGAGGAGTAACTAGCCCCGTTCGTCGAAAGATTGTAAATACCTAAGTGAGCGCGGCCTTGCACATGCGGGGCCGCGCTCTTGCGTTAGCATGGGACTACTTGTTTGGCTGTCAGCGGAGGCGATTGGCAATGGATAACTATTTGGACTTGATGCGCGCTCGCCGCGAGCAGATTCTGGAACGTTTTTATGCGGCGCTCGATCACGCGGGCCGCCCCCACGACGCCGCCCGCCTCATTGCCGTGTCCAAGACCGTTGGTGTCGATGAGACCGTTGCCGCCATCCAGGCGGGGTATCGCCATTTTGCCGAGAACCGCCCGCAGGAGCTGGTTCGCAAGCTCACGGGTCTGGCGGAGCATCCGGAACTGCCCGAGGTGCGCTTCGATATGATCGGCAACCTGCAGACCAATAAGATCAATGCGGTGCTGGGCTCAGCCGAGCTGATTCACTCGGTGGGTTCGCTGCATCTGGCACAGGCGATCTCGAGCCGTGCTGTCCGCAAGATTGAGGCAGGCGAGCTCGCCGGTCCCCAGCGTGTGCTCATCGAGGTCAATGTGAGTGGTGAGGAGTCGAAGGGAGGCTTTTCGCCCGATGAGATTCGCGCCGCCGCGGGTGAGCTTGCGGAACTTGAGGGAATTTGCGTACAGGGGCTTATGACTATGGCGCCCCGGGGGAATAAGGATGTGGCACGCCGCACCTTTGCGGGGCTTCGTGAGCTGAGGGATGAGCTGGAGGCGGCGCATCCCGATTTGAACCTGCCTGAGCTTTCCTGCGGCATGAGCGAGGACTTTGAGCCTGCCCTTGAGGAGGGCTCTACGCTCGTTCGCCTGGGCAGGGTAGTATTTAGCCCGGAGTTTGCAGTAAAATAAGGCTCTGAAGTGCGCACTGATTATCGGGGCGCCTGCACTAAACCGCGAGAGGACACAACCATGGGCTTCCTTGACGAGATTAAAAATAAGATGCACCTGGGCGGCCAGCAGGGTTACGACCAGGGTTATGGCCAGGACGACGACTACGGCTACGATGACGGCTATGACGATGGTTATCAGGGCAACGGCTACAGCGGTGCTTCGGGCGAGGGCTTCTACACCCAAGACGAGCCGAGCAACGGCCTGCTTGGTCAGACGCGCCGTGGTGAAGCTGAGTCGGTTGCCGTGTATACGCGCTCCGGTCAGCTGGTCGGCGATGACTCCCGTCATGCCACGACGTATAACCCGCCTTCGCGCTCGCAGGACAGCGTTGCGAGCGGTTATCGTCCTGGTGCCTATGACACGCCGTCGAGCTACGCCGAGAATACCCGCGCCCGTGCCGCCGCTGCGCCCGCGCCTGCACCGAGCGATGCCTCGGCCTATGCGAGCAACATCATCAACGCCACGCCGCAGCTGCCGGCCTATGTCCTGCGCCCCGAGAGCTATGACGACGTGGAGACCGTAGTGCGCCGCGTTCGCACCAAGCAGCCTGTCGCACTGATTTTTGTGGGCGTACGCACCGAAGTTGCTAAGCGCGTCTTGGACTTCTCTTACGGCTTTGCCTGCGGTCTGGGTGCCACGGTCAAGGAGGTGGGCGACCGCGTGTTCATGGTGCTGCCCGCCGGCTGCGAGGTCAAAGATTCCGATCTCAAGAAGCTTCGTGCCGACGGCTACCTTAAATAAAGACAAGACGAGGAGATTCCCATCAACATCTACACTATCGTCCAGCTGGTCAACACGCTGTTCAACTTCTATTCCACGCTCATTGTCGTCTACTGCTTTATGACGTGGATTCCCATGAAGCAGGGCGGTTTGCTTCAGGATATTGCCGCGGTGCTCGATAGCGTGTGCGGTCCGTGGCTCAACCTGTTCCGTCGTTTCATCCCGCCGATGGGCGGTATCGATTTTTCGCCGGTCGTTGCGATTATTGCGTTGCAGTTGGTGCAGAGGCTGGTTCTGCAGCTTCTTATAGGTATACTCGTATAGAACTGACTTAGTAACTTACGTCGGGCGTGTAGCGCCGAGGCGATGAAAAAGGAGACTTGTTATGGCTATTACCCCTGCAGACATCCAGGCTCAGACTTTCTCTGAGGCCAAGCGAGGCTACGATCCTGCTGAGGTCGACGTCTTCTTGGAGACGCTGTCCTCCGAGGTTGACGCTATGCTCGCTAAGATCGTCGACCTTAAGGGTCGTCTGACTGCTACCGAGCAGCAGCTTGCCGATGCCCAGGCTCAGCTTGCCCAGGCTCAGGATGCCACCGCCCAGGCCGTTCCTGCCGCCCCCGTGGCTGCTCCCGCCCCTGACTTCTCCGCTCAGGAGCGCCAGATTTCCGCTGCCCTGATCGCTGCCCAGCAGACCGCTGAGACCATCGTCAACGATGCCAACGAGAACGCTGAGCGTATCCGCAACGAGGCTGACGCCAAAGCCCGCGAGGTTATCCGCCAGGCTCTGACCGAAAAGCAGGCCGAGCTCGAGGAAATCGACCGTCTCAAGGCTTCCCGCGAGGAGTTCAAGGCCGAGTACCTCAAGCTCATCCAGCACTTCATGGACGATGCCCAGAACTCCTTCCCGGCCGACCTCATGGCCTCCACGCCGGTCGGTTCTGCCGCTTCTCCTGCGGTGACTGTTCCTGCCGAGCCGCTGCCCGTCGCTGACCCGGTTGTCCCCGTGGCCGATCCTTTCGCCCCGATCGACAACTTTGCCGCCGACGACTTGGACTAACATCAGAGCTACAATCTAGTGTCCTTAAGAGGAGCTCGCACCTGCGGGCTCCTTTTTTGTGGCTGTATACGGGTTGGGAAACAAAACGCGGCTTATAGGACAAAATGTGTGTCTACTTTAGGGGCATCGGCGCAGGTCGATACCCCTTTTTCAGCCGTTTAAATTCCGTGCCCGCTTTTAACCGCTCGGACAGAATGTGTGTCCGGTTGCCTAACGTTCCCGCAGGTAGATAACCTCTTTCGGAACCGTTAAATACGCTTTCGGAAGAGGTGCCCATGAAGGCCGTTTATTGCCCCTACTGCGGCGGTCGGACCAAGCGCAACGGCAGGACCTCGTCGGGGTCCCAGCGGTGGAGGTGCACGGCCTGCGGCGCGTCGACGACGCTGAGGTACGACGACACGGCGACAAGGCTGGACGAGTTCCTCGGGTGGCTCCTCTCGAAGGACTCGCAGGCCACGATGCCGGGCGGCGGGCGGTCCTTCAGGCGCAGGACGGCCGAGTTCTGGGAGGTCTGGCCCATGCCCGTCCCCGACGGCGAGCTCCACCGCGTGCTCTACGTCGACGGGATCTGGGTCGCGCGCGACCTCGTCGTGCTCATATGCTGCAGCGGCGAGAGGGTGGTCTCCTGGTACATGGCGAGGTCGGAGAACTCGAGGGCGTGGTCGGCCCTCATGTCGCCGATCCCGGCGCCCGAGGTGGTCGTCACCGACGGCGGGAGCGGGTTCGCCAAGGCCGTGCGCGAGACCTGGCCGCGCACCAGGGTCCAGAGGTGCACCTTCCACGCCTTCTCGCAGGTCAAGCGTTACACGACGACGCGGCCGAAGCTCCAGGCGGGGCGCGAGCTCTACCTCATCGCGCGCGACCTCATGGGCATCGAGACGCTGCACCAGGCCGAGCTCTGGGTCGAGCGCTACCTCGACTGGTGCGGGTTCTGGGCCGACTTCCTGGAGGACAGGACCGTGGTGGACGGCAGGAGGGTCTACACCCACGAGAGGCTGAGGCGGGCGCGCTCGTCGCTGTCATCGCTGGTGTCGGCGGGGACGCTGTTCACCTACCTCGACCCCGCCCTGGCCAAGGCCGGCCCGCTGCCGTCGACCAACAACATGATCGAGGGAGGGGTGAACTCGCAGCTGAGGGCCGTCCTGCGCAACCACCGGGGGCTGACGTCGGTCAAGCGCGTTAAGGCGGTGTTCTGGTGGTGCCACGCTCATTCGGGGGACGCGAGGACGGCGCGCGAGAAGCTCGCCACGATGCCGACCGACGCGGACATCGACTTCCTATTCAGCGTCTACTCCGCTTCGCCGTCGCGCGAGGACGGAGGGCCGGAGTGGGGCGACAGGGCCGTGTGGGAGGACCTCCACCACAGGGACCCGTACCCGTTCTGGCTGGATTAATGGATGGAAACGGATGTTCTATCGGGACACACATTTTGTCCTATAAGCCCAAAACGCCGAGCTCTGCATGCGATAGGACAGAACTCGGCGAAGGGCGCGTGGTAAAAGGTAGGTTTTAGGGCATGTGCCAAAAACTACTTGAGGAGGAAGTTGGAGAGGGGAATGGTGCGGGCCTCGCGATGCTCGGGATCGGCGATGTGGTCGGCAGGATAGCCACAGACGAGCATGTGATAGGGATAGACGCCCTTGGGCAGGTTGAACTGCTCCTGTGCCACCTCAGGCTTAAAATGGCATACCCAGCACGTTCCCAGGCCCTGCTCGGTGGCCTCCATCATCATCTGATCACACACGATGGACGTATCGATTTCACTGGAATTCATCTGGTCATACGGGCGCACCCAAGCATCATCGGTAACGCTGCAAATAAGGAAGACAAGCGGAGCCCCAAAGATAGACCCATCACGAGCAAACCGAGGCTGACAAGCAGCAGCCTTCTCCAACAGCTCAGGCGTATCCAGCACCATCACACGGGCTGGATGATTATTACAAGCAGAAGGAGCAATCCGCCCCGCCTCAACAATGGCATCCACCACAGCCTGCTCAACAGAACGATCCTCAAACTCGCGACAAGAATAGCGACTCCGAGCCAGATCCAAATAAGACATACAAGCCCTCCTACAATTAAAAATCAAACAAACCCAAAGTAACCCAAACAGTACCCAAAGCAGCAATCAGCCAAACGCTCATCAAGGGCCAAAGTGTCCGAACGATACCAAAGGTCCCTTCAGCCAAACCTCTATTGCGCTACAACTATCAGCCAAAGTTCCCAATGGTGGTACGTAAGGGAGCGGGCCCGACCACTAATACCTTTTGAACGACTCTGCTTGCAGCCGGAGTGAAAAAGGTATTAGTGGTCGGGCCCGCGACCGGTGGGATACGTGCCCCCAATTAACTGTTCTTCATGACAATCGAATCCACGACATCGGCCACATTCTCGCAGCAGTCGGCGCAGTACTCCAGGAAGGCGTACACGTCACGCCAAGCGATGACCTCGAGCGGGTCCTTGCCGTTAACGTGCAGGTTGCGCATGGCGTTGATATAGAGCTCGTCGGCCTCGGACTCGATGGTGTTGATCTGGATGACGAGCTCGCGCAGCGTTTTGGACTTGCGGTAGTTGGGAAGCTCGACCATAAGGTCCTTCATGGCACGGCAGGCGTCGGTCACCTTGTGAGCGATGACGATGGCATCGGGGTGGATGCTCTGGATGTTGGTGAAGTAGACGCGCTGCACGACGCCCTCGATGCGGTCGAGCACGGTGTCGAGCGAGCAGCTCATCAGGTCCAGATCCTCGCGCTCAAGCGGGGTGATAAAGGCGGTGAGCAGGGCGTCTTCGAGCTCATGGTGCTTCTTGTCTGCCGCATGCTCGATCGCGTGCATCTTGTCGAGCATATCGTGAATCTTTGCAGGATCGAAGTTCTCGAAAATCTTGGTGAGCAGCTCGGCGGCCTGGACGGCAAGGTCGGCGCAGGCGACGTAGTTGTCAAAGTAGAACGAATCGGGTTTCTTTGCCATGAGTGGGTCCTTTCGAGGCGAAGACGGGTGGGCGAAATATTACGGTCCGGATGGACGCTCGGTGTGGCTAGAGGAACATCATGAACAGCTTGGCCATGACAAAGCTGATGAGTCCACAGGCGGGGAAGGTGAAGAACCAGGTGAACATCATGTCCTTGACGACACCGAAGTTGATGGCCGAAAGGCGCTTGACGGCGCCGACGCCCATGATGGCGCAGGTCTTGATGTGAGTGGAGGACACGGGGATGCCGGTAAGGGTGGCAAGCAGCAGATTTGCGGCGCCCGCCAGGTCGGCGGAGAAGCCCTGGTACTTTTCGAGCTTGACCATGCTCTGGCCAACGGACTTGATGATGCGCTCGCCGCCCACGCTGGTGCCGATGCCCATGGTGGCCGAGCACAGCAGCATAATCCAGATGGGGATGCCTGCATCGCCGACGCTTGTCTGGCCGCTGGCAAAGGCCACGCCTAAAAAGAGCACGCCGATGAACTTCTGTCCATCCTGCGCGCCGTGCATAAAGCTCATGGCCGCAGCGCTCGCGATCTGAGCGTATTTAAAGAAGACATTGGCACGTCGCCTGTTGGCGGCGGCGAAAAGAATCGAGACGAGCTTGCACAGGACCCAGCCCATGACAAAGCCCAGGCCGATGGAGAGCGCCAGGCCGTAGATGACCTTCATCCACTCGTGGACGTTGACGCTGCTCGCACCGCCGAGGGCGATAGCGGCACCGGTCAGGCCGGCGATAAGGCTGTGGCTTTGCGAGGTGGGGATGCCAAAACGCGACGCTGTGGCGCCGTAGACGACGATGGAGAACAGCGCCGCGCACAGGCAGGCGAGCGCCATGGTACTGTTTCCGCCAAAGTCGACAATATGGGAGATGGTGTTGGCGACGCTCGCGTTAAAGTGCGTCATGATGAGCACGCCGAGGAAGTTGAATGCGGCACTCATGAGAATGGCGGCGCGGGCGGGCATGCAACGCGTAGTGACGCAGGTCGCGATGGCGTTGGGCGCGTCGGTCCATCCATTGACGAAGATGGCGCCGAGCGCGAGGATCACGGTGACGGCAAGGACTGGGTTCGACACAAGTTGGCCGAGGAAGGTTGAGAACGTTACGTCCATATATGGGCTTTCTCGAAGTTTGCAGGCACGTTACAGAAACATGATAAATCGTATCACCTCCTGCGGGTTTCTTTACCGAGTTCTGATGGGAGCAGTGAATTTTTTGGCACTAAAATTGAATATTATCCCTGTTGACCGCGGGTGTTCTTTTTGCTAACACGCCATGCGGACACATGCGATCGCTCCGACACCCCAAAACCACAGCCTGTTCGCTTTACAACATGCAAACATGCGTTCGATAATAGGAGGCATGGAATATCGACAGACAGACGGCAAAACTCGGCGCGTGCACAAGCAGTATGTGGACGTCGTGGCTCGCATCCTCGCGGGCGGACAGGTTGTGCCGGTCACTGTCTGCTGGGTTGACGGCCGTTGTTTTACGATCGACGAAATTATCTCGACCACCGGGTTTGGCCTGACGGTTCACGGCATTCGTACGGCGACTTATAAGGTTCGTTTTGGCGGACATGCGACCGAACTGTATCTGGAAGAACAGGCACGCGAGCGACCGGATGGCTCGCAGACTCATCTGATGCGTTGGTGGGTGTGGGCGTTCGACCGAACACTCGAGAGCGAGCGTCGCAGGTAAGAACGCGTGGCGTTCGGGTACAATGGCAGGAAACTTGTCAGCTACGGCGCCGTCGCGGTGCTTTTTGAAAGGACGAAATTATGAACGATATCCAGGGCTATCAGAACGGCCCCATCGAGACCGGCGCAAGCCGTGCCAAGGAGATGTCGCCGCGCGCGTACAACCTTGTCATGTCTGCTCTGATCTTTTTGGGCTTTTGCGCCATGGGCGCCGGCGCCTATTTTACGAGCACCATGTCGTTTGCGCGCATGATGATGAGCGGCGCCGCTTTGCCGCTGGTCTTTGGCTCATTTATTTTGACCATCGTCGGCATGGTCATGATGTCGGCTGCCGCCAGCAAACAGTCCGTGGGCCTGTCACTCGTGGGCTACGTGGTCTTTGCGAGCACCTTTGGTCTGACGGCGTCGTTTGGTCTTGCCAACTACGACCTGCCTACCATTAACACCGCCTTTATCGCCACGGCCGCCATCACCTTTGTCTTTGGTGCGCTGGGCGTGACCTTCCCCAAGTTCTTCCAGCGTGTGTATGGCATTGGTTTTGGCATCCTGCTTGCCACGATTCTGGTCGAGATCGTGTTGATGTTCATGGGCGTTTCGCAGTCCATCACCGACCTGATCGTGATCGTGGTGTTTGCCGGCTTTATTGGCTACGACACCTATGTGGCAACGACGGTGCCGCCCACGCTGCCCAACGCCGTGCTTATGGCATCCAACCTGTTCGTGGACATCATCAACGTGTTCCTGCGCATTCTGAACATCCTCGGCCGTCGCGATTAAAGCGCGGCATTGCGGTGCTTCCTGCCGGACACGGTAAAACGATGCGAAAGGCGGTCCTTCGGGGCCGTCTTTTTTGTGCACGGCGGGGTATCATGGATGGGAAAAGACGATAGCGGCAGCGACAGGAAAGGTGGCCATGTATGGCAGACGTCGACAACAGGAACCGTAACCGCAGGTCCAACCGAGCGGGTCAGCCCAATCCCAAGCGTGAGGCGCGTGCGAAGGCCGCCGAGCGCCATGTGACGGCTGTGTCCGAGGCCTGCGCCAAGGACATCGAGCGTTCGCTTGCCGGCGTGCGCGAGTTCGATGGTATGCCTGCCGGTTTTGTCGCGGCGATGAAGGCCAAGACCCAGAAGGCGGCTGCTGAGGAGCAGGTTGCCGAGGACGTCGAGGCTGCGGCCGATGCCGAGGTGGCGCCCGAGCCCGTCGAGGAGGCTACCGAAGCTGAGCCTGCGCCCGCCGAGGAGCCCGCGGAGACCGAGCCCGCGTCTGCCGCCGAGGAGCCCGCTCCGGTCCTGCCCGAGGTCACTGTGCTCGACGCCTCTGCCACGCAGGTCATTCTGGATAACGGCCGAGGCTACGCGCAGTTCTGCGACATGGCCGTACTCGCCTTTGCCTCGTTCACCAACCCGGGCGGTGGCTACATCCAGGGCTATCTGGGCCAGGAGGCCACGCTGTGCGCCGATTCGTATCTGTACAACGTTCTCGATAAGCAGCGTAAATGGTACGGCGAGAACCGTCGCCGCAACATCAACTGTGAGCTGTACCGCAACCGTGCGCTGGTGGTGCCCGCGGTGCGCTTCGACCGTAACCATGTGCACGCCTATGCCGACGTAATCGTCGCCGCCGCACCCAACGCCAAGCGTGCTCGCCAGGAGTACCGCGTGAGCGACGATGCCTTGCTTGACGCTCTGCGCGATCGCATCCGCTTTGTGCTTGCCATTTGCGACGAGCTGGGCCGCGAGAAACTCGTACTGGGTGCTTGGGGCTGCGAGAACAACGGCTTTGACGCCGAGGCCGTGGCCGAGCTCTTCCGCAAGGAGCTCGCGTCGGGCGACTTCAAGGTCAAGCAGGTCTTCTTTGCCGCGCCCTCTACGCGCTGGGATGAGGACTTTGCCAAGTTCGAGCACGTGCTGGCAAAGTTCCCCGAGCGCAACGAGGAGTCCTATGCCCAGGTTGCCGCCCGCGCCGCAGCCGCTCGTGCCGCCGAGCAGGCCCAGGCTGCCGCCGAGGATGATGAGGACGAGGACGACTGGCGCAAGTACCTGTAAGCGGTGCGCGCGATGTGATATGCCAAGCCGACGGGAGGGGTTGCCCCCGTCGGCTTTTTACTGAATGAGGAGCTCAAGATGAAAAACGTTCTGTGCTTTGGTGACAGCAACACCTATGGCTATGATCCGGCTGGTATGCGCGACGGCACCGCAGTGCGCTATGCGCAGGATGTGCGCTGGTGCGGTGTGGTACAGCGTGACCTGGGTGAGGGCTGGCATGTGATTGAGGAAGGCCTCAACGGCCGCACGACGGTACGCGACGACATGTGCCATCTGGACACCAACCTCAACGGCATTCGCGCGCTTCCGATGCTGCTCGAGGCTCATAAGCCGCTGGACGCCATTGTGATCATGCTGGGCACCAACGACTGTAAGACGGTCTTTAACGTGACAGCTTCCGATATCGCCCGTGGCGCCATGGCGCTGATTCGCGCCGTCCGCGCGTTTCCGTGGACCGACGCTGCGCCTTGCCCGCGCATCCTGCTGATGGCTCCTATCAAGATCAAGCCGCAGATCGCCGATGTGTATATGACCGACTTTGACGAGCATTCCGTTGAGGCCTCGGAGCATTTTGGCGAGTACTATGCGCACGTGGCCGAGCAGTTTGGCTGCGACTTTTTGAATGCCGCTGAGTTTGCCGAGCCGGGCGATATCGACTATCTGCATATGATGCCCGAAAGCCACGAGAGCCTGGGTCACGCCGTGGCAGCCAAGCTCAAAGAGATGCTCGGTGAGTAGCGCGACCCAAAGCCACCACAAAGGTACCCTTGTGGTGGCTTGTTTCGTTGATTTGTCTTGATCTGTAACAGCTGTAAGGCCGAAAACGGGCTAGATGTTACAGATTGAGATTATTAAGGTCGATATCGGTCGTTTGTCTCGATCTGTAACATCTAGGGTCGATTTAGCCGAGGTTACTGTTACAGATCAAGACTATCTTCTCAGTGGAATTTGAATGTCTCGATCTATAACAGGTGGGCTGAAAAATGGGCTCTAACTGTTACAGATCGAGATGTTTGTGGGAGCCGCCGCAAAGGTGCCTGTCCCCTTTGCGGCGGTTTTGGGCTGCGAATCTTAATACTGCCACATGTGGTTGACGGGGCCGGAGCCTTTGCCCATGTCAAAGCCGGCGGCGAGAGCGCCGGTTAGGTAGGCCTTGCCGGCGTTGACGGCGTCGGTAAGATCCATGCCCTGGGCCAGCGCGCAGGCGATGGCGGACGAGAGCGTGCAGCCGGTGCCGTGCGTGTTGTCGGTCTCGATGCGCTTGTGGCGGAACCACGTGGTGAGCGGATCGCCCATATGGTTGCCCTCGTCATCGAGTGGCGCGGGTTCGGCCAATACATCGTTGGCCTCGTTGACAAGATGCCCACCCTTAACGAGGGATGCGCAACTAAAGCGGCGGGTGAGGAGCATGGCAGCATTTTGCTGTGTGCGCTCGGAGTCGACCTCGTAGTCGAGCAGGGCTATGGCCTCGGGAATATTGGGCGTGATGACGGTTGCTAGTGGGAACAGGCGGCGGGTGAGCGCCTCGCCGGCATCTTCGGCAATCAGCCGTGCGCCCGAGGTGGCTACCATGACGGGGTCGACGACCACGTTTGTCGCGTTCCAGGCGCTCAGGCGGTCGGCGATAACCTCGATAATCTCGGCAGAGGAAACCATGCCGATCTTGACGGCGCTGGGGCGGATATCGTCAAATACGGCGTCGATCTGCGCAGCGACGATATCAGGGGAGATATTCTGCACGGCGGTGACACCGAGCGTGTTTTGTGCGGTGATGGCGGTGATGGCCGTCTCGGCATACAGGCGGTGCGCCGTGATGGTCTTGATGTCGGCCTGAATGCCGGCGCCACCGCTGGAATCGGATCCTGCGATGGACAGGACGGCAGGTACCTTACTGCGATCCATGTTTGCTCCCTTGTTCGGTCGGAATCAAATGGGTCTTTAAACCAGCATTATAAAGATGCCCGGGCCGACTCTATGTCGAACCCGGGCGGGCGATGCAATCTTTACGCAAATGTAAGCAAATGTTCGCACGTCAACAATTGACGAACACCATGTTACCGATTGTTGCTCCGGTGACGCGTTAGTCCTCCATGCCGAGGTCGATCGTCGTGCCTTCGAACACCTTGTTAACGGTGCGGACGGCGCACATCTTGCCGCACATGGTGCAGGTGCCCTCGGTGGCGGCGGGGGATTCTTCGTAGCGTTTCTTGCCGGTGACCGGGTCGAGAGCACACTTCCACATGGCATCCCAGTCGAGCTTGCGGCGTGCCTGGCCCATCTTGTCGTCCATGTCGCGGGCGTGCGGCACCTTCTTGGCGATATCGGCGGCGTGCGCGGCAATCTTGGTGGCCATGAGGCCATCGAGCACGTCCTGGGCGTTGGGCAAACACAGGTGCTCGGCCGGCGTCACATAGCACAGGAAGTCGGCGCCGGAGCTCGCGGAGATGGCGCCACCGATGGCAGCGGTGATGTGGTCGTAACCCACGCCGATATCGGTCACTAGCGGCCCGAGCACATAGAACGGGGCATTGTGGCACAGGCGCTTCTGCAGTTTCATGTTGGCGGCGATCTCGTCGAGCGCCATGTGACCCGGTCCCTCGACCATGACCTGGACGCCGGCGGCCCAAGCGCGCTTGCACAGCTTGCCCAGCTCGATCATCTCAGCGGTCTCGGTGGCGTCGTTGGAGTCGTAGAGGCAGCCCGGGCGGCAGGAGTCTCCGAGCGAAATCGTCACGTCGTACTCGTGGCAAATCTCGAGCAGCTCGTCAAAGTACTCGTAGAAGGGGTTTTCGTTGCCGGTGACCTCCATCCAGCCAAACAGCAGCGAGCCGCCGCGGCTGACGATGTTCATCAGGCGGCCGGTCTCCTTAAAGGTCTTGGTGACTGACTTGTTGATGCCGCAGTGGATGGTCATAAAGTCCACGCCGTCCTCGGCATGCGCGCGCACGACCTCGAACAGGTCGTCTTTGGTAAGCTTGACCAGCGGCTTTTCCATGTAGCCGATGGCGTCGTACATGGGGACGGTGCCCACCATGAGTGGCGTTTCGTCGATGAGCTGCTGGCGGAACTGGCGCGTCTTGCCCGAGTTGGAGAGGTCCATGATGGCGTCGGCGCCGTAGTCCTCGGCGATCTTGACCTTCTTCCATTCCTCGGCGGCATCGGCTTTATCGCCCGAGATGCCCAGGTTTACATTGACCTTGGTGGACAGCCCCTCGCCGACACCAAAGGCGCGCATGCCCTTTTTGATATGCACGATGTTGGCGGGAATGGCGATGCGGCCGTCGGCCACACGCTCACGGATGTACTCAGGGTCGCGATGCTCGCGCTCGGCAACCTCCTTCATCTGCGGTGTGATCTGCCCGGCGCGGGCGAAGTCGATTTGCGTGACGAGCTTGGGCTCGGTCTGTGTGCTCATTGGCACGGCTCCCTTCGTTGGCATTACCCATATCAGGTTTGCGGGTCAGGGCGGGCGCGCCCAGTCTCAGCCTGCCGTCTTGTCCTGCAAGCTCCCCGTTATGTCATGGGCTCAAGTATAGCCTGAATGGGTACGATTGGGCCAACGAGCGTGCCTGTGGGGAGGCGAACATGGAAGACAAGCATCTGTATCGAGAGACGCAATGGGATGTATCGGCCGAGGAAAGCCGTGCGCACCATGGCCTTGTCGCGATTGGTTTTGCGGTGCTTGCCGTGCTGGTGATTGCCTTTTTTATCTGGACGTTTGGTGGTCGCGGCGGCGTTGCATGGGAGTTCGAGGCTGATGATAGCCTACCGATTATGACGATGAAGGTCTCTGGCGGCAATACCGTTGCCGCGCCGGGCGACTATTGGTATCCGCGCGATGGATTTGTCCAGCTGCAGCTGAGCGGCGGTTCCATTCCTGGTGAAGAGATCGAGCGCGTGACCTTCGATGCGTCGCTTAAGACGCTGTTGGTCGAACTCAAAGATCAAGGGGATGTGCCCACGACGATGGATATCGCCCTGACGGAATGGCGCCTGGAGCCCCCGTTGGGCGTCAAGGTGTCCGAGGTGGAGCATGTCAAGATTACCTACCAAGATGGCTCGACGAGCGAGATTGTAAAGGCCGATGGCTTGGCGGAGTAACGGGGGGGGTGGAAACGGCGGGCCTATTGTGCCTGCACGTTCATGAAAACCAGGGTGTTTTCGTCTGAAAGCTCGGGGATGTGACGATAGCCGATGTTGAATGCGGTAAGTCCGCTTGCATCCTCGAGCTCGTTTTCTGCCATCCACCGCACCATGGAACCGCGCGCCTTTTTGCTGGCGGTCGACCGTTGGATGGGCTTCCCGTTGCGGATACCCTCGCCAAAAAGGCATGTGACGGCCGTGGCGTCGCCCGCGAGATGGGGCAGAACGGCTTTGGCATACTCTACGCTGGCGAGGTTGACGATCGTGGTGTTTGAGCCTGCCGGGGCGATAGCCTGCGCGAGCTTGTCGCTCCAAAACGCGTAGAGGTCTGGGGCATCGTCAACGGCGAGCTTCGCGCCCATTTCCAGCCGATACGGTTCGACGGCATGAAAGGGGCGTACGCATCCGTAAAGGCCCGAGAGGATCCACAGATGGTCTTGCAGCCATGCGAGCTGTGCGGAATCCATCACCTCGGGCGCCATGCTCTGGTATTGAATGCCGTGATAGGACATGACGGCAGGGGAGAGGTGACGGGCGAGTGCGGGATTGTCGAGATCGCCGTTTCCCAAGATGGGCCCGAACTCATGCAGGGTGTTGAGGCAAGGCCCCAGCAGTTTGTCACTCACGTTCCATAGCGCCTGCAGACCGCTGCTGCCTTCATTCTGTTCGATATCTAGCAGTGCGCGGTGGAGGCGAGCCGTCTCGTGCACAAAAGGTGGAATGCCCAGGACTTCAAAAGCATCCCTGGCCGCGCGCATCTGCTTGGCGGGCGAAATGATGACCTGCAGCATGGACTCTCCTCTGCCAAAAAGGAAGTTGCGGTGGAATACGGTCTGTTTTGGCCGGTTATGGGCCAGTTTAGTCCGTATTTCACCACAACTGATGAAGGGTTGGTTAGGCGCGCTCGAGGAAGGCTTTGTAGCCGCGATATGCCTCGTAGATGTCGGCCTTGTTGGCGACCTCCCACAGGGCGTGCATGGACAGGACGGCAACGCCGGAGTCGATGACGTTCATGCCGTACTTGGCCATGATGTAGGCGATGGTGCCGCCGCCGCCCGCGTTGACGCGGCCGAGCTCGCAGGTCTGGAAGTCCACGCCAGCCTCGTCCATGATGTCGCGGACGAGGGCCACGTACTCGGCATCGGCGTCGTTGGAGCCGCCCTTGCCGCGGCTGCCCGTGTACTTGTTAAAGCACAGGCCGCGACCCATGAAGGCCGCGTTCTTGGTCTCGAACTTGCCGGCGTAGCCCGGGTCAAAGCCGGCGGACACGTCGGAGGAGAGCATGCGGCTGCGGGCGAGTGCGCGGCGCAGGGCCAGCGGGTTGTCCTCGCCGGCGAGCGTCATGATCTCGGCGACGGTGTTCTCGAAGAAGCGGCTCGTCATGCCGGTGGCGCCCACGGAACCGATTTCCTCCTTGTCGACGATGAGCGTGATGCTCGTGCGCTTCACGTTGGCGACGTCGATCTGGGCGAGCATGGAGGGGTAGGCGCAGACGCGGTCGTCGTGGCCATAGCCCAAGATCATGGAGCGGTCGAGGCCCATGTCGCGGGCCGGGCCGGCGGGCACGACCTCGATCTCGGCGGAGAGGAAGTCCTCCTCCTCGACGTCGTACTGCTCCTTGAGGATATCCAGGAACATCTGCTTGACGGGCTCCTTGGGGGCATCCTTGTCGTCCTCGTCAAACTTGACGGGGCGGCCGCCCACGATCACGTCGAGGATCTCGGCGTCGACGGCGTCCTTGGCGGGCTTGGACATCTGCTCGCTCGAGAGGTGGATCAGCAGGTCGGAGATGGTAAAGACCGGGTCGTCCGCCTTGTCGCCGATGTTGATGTCGACGGTGGTGCCGTCCTTTTTGCAGATGACGCCCACGAGCGCGAGCGGGGAGGCCACCCAGTGGTAGCTCTTGACGCCGCCATAGTAGTGCGTGTCGAGGTAGGCCATGTCGCCGGCCTCGAAGGCGGGATTCTGCTTAAGGTCCAGACGCGGCGAGTCCACGTGGGCGCCCAGGATGTTAAAGCCCTGCTCGAGCGGGGCGGTGCCAAGGTTGACGAGCATAAGGTCCTTGCCGTGGTTGGCGGCGTACACCTTGTCGCCTGCCTTGAGCTCGCGACCCTCGGCAATCACGGTCTCCAAGTCGACGTATCCCGCCTCCTCGGCCATCTTGATGCCGGTCTTGACGCACAGGCGCTCGGTCTTGTTCTCGCTCAAAAACTGCTTATAGCCGCGGCAAAGCTCCTCGAGCTCCTCGATTTGCTGTGGCGTGTACTTTTTCCATGCGCAGGGACGCTCCATGACGCAGGCTCCTTTCGGATCGATCGTGCTGGTTGATGTACCGTGAGCCATCGTATCACGCGCGGGCCCGCAGCGGCAGGGAAGCCTGATGTGCGGTGGCCGTGGGGCGGGGAGCGTGTAAACTGGTGTGAGCAAACTGTGCCCAGCCCAAAGCGAGGTATTCAATATGTCTGACAAGCGCCGTACCTTTGCCGTCATCGACGGCAACTCGCTCATGCATCGCGCCTTCCACGCCGTGCCGCCGACCATGAACGCGCCGGACGGTCGCCCCACCAACGCGATCTTTGGTTTTCTGAACATGTTCCTCAAGATGATCGATGCCTTTAACCCCGACGGTGTGGTCGTGGCGTTTGATAAAGGCAAGCCGCGCGTGCGCATGGAGATGCTGCCGCAGTATAAGGCGCAGCGCCCGCCCATGGACCCCGATTTGCACGCGCAGTTTCCGATGATCAAGGAGCTGCTCGGTGCGCTCAATGTGCCGATTCTGCAGTCTGAGGGCTGGGAAGGCGACGATATCCTGGGAACCATGGCGCGCCTGGGTGAGGAGGCCGGCTGCGACATACTGCTGGTGACCGGCGACCGCGACATGTATCAGCTCGTGACCGAGCACGTCAACGTGGTCTCGACCCGCAAGGGCCTGTCCGACGTGGCGATCATGACGCCCGAGAGCGTGGACGATCTGTATCACGGCATCACGCCGGCGCTCGTGCCCGACTTTTATGGTCTGAAGGGCGACACGTCGGACAACATTCCCGGCGTACCGGGTATCGGCCCCAAAAAAGCAAGCGCGCTCATCGCGCAGTACGGCAGCCTGGACGAAGTCATCGCGCATGCCGACGAGGTCAAGGGCAAGATGGGCGAGAACCTGCGCGCACACATCGACGATGCCCTGCTGAGCCGTAAGGTCGCAACCATCCGCACCGATGCGCCTGTTGAGCTCGACTTTGAGGCGACATCTTTCCCGGCGTTTTCTGCCGATGAGGTTTCCGCGGCGCTGGGCGCGCTCGGCATCACCGCCATGCAGAACCGTTTCTTGGCACTGATCGGTGACGAGGGTGGCGCTGCTGTCGCTGCTAGCACGTTTGAGATGCCCACGATTGAGCGCACCGCTGCCGGCGATGCCGAGGCGCTTGCTGCCGTGGCGTCCGAGGTTGCCCGTGCGATCGAGGCGGGCGAGTGGGTCGCCGCCGTGGTGGACGACGACAAGGAAGAGGGCGCGCTCTTTGGGCTGACGCGCACGCTGTGGTTGGCGACGTCCAAGGGCCTGTTCGCGCTCGAGGAGGGCGACAGCGGTGCGGCGGCTGAGGTTGAGGGCTTCAGCTTCGTCCACGGCGTGATTGCCGGCGTGCTCGCGCGACTGTTTATGGAGGGCCGTGTGGCGAGCCCGGATATGAAAGCGCTGCTACACGAGCTTTCGCCCATTGATTCTTCCGAGCCCGAGCTCAGAGACCCGCTGTCCGCTGATTCCACGCGTATCTTCGATACCGTGGTCGCTGCCTATCTGCTGGATTCCGATCGCTCCGAGTTCGATGAGGCATATCTTGCCGATACGTATCTGCAGATGGCGCTGCCTGCGGCGCGCGGTGCAGAGGGTGCCGGCGAGGACGCTCCGGTGCCAGCCGCCCGTACTGCGGCCCTGACACTGGCGCTGGTCGCACCGCTGCGCGAGTGCATGGCCCGCGAGAATGCCGCCAACGTGTTCGATGGCATCGAGATGCCGCTCGTTCCGGTACTTGCCAAGATGGAGCGCGCGGGCATGCTCGTGGATCCCGATCGGCTGCGCAGCCTGTCCGAGGGTCTGGCGACCCAGATCACCGAGGTCGAGCGCAGCATTCGTGACCTGGCAGGCGACGAGACCTTTAACATCGGCAGCCCCATGCAGCTCTCGCACGTGCTGTTTGATGTTATGGGGCTTCCGACCAAGGGCCTAAAAAAGACCAAGCGCGGCTACTATTCGACCAACGCCAAGGTGCTGAGCGACCTTGCGCGTGACCACGAAATCGTGCGCCTGATTTTGGACTGGCGTGAGAAGTCCAAGATTAAGTCGACCTATCTGGACACGCTAGGTCCGCTGCGCCGTGGTGACGGGCGTGTGCACACCACGTACAACCAGACCATCACCGCGACGGGGCGCCTGTCTTCGAGCGACCCCAATCTGCAAAACATTCCGACGCGCTCGGAGCTGGGGCGTACCGTCAAGACGGCGTTCTCGGCGGGCGAGGGAAGCGTCTTTTTGGCGGTGGACTACTCGCAGATCGAGCTGCGCCTGCTCGCGCATCTTTCGGGCGACGAGCAACTGGTGCGCGCCTTCAACGAGGGCGAGGACTTCCATGCCGAGACGGCCGCGCGCGTATTTGGCGTGCCGGTGTCCGAGGTGACGCCCGACCTGCGCAGCCGCGCCAAGGCCGTGAACTTTGGCATCGTGTATGGTCAGCAGGCCTACGGCCTGTCGCAGTCGCTGCACATCTCGATGGCCGAGGCGCGCGACATGATCGATCGCTACTACGAGGCCTACCCGGGCGTGCGCACGTTCCTCGACAACGTGGTGGCGCGTGCCAAGCAGACGGGCTACGCCGAGACCATGTACGGCCGCCGTCGCCATATTCCGGAGCTCAAGGCCAAAAATCCGCAGCTCCGTGGCTTTGGCGAGCGCACGGCCATGAACCACCCCATGCAGGGCACCGCCGCCGACATCATCAAGATCGCGATGGCACGCGTGAGCCGCCGTCTGGAAGAAGAGGGTTTTGCCGCCCACATGATCCTACAGGTACACGACGAACTGGACTTTGAGTGCCCGGTCAGCGAAGTCGAGCGCCTGACCGCCATGGTCCAAGACGTCATGGAGCACGTCGTAGACCTCCGTGTCCCCCTAATCGCCGAAGCCAGCACCGGCATAACCTGGGCCGACGCCAAATAAAGTCGCCCCCACAACCCCAAAGTAACCAAAACAGAAGGGAGCCCCTCATCAACAAGGAGCTCCCTTCATTCAATTAAATTCAGCCAAAGTATCTAGACGCCAAGACGCCATCCAGGCGGCAAGCAAGTCAACGTAGACATGCCCGGGGCCGACCGTTTGATTTTTGTAGATTCCGCACGAGCCGAAGGCCACTAAATGTGGCCTTCGAGCGAGCCCAGGACCTGACCGAGCAAAAATCAAACGGCCGGCCCCGGGCATGGCGGCGAGTTTAACGAGCCGCCAAGATGGCGTCGATGAGCGTCAGTACGCCCCCGTCGTTGTTGCTCGGAATGCGCCACTTGGCGTGCGCGTTCATGTGCTCCTCGGCATTGTCGACGATAAAGCTATGCCCGACGCGCTCCAGCATGGGAATATCGTTGTAGGTGTCGCCCGCGGCGGCAGCGTCGGCGATATCGATGCCCAGGTGCTCGCACAAATGCGCCACGCCCGAACCCTTGTCGACGCCCAGGTTCATAAAGTCGATCCACTCGCGGCCCGCATTGGTGACGTAGAGCTGATCCGAGAACGCGGGGCTATAGGTCTCGCGGAATGCGGGCTCGGCATCGTAGGCAGGGAAAAAGACCGAGATCTTATTGGACTCGATATCAAGGCCCTCAAAGGCGTCGACATAGTTGATCGTGTTGTAGTACACGCTGATCTCGTCGTGGTACTGATGGTCACGGGCGAGCACATAGAACTCGTCGTAGCAGCACAGGACGGGAACGGCGCGCGGGTCCTCCGAGGCACGAGCGAGCACCTGCTGATACAGCGCCACATCGATGTTGCTCTTATAGATATAGCTGCCGCGATAGATGACGCAGGCTCCGTTGTCGGGACAAAAAGCAAGGCGGTTCTTAATACCCTCGAACATCTCCTCGAGCTTGGGGGCAGGGCGTCCGCTGGCGGGGCAGAACACGATGCCAGCCTCGGCGAGCTTGTCCAGGCGCTCGTCGAGGCCCTGGGGTAGTACACGCTCGTCGGTGAGAAGCGTCTTGTCCATATCAACGGCGAGAATCTTAATGCTGCCGATATTGGTGTCCGATTCGTAAGTTTGCATAAAAGCGCGCCTTTCGTTTCGAAATTGTTTCAGACGTTATAACTATCAACCAGTAACCGAGCGTATTGTCGCAGGAACGGAGCGTATTTGCACTGCAATTCACAAAGTAATGAAAAAACTTTTCAGAAATTTGAATTTGTCGCTTGTGCTGCTGGCACTTTAGCGTAATATAGCGAACATCGAAAACGGAGACGGAAAAACAACCGCTTACCGAAGAAAAGGTACCGTTTGCGATATTTGAATTGCGCCCGGCGATACGTGAAAGGAGAGGCAGATGCAGTTCGTACAGATCATCACCACTGCAGACAATGCCCTCCGACGCCAGCGCGCAATTTCCCGACGACGATAACAATCGTCTCTGTTCGTATGGGGTGAAATGCCCCAACAGAGTCATTTTGAGGTCGTTGGGTTTTAGCACGACATAGACGCATGTTTCTAGGGCATGTTGTGCTGCTTTTTGCTATTTAACCTGATATTGCACGGTTTTTGACCTCGAAATGACTTGCAACTGACCGATGTTCTAACTAGCTACCAAGGGCGAAAGGAAACAGCCATGAGCAAGGAAAAAGTCGTTCTCGCATATTCCGGTGGTCTTGATACATCCGTATGTGTCAAGTGGCTCCAGGACGAGAAGAATCTCGATGTCGTTTGTGTCTGCGGCAACGTGGGCCAGGAGGAGACCGGCCTGGACGCCAAGAAGCAGAAGGCGCTCGACCTGGGCGTTCTTGATTGCCAGGTCCTCGACCTGCGCGATGAGTTCTCCGATGAGTTCCTGACCAAGGCCATCGCCGCAAACTCCATGTACGAGAACAAGTACCCGCTGCTCTCCGCTCTTTCCCGTCCGCTGCTTGCCAAGAAGCTTGTCGAGGTCGCCCACGAGTTTGACGCAACCTACGTCGCCCACGGCTGCACCGGCAAGGGTAACGACCAGGTTCGTTTTGAGGCTGCCGTCAAGGCCCTCGACCCTGAGCTTAAGGTTATCGCCCCGGTTCGCGAGTGGGATCTGAAGTGCCGTCCGGACGAGGTCGCCTACGCCCACGCCCATAACGTGCCGGTTCCCGAGGGCGCCAACGACAACCCCTATTCCATCGACGACAACCTGTGGGGTCGTGCCATTGAGTGCGGCCACCTGGAGGATCCCTGGAACGAGCCGCTCGACGACGCCTGGGTTATGACCAAGAACCCCGAGGACACGCCTGACACCCCGACGTATACCGAGATTGAGTTTGAGGCGGGCAAGCCCGTCGCCGTCGACGGCAAGAAGATGAAGCTCTCCGAGATCATCATCGCCCTCAACAAGATCTCCGGCGACAACGGCTTTGGTCGTCTCGACCTGGTCGAGGACCGTCTGGTGGGCCTCAAGAGCCGTGAGTGCTATGAGGTTCCCGGCGCTCTGACGCTCATCACCGCCCACAAGGCGCTTGAGGACATTTGCGTCGAGGGCGACCTGCTCAAGGCCAAGATTAAGCTCGAGCAGGATTGGGCCACCGCCGTGTACAACGGCCAGTGGTACAGCCCGCTCAAAAACGCGCTCGACGCCTTTATGGCCGACACCCAGAAGTTCGTGACCGGTACCGTCCGTCTGAAGTTCTTTAAGGGCAACTGCCATGTCGTCGGCCGCAAGAGCCCCTTCAGCCTCTACGACTACGGTCTGGCCACCTACGACCGCGACACCACGTTTGACGAGAAGGCCAGCGCCGGCTTTATCGAGATCGATACGCTGTCGCTCAAGACGTGGGCTAAGGTCCAGGGTCCCAGCTCCGCTGCCGCCCAGGCCTAGCGCCTCCTTCCTTTGGTATCTGCGCGGCCCATCCGCGTGATACAAAACGGGCGCACGGGGTCCCTACCTTTCGTTATGCTTGCTGACACTTCTTAACATCGGTGGCCCCTACGTTCCGCCCGCATATATGATGCCGCGTCTGCGGCTGAGTCCGAGCCCCGCCGGGGTTGTCCGGCGGGGCTCCTTCTATCAATTTGGCGGCTCTGTGCTCATATATATATGAGGAGTATCCATTATGTTCAGTGCTATCGCGCATGCCTTACTTGCCCTCGCGCCCGAGCTCGATGCTGCGAAGGTCGAGGACGTCCCTATGAGCCTGAAGGCCTGGATCGATGGTTCGCAAGGCAACATCCGGAGGGAGACGTTGGGCGCCAAGTGCCTGGTGCGTCACTTCTTTGCAAATTAGTTACATGGCCCCGCGCACGGTGGGGAATGTGTAAAACTAGCGGTTGATAAATCGCTTTAGCGACATGGCGCATTGCGCTGGGCGCTTGTTTTGGTATTTGGAGAAAGGGGACGGTTCCATGGCTCTTTGGGGCGGTCGTTTTGAGGCGGGCGTGGCCGAGGTCACGCAGGAGTTTGGCGCGTCGCTGCCGGTCGACAAACATCTCTATAAGCAGGATATCGCCGGTTCTAAGGCGCATGCCAGGATGCTGGCGGCCCAGGGCATCATCAGTGCCGAGGACGAGCAGGCGATTGCCGAGGGCCTGACCGGGATCGAGCAGGATATCGATGCCGGCAACTTCACCTTCGATATCAACGACGAGGACATTCATATGTCCATCGAGAGCGAGCTGACGCGCCGCATCGGTGAGGCCGGTAAGCGCTTGCATACCGGGCGTTCGCGCAACGACCAGGTGGCGACCGATACGCGCCTGGGCGTCAAGGCGTTGGCCAAGGAGCTCATGGAGGCCAATCTTGAGTTGCGCCATGTGCTGGTGGATGCGGCCAAGAAGTACGACAAGGTGATTCTGCCGGGCTATACGCACATGCAGCATGCTCAGCCCGTGCTGCTGTCACATCATCTGCTGGCGTATTCCTGGATGTTCGCGCGCGACTTTACACGTCTGAAGGCCGCCTTTGATGCCGCTGACAACTGCCCGCTGGGTGCTGCCGCGCTTGCCGGTACGAGCTATCCGCTCGATCGCCAGATGACGGCTGCCGAGCTTGGCTTTGCGGGTGTGATTCCCAACTCGCTCGATGCGGTTTCCGACCGTGATTTCCTGCTCGATCTGCATTACGCCGGCTCCGTCATGGCCATGCACCTGTCGCGTCTTTCCGAGGAGATCGTGCTGTGGTCGAGCTCCGAATTTGGCTTTATCACGCTTTCCGACTCCTACTCCACCGGCTCGTCCATCATGCCGCAGAAGAAGAACCCCGACTTTGCCGAGCTTATCCGCGGCAAGAGCGGCCGTGTGTATGGCAACCTGGTGCAGCTGCTCGTGACCATGAAGGGCCTGCCACTCGCATATAACAAGGACTTGCAGGAGGACAAGGAGGGCGCGCTCGATACCGCCCATACGCTCATGCAGTGCCTGTCGGTTATGGCCGGTATGATTTCGACTTGGACCGTCAACGAGGATGCCATGGCGCGCGAGTGCGGCGTGGGGCACCTTGCCGCTACCGATGTTGCCGATTACCTGGCCAAGCGTGGCCTGCCGTTCCGTGAGGCGCATGCCGTGGTGGGCCATCTGGTCCTGATGTGTGAGAAGCGCGGCTGCAATCTTGAGGACCTGCCGTTTGAGGTGTTCCAGGAGGCAAGCCCGCTCTTTGAGCGCGATATTACCGAGGCGCTCGACATCCCGTCGATTGTCGCCGCGCGCACGACCGAGGGCGGTACCGCCCCTGCCGCTGTTGCCGTGCAGCTGCAGCGTGCCGAGGCACAACTCGTTGCCGACGAAGGTGTGTTTGGCTCGTTGACCAAGGTCGTCGAGATGGGCCACGGAGCTAATTAGCTTATAGGATGCGTCTGTCTGGTGCGTTCATCATATCTTGCCTTTACGGGTGCTCGCTACGGTGGGCGCCCGTTTTGTTATAGGGAAGGAAGGAGCTTGTCGAGAACTTTTGTAGGACCTTTGGGCAGGTTGTGAAGGGGATACGTTTGCGGGTGGCAACCGACCGTCTGATCTGTTCGATGCGGTTGATGGGCGGTCGGATGGTACTCTAGTCGGGCTTCGGAACAGAAGTGACACATATGGAGCGCTTCAATTAATAATAACGCTTCAATAAACGGCTTTTTGTTTAACTGCAGCTAAAACTCTGTTACGATGCAGTCCAGGCGGGTGCCGGAATGGGACTTGGGCACGCGCGAACCTACTTGAAAGGCTACCTTATGGCTATCGAGAAGACCTTCATCATGATTAAGCCCGACGCGGTGCGCGATCGCAAGATCGGCGAGATCGTTGCTCGTATTGAGCGTAGCGGCCTTGTCATCGAGCGCATGGAGATGACCACGCTCGAGCGCGCTACCGTCGAGGAGCACTACGCCCATCTGGCCGACAAGCCCTTCTTTGGCGGTCTCTGCGACTTTATGACGAGCGGTCCGGTCGTCAAGATGGTCGTTTCCGGTCTCTCCGCTGTTTCCAAGATGCGCACCCTTATGGGCGCTACCAACCCGCTTGATGCTGCGCCCGGCACCATTCGCGGCGACTTCGCTGTCGATGTCAACGCCAACGTGATCCACGGCTCCGACTGCCTGGAGAACGCCGAGATCGAGATCAAGCGCTTCTTTGGCTAAACCAGCTTTGACTCCTTAAAGCTGTTAGCGTGTGGCTTGGGCGCCGCGGAACTCCATCCGCGGCGCCCTTTTATATTCCAGTAGATTTTTGGGACATGCCTAGAAATCTACTAAAGAGCCCCCGCCTGGAATGTGCGTGCATTCCAGGCGGGGGCTGTCGCTAGCGTATGGCGTTGTAAGTCTTTAGGCCTCGTCGACGACCTTGAGACCGCGGGTCTGGTCGATCTCGTTGAGGAGGTTGACGCGACGCTCGTGGCGGCCGCCCTCGAACTCGGCGTCGAGCCACTCGTCGACGATCATCTTAGCGAGCTCGGAGCCAACGACGCGGGCGCCAAAGGCGAGCACGTTGGTGTTGTTGTGCATGCGGGAGAGCTTGGCGCTGAAGGGCTCGGAGCACACGACGGCGCGTACGCCCTCGACCTTGTTGGCAGCCAGGCTGATCCCGACGCCGGTACCGCAGATCAGGATGCCCAGGTCGACGTCGCCGTTGGCAACGGCCTTACCCACCTTGTAGCCGGCGATGGGGTAGTCAAAGCTCTCGGAGGTGTCGGTGCCAAAGTTCACGACCTCGCAGCCGCGCTCCTTCAGGTGCTCGGAAATGATGTTCTTGAGCTCGACGGCGGCGTGGTCGTTACCGATACCGATCTTCATAGATGGTTCCTCTCTGGTCTGTGCGGCGCAAATGCTAAAGGTGTTTACCGCGTTCGACTGCATGATAGCGCGACTTTTGTGTAAACGCTCGGGCGTTTTTTGGTCAAACGCTTTAGCAGGCAACAAGACCTGCTTTTCATGAATGAATGCCGCCAGTTTGTACTTGAGCGCCGTCCGCCGGAACCATGGTTGCGGTTTTTGATGCATTGTTATCAAATAAAAGAGCTAATTATTTTCGAGAGCCCAGCCCGTTATGCAAGCAGGAGATACCTATGCCTACCGATTCCCTTCGTGATGCCGCGTTTTGCGATGTTTTGAACCGCGAGCTTGTCTGTGCGCTCGGCTGCACCGAGCCTATTGCCGTTGCCTATGCAGCGGCGTTGGCGAGCCAGACGCTCGGTTGCGAACCCGATCATATGGACGTTGCCTGCTCGGGCAACATCATCAAGAACGTTAAGAGCGTGACCGTGCCCAACTCGGGCGGTATGCACGGTATTGAAGCTGCGGCCGTGCTGGGCGCCGTGGGCGGTGACGCCAAGAGCGCGCTCGAGGTGCTCGAGAGCGTTAACGACGAAGATCGTGCTCGCGTGACCGATCTCCTCGCTGACGCCGGCTACTGCGATGTGTCGCTTGTCGAGGGTGTGCCCAACCTCTACATCAAGGTGACCGCCACGGCCGGGGGCCATACCGCGGTCGTCGAGATTACCGATCACCACACCAATGTCACGTGCCATACGCTCGACGGTATTCCGGTGTGCGGCAAGTCGGCGGGGGAGTGTGCCGCCTGCGCCGAGCGCGTGGTGGCCGAGCGGGCGGCGGATAAGGCCGACACGCCCATGTCGATTGAGTCCATCATCGACTTTATCGAGGACGGCGACATTGAGGGCGCCCGCGCTGCCGTTGAGCGTCAGATTGAGCTGAACGGCGCGATCAGTGCCGAGGGCCTCGCGCACGCTTGGGGCGCCGAGGTGGGCCGTACGCTGCTGGGCGCTCGTGCCGATGACGTCGCCTGCCGTGCCCGTGCCCGTGCGGCCGCCGGGTCCGACGCCCGCATGAACGGCTGCGCGCTGCCGGTCGCCATTGTGTGCGGCTCGGGCAATCAGGGCATTACCTGCGCCTTGCCCGTCATGGAGTATGCCGAATACCTGCGCTGCGACCACGAGCGCCTGGTGCGCGCCGTGATGCTGTCCGATCTTATCGCCGTGCATATCAAGAGCTATATTGGTGCGCTCTCGGCGTTTTGCGGTGCTATCTGCGCCGCGTGCGGCGCCGGCGCTGCGATTACCTGGCTGTGCGGTGGCACGCGCGAGCAGATTGGCGCGACGGTTTCGAACACGCTCGGTAACGTTGGCGGCATCGTGTGCGATGGCGCCAAGGCGAGCTGTGCCGCCAAGATTTCGGCTGCCGTCGATGCGGCGATTCTGGGACATGACATGGCCATGCAGGGGCGTGGCTTCCGTGCCGGCGAGGGCCTGATCCAAGATACCGTTGAGCAGACGATCGCCAGCATGGGCTACGTAGGCCGCGTGGGCATGAAGGACACCGACGTCGAGATCCTCAACATCATGATCGGCAAGACTCGAGTTTGTTAAGACAGTTCGTCGGCTACTTGGTGTTCGTAGAAGGCTTCTACTACGGCGTTGAAGTCGCGGGCGAAGTCTTCCATGGTTCCGCGCCAGGTGGCTC
>CAKUOD010000003.1 GCA_934668695.1 uncultured Collinsella sp. | reverse complement strand
ACCCCGGAGGAGTTCCGGAATCAGGCCCTCGCGGCCTAGTCGCTATTTAGGGCGTCCAAGATTTGGGACGCAGTTCATCACACGATAGCGGGCTTTTTGCTGCCATGCGCCGGGATTCGAGCCCAACAGGGTGCGGAGCCGAGGAAACGCATTTACGCTTCGACCCTAACAAGTGATTGACTTAGTCCCTAGCAATACGATATCTGAGACGTCCGTATCGAAAAACATTGCCTGGAGACAGCTCCATCTCCATTTGCCGTGATGTTAGCAAACTTTCTTATCAATCGCACGTCTTGAAAAATTACCCCAACTTCAAAATCGCTGTGAGTTCCGAGGGTGCCGGAAAACAGCACATTCCCTCAACTCGCACCCTGCACACGGCATAAATGCCTCCGATCTGCACATCGATAAAACAGCGCCGTGTGTAGTCCAGTTCCCTGGTCTCGATTTGTAAACTTGTTGGCGAAGTCCAGGCATACGCTGCAAACAGCTTGCGAACATCCCATGCGGGGGCATCGTCCCTCTCAGCTTCATGAGTTACAAAAGGAAAGAGGTCTCCGACTCCGAGCCCATCGCCCGATTTACAAACCCAAGACTTGTAGCCGGCCCTCACGCCGTACTCACGACCATCGCGCAACAGAGACAAATCCAGCTCATTCTCATGAAATCGAATATCGATCTCTTCAAAATCCCCGAAAATGCAATGATGAATGCCCTCGAGACGTAATGAGCTCAAACGTCCGCCAGAAGCCAACCCAACTGGCACGGGAATGCTATCGAAGTCACGTTCGGAAGCCACCGTTTCCCGAACACTAGACTCTTTGAACAATACCTCATACAGCGGATCAAGCAACGCCTTACTTCCTGTCGTGGAACTCGAGCAGGCGATGACAAGGCCATCTGTGGGCCGTATGTAGCACAGCTGCCCAAAAAGGCCAGAGCATCTGAACCCGCCACGCCGGCACATCCAGAACTGGTATCCATAGCCATTGCTGTCTTCAGTCGCCTCAGACGGATAAAAGGGGCTCGTTTCCATCTGAATCTTCGTCGCCTCGGCAACCCATTCCGCGGGAATGATCTGTTCCCCACGCCACTTGCCGCCATCTAGCAAACATTGACCAAACTTAGCCAAATCCGGTGTCGAAAGGTGAAGACCAAAACCTCCGGTCGTATGACCGGCTTGATCCTCTTCCCACCACCAATTTCTAATGCCTAACGGCGTAAACAAACGTTCGGCGAGATAATCGGATTCTTTCGTTCCACTTATGCGTTGCACGAGCATGCTCAATAAATGTGAACACAGCGAATCGTAGTGAAAGACCTCGCCCGGCTTCCAGTCAAACTCACGATGAAGAACCTCATGTGCCCAGTCGTCTCCCGCGCCAATATACGAAAGGTCACTCTCCTGCCCCATCGTCATAGTCAGCAAATTGCGAACTGTCACATTGCGAAAGCGCTCATCCGCAATCTCGCCTTCATATTCCGGGAAGTATGAAATCCAGCGATCGGCCAGCGACAGCCGTCCTTCATTCACCAACATCCCAACAGCAACCGAGGTGAAGGACTTAGTCACAGAATAGAGCGGGTGAACGTGTTCGAGGGAGAACGGCGCAGCCGCATGCTCAAAGACGACTTCACCATCTTGTCGGACCACGACTGAGCGGACTTCCACGCCCGCGGACCTCCACGCCGCAAGGCACGCCTCGCCCATCCTATTGTCAAAGATAATATTAGACACTCTCAACCACTGCCTCTCAAATGAAACCAGCACAAGACAAGGTCGCCCTCGGCGCTTATCCAAGGACGACCTTGTCAGATTGCTGGCGCGCGGGGAAATACTTGTCCCGCAGCTCCACTTCTTTGGCTACTTTGCAGCCTCTACCGCCGGCACGTCCTCCTTGTACGTCGCATACGTAAGCAGGAACGAAATCACACTTGAAACCACGATGGCTATGATTACGTAAATCAGGTAGTTCGCGCCCATTGCACCGGACGGGTCAATGAAGCCCGGGAAGGCGCAGAAGCCGCCGCCGGTGAAGGCGAACATCTTGGTGCCAAGAGCGCCGATGATTAGGCCGCCGGGCACAGAGGCGATGCAGCTCATGATAAAAGGCTTCTTGCGCGGAAGGGTCACGCCGTAGATGCAGGGTTCGGTGATGCCGAAGAAGAAGCCCGAGATGAACGCCGGCCATGCGAGCTGCTTGAGCTTTACGTCCTTAGTCTTCAGAAGGATAGCGAGGACGGCAAGGGACTGAGCGTATGAACAAACCATGTACGGCGCCATGACAATATCCCAGCCCTGGGAGGCAATGTTCACCAGCATGAGGGCAATGACACTCCAGTGGAAGCCGAAGATGACCATAGGCTGCCAAATGGCAGTAAGTACGATGCCGCCGAGCGCGCCGCCGATGACAGGCAAGCTGTAGAGGGAGTTAAACAGCAGGCTCATGAGGTTCGTGATCAGAGTGGCAATCGGGCCAATAATCAAATAGGTAGCGGGGACCATCACAACGAGCACGCACGTAGGCACAAAGAAGAACTTTACATACTCAGAGAAATGCTTGCGGCACCACTTCTCCAGCTTTGCCGCGAACCAAACAGAGATGATAATCGGAATGACAGAGCTCGTATAACCCGAAGACGGCATAATGACGGGTATGCCGAGGAAAGTCGTGTAGTAGTTCATGGCAAAGGGAGTGCCAGCAAGCACCGTTCCCAAAACATCGCCAGATGTGATGTTGACCATCGCCGGATACGTAAGTGCGATACCGAGCGTCATGCCAACGAACTCACTACAGCCAAACTTCTTTGCCGCGGTATAGCCAAGGATAATCGGCAGGAAGTAGAAGAAGCCGTCACCAGCCGCAAATAGAATCTGGTACAAGCCATCTGTCGCCGTGATCCATCCAAGGGCGACGAGAATACTCAAAACACCCTTGATCATGCCCGCGGCACACAGTACCGCAAGAATCGGCTGGATTACGCCCGAAATAGTATCGATAAGGGCACTAACAACGTTTCCTTTCTTGACGGGCTCACCATCAAGATTAACCTCGCCCAGCCCCTCGACACCAGAAGCGGCAACCGCGGCATCGTAAACATCCTCAATCACATTGATGCCGACAACAACCTGATACTGGCCATTCGCGTTGATTACTTGAATGACGCCTTTATGAGATTCAATTGCCTTAGTATCGGCCTTCGCATCGTCTCGCAGCTTGAAACGTAGACGCGTCATGCAGTGCGAGATGCTCAGGATGTTTTCCTTACCGCCGACGAGGCCAACTACGTCCTCGCCGAGCTTGCGATTTGCAAGCTCTTTGCTTTCGCTCATGGTTTTCCTCCCATGCGGCCTGTCCAAGGTCGGCCGCCCGCCATCATTCGCTAAATTGATTTCCGATACTAGTGAAGCTCTGGCCAGAACTCCTTATTCGCCTCAATGAGATCGTCAAGGATCTTCTTTGCAACGGAGGCAGAGGGGACCGTCTTCGAAAGCGTCAGCGCCTGCCAAAGCTCCTGATAGGAATGGTCGACCCAAGCAGACACTGCAAGCTTTTCGACCGAGACCTGTTCCTCCATAAGTCCTTTCTGGAATTGCGGAATCTCACCTTGGCAAATTTTCTCGTAGCCGTCGCTGCCGACGATACAGGGGATCTCGACCATAGCCGTTGGGTCAAAATTGGACACAGCCCCGTCGTTGGGAACAATCAGCGAGAAACGTTCACGGGTGTTCTCTGCCAAAGCGCGAGCGAGATCGACAATGTACTCAGCGTGGGTATCTGGCTTAAGGCCGAAACCCTCAGACGTGCCCTTTTCGATGATCTGGCGAGCGGTACCGAAAACGCGTTTCTCGCGACCCTCACGGACCTCGTCGGTGCGGGTGTGGTTGGGGTCGGTGTGCTCAACCACATAGTCCGGGAAGAGATAGTACTTGAGGTAGGTGTTCGGAATGGTATTCGGATCGAGCGCGTAAACATCCTTGGCCTTACGGAATGTCTGGTCCCAAGACGCATCGACGAATTCAAGGCCAGAATCCTCGCCAGCATAACCGTTTTTAGCCATTTGGGCCTTGATAGTGGGCATAAGGTCATTGCCTGCACGGTCGTGAATCTTTGTCCACCAGCCAAAGTGGTTGAGGCCGTAGTAGCCGACGACGAGGTCGTTGTGGTCCTTGAGACCACACATCTGAGCCATGATATCCATCAGGGCTATTGGCATGTCGCAAATGTTGATGATCTTTGAATCCGGGCGAAGGCGGCGTGTCGCCTCAGCAACGATCGCCGCGGGGTTGGAGTAGTTGAGCATCCATGCGTTGGGACTGTATTTCTCCATGTAGTCAAGGATCTCGAGTACGCCGCCAATGGAGCGCAAGCCATAAGCAATGCCACCAGGACCGCAGGTCTCTTGGCCGAGAACGCCATAGCGCAGGGGGATCTTCTCGTCCTTATCGCGCATAGCGTACTTGCCAACGCGAATCTGGGCAAGTACAAAGTCGATGCCTGTGAAGGCCTCCTCAGGGTCGGTCGTATAGCTGAAGGTTACCTCTGGAGCATTCTCCCTGATGTAGATGGCACATGCCTTGGCAATTGTCCCCTGACGCTCGGCATCGTTGTCATAGAGCGTAATCCTATTGATGGGGAACACATCACGCTTCGCGAGAAGTGTCAGAACAACGCCCGGCGTATAAGTGCTTCCGCCTCCCGCGATAGTAACCGCATAGCTCTGTTTTGCCATTGCAAATCCTCCTGTCTAGACATGTACTTGACGACTTGAATTATATCCTCAGTGATTTGCTATCTGTCTAGACATGTTAAGCACACGGGTGAACGGTTGATTTATGGCGGTAAGCGGTAACTTTAAGCGTCTTCACTTCCTATAATTGGTAGAAACAGACTATCGCGCCGATTTGACGCATTCCGCACCACCTCTATAAGGAGAGCATTTTGGCAAGGATCCTGTACAGTGAAATTTACCGCAGCCTTCGAGAGCGGATTGTCGAAGGTAAGCATCCCGTGGGATCGCTCCTTCCTTCCGAACAAAATCTGTCCAAAGAGTTCTCCTGTTCTCGAATGACGGTGCGCAAGGCCATTTCACTTCTCGCAAATGAAGGTCTAGTTCAGTCCATTAAGGGCAAGGGAGTCCTCGTAATCGAGACGTCACTTGCAGGCGCCAGCAAAGAGGGCGCATTCACCGTAAATGACCTTTCTTCGTTCAGCGAATCGGCACACGCGATCGGAGCAATTCCAACGTCAAAAATCGTCTATTTCGAACACGTAAGCACCAATAAGTATCTAGCTCAGTTGACGGGATTTCCCGAAGGAGAAGACCTTACGCATTTGAAGCTCGTCCGCATGCTCGACGATAAACCGGTCGCTGTCGACCGCCACTACTTCCTAACTTCCTCCGTCCCCGGCCTAAACGAGCAGAATGCCACCCTGTCGCTCTTCCATTACATCGAGGATGAGCTAGGGCTCACCATTGCCGTGAGCAAACGAACGATAACACTCGCCCAGCCCGACACTGAGGACTGCCGGTTGCTTGACGTCGATTCTTCTTCGTATCTGGCGGTCGTAACCAGCCAGACATTCGACTCAACCGGAACTCAATTTGAGTATGTCGAGGCGCGTTATATTCCGAGCATCTTCCATTTTCACGACACGGCAACGCGCACACCCCTACCCTAGCAAACGGCACGGAGCAGACTCTTCCCTAATAAATTTGTTCAACAAGAAAGCCGGGGCCCGCGCGATGCGGACCCCGGCTCAATACCGTGACGATATGTCGGTTACGTTCTACACGTAGAACAGGATGTCGTCGTAGGTCGGGACCGGCCAGTAGTCGGCAGCCACGATCTCCTCCATGGCGTCCACGGCAGCACGCAGCGTATCCATAGCGGGAACGACCTCGTGCGCATACACGTTGGCCTGCTCCTGGCCATCGAGGGCCTCGGCCTTCTGATGCACGGCGTCGAGAGCCTTGATGGAGTCGTTGATGGCGGTGATGCCATTGCAGAGCTTGTTGAGCGTGTTCTGCTCGCACTGCATGGCGGCCTCAGCACCGGCGGCACGAATAGTCTCAAGGCCCTTAGCGACCTTGGTGGCATAGGCGGTAATGACCGGACGATAGGTACGGCGCGCCTCGCGAACCATCGTGGTAGCCTCGATGTTCATGAGCTTGTTGTACTTCTCGAGCTTGCAGTCATAGCGGCACTGAGCCTCGGCCTTGGTCAGGACGCCCGTCTCCTCAAAGAGCGCGATAGCCTTATCGGAAACAAAGGCGGGAAGAGCGTCGGCCGTGGTCTTGTTGTTGGCAAGGCCGCGCTTCTCGGCCTCGATGGGCCACTCGTCGGAGTAACCGTCGCCGGAGAACAGGATGCGCTGGTGATCGGTCAGCACCTTCTTGCAGTACTCGAGCGCGGCGTCCTGGAACTTATCCTCGGGCGTACCCTCGAGTGCGTCGGCGAAGGACTTGAGCGACTTGGCCACGGCGGCATCGAGCACCAGGTTGGAGTCGGAGACGTTCTGCTCGGAGCCGCAGGCACGGAACTCGAACTTGTTGCCGGTGAAGGCGAACGGGGAGGTGCGGTTGCGGTCGGTGTTGTCCTGCATCAGCTTGGGCAGGGTATCGGCGCCCAGGTCGAGCACGCCGCGCGTGGCATGGACGGAAGCCTTGCCATCGATGATCTTCTCGACGACCTCGGTAAGCTGGTCGCCCAGGAAGATGGACATAATCGCCGGAGGAGCCTCATTGGCGCCCAGACGATGGTCGTTACCGGCCGAGGCAACGGAGGCACGCAGGAGCTCCTGATAGTTATCGACGGCCTCGATCACCGCGGTGAGGAAGACGATGAACTGCAGGTTGTCGAGCGGGGTGTCGCCCGGGTCGAGCAGGTTCTCGGACTCGGTGCCAAGCGACCAGTTGTTGTGCTTGCCCGAACCGTTGATGCCCTCGAAAGGCTTCTCGTGCAGCAGGCAGACCAAGTCGTGGCGGGAGGCGATGAGCTTCATCTTCTCCATCATGACCAGATTCTGGTCGATGGCCTCGTTGACCTCGCCGTAGACAGGGGCGAGCTCATGCTGGCAGGGAGCGACCTCGTTGTGCTTGGTCTTGGCAGGAATGCCAAGCGCCCACAGTTCATCGTCCAGGTCCTTCATATAGGACGAGACAGTGGGGCGAATAGCGCCAAAGTAGTGCTCCTCGAGCTCCTGGCCCTTACAGGGAGCAGCGCCAAAGAGGGTGCGGCCGGTGATGACCAGGTCCCTGCGCTTGCGGTAAGCGTCCTTCTTGATCAGGAAGTACTCCTGCTCATCGCCCACGGAAGGAACGACCTTCTTGGGGGTCTTGCCAAACAGCGCCAAAACGCGCTTGGACTCACGCGAGAGCGCGGTCATGGAGCGCAGCAGCGGGGTCTTCTTGTCCAGGGCCTCGCCCGTGTAGGAGCAGAAAGCCGTGGGGATGCACAGGACATCGTCCTTAATGAATGCGGGGCTAGTGGGATCCCAAGCGGTGTAGCCACGGGCCTCGAAGGTGGCGCGCAGGCCGCCGTTGGGGAAGCTGGAGGCATCGGGCTCGCCCTGGATGAGGTTCTTGCCCGTAAACTTGGTAATGGCGGTGCCGTCGTGGTTGGGCTCGAGGAAGCTGTCGTGCTTCTCGGAAGTAATGCCCGAAAGCGGCTGGAACCAGTGCGCGTAGTGCGTCGCACCCTTGGAGATGGCCCAGACCTTCATGGCGTGGGCAACGGCGTTGGCCACATCCAGGTCGAGCGGCTCACCGTCCTCGAGGGTTGCAGCAAGGCGCTTCCAAATGTCCTTGGGGAGGTAGTCCTTCATGACTTCCTCAGAGAACACCATGGTCCCGAAGCGGTCAGTAAGTTCGGCCATACGGAACTCCCTTCGTATCGGCACCGCGTGAGAAGCGGTGTTGATTACTAACGAACGAGTCATAGATTAGGCTCGTCGTGTTTCCGCAACATTACCGTTATGTTGCTGTCACGAAACCAATCAATGAGGTTACCGCATCGCGGCGGCGTTGCCGCCCTCAACAGCCAATCAACTGTATAAATTGCAGACCTCTCCCCATGGTTTAAGGTAGTCAATTTGGGATGGGGCTCTATTAACTGGTATTTCGCATCAGATACCAGTCTTTATAGCCCCATCCTAGATTGACCGCTCTGCTATAGGGAATGTCGATAGCAAGGCATCTTTGATTGGTATCCCCCAAATAGTGAGTGAAACTCCACCGTGGCACAGTGGTGCTGTAGAATCCTTACAACACATCACACTATTACGTATCTAGAGGAGCACGATATGCGCGTCGACGAGGTTTTTAAGCAGGCAGCATCCCAGGGCACAGCACCCGTTTCGTTTGAGATGTTCCCGCCTAAGGGCGAGCTTTCCCTCGACACGGCTCGCGAGGTGGCAGGCAATCTGTGCAAGCTTTCGCCGAGCTTTGTCTCGGTCACCTGCTCGGCCGGCGGCTCGGGCAACGGCGCCACCACCGCCCCCATCGCGCATATGATTACGAGCGAATTCGATACGCCCTCGGTGGCGCACCTCACCTGCGTTGGCCGCATGCATGCCGATATCGCCGCCAAGATCGACGAATACCGCACCGCCGGCGTAGAAAACATCCTGGCCCTGCGCGGTGATCTGCCCGCTGGCGCGACCGAGGACGACAAGCCCGCCTCGGACTACGCCTACGCCCGCGACCTCATCCCCGAGCTCGTCGACGCCGGCTTTTGTGTGGGCGCCGCAGCCTACCCCGAGGGCCACATTGCCTGTGAGGACCTCAACGCTTCGGTCGAATACCTCAAACAAAAGCAAGATGCCGGCGCGAGCTTCTTTGTGACGCAGCTCTTCTTTGACAACGAGTGCTTCTACCGTTTTCGCGAGCTTGCCGACAAGGCAGGTATCACCGTGCCCATTACCGCGGGCATCATGCCGTTTATGGGCAAGTCGCAGATCAGCCGCATGGTCTTTATGTGCGGCGCGTCGCTGCCCTCCCCCGTCATCAAGATTCTCGCCAAGTACGAGAACGACCCCGAGAGCCTGCAGGCAGCCGGTGTAGATTATGCCGCCCGCCAGCTTTGCGACCTCAAGGAGCACGGTGCCGACGGCCTGCACCTGTACACTATGAACCGTCCTGCGATCGCCGCGACCATTATGGAGCGCCTGGGGTAATGGAAAAACCGCACATCGATACAACCGCTGTCGAAGTGCCGGCCGACCTTGCGTCGCCGGCGCTTTACCGTGTCGATGCTGCGCACCATCCCCGTGTCGACCGTGCCGAGATGCTGCGGTATCTTGGTTACGGCGGTCAGCAGATTGAGCCCGAACTGTCACGACGTATTGAGCTTGTCGTTGAACGTCTGGAACTGGACATTGAGCCCCGTGGCGTGCGCCGCGTGTTTGCCGTCGATGCCACGGGCGTGGACGAACAAAGTGAGCCTTGCATTCGCTTGGTCGGCACCAACGTTGAGCTGCGCGGTCGCGATATCTATCGACATCTTAAGGACGCCCGCTTTGCCGCACTCATGGCATGCACCCTCGGCATGGACGCCGAGCGTCGCCTGCGCACCACGGGAGCCCAACATCCCCTGGAGGGAGCCGTGCTCGACGCCGCATGCTCTGCCTATGTAGAAGCCGCCGTTGAGCAGATGGACCAGCAGGTTAAGGCTGCGGCCGCCGCACACGGACTCGCCGGTAACTGGCGCTTCAGTCCCGGCTACGGCGACTGCCCGCTTACGGCACAGCGCTCAATCGTGGACGCGCTCAACGCCACGCGGCTCATCGGGCTTACCATCACGCCCACCAGCCTGCTCATGCCCACCAAGAGCGTAACCGCGGTGATCGGTCTGTTCGACGGCGAGGTCCACGACGCCCAGAGCCGCCCCACCTGCAATATCTGCCGCATGCGCGAGCACTGTCGCTTCCGCGCCGCCCACACCACCTGCTATTCCAGCCATTAGGAGCCCTCGATGTTTACTCCGCTTATCACTCATGATTCTGACGGCACTGCATTGGCGGCACCCGTTGATGCCGCACGTCGCAACGGTGCCACGTACAAGACGCGCACAATCGACGACCTTCGCATTAAGGACGATCGCCTGCGCGCCGCCATCGAGGGCACGGGGCATCTGCTGTTCGACGGCGGCATGGGCACCATGCTGCAGGCGGCCGGCATGAAGGCCGGAGCCCTGCCCGAGCTGCTCAACTTTGAGGAGCCCCAGGTCATTACCGACATTCAGCGCCAGTACGTCGAGGCTGGCTGCGACGTGATCACCGCCAATACCTTTGGCGCCAACGCCCACAAGCTCGACGGTGCCGCCACCGTGGCAGACGTCTTTGCCGCGGCCGTCGCCTGTGCCCGCGAGGCCGGCGCCCGCTACGTCGCCGGTGACATCGGCCCCATCGGCGCGTTGCTTCGTCCCTTAGGCACCCTCAGCTTTGACGAGGCCTATGACCTCTTTGCCGAGGAAGTGCGTGCCGGCGTCGATGCGGGCGTGGACCTCTTTATTATCGAGACCATGACTGACCTTGCCGAGATCAAGGCGGCGGTCCTCGCCTGCCGCGAGAACTCCGACCTGCCCGTCTTTGCCACCATGACCTTTGAGGAAGACGGCCGCACCTTCTTGGGCACGAGCCCCGAGGTCGCCGCCATCACCCTCGACGCCATCGGCGCCGACGTTTTGGGCATCAACTGCAGCCAGGGCCCGGCCGAGCTCCGAGGACTCGCCGCTCGCATGCTCACCGTCACCGACAAGCCCGTTATGGTGCAGGCCAATGCGGGACTGCCCCGCGTGGACGATGACGGCAATACCGTCTTTGACATCCAGGCACCCGAATACGCCGAGGCCGTCGCCGGCATGATTGAGGACGGCGTGAGCGTCGTGGGCGGCTGCTGCGGCACCACGCCGGCGCACATGGCCGCCTTGCGCACGCTTATCGATAACCACACGCCCAGCCCGCACCACCGCAAGCCCAGCATGTCGGTCACGAGCGCCCAGACGGTCGTGGACCTTCCCTGTGACGGTCACAAGATCGCCGTCATCGGCGAGCGCATCAATCCCACCGGCAAAAAGCGCCTGCAGCAAGCCCTGCGCGACGGTGACCTTGACTACGTCGTGAGCCAGGGCATCAGCCAGCAGGAGCAGGGCGCCGACATCCTGGACGTCAACGTGGGCCTGCCCGAGATCGACGAGGTCAAGATCATCCAACAGGCGACCGAGCAGCTCCAGGGCTCCACGCTGCTGCCGCTGCAGATCGACTCCACCGACCCCGCAGCCGTCGAGGCAGCCGTGCGCCGCTACGCCGGCAAGCCCATCATCAACTCGGTCAATGGCAAACAGCAGATCATGGATGAGATCTTTCCACTGGTCGCCCACTACGGCACCAACGTCGTCGGCCTTACGCTCGACGAAGGCGGCATCCCCGATACCGCCGAGGCCCGCTTCGCCATCGCCGAGCGCATCGTGGCCGAGGCCGCCCGCTACGGCATTGGCCCGGACCGCATCCTCATCGACTGCCTGGTCATGACCGCCTCGACCAATCAACGCCAGGCCGAGCAGATCCTGCGCGCCATGTCCCTGTGCAAGGAGCGCCTGGGCGTCAAATGCGCGCTCGGCGTGTCGAACATCAGCTTTGGCCTGCCCGCTCGCCCGCTGCTGGGTTCGGTCTTTTTGGCCGCCGCTTTTGGCGCGGGTCTGGACGCCCCCATCATGAACCCGGGCTCCAAGCGTTTTATGGATACCGTCTACAGCTATCGCGTCCTGAGCGTTGAGGACGAGGGCTCGACCGGATACATCGAGCGCTATGCCGGCTGGACCGATCCGTATAAGATCGCCGCCAACCCGGCGGCGGCTCAGACCGCATCGACCGACGCCGCGCCCGCTGCTGGCACCGCCGGCACCGACGGCAACGACGACCCGATTCGTCGCATGGTCGTCTCGGGCCGCAAAGGCGAGATCGCTGCCGAGACCGAGCGTCTGCTGGCAGACCACGACGCCATGGACCTCATCAACAATCACTTTATCCCCGCCCTCGACGAAGTTGGCGTCCTCTTTGACCAGGGCAAGTTCTTCTTGCCTCAGCTTATGGCCTCGGCCGAAGCCGCACGCGTGGGCTTCGACACCATCAAGCGCCTGATGCCCGCCGGCGAGATCGCCGACAAGGGCAAGATCTGCGTGGCCACCGTCAAGGGCGACATCCACGATATTGGCAAGAACATCGTCAAAATGCTGCTCGACAACTACGGCTACACCGTCTTTGACCTGGGCCGCGATGTCGATCCGCAGGAGGTACTCAAGACCGTCAAGGAGCGCGATATCAAACTCGTCGGCCTCTCGGCGCTTATGACCACCACCGTCGTCGCCATGGAGGAGACCATCAAGCTGCTCCATGCCGAGGTTCCGGGCGTCAAGATTATCGTAGGCGGCGCCGTGCTCACCCCCGAATACGCCAAGCAGATCGGCGCGGACTACTACGCCAAGGATGCCGCCGAAAGCGCGCGCATTGCCGAAGAGGTCTTTGGGCAGTAACACAACGGAAACAACCGAGCACTAAAACGTGCCGCACGCGCCACTTGGCACGTGCGGCACGTTAGAATAGATAAGACTATGCTCGTTTTGGCAGATAGGAGCGCAAGGATGGCGATCACGCCTGCAGAAATCGCGGAAACCCGCGGCATGGTTGAGGAGCAGAACCTCGACATCAGGACCATCACCATGGGTGTTTCGCTCATGGGTTGCGGCGACGAGAACCTCGACCGCATGTGCACGAAGATCTACGACCACGTGACGCACACGGCTGAGCATCTGGTCGAGACCGCCGAGAACCTCGAGCGCGAGTACGGTATCCCCATCGTCAACAAGCGCGTTTCCGTCACCCCGGTGGCGCAGATCGCCGCGTGCTGCAAGGATGAGGACCTCACCCCCATCGCGCACGCCCTCGACCGCGCGGCCGAGACACTCGGCATCGATTACCTGGGCGGCTTCTCCGCACTCGTCCAGAAGGGCATCGGCGACGCCGATCGCCGCGTTATCCAGTCCATCCCCCAGGCGCTCGCCACCACGAGCCGCGTCTGCTCCAGCGTCAACGTCGCCAGCCTGCGCGCCGGTATCAACATGGATGCCGTGCTCATGGCCGCCCAGACCATCATCGATGCCGCTAAACTCACGGCCGACCAGGATTCCGTCGGCGCTTCCAAGTTTGTCTGCTTTGCCAACATGGTCGAGGACTCCCCGTTTATGGCGGGCGCCGTCCACGGCGGTGGCGAGGCCGACGCCGTCATCAACGTAGGCGTCTCGGGCCCCGGCGTTATGGCCGCAGCCCTGGAGACGCTGCCCGATTCCGCCTCGATGATGGAAGTCGCCGAGAAGATTAAGCAGACCGCCTTTAAGATCACCCGTGCCGGCGAGCTCATGAGCCGCGAGGCCGCCCATCGTCTGGGTGTCGAGAAGGGCATTGTCGACCTGTCGCTGGCTCCCACGCCTGCCATCGGCGACTCCGTCGCACGCATCCTCGAGATCATCGGCGTGGGCACCTGCGGCGGCCCGGGCACGACCTGCGCGCTCGCCATGCTCAACGATGCCGTCAAGAAGGGCGGCGTCATGGCCAGCTCCAGCGTGGGCGGTCTCTCCGGCGCCTTTATCCCCGTGTCCGAGGACGCCGGCATGATCGCCGCCGTCGAGGCCGGTGCGCTTTCGCTCGAGAAGCTCGAGGCCATGACCTGCGTGTGCTCCGTTGGCCTGGACATGATCGCCATCCCCGGCGACACCCCGGTCGAGACCATCGCCGGCATCATCGCCGACGAGATGGCCATCGGCGTCATCAACAACAAGACCACGGCCGTCCGCGTGATTCCTGCCATCGGCAAGGGCGTGGGTGACTGCGTCGAGTACGGCGGCCTGTTCGGCCGTGCGCCCATCATGCCGGTGAACCCCAACGCCGGCACCGTGCTTGCCCACCGTGGTGGACGCTTCCCGGCACCGCTGAACTCGCTGAAGAACTAGCTGAGGGTTCGGGCGAGGAGCCCCGGGGAGGGCAAATATATAAGGTCGCCTGCTCGGACAGTCCTGACTCGCACGGAGAGCACATTAAGTGCTCTCCGGCTCGTGCGGAACTCGCGATCGACCTTATATGTCTGCCGCCCGGCGGCGGGGCTCCCGCACATCTCAACCTTGGCTGGGTTCTGGCTCAGTGGCAGTCGCTTCGCTTCTGCCCGCCTTAGTTGGTGTGGCGGTTTGGCGTTGGAGCGGTTCTTTTTCTGATATATGCTGGTTGCGGCTCTTCTTTTGGGAGGAGTCGCTTTTTTGTTGCTAGGAGGTTGGCCCGTGGTTGATGGGGAGATTCGTTCTGAGCTGCTTGCTGCGGATTGGAATGGCGAATGGATGCGTCTGCAGGCCGCTCGGCATCGGGCTGATGATTCTTTTGAATGGGATAAGCGAGCTCGACATTTTCGACCTCTTGAGACTGCCCCTTATGCTCGGGATTTTATAAAGCTGTTGGCACTTGAGCCCGGCGAGTCAGTGCTCGATATGGGGTGTGGAGCTGGGTCGATTGCTATTCCGCTTGCGCAAGACGGGCATCCCGTGATTGCAGCTGATTTTTCCCCTGCCATGTTGGGCACGCTTGATGCTGGCATTGAGTACTATGGGCTCGAGGATCGCATTACGCCGCTTGAGCTTGCTTGGGATGATGACTGGGATTTGGTTGGACCGGTCGCGAAAGCGGTGGATGTTGCCTTTGCCAGTCGGTCGGTTACGACGACCAATCTAAAAGACGCGCTTGCCAAGCTTGATCGAACGGCTCGTCGGCGTTGTGCTGTCACGATGGTCGCTAACTCCAGCCCGCGCTATGATCTGCACTTGATGAACGCTATCGGCGCCTCGGTTACCTGCAGCAATGGCTTTGTGTACGCTTTCAACATCCTCATTCAGATGGGTGCGTTGCCGCAGGTTACATACTTTGAATCGCCTCGTCGCGATACCTTCGATAGCCTTGAGGCAGGCGTGGCGGATTTTTCCCGTATGCTCGAGCATGGCAACGAGGATAAGATCGACCGCCTGCGCGACTATATCGCTCAGCACATGATCGAAAACCCCCATGCCGGCGAGCCGGGCTCCAAGGGCGTGCCGCAGGGGCGCTATATGCTCGACCATATCCGTAAGGTTCGTTGGGCGTTTATTGCATGGGAACCGGTCTCTGAATCCCGCTCGTAGCCCGTTTACAGCCCGCACTGCCCATCACCTCGGCATCCGCATTCTTTTTGAACTGGGCAAACGCGCTCCACACCGCGCCGTTCCTGCGCTATCGTGGGACAGCTCACGTAGATTAAGGCCCCGTCGCGGGGCACCCCATACATAGAAAGCGAGAACCCATGGCACTGACAGGAGCCCAGGTCAAGCAGCTTCGCAGCATGGCCCATCACCTCAACCCCGCCATCATCATCGGCAAGTCCGATGTCAACGAGGGCACCGTCGAGCAGACGGTCGCCTACCTGGAGAAGCACGAGCTCGTTAAGTGCTCCGTGCTCGATGGCTCCAGTCTTTCCGCCCGCGAGGCCGCCGAAGAGCTCGCCGAGCGCTGCCACGCCGAGGTCGTCCAGGTCATCGGCCGCAAGTTCTCGCTGTATCGCGAGTCCTCGCGCAAGGACATCGAGAAGATCAAGCTCGTCTAAGAGCCAATGATCCGGCGATCCAACACATAGCAAGCTTACGGGTGCCCAAGTACTTCGGGCGCCCGTTTTTTATCGCTCGACCAGTACGCGGTTGAGCCGCCCCTCCACCAAGCGCTCGTATAGACGCCGCGTCTCGGGCTCGGGCACGCCATTGACCTGCTCCCTCAGATGGTGCATATGCCCACTGTATAGCTCGACGATATCGCGCCGCCGCCCCGCCGCACTGTAGACACGCATGGCGCAGCGCACCATATCCTCACGCGCCGTTTCCTGTCGAAGCCCCGACTCCGCCAGCCAAATCGCCGACTGCAAATCGTTTTCTTCTAGAGCGGCATTGGCCCCCTTAATCATGCAATCGATGTACTTTGACTGCATAATGCGTCGCATACGCAAAAAGTAGGTGGGATTACAGCCATTGGGAACATACAGCGGTCCGGCATAAAGCTGCTCAATCTTAAGGCACAGCTCAACTAAATGGGGCCCGCGCGCACCCGTGCGATTTCCCAAAACCTCGCGGCTTATCTGGTCAAACAGCCGTACATCGGTCTTGACGTAGTCGCCGTTGAGTCCGATGCATTCATTTTGGATGAGCACACACGACTTGCCATCCGGCGTCGGTCCCAAAGCCGACCGCAAGCGCGATATCGTCGAGTACAGGTTGTTGCGGGCGCTATTGAACTCGGCATGGGGCCACAACTCCATGGCCAGCGTCTCACGATCGACGAGCGCATCCATGCCCAGCGCAAGCCGCTCGGCAAGTGTCGCCGCCTTCTTGCGGCGCCACATTTTGTCCGTGATGGGAAACCCGTCGCGCTCGGCGCGAAACGCGCCAAAAATGCGAATCTCGATATGGTCAATGGTATCAACGGCTTCAACCTCGCCGGCCTGGAACAGGCGCTCGCCCTCCCCTTCCAAATCGTCGCGCAGCGAGTACCGCGACAGCTCGCGCACGGGAAGCTTCTTGCGAATCCTGGTCGCCGGCTCGCCCAGACAATGCATGGCAAGGCGCGCAAAGAGCCGATACGATGGCTCCAGAATCCCCGCGCGATTCATGGACATCCAGGCCGCAAGATCGCTATCTCGCCCCGCGCAGGCCAAATGCAGCGCCACCATCCAGGCCTCCGCTCCACCAACCTGCGTCTGGCTTATATCGAGCAACTCCGCTTCCTCGCGCACCGAAACCATCGAGGTGTTACGCAGATATGCCGCGCGCTCCAGCAGCAATGCGTTATCGCGCATGTACGCAATCGACTCCTCGGCAAGTTTGAGCACTTGGACCGCACGGAACTTTGCATTAACCGGCCGTCCCTCTGCCAGCGACTGCCAGCCTTCTAGCAACAGGCCAAACAGCTGAATCTGGTTGTCGCGCATGCGCACGGCAAAACGATCGAGCTCGTTGAACGCCGCGTCGTCGGTTACCGGCAGGCCGGAAAGGAGCCGCCGTGCCGCCAACACCATGCGCACCCAGATAGCCATCGCCTTAAGCCCACGTACGTCGAGCGCCTCCCGCACCACCGCCATCTCGTCGTCGCGCTCGTCGGTTCCCGTAAACGACCCGTCAAAGAGCTCCACCAGCATGCTATCGGCCCGTATAACAATCCCCGCGATGTCGAGCTCACAGTCGTAGGCCTTGCTCGTTTTGAGCTGCTGTAGAACGCCGCCGTCATCTCCCCGCTCGGTCAGGCATCGCTTGACCTCAATATGCGCGGACAGCATGTCGAGTGCGGTGTGGGACGTCTCAATTTCTGGCACGGCCAGGTTCGTAGGAAGCCCAAGCCCGTTGTCCCCATAGCAAACAGCCGCCAGTGTCTGGGCCGCCCTCCATGAAACAGGGTCTATTTCGCAGGCCGCTCGTTCGCCCCCGCGCTCGATGACCGATGCCATATAGCGAGCGAGCTTTGTATTGGACACGCTGACCGCTGCCAAATACACGCCAAGCGCCTCGGCAGGCGTTGGCTCTGGAGCCGGATCCTCGGCATCGATCGTGCCCAGCGCTGCTCGGCAGATATCGGCCCCGTGCCCCGTCAGAGCCAGATCGACCCCATACTGCCCAGCAAGTTCAAGGACCGCATCACGGTCCAAAAAGGCGTCCGCCAGGCCCATCGCCGCATCGCATCGGCCCGCCTTAAGCAAAATCCGGGCCGCCCTCGGAACAAGTTCGGGGCGAACCTCGGCCACCAACTTACGCAAGCGCAAGCGTCCGTTATCCTCCGTGCCCAGACACGTAAAACTCCGCTCGGCGGGGTCCAAGCCAAAGATCGGGTAGTCGCGTACGAAGTAGGACTGGTCGACCATCGATAGCCTCACCCCGCAAGCCTCGAGTTCTGCGATATTGCCCTCGCCCATCAAAATCATGAGACATGCCACGCAAAACAGTGCATTATTGTCGAGCGAAGCCAGATCGACAAGTGCCGCGCCATATACGTTGACAATCTCGTTTTCGAGCAGACCGGCTACGTCGCCTTGGCCATACAGACCCGTCTGCAATGCCGAAACGAGCTCGGGCACGCCCTGCGTAAGCTGATAAAAGTCGAGCGATGTGCTGATCGAAAACACCGATGCCCACGCCGAATACTCATAGGCATGCACCTTGAGCATCTGCGCATTGATCTTAACCGAATCGCCCAGCCCATGAATCAGCTGACGATTTGAAGGACGGCAGGAGATAAAGACCCCTACCCCCATAGCGCGCAGGCCGCGAATCCTGTCGATGAGGTCTTCGGTATCGCGCTGATCGAGGTTTGGCACATTATCAATCGCGATAAGGGAGTGCGGTTTGTCTTTGAGTTCTTCGGTAACCACCTCGAGCTGCATAAACACCTCGCGCCCAATGGCGCGATCGGCCTCGATAATCCGCACGGGGCCTCGCGTCGGGTCGCATTTAACCTCATGGGTGTACTGCAGCAGCACCGAGGTCTTCCCAAACCCGTCGGGCGCATAAAGAACCACGATGCCGGCCTTTCGGCCCTTGGCGAGAAGCTCATTCATCAAGCGTTCGCGTCGCACCATATAGCCACCGCCCAGCGGCATCAGCTCGAGGTCGTCCATACTGCCCAAATCGTTTACCATGCCCGCTCCTCAACTCGACCGTATGGACACTGTAGCCGCAAGACCATACAAGCCGCGCTATGAATAGAGCGACCTTGTGTTTTAGGTTGTCTTTTGGTACGCAAGCGGCAAGTTTTTGTACAGCGAGGGCCGATTCTTATTAATCCCCCGACTAATCGGTCTTTAAGCAGGTAAATGAGCTTGTCAGCTTGTCCCATCTAAGCGGCAGTGTAACGCAAATGAACAAGGTTCAGCCATGTCATTCAACTCGCCTAGCACCCGCTACCGTCTACGACCTTTTAGTGGCATTTTTGCATAGAATCTGGTATGGAATGAATCAAGCTGTTTGACATCCGGCATTCGCCAAGCTTGCGGCAAGATTTTGGTCAAGCGGGCGGAAAGGGATAACAAAAAGGCCCCCGCAAAGCGGAGGCCTTAGGCAAGGCTATGTCGAGGTGCAGGATTCGCGCTACTCGCAGAGCGAAAGGGCAGCCTCGTCGGCAACGACAACGCAGTTGGTGTGCAGCTGCAGGATCGAAGCCGGGCACGCGGGCGTAACCGGGCCATAGCACATGTCATGCACGGCCTGAGCCTTGGCCTCGCCGTTGGCGACGACCAGGATCATGCGGGCATACATGATGGTCTGGGTGCCCATGGTGTAGGCCTGACGGGGAACGTCGTCGATGCTGTCGAACAGGCGGCTGTTGGCCTGAATGGTGCTCTCGGTGAGGTCGACACAGTGCGTGCCCTTGGAGAAGTGGTCATCGGGCTCGTTGAAGCCGATGTGGCCGTTGTTGCCAATGCCGAGCAGCTGCAGATCCGGGTAACCGGCGGCGGCGACGATCTTGTCGTACTCGGAGCAGGCAGCGGCGGCGTCGGGGTTGGAACCGTCGGGCACATGCGTGTTGTTGAGGTCGATGTTAATGTGATCGAAGAAGTTCTCACGCATAAAGTAGTGATAGCTCTGGGGATCGTCGTGCGAAAGGCCGCGATACTCGTCCAGGTTATAGGTGCTGACCTCGGCGAAGTCGACATCGCCCTTCTTGTACCAGGCGGCAAGCTGCTTGTAGGCGCCAATCGGAGTGGAGCCGGTGGCAAGGCCCAGCACACAGTCGGGCTTGAGGATAACCTGCGCCGAGATGATATTGGCGGCCTTGCGGCTCATATCCTCGTAGTCTTTAGCTTTAATGATCTTCATTACGCGTCCTTTCTCGTACAAGAGAGGCAAGGCTCCCCTTACAAGCACTTGCCCGCGGCCCGCGTCGGCCGCAACCAACGTGTGCGGCCACCAGGGCGAGGTCGCGTAATGTATGTGTCTCGTGTCTAGCCGCGTCGAGGCCCCTGCCCGTCCACGGTGACCCGAAGCCTTTTAGCTTCGGACAAATCCCATCTTGCCACGGAGGGCGTCCTCTTTCAAGGGCGCCCTCCGTAAACGTGTTTGAATTGTAGGCTAATGGCCACGTGCACTTGTTAGCGCTCGCGAGCAACGATGAGCTGGTCCATCTCTTCGACATGCACGCCAACGGAGCCCTTGATGCTCGAGAACTCAACAGAGTTGCACACCAAGATGGGAACCGTCACATCGTAGCCCTCGGCAGCAATTGCCTCGCGATCGAACTCAATGAGCACATCGCCCTTATGGACGATGTCACCCACTTGCGCATGTACGGTAAAGTGCTTGCCCTCAAGCTGAACAGTGTCCAAACCAACGTGGATGAGCACGTCCAAGCCATCGACCGTGTTAAGCGCAACAGCGTGTCCCGTGGGAAAAATGGCCTCGACCTTGGCATCAGCCGGTGCAATCACACGCGTGCCGGTAGGCTGAATCGCCACGCCCTGGCCCAAAAGGCCGGTGGCAAATGTCTGGTCGTTTACCTCGGAAAGCGGAATGACGTCGCCCGAGATGGGAGCATCCAGCGTAAGGACTCGACCACGCATACCAAAAGACCTTAGGACTTTAGTGAACATGCTCCCCCTCGGACATACCAATCGACCAAAATAGCCTTAACAGTTTACCACTTGGCACTCGTTTTTGACCATTAGGGAAGTTCGCGCTTGACAACCTCGACGATGTCGTCGACAACGCGCTGGGTCAGCTCGTGCGTCTCGGCCTCGGCCATAACGCGGACCAGCGGCTCGGTACCGCTCGGGCGCACCAGAATGCGGCCGCGGCCGTCAAGCTCCTTCTCGGCAGCAGCGACGGCATCCCAGATGGGCTGGCAATCGTCCAGACCAGCCTTGTTGTCGGAATGCACGTTGACGAGTACCTGCGGGTACTTCTTCATGATGCCGGCAAGATCGGTGAGGGTACGACCGGTGCGCTTGAGCACGGCCAGCAGCTGCAGAGCCGTCACCAGGCCGTCACCGGTGGTGTTGTGCTCCAGGAAGATGATGTGGCCGGACTGTTCGCCGCCGATGACGGCGCCGTCCGCGAGCATACGCTCAAGAACATAGCGGTCGCCCACGGCAGTCTGAACCATTTCGAAGCCCTGCTCCTTCATGGCAATGGAGAAGCCCAGGTTGCACATAACGGTCGAGACGATCTCGGAGTTGGCGAGCTTGCCGCGGGCAGCCAGGTCGGAGCCGCAGATGGCCAGGATGTAGTCACCATCGATCTCGTTGCCCTCGCTGTCCACGAACAGCACGCGGTCGGCGTCGCCGTCGTGAGCCAGGCCGATATCGGCATGGGTGCGCAGCACGAGCTCGCGCAGGGGCTCAAGGTGAGTGGAGCCGCACTCAACGTTAATGTCGGTGCCACAGTAATCGGTGTTGATGGCATGGACCGTGGCGCCCAGGCGCTGCAGCGCGGCAGGCGTGGTCTGGCAAGAAGCGCCATGGCCGCAGTCGACGGCAACGACTAGGCCATCGAGCCTCAGGCCATCAAGCGTATCGATGGCGTGGTCGACATATGCCTTGCGGGCGTCTTTCATCTTGATGATGTGACCCACGCCGGCACCGGTCGGCAGCGTGTCGGCAGCCATGGCTTCCTCGGACATGACCCAGGCGCTGATCTCTTCCTCGACCGCATCGGGAAGCTTCATGCCCTTGCGGCTAAAGAACTTGATGCCGTTGAACTCCGGCGGATTATGCGAAGCAGAGATGACGATGCCGCCATCGAGCTCGTTCTGGACGGTGAGCAGCGCCACGGCAGGCGTGGGGATGACGCCGCAGCAGTGCGGACGGCCGCCCTCGGCCATGATGCCGGCAGTCAGAGCGCTCTCGAGCATGGTGCCCGAAAGACGCGTATCGCGGCCGATGCAGATGTCTGGGCCAAGGAACTTGGTCGCCGCGCGGCCCAGGCGAAACGCGAGGTCGCACGAGAGGTCGGCGTTGGCGACGCCACGGACGCCATCGGTACCGAAGATGTTCTGGGGCATAGGATCGCTCCTTCCCTAGCAGGCGATATACAACCGCCCACCCTAGTCGAAAAAGAAAAGCGGGACCCGCCGAGGAATCGGCAGGCCCCGCTTGTACATTGTATCTCGTAAGGAGATAAAACCTTAGCGCTTGGAGAACTGGGGAGCGCGGCGGGCCTTCTTGAGGCCGTACTTCTTGCGCTCGACCACGCGAGCATCGCGCGTAAGGAAACCGGCCTTCTTGAGGTCAGCACGGTAGTCGCCAGCGTTCAGAAGAGCGCGGGCGATGCCCAGGCGCAGAGCGCCGGACTGACCGGAGATGCCGCCGCCATCGCACAGAGCGATAACGTCGAACTGACCGGCGGTGTCGGTCACCTTGAAGGGAGCAAGGGCGTTCTCAACGAGCTGATGACGGCCGAAATACTGCTCGGCGTCACGCTTGTTGATGGTCACCTTGCCGGTGCCGGGGACGAGACGGACGCGGGCGACGGCGTTCTTACGACGGCCGGTACCCTGGTAGACAACGGTGTTCTCAGCCATCTTTAAGCCTCCAGCTCAATCTTCGTGGGGTTCTGGGCAGCATGCGGATGCTCGGCACCAGCGTAGACCTTAAGCTTGGTCATCTGGGCACGGCCGAGGGTGGTCTTAGGCAGCATACCGCGAACGGCGCGCTCGATGACCTTCTCCGGGTGCTTCTCCATAGCCTGGCGGAAGCTCTCAGCCTTGAGGCCGCCGTTGTAGCCGCTGTGGCGATAATAGGTCTTCGTGTCGGCCTTGTTACCGGTAAGCTGGACCTTATCGGCGTTGATGACGACAACGAAGTCGCCGCAGTCGCTGTTGGGCGTGAACTGGGGCTTGTTCTTACCGCGCAGGATCATTGCGATCTGGGTGGCAAGACGGCCCAGGACAGCACCATCGGCGTCGACGAGAACCCAGTTGCGCTGGACCTCGCCCTGCTTGGCGTAGTGAGTCGATTTCGAAATCACTTAGACTCCTCCATGTACAGTACGTGTTGTTACAGAGATTCACGGGGCTCTGCAAGTAACCCGTCCATATTACCCCGCTCGCCGTACGAGTCAACAGGTATTTTGGCTCCGACCAGAGTTTCTGCACATGTCATCCACGAGCCGTGACGTTGCAGCGCTAGCGCTCGACAAATGTCTCGATATCTCCCAGCAAACGCTTTGCCTCCTGGCGACCCTGGATATACAGGTCGAGAAGCTTTGCCGGATCGTGCTCAACGTGGCCGACCTCGACCGGCTTTTGCGGAGCGACGACCAGCGCGCGGCCCTCGCGCTCATACTTCCACAGGTGCATGCGCTGGAGGTTATAGCGGTCGTGGCGCGTCTCGATAGCCTCGAGCAGATAGGGATAGTCGGCATAGCGCGCACGCGCCGCCGGCAAAAACTCGTAGGGCTTTTTCTCATACGAGCGGTCCTGGGTGACGATGACAACCGCGCGCTCGAAGCCGGCCTCCTCCAGCACATGCTCGATAGGAACCGAATCGGCTACACCGCCGTCGACGTATTTGTGCCCGTCGATCTCGACCGACGGCGTCACCAGCGGCAGCGAGGTAGAGGCGCGCACAGCATCGAGGTCGAGCACGGCGCTTTTGACCGGCAGGTATGCGGCAGTTCCAAAGAGCATGTCCGTCGCGACGGCGTACATCTCGATGGGGCTCGCGTCGAACGCCTCGTTGTCAAAGGGATCCAGGCGGTCCTGGATATCGTTGAAGATAAAGTCGTAACCCACGATGGAGCCCGTGGATGCGAAGGATGCGGCACCCATGTAGCGGTTGTCATTGCAGAAGGTCAAATTGACTCGGTTGGTGCGACCGATCTGGTGCGACTTGTAGTTGACGCCATTGAGCGCACCGGCCGAGACGCCGTACACCGCCGGAATTTCGACACCGGCCTCCATGAGAACGTCGAGCACGCCGGCGGTAAACTGCCCGCGAAAACTGCCACCCTCCAAGACGAGCGCGACCTTGCCGGCGTTCTTTGCCTTATCTTCTGCAGTCATATTGACCTCCCGCTGTTTCGTTTTGGCTTTCTTCTACCCAGTTTTGGAATGGAGGGCGCGCAGGTTTTTCGAGGCGGCAGGTGAAGCGGAAAGTGCGTCCCAGTTTGAGACGGGATTCCGGGATGCGCTTTCCGCTTGGACCGTCATTGGGAAAGCGCGACCCGTTCTGAGCGCGGATTCCGGGATACAGTTTCCGCTTGAGGCGTCTTCCGGAAAATGAATCCCATTCCGAGCTTAGATTCCGGGATGCGCTTTCCGCTTGAGCTGCCATTGGGAAAGCGTGTCCCGGTCTGAGTCACTGAGGCGTTTTCTTTACGCCCGCGCCCTGCATAGAGTTCGATTCTCCGCGGTACGGACTAATAATAAAAAGGCAGGTAGATACAAATATCTACCTGCCTGTTACTTATGGTGGAGGCGCGGAGAATCGAACTCCGGTCCACGAAAGCCCCCTGATTGGCATCTCCAAGCTCAGTCGCTGGTTTAGTCTCGGACGCTTTGCGCGCAGCGACACGCTCGCGGCGTCCTAACCGGTTCGATCTTAGCCCGCACCATACCGATTACGTGCGCAGGAGCATTCCCCTAAAATGACGTCGCGCCGGTGTCGGGGAAATCACCGGGTTGACGCGCCGCAATAAATTAAGCAGCGAGAGCCATAGGCTCAAAAGAAGAGTTGTTGTCAATTCAATTTGACGGTACCCCTGTTTAACGAGGCGAGGAGACCTCGGCTTGCTTCCTCTCTCAGAGCTATCGTGTCGAAACCAGTCGCCCCCGAATGTCGGGAAAGTCTGGATGGCATTGGGCACGAGTACCCGACAACCGTCGACTTTTCAAGGAACATGCGGGGCGAGCCCCACTTGTGGAGTGTTATCTTACCACGTTCTGAAAGCGGACAGCTGTTCTATGCACGAGCTGTGAAGACCCCAATGTGCGCCGCACTTCGCACTTTTGTTACCGATCGCGTCACGTATATTTTCGCCAAGCAACATTGACCCGTCGAAAGGACCGTTATGGATACCAAACAGCAACTCGTCAATGCCCTTGCAGGCTTGGGCTCGACCATTACCGAAGCTATGGATGTCATCGAGGGCTTTGTCCCCTGCGGACATCCCGCCCTCACGGTATCGAACGCACTCGTCGCGCTGGACGCTGACGATGATGCAACTCTCGCCCAGCAGCTTGAGACCGTCGAGGGCTTTATCGACCACGTGAGTGAGAACCGCGGCGTGGCCGCCTACCACGGCATCGAGGTCGAGCTCGCGGGTCCCAAAGCCAATCTGTTCGCAGCAATCCGCGAAGTAGGCGCCCTTATGCAGACCGCAGGCGTCAAGAACACCCAGGTCAACGAGTGGGTCTACCGCAGTCTGGCCGCACTCGACAGCTCCGACGAAAAGGCAGCCGAGCTGCTCGCAGAAAGTCCCGCCATCAAGGCCGAGCTTTTGTAAATAGCAGACGCGGGTCCCTTGGTGCATCGTCGCCCAAGAGGCCCGCAAACAGTTCGCGTCAACCGATTGCCGCGCCGCCGCGTTCGGCCAAGGCCAAAATCGGCATCATTTGACGCGGGGTCTTTGCTGCAAGATCAGCATGTTCGAGCAGCTTGCGATCGTTGGTCACCAAGTAATCGACCTGTGCGCGCTTGCACGCGGCGAGTACCAAGTTGTCCTCGTAATCGCGATGGAGCGCTAAGTATTTGTCGGCCAGCCAAAGGTCCGACGCATCTGCACCCACGGCCGTGGCGTTTTCGGTCATGTTCCGAACAAACGCCAACGCCGCATCGCCAATTGCGCGGGCAGATGCCTCGTCGAGCGCTCCCCCACTGGCAAGAACGCTACGCTTCAGTTCGTGTTGGACAACGTACAGCACGTCCTTAGCGATATGCACCGGAAAGAACAGCAACGCCCCCGTCTCCGTCGCCCGCCCAATAAACGCACGCGCGGCAAGCGACTCGGCATGGTCGACGCAAAACGAATCAACCCATACGTTGGCGTCCACCATGATCTTGAGAGGCGCCCCACTCACTGGATCATCCCCTTTTGGCGATAATGCTCATCCATGGCGTCGGAATAGATTGTGTCCCAACCGCGATCGTCGGATACGGGCGATGTAGCGATGCCCAAATCTGCATAAAGCCGGTCTGCCGCTGCCCATGATGCGGCGAACGGAGTATCGGGCGCGACGGTCTGCTGCCGGCCATCAACGGCAGACAGCACTTCCTCACACTGTCCACCACCCTGCGCGACCTTGGCCACCACCTTTTTGATGAGCTCGGGCAGTGACCCGCCCGAAAGCCGCAGTACCTCCTCGGCACGGTTCTTGACCTGGCGGTCTACGCGAACGTTCACCTGTGCCATGCCGCTAACAGCACCCACGTTGACCCGCTCCCTTCAATTGCTAGCACCGCTAGCAACACTATATAGAGAAGCTAGCAAATGGTCAAATGCAAAAGACCTGCGCCCGAACGACGCCGATGCCGTCTGGGCGCAGGCCAGATAACGTGGGCGAACACGTCTGCTAGCGCAGGTAAGCCTTCGCGTTGCTCAGGCTGTAGGCAATCGTCGAGCCGTTGTGCAGCAGCGACGACGTCTGCGGGGTAATCGCGCCGGTGATCCCCAGCGCCAACAGCGCCGAGTTGGTGAGCATCACCTTGGAATACGAACTCGTCAGACGGTCGATAAGCCCCTGACTCATGCGGCGCAGGCGCACGATCGCGGCAAGATCCGTATCGGTCAGGATGATATCGGCGACCTCCTTGGCGATGTCGCTTCCGCCGCCCATGGCCAAGCCCACGTCGGCCAGGCCCAGCGCCGGCGAATCGTTGACGCCGTCGCCCACCATGGCAACATGGCGCCCCTCGCTCTTAATGCGCTCCACATAGGCGTACTTGTCCTCGGGCAGCAGCTCGGCCTTAAACTCGTCAACGCCCGCCTCGCGCGCAATGCGCTCGGCCGTGCGCTCGGAGTCACCCGTGAGCATGACCACGTGCTTGACGCCCAGCGCATGCAGGTCGGCGATGGCCTCACGGACCCCGGGCTTGAGCGGATCCTCGATGCCGAGCACGCCGACGACCTTGCCATCGACCGCCAGATACAGCGGCGACAGGCCCTGCATCTGGAGCTCGATTTGCTCCTTAATGTCGGACTCGAGCTGCGCGCCCTCATCCTCGAATACAAAGTGCGCGGAACCGATGATGGCGCGACGCCCCTCAATGGACGAAGCGATGCCGTGCGCCACGATGTACTCGACGGCGGCATGGCGCTCGCGGTGCTCGAGCCCGCGCTCGCGTGCCGCATTGACCACGGCACGCGCCACCGGATGCGGAAAATGCTCCTCCAAGCAAGCGGAAAGGCGCAGGACCTCGTCCTCGCTCCAGCCGTCGGTCGTGAGCACGCAAGCTAGGCGCGGCTGGGCCTCGGTCAGCGTACCGGTCTTGTCAAAGACAATGGTATCGGCCTTGGCAAACGACTCAAAGTACTTAGCGCCCTTGACCATAACGCCCATCTTGGCAGCATCGCTCATGGCAGTCATGACGGCAACGGAACCCGTGAGCTTGAGTGCGCACGAGTAGTCGACCATCAGTGCCGCGGAGGTCTTGATGAGACTGCGCGTGGTGAGCGCAACCAGGCCCGCGAGCAGGAAGTTCCACGGGACGATCTTGTTGGCAAGGTCCTCCATATGCGACTGGCCCTCGGACTTGAGCGAGTCGGCCGTCTGCACGAGCGAGACGATTGAGCGCAGTTTGGTTTGCGCCGTATTGGCGCGCACGCGCACCAAGATGCCGCCGTCTTCCACGACGGTACCGGCGAACACGTCGTCGCCCACGCTGCGCTCGACGGCCAGCGGCTCGCCGGTCAGGGTCGCCTGGTTGACCATAGCGCTCCCCTGCTCGACAACACCGTCGATGCAGATGGACATGCCGGTGCGCACGGCGACCAAGTCGCCGGGCTCGAGCTCGGTGGCGGCAACGCTTACCTCGGTGTCGCCGACGACCTTTTGCGCCTTGTCGGGCACATCGAGCAGCGAGTTGATGAGCTCGTTTTCGCTCATGGCGCGGGTGTAGTCCTCGAGCAGCTCGCCCACGTTGAGCAGGAACATTGTCTGGCCCGCGGTGTCGACATCACGCTTGACGAACGAAATGCCGATGGCCGAAGCGTCGAGCACGGGAACGGTCAGGCGCGGCTGCGCGAGCTCATGAAGGGCGGCGCGCAAAAATGCCATGTAACCGGCCACGACAAACACCGCACGCAGAGGCGTCGGCAAGAACCAGCGACGTGCGTAATGGGCACCGATAAGTGTGGCAAGATCCATGACGAGCTTGTGCTTGCGTGGCTCAAGCTGCATCACGTAGCCTGTCTTTGCGTCGGCAATGGCCTGAGCGTCGAGCGCACCGACGGCGGCCAGCACGGCATCGCGGCGCGACTCGTCGTATTCGAGTGCCATCTGGCCGATGCGGCCGTAGACGCGCACCTTGTGCACGCCGTCGATGTCGCCGCCAAGCTTAAGAAGTGCATCGAGATCGCTCTCTGGCACAGGACCCGCCAATTGAAGACGGGTCCTGCCGGGGATCTCGCTAATAATCGAGAATCTCATAGTTTGTGCCTGGGAGCGTTACTCGGCTGCCTCGTCAGCAGCGGCCTCGCTCTGGGTGATGTAAGCAGCCTCGGCAACCATGTCGTCGACATTAGCCTTGGCCTGCTCGACCATGTCCTGGTAGCCGTTCTTGATGCGCATGCCGCACGCAATGCCCTGAACGCAGGCATTCTTGACCGGAGCGCTGGTAAGCAGCTTGATGCCGGCCGTGCCAAGCAGAAAACCGCCACCGACAAGCAGGGTATTGAACGTCGACTTCTTCATGTTGCTTCTCCCTTTTGCCGCATTGGACGCGGCATGGTGCTTCAGCACCCGAGTAAACAAGTTTGCTCGAGCACGCTTTTGAAATATCTCAATTTTATCTAACTATCTAGGTCAGCCATGGCTAACCTTTTGAAAATTAACGATGCGGAGTAACCGATTGTCAATGTGAGAAAGGGACTGTCCCTTTGCCCCTTCTTACAACTGCCAGGTAGCTGCTTCCTTTTGCAGCGCCACCATGCGAGCGAATTCTCCACCTGCCGCCTTGAGCTGCGCCGGAGTGCCCTGCTCGGCAACCACACCATCCTTGAGTACAACGATTTTGTCGGCATTTTCCACCGTACGCATACGGTGGGCAATAACGATAACCGTCTTGCCTGCGAGCAGGCGGGAGAGCGCCTGCTGCACCACGGTCTCGTTCTCCACATCTAAACTCGCCGTCGCCTCGTCCAGCAACACGATCGGCGCGTCTTTGAGCAGCGCGCGGGCGATAGAGATGCGCTGGCGCTCACCGCCGGACAGCTTGGAGCCGTTCTCGCCGATCATGGTGTCATAGCCCTGCGGCATGCGGCTCACAAACTCGTCGCAGTTGGCGGCACGCGCGGCAGCAAGCACTTCCTCATCGGTGGCATCGCGACGACCAAGACGGATGTTTCCCATCACCGTGTCGTCAAAGAGCAGCACGTCTTGGAACACAATGGCGTAGTCGCGCAGCAACACCTCGGGATCCACGCTCGCAACATCCACGCCGCCCACGGTGACCGTGCCTTCGGTGGCGTCCCAAAAGCGCGCGGCCAGGCGGCTCACCGTGGACTTACCGGAGCCCGAAGGACCGACCAGTGCCGTGACCTCGCCTTCCTTGGCGGTAAAGCTCACATCGGTAAGAACTTTCTCGCCGGCGCGGCCGTCCTCGCCCGCACCATAGCCAAATGCCACGTGATCGAACACCACATCGTGGCCTACGGGCTCAAACTGCTCGCTGCCCCGCGCCACGGGCTCTTCCATGATGGAACGCATGCGCTTGGCCGACGACTCGGCGGCAAACAGCTCGGACATCAGCATCAGCGCCTGATCAAAGGGCGCATAGATGCGGCTCACCATAAGCAGGAAGGCAAACATCATCAAAAAGTCGACCTGGCCGGAGGCGACCATCGCAGCGCCCGTGACCAACGTGGTGGCAATCCCCAGGCGCAGGATGGCAAAGGCGGAGTTGACCAAAAGCCCATTGGCGAGCTCGCCTCTGGTGGTCTCGCGCTCCTCGGCATCGATCACGGCGTTGAGCCCCTCAAGATAATGAGCCTCCTGGTTGGTGGCGCGGATCTCGCGCACGCAGTCGAGCGTCTCCTGGATCGCCTCGGTAACCTTGACCTTCTCGGCACGCACATGGTCGAACACCGGGATCATGGGGCCGCGCGTCAGATACAGCACGACAAAGGCCACGGGAACGCTCCAAAACGCCGCGATCGCCAGCTGCCAGCAAAAGAACAGCGACGCCACGAACACAATGACGCTTGCGATGATGGCACCCCAAAGCTCTCCCAGCACGTGGCTGTAGGCGTGCTCCATGGCCTGGACGTCGCCCATAATGGTCTCGGTTAAATCGGCCAGATCACGACGGCCAAAAAACGACAGCGGCAGCTTGCGCAAGCGCTCGGCGATCTCCATACGCTGCTTGCCGCACTCCTCGTAAAAGATGCAGTAGGTGTAGTAATACTGCTGCCAGTTAGAGGCAAAGAGCAACACGAAAAAGACCAGGAGGCCGCCCACAATCGGCAGGGCATCCGGCAGGTCGGCACCGGTGGCGAGATGTTCGACAAAACCGGCCATGACCAGGAACAATAAGCCCATGCCGGCCATGGTAATGAGATTAGTGAGCGCGGTCCAGAAAATGCCGCGTTTTACGCCGGCGACGCCTTTATCGGATAGGAAATACTTCTTTTGGAATGAGGCTAACATTTAGGCCTCGCCTCCCTTCGTGACGGCGGCATCCGCGGCAGCAGTGATCTTCCAGCTCGCGGCCTGTTCGTATTCGGCCCACATCTTGGCATACAGACCCTCTTGGGACAGCAACTCGGCATGGGTGCCGGCCTCCTGCACGCTACCTTGATTGAGCACCACGATCTTGTCGGCCCCCACTACAGTCGAGAGTCGGTGCGCAATCATAATGACCGTGCGACCCGCCGCCAGCTTGCTAAAGGCGCGCTGGATGAGCGCCTCGTTCTCGGGGTCGGCAAACGCCGTGGCCTCATCGAGCACCACGATAGGCGCGTCTTTAAGGATCGCGCGGGCGAGTGCCACGCGCTGGACCTCGCCGCCCGAAAGATATGCTCCGCCGGCACCGAGCATGGTATTGATGCCCTGTGGAAGCTTGGCCACAATGTCGTCGCACTGAGCTGCGGAGAGGGCCGCGCGCACTTCGTCGTCAGTGGCCGTAGGCTTGGAGGCGCGCACGTTATCGGCAAGTGTTTGGCGGAACAGCTGGTTGGTCTGGAACACAAAGGCGACCTGGTCCATGAGCTCGTGCGGATCCATATCGCGAACGTCTACGCCGCCCACAAGCACGCGACCCGAACAAACATCCCAAAAACGCGGGATCAGGCTTGCGCAGGTCGACTTGCCGCCGCCCGAGGGGCCCACCAGCGCAAGGGTGCTGCCTGCGGGAACGCTAAAGCTCACATGATCGACGGCAGGCGCTTCGGCACCCTCGTAGGTAAAGCTCACGTCCTCAAAGCGCACATCGCTGCCAGCAGGGTGCTTGGGCTGGGCAGGCACGGAGAGCTGCTTGGAATCCATAACGCTTCGGATGCGCGCCAGCGAATCGGCACTCATCTGAGAGGCCTCGCCCACAAACATGAGCTTGGTCATGGCCGTCGGCACCACGGCCGAAAACATCGCGTAAAACGTGAAGTTGGCCATAAAATGCGCGAAGTCCGTCTCGCCCGGCGCCAACAGCAACGCCACGGGCAACAGGAATGTCACAAGACCATTGAGCGCGGCAAGGTTGAGTACCTGCGGACCTCGGCAAAACGTGCCCGCATAGCTTTGTGCCATGTCGGCGTATTCGGCGATCGCGTCGTGGAACGCCTTAAAGGAATAGACCGTCTGCTGAAACACCTTGACCACGGGAATGCCGCGTACGTATTCGGTACCGGTCTTGTTCATCTTGACCAGCGCGCCCATGTAGGCCTTCATGAACTCGGCGCCCTTGCCGCTCATCATGGTGGCCATGGCGCCAAGCGAAACGGCGACCGAGATAAGGCATGCCGCGCCCAAGCGCCAATCGAGGGCGAAAAGCAGCACGAGCAGACCTGCGACCATGGCGGTGGCGCCGGCGATATCGGGTAGCATGTGCGCGAGCAGGGTCTCGGTGGAGGCGGCGCATCCGTCTACGATACGGCGCAGCTCACCGGTGGCGTGTGTGTCAAAGTAGCCAAGCGGCAGCTTAAGCAGGTGCTCGCTCGTAGTCTTGCGAATATTGGACGCGCAGCGAAACGCAGACAGGTGCGTGCACATGAGCCCCACGAAATAGACCACGATGCTTGCCAGCGCAAACCCCACGGCCCACCAGCCATACGTCGCGATGCCGCAGGCTTCGCTCCAGTTAGGCGCCACGGCGATCAGATCGCGCGCGACAAGCCAAATGCACACGAACGGGCCAAAGCTCAGCAGCTGCGAGAGCGCCGAGAGAGCCATGCCCAAATACGTTAGGAATTTGCGGTCGCCGGCATATGCAAGCAGCTCGCCGATACCGCCGCCTTCCCTTTTTGACCCCTTTGCCATGAGATTCCTTTCTAACGGCTTGAGAGTTAACCGTAATGAACTTATCATTGATGTGTTAGCCATGGCTCACAATCGAGCCAGGCGTGGACGTTTCTGCAAAGGAAAGGGACGCTTTTGCAAATACGGCGGGCAGCGACCGACATAACCGAGCTCTACGCACCGCAGTTTGAGCAGTTTGGCCTGGAGCTTACCGGCAAGGGCGCCGTCTTTACCGGCGAGGTGGCAAACGATCGGGCGCACGGACGCGCATGGATCATGCCCCTCTCCCCTGCCTGCATCGTCATGGAGCATTACATTACCCCGACGCACGATATGTACCTGGCCGAATACACACCCGAACCGTACGCATGCGTGAGCGAGGTCAGCGCGCCCACGCTCATGTGCATGCCCGAAGCCGGCATAACGCCTGCGAACCTTAAACCCCTGCATGGACCGTGGCCAAACAATGCCGTGTGCAGCTTTATCCAAGATAACTGTGGCGAGGAGTTAAGCCCACTGTTTGCAGGGCGGCTCTATCACTCGCGCTCGGTGCTCTTTTTGCCCGGGTATTTTGACGAGCTGGAGCATCGGTATCCCACTGAGTTCGTGGGAGTCTTTGAAGCGTTTGCCGAGTCGTGGCACGAGGAGGCGACGTCTGCCATCTGCCACACGCTGCGCCGGATTAACGAGGACCGCGCCCGCACCGTAGGCGGACACGTCTATATGCAAGGCATCGTGGAGACCATGGTCGCGGAGCTCGCCTGTTCGCGCGCGGCCCACAAGCAGGCGCGGCGGGCGGCAGACACACGCGCCAGCATAACCATTGCCGAAGAAGCAACGGCAATGATTGAGCGCGCGCTCGACAAAGGCAGACGTGTGGGTATCAACGAGGTAGCCGAGAGGCTCTACACAAGCCGCTCCAAGCTATGCGCCACCTTTAAGGCCCAAACTGGCGAGTCCCTGGGCGCCTACATCCGCAGACGCCGTATGGAGCGAGCACAGGACCTTTTGGCCGATAGCGCGCTCACGATAGCGCAGGTTGCAGAGCGTCTAGGCTACCCTCAGCAGGCCGCCTTCGCCCAAGCCTTCAAGCAACACACCGGCACCACCCCCACCGCTTGGCGTTCCCAACATATATAAAGAATGAGGGCGCCATCGGCGCCCTCATTCACTCTATTCCATTCAGCCCGCCTGACCCGAACGGCCGAGTCGTCGCGGAACCGAGGGGCCGGGCGCAGGGCCTTGCCTCTCAATGAGTTCCGCACGAACAGGAGGCGCCAGTGGCGCCTCCGTCGTGAGTCAGGGCTGTCCGAAATTGAGAGGCAAGGCCCTGTGCCCGGCCCCTCGGTTCCCGCTTACGAGAGCGACGTTCTCAGCAACTCGTTGAAGAGCTTCGGGTTGCCCTTGCCGCGGCTCGCCTTCATGCACTGGCCCACCAAAAAGCCGATGACCTTCTGGTTGCCGTCGCGGTACTGCTGCGCCTGCTCGGCGCAGTTTGCCAGCACCTCGTCCACGATCGGCTGCAGCGCGCCGGCATCGCTCACCTGACGCATACCGCGCTCGTCGACGATCTTGTTGGGGTCGTCGCCGGTCTGGGCCATGGCCTCAAAGACCTCGTGCGCCTGGTTGGAGCTGATGACATCGGTCGCCAACAGCTTGGCAAGTGCGGCCACCTGAGCCGGCGCGATGCCGGACTCGACGAGCGACGCGCCCGCGCCCTTAAGGTAGGCGATCATCTCGTTGACCAGCAGGTTCGCGACCGTCTGGGCCTCCTTGCCGGCCATACCGGCAGCGGCTGCCTCAAAGAACTCGGCAAACTCGGGGTCGCCGGCGATCTGCTCGGCGTCGGCCGCCTTAATGCCAAAGTCGGCCTCAAAGCGGGCGCGCTTGGCATCGGGCAGCTCGGGAATCTCGCCACGGCAGCGGTCGATAAACTCGTCGTCCAGGTCGAACGGCGCCAGGTCGGGATCGGGGAACAGGCGATAGTCGTCGGCCGTCTCCTTCACGCGCATGACCACGGTGCGCTTGCGGCTGGGCTCCCAGTGGCGGGTCTCCTGATAGATGATGCCGCCCTCCTCGAGCACCTCGGCCTGGCGGCAGATCTCGTAGGCAAGGCCGTCGTGCAGGCTCTTGAACGAGTTGAGGTTCTTGAGCTCGGTCTTGGTGCCCAGCTTGGTCTCGCCGCGGCGGCGCAGCGACACGTTGCCGTCGCAGCGCATGGAGCCCTTCTCCATGGAGCAATCGGAAATGCCCAGCGTCACAAAGATACGACGGAGCTTCTCCATGAACAAGCGTGCCTCCTCGGGCGTGCGCAGATCGGGCTCAGTCACGAGCTCGATCAGCGGCGTGCCGCAGCGGTTGTAGTCGACGAGCGACTCGGCCGCGGCGGTGATGCGGCCCTCGGCACCGCCCACGTGCACCATCTTGGCGGCGTCCTCCTCCATGTGGATGCGCAGGATGCGGATGGGCACCGTGTAGGAGCCGTCCTCGCGGCGCTCGGGCATCTGCAGGTTGGACGCATCGTAGCTGGCCAGATGACCGGCGCGCTGGTTGCCCTCGCGCATGGTCGAGGACATGGACGTGGACAAGCCCTCGGCATTGGCCGAAGCGCTCGCCAGGCTCTGGGCCTCGGCCTCGCCAAACGCGCAGTCGGGGCGCTCGGCGGCACCGCGACCGGTCACGTCAAGATCAAGATGGCCGTACATGGCAAAGGCGACCGGACCCTGCGTGGTCTGGAAGTTCTTGGCCATATCGGGATAGAAATAGTGCTTGCGGTAGAACATCGAGTGGCGCTGAATCTCGCAGTTGGTGGCGAGACCGGCCTTGACGATGCTCTCGATGGCGCGCTTGTTGGGCACCGGCAGGGCGCCGGGCAGGCCCAGGCACACCGGGCACACGTTGGCGTTGGGCTCGTCATCGTGGCTGAGCTTGCAGTTGCAGAACATCTTGGTGTCGAGTGCGGTGAGCTCGGTATGGATCTCCAGGCCGATCACGGCCTCCCAATCCTGCAGGACCTCGGAAAGCTCCTTCATTACAGCTCGCCTCCCTTCCCGGCAAAATCGGGCGCGACGGAAAGCGCGGGCGCACCCGTGGCGGCATCGGCAAAGCCGCGCTCCAGGGCGCGGGCAAACGTGAGCAGCTGACGGTCCTTAAAGGCAGGTCCCACCAGCTGGGCAGAAACGGGCAGCTTGCTGTCCTCGCCCAGGCCCAGCGGCACCGAGATGCCACCGTTGCCGCAGATGTTGAGCGAAATGGTGTACAGGTCGGACAGGTACATCTGCGTGGGATCGCTGATCTCACCAAACTTAAAGGCCGTGCGCGGCGAGGCGGGCATCAGGATCGTGTCCACCTTGGCATACGCGGCGTCGTAGTCCTGCGTGATGAGCGTGCGGGCCTTTTGCGCAGCGTAGTAGTACTTGTCGTACACGCCTGAGCTCAGCAGGTAGGCGCCGAGCATCTGACGGCGCTTGGCCTCGGCACCAAAGCCGTGGGCGCGCGACAGCGAGCTCTGGTCGGACAGGTTGGCGCAGCCCTCCTCCTGGTAGCCGTAGCGAATGCCGTCGAAACGGGCCAGGTTGGAGAACGCCTCGGCCGGGCCGATGACGTAGTAGGCGGCGATAGCGGCATCCAGGTGCGGCAGGTCGACCTCGACCAGCTCGGCACCCTGGTTCTGCAGCTCCTGGGCGGCGCGCTGAACAGCGGCCTTGACCTCGGGCGTCAGGCCTTCGGCCTCCATAAACGCGGGGATGATGCCCACGCGCTTGCCCTCGATGCTGTCGTTGAGGTGCTCGGTAAAGTCGACGGCGCAGTCCTGGCTGGTGCAGTCGTACGGATCGTGGCCCGCGCCGGTAAGCGCGTTCATGGCCAGCGCGACGTCCTCGACCGTGCGGCCAAAGGGACCGACCTGGTCGAGCGACGAGCCAAAGGCCACCACGCCGTAGCGACTCACGGCGCCATACGTGGGCTTAAGGCCCACCACGCCGCAGAGCGCCGCCGGCTGGCGGATGGAGCCGCCGGTGTCCGAGCCCAGCGAGAGCGCGACCTCGCCCGCGGCGACGGCAGCAGCGGAGCCGCCCGAGGAGCCGCCGGGCACGCGCTCGGTATCCCAGGGGTTGTTGGTGCGGTGGAAGGCCGAGCTCTCGGTGGAGCTGCCAAAGGCAAACTCGTCCATGTTGGCCTTGCCCATGGGCAGGCAGCCGGCATCGAGCATACGCTGGACGCAGGTGGCGGTGTAGACGCTCTGGTAGTTCTCGAGCATACGGGAAGCGCAGGTGGTGCGCGTGCCCACAAGGTTCATGTTGTCCTTGATGGCCAGCGGCACGCCCGCGAGCGGGGGCAGCGGCTTTCCGGCGGCACGGTCGGCATCCACGCGCGCGGCGGCCTCAAGCGCAAGCTCGGGCGCCACCTGCAGGAATGCTTGGACCCCGCCCTCGCGCGCCTCGATGGCGGCAAGGGAGGCCTGGGCCACCTCGGTAGCGGTAAAGTCGCCGGCGGCAACGCCCGCGGCGATCTGGGCGGCGGTAAGGGAATCGAAGCTCTGGGCCATTACTCGCTCTCCCCCTCTCCCAAAATGGACGGCACGCGGAAGTAACGGTCGCGCGCGCTACCAGCGTTCTCCAGCGCAACGTCGAGCGGCAGGTCGCGCTCGGGCTCGCGCAGGTCGTCGCCCATCACGTTGGACAGGCTTCCGATGGGATGGAACGTGGGCTCCACGTCGGGCAAGTCATATTGCAAGACGGGCTCGAGCATCTGGACGGCGTCGTTCATGTAGGACGTCATCTGGGTGAGCTCGTCATCGGTCAGTGCGATCTTTGCGTACTCGGCGATGCCGCGCACGTCTTTCTCGCTGAGTGCCATAGGCGCTCCCTTCCGCATAACAGTTAAACCGCTCTAGTATACAGGGCAACGCCGGCTTGGAGCAGGCGCTTTACCCAAATGCAGCGAAAACGTAACGAGGACGGCGGGTTGGCAGGGCGCGACCCGGCGGACCTGCGGCGAAAACCGTCTCGCCCACAACAAAAACCGTCCCAACATTCGACGTTTTTCGCCAAAATCGCGATTTTCATCGAATGTTGGGACGGTTTGAAAGCCCCGACCACCACAAAGGTGCCTGTCCCCATTGTGGTGGTTCCGAACAATGGCTATGCCGAGGCCTTGGCCTTGCGGCGTTTACGGACCGCGTGGACCACAATGTCCAGCAGCAACAGCACAATGGCAATAACCACGATGAGCACGGCGAACTCGCGCTTGCCCCAGTGGCGGCCGGCCAGCGACTTTTGCTTGTCGACGTCCATCTTGCTGTACTTGGTGCGCACGCAATGCACCAGCAGACGATGGTCGTTCACGCCATAGGGCGTGCAGGTGACGAGCGTCACCTTGTCGGCGCCGGGCTCGATGGTCAGCGACTCCATCTCCTCGGGCAGCACGACCTCGGAGTCCACCATCTTGTAGGCGAGCGTCTTGTTCATGGTGTGCAGCAGTACCAGGTCGCCGGGCTCCAGCGAGTGGATGTCGTCGAACATGCTCAGGTTGCGCATGCCCGAGTGCGCGGTGAGCACGCAATGCGTCGAGCTGCCGCCCACCGGTAGGCTCGTGCCCTCCAGGTGGCCGACGCCCGCCATAAGGACTTCCTCGCTCGTGCCGTGGTAAATAGGCATACTCACGTCGATGGAGGGGATCTCGACCCAACTCATCATGGGGTCGCGGTCAAAGATGAGCTGCTGATCGTAGGGCTCGATCTGGTCGGCGGAAAGCTCGGTGGCTTCGCCGGCTAGCTGCTCGTTAAAGGAGCGAGCCTGCAGCAGAATGCGCTCGCGCTCCTCTTCGGAGAGCGCGTCCACGGTGCTGGACACGGTGCTGATCTGGTTGAACACGCCCGAGGCCTCGAGCCGGTCCAAGATCCACGGCCAAGTCATAAGGCCCACGCCAATAAGGATGATGACGATGGTGATGAGTCGGTCGGCCCAGCGCGGCAGCCGCTTGCGACGACGCTTAGGCTTTGGTCGAGGTTTGGGCTGGGGGCTTGAGCCGCCGCTGGCCGCAGCGTTGTTGCTCTTCATATGTTTGGCGCCCTGCACCATCGCCGGTCACTCCTTTACAGCTCAGGTTGTCTAAACAAATAATAGCCGATTAGCGAGCTCATGCGCCGGACAACGCAGCTAGGCTGCACCGTTCGGGCCACGTAACCCCACTCAACCAATCAAGCCATATGTTGCTTTCATCGTCTCGAGCAACTGCGCCATCGTTACGCCCGCAACCCCGATCTGTTTCAGATTGACGTCGCCCACCTCGCAATCTTTAACAAACGCAAGCATATCGTCCTTCAGTTCTCCGCCCAGATCGACACCTTCCGACTCGCCAAGCAGCTGAGCAAGCCTCAGCGCATCGCGTTTATGCTTTTTGACCTTCCTCGAGTCAACGTTCTCCCCGGCCTCCCTTCTAGCTTTTAGGTCGAGATACGCCTTCGCTTTGAACGGGACAATGTATTCCGTATCCAGGACCGAAACACCGTCTACTGTCCGAATTCCCTGAAGAAACAAGCTGTAGTAGGCATCGTCCAGCAAAATAGCCGAAAGACTGCTTATGTTTTCATCAACGTGAATTGGCGTCACATCAACTCCCTCACGAGCCTTTAGAAAGTCGGGGCACTTCGCGAAGAGCTCGATCATATGGGGATAACCCGGCCTCTTTGGTTCCGTAAACCGATAAAAACACGAGGCTTCGCTTTCACCCCAGCCGCAGCGGTAGCCGCCATCACGCACCAAGGTCCATATGGCTTCGGCCGTCTGAGGCAACCGGTCATCGGCGACAATGACCACATCAAAATCGTGGGTCGCCCTAAACGAAAGTCCCGCCTCCGCGAGCAAAATGTCGCATGCTGTGCCGCCGATAAGGGCATACGACCCTTCAGCTTCCTGCATATGCTGCCGAAATTCTTGGAGACCTTCTACAGCGCTTCCTGCCATGGATATTCCTTTCCAAACATGCGATCGACTTCGAGCTGAATTCGTTCATCGTCGATTGCCGCCAAAGATAGCGCAAGTGAAATGTCGTCGATACGGGAGGAGTCGGCAAACACGGGCGCATAGCGCCACACTTGGATCATCGCCGTTTCGTTATCCGGCAGTTCCCCGTCTGCGACTTCAAGGTCACGCAGCTCACGCCATGCACTTCTTAAGACAGCCTTTTGCTCCACGCCCGACGCAGCGAGCATCGAACGCGCAGCGAGCGCCGTCTCCCCAGCGTCAGCAAGGCGATCGATCTGTGGTGCCTTCCTTGCAAAAATAACCTTCGAGACAGGCGAGGAAAGCTCTGCAATGTGCTCACTGAGCAGAAGATCCACGACCACGGGTAACACAATGACACGCCGTTCGCGCCGCTCGCGCCTTGCGAGCCCCCTGTCTACAAGCTCGGTTATGGCCTCGCTCGCACGGCTTGCCGAAATCCCGAGCGCACGACAAAGGTCATCGGGATGATATGACTCCTGACCTGCTCCCCAGATTGCGGCAGCCTGCGCGTTGGGTGACATCTTGGTCGCGCGATTATGAAACCGGGCACCGCGTCTCTCCGTATAGGCAGCGCCCATAAATGGAAGAAAAGCCTGTCTACCGGGGCAAACAAAGGGAATCCCTTGCGCGACCAATGCCTTGCGCTGGCGCGCATCGGCATCAGGGAACGAAATGACAACAGGAGCCTCCGAACGCAAGGTTAGCTGGCTATAGACCCTTTTGGCCTCGGGAAGCCCGACGCCAGTAGGCAAGCTTGCAAGCAAAAAAGAAAAACCATTTGCGTCAACGGCGCGAACCTCAATCGACCGCAGATGCAGCGGCAAGTGTGCGGATCCAGGCCAAGTTTTAGCCTTGGCGGAGAGGCCCAGTGCTTCTTGTAAGTAGGTAAGCGCTTCGTTCATTTCCATCTTTTTCGCTTAGTTCCAGTTGATATTGGAATTATACATAATTTTCGGAAATGATGTGATTTCTATCAGGTATGGGCCCGTATTTGAGTTTTCAAAATGTCCCGAATCGGCGGGGCGATTCGGGATACAATAGCTACAGGAAACGACGCATCCCGCGTAAGTGTTAAGGAGCGCGGGCGGCCTAGTTTTCTAACGTGTTAAACGGCCGGGCTGCAACCCCGGCCGTTCTTATTTGCGCTTGCGGCGCAAACGCCGAGAACCGTCCGCACCGCGCGTGCGCCTACGGACCTTAAACCGAACCTCATACGAGTCAAAAAACGCGATGACGAACGTGCCCGCATCGGACGATGGAGGCTGTCTGCGTTGTCCCAAAAAGAACGGGGCAGACTCCAGTGCGGAGTCTGCCCCGAAAAAAGAATGGCAAAGCAAGAACGTCGATGGACGAGAAAAGTGTCCGCAAGTCTCATGGCCATCACATCCCACCTGCCAAAGGGATGGGTGAGCGAGCGTTACTCCTGCTCGGACTCCTCAGCCTGCTTACGGCTGCGGATGAGGTGCGCCACGCCGATGCACAGCACCGCGCCACCAGCGATCCAAGTGAAGGTCACGCCGTTAAGACCGGTCAGCGGGAGGCCGGTGCCCTTCTGGTCGACGATGGTGAAGCTGAGCTTACCGGTAGATACGGCGGCAGAATCGGCCTTTACAACACCATCAGCAGCAGTAACGTTGGCAGAATCCTTGTCGGGAGTCACCGCGGTGCCATCCTGCTTAAGCGTGCCGCGAGCAATGGTAAACGTAACACCTTTGGAAGCAGAGTTGTTGTAGCCAGGCGCCGGGGTTACCTCTGTGAGGGTGTAAGTGCCCTCATCGAGACCGACAACGTTTATCTTACCGTCTGCGTCGGTCTTCAGCTTGGCCTGCTCGCTATTAGCCGTCTTGGTACCGTCCGCTTTGATAAAGTTGCTCGTATCACCGTTCTCCTGCAGCGTGAACTCAACGCCCTCGAGCCCCTTTGCTTTGTTATCAGAGCCCACCTTGGTGACATCGATGCCATAGGTGTAGTCATAGGCAGGGTGCTCGACCGTGGTGCCGACACCCTCAGCATGCGGATTGTTGGAATAAGTCAGCTTAACCGTATTAGTCTGGGCTTGACCAACCAATCCATTAAAGATCCTCTTGATTTTACCGTCATTATCAAAGATCTTGGTAGAGTCGAGCTTTGCCTTGTACTCGACGGTCACCTTCGAGTCGCTGTTCAGTGTAATAGCAGCATTGTTCACGCCCGTGCAATTCTTGAGATTGGTGAAGTCGACAGTTATCGTATTGTTCTCGTACTTGGCGGTGTAGCAGCCAGTCTTGACCTCGGTATCACCAATCTTGACCGTGACAGCGGGCGTCGTGCCGTCAGATTCAAACTCGGGCGTCATGGATTCGGGAAGATTATCCGTGAAGATGTACTTGTAGGTGCTGTAAGTGTTGATGTTACCCGCAACGGTACCGGTAAGCAGGTAGTCGACATAGTCGCCCATCTGAGAGTCCGCAGCCTTATTGGGATTCTCGGGTTCGCCGAACGTGCTGTCCTTTGCGTCGTCCTTTACGGCCTTGGTCACAGTGGGGACCTGCTTCTTGGGAGCAATGGTCTCAGCGGAACCGCCGACAACGGCGAAAATCGGCGAAGTGAAGGTATCCGTGTTGCGCTCGGCGACAGCATTTGGGTTCCTGCCGACACTCTTAGTCACGAAGAGCCAGTAGCCGGTATTCAAACCAGTGAAGGTGCCACCGGTGCTCGTTTTGCACTCATCCGTCCCTTCAGTGATATTGGCGTCCTCCAGTGCCTTGGCGATCTTGTCGAGGGTTGTTCCGGCATCGAGCTTAGTAGTCTTGTCTGTACCTGACTTGTAATCACCTTCGGTTTTTGATTTAAGCCAGTCGGCCCACTTCTGAGCATCATTGTCGGAGGGCTTTGTAACGTCGCTAGTATCGGCAAATGCCCCGGTCACAGCATCCCTAACGGCATCTGACGCCCACTCAATGTCGGAAAGCGTCTTAGCGCCATTCCAGTTGTTAACGCCTTCCAAATCCTGCGTGACCTTGGCCTTGAAAATCTGGATACCCCTAAAGGTTGTATCCGTATAGGTCTTCTCGTCAATCTTTACATTGCCATCCGGAGCCACCGTTGGCGTGCCCCCAGCAAACGCCATGGTCACCGGGGCCATCACGCCGCCGAAGCTCAGCGCTGCAGTTAGGCCGGCCGTCACTGCCAGGCGGGCGATGTTCTTGCTCATACTCATCTTCTTTTCCTCTGCTTTCTGCTTGAAGTCCATTTGATCTAAAACCATTTGTCTGTGTCTAAGCATTTGCTTGGTTATGTCTCGCCCCGCTCTCTGTGGGGCCATTGGCTACTCTGCATGGTTGCCACCTCCCCGCTTGACCAGGAGCGCGACCACGATGAGCGCGGCTCCGGCGACCGCTGCGGCGGCCGCGGCGTACATTGCCATATCGCCTGTCGAGGGAATGAAGCCTCCGGTGATAGTGCTAGGGGGCGTGCCGGTGGGCGTGTTGATGAGCGACGCCTCCAGACTGCCCGTCGACCCGTCCGCGCTGTCGGAGCGCAGGGGCGACTCCGCCGTGATGGTGAGCTTGGGCTTGGCGGCGGCCACCTGGTCGACGTCCAGGCCCTCGGCCTTGACCGTCACGGAGCGCGTGCCCTCAAAGGCGGTGTAGCCCTTGGGCGCCTTGAGCTCGCGGACCTCCAGCTTGCCCGAGTCCACACCCGAGACGGTCACGCGGCCGTCCTCGCCCGTGGTGACGGTGGCCTTGCCCTCCGCATCCCACGTGCCGTCGGCCGCCAGCGTGCGACCGCGGTCGTCGGCGATGCTCAGGACCGCCCCGGCAAGCGGCTTGTCGCCGTCGCTGCCGCGCTTGGTGAGCGCGAGATCCCAAGTATAGGCGCACGCGTCATCACTCGGCGTGCGGGTGAAGCCGGCGTCGCCGGACTGGTCGGCAAAGGGAGAGCGCGGGTAGCGCAGGTAGACCTCGTTGGGGTTGCCCTTCGCGATGCCGTGGTTGCACGCGCTGTTGAGCGGCGCATTGTACACGGCGACCACGCGGGCGCCCGCGGTGAAGGCGTCGGCCCCGCCGAGCGCGGCGATCAGGTCGCCGGTGCGCACGGTGAAGGTCTTGCCGTCGGCCGCTACCTTGGTGGCGCACTGGGCCGTGATGTCGGTCCAGCCCTTCGCGGGCTCGGTGCCGGTGCGCCCGCCCTTGCCGGCCGAGACGGCGTCGAAGCCGCCGTCCGCGCCCGCCGCCACGTACACGCGCATGCTCGCGGCCACCTTGGAGGGGTCGAGCCCCGCGCTCATGGTGTCGACGAACCGCACCGTATAGGTGTCATAGGCGGTAAGACCCGCCGGGACCGTGGCAGAGAGGCGCCAGTACAGGTCGTCGGCGACCGTGGCGTCGGCGGCCTTCTGCCATGCGGCGGTGCCGTCCTCCAGCACATGCTTGGACACCTTGGGGGTCGCCGCCTTGGGCTTGACGGTGACGGCGCTGCCGCCGACCAGGGCCACGATCGGCGCGGTGCCGGCCTCGCCCTGGGCGATGGCGTCGTCGTCGGCGACGATGAGCCAGTAGCCGCAGGGCAGCTCGGCCGCCGTGCCCGCGTTAAGGGCCACGGACACGGCGCTAGAGCTCTGGAGGGAACGAGCGAGCTGTGCGCTCAGCGCGCTCGTAAGGTGGGAATCGGTGTTGAGCCACTCGGCAGCTTCCCGCGCGGTGGTCTGGGATTTGGGCATGCCGGCGCTGTGCAGCACAGGCAGCGCGGCGTCGCGCACGGCGTCGCTTGCCCAGGCGAGGTCGGTGGCGATCTTGGCGTCGCTGTCGCCGTCGACGACATTGGCGCTAAAGATCTGGTAGGCGTCGTAGCTGCTCGCCACGGTGCCGCTCACCGTGATGGAACCGGTCGAGGTCGGCGCGGCCTGCGCGGAAGCGGGGAACACAACCGCGCAGGTGCCGATCAGGAGGGCAAGCAGCGCAAACAAGATCGGGAAGGAGCAAACTTTCTTATTCACGACGCTCACCTCCCTTCGCATTCGCCTTGCGACGAATGTGCATCCAGGCCGCAGCAGCGCAAAGCACCGCCGCGCCGGCAAGGTACGTCAGAGTGACGCCCGACATACCAGAAAGGGGCAATGAGGTGGAGTAGGTGTTGGTGAAGGTGGGGGTGGATTTGTCGGTGGAGTTGGGGGCGGAGGTGTCGATGAACGTCTGTTCTTTGGCATTGTCTTCTGCTGTCCAATTGCCTTCGGAATCAACGGTTCCCTTCTTGTAGGTCACCCTACAGTTGATCTCTCCTTTTTCGGTGTTATACGTTGGCACAACCGTGAACTGATAGACCGACTGGTCGTACGTGTAGTGCGAGAACTGCGAACCGTCGGTTTCCTCGCGCACATAGTACGTAAAGGTCTTGAAAGGACCACCCGAGTCGTCGGGATTATTCCTGATATCAGAAAGCGAGTACTTGAGCTCAGCCGTTTTATTGTTATCAGTGGTGTCCTTGAACGAAAGCGTCTGCTTCGTATTTTTACCAGAGGTGGTCTCGGCAGTACCGATGATGTCTGTGTCTCTAAAGCGGCTGTCTGTCGCGAGCTGAAGTGTAAACTTCTTCATCTCGCCACCCTCAACGACCTTAGTCGCCTCAGGAGTCCAGGAACGACTGGGGCACTTGTTGGTGAAAGTTGCACCACTGGTAAGCGTAATGGTAGCAGCGTTTTCGCCTTCAGCCGCTGCGATGGCTGCCGATTCTGTTTCTGACGTTTTTGCGCCAGCGCCGTCTTTTTTTACCTTTGTTACTGAAACGCTCTTGACTTCGTAATACGTGTATTTAATGCCAAGCACGTAGTGCGTCTTGCCCGTATCCTCCACAACCGTAGGATCTATTTTGTAGATAGTCTCGTCGTAAGCCACGCCCTCGTCCGTGCCCGGAACCTCTACCAAGTAGTAAACAAGATTCTCATCGGCATAAACTTCACCCAGATCAAAGGTAAATTTTCCATCTATGTCGTTTCTCACCGTACCGACAACCGAGCAGCCATTGAGCTGAAGCTTATCTTTGGAGTTGGAGTCAAAGCTCGGAACTGTGTATAAAGGCTTGCCATTCTCGTCAACAATCGGCTTGCCATTCTCGTCAACAATCGGATTCTGCTTGAGCAGTTCGAACTCGAACTCGTCTTTCTCGAGCTTGCGGCCCGTCAGTGCCTTAATGCCGTTGAGCTTCATCTTGGGATACACACTCACCTGCGTGGTGGAGCCAGCGATTACGTCGCCGTTGGTCATGATTCCGCCACCGTGGACGCTGGATTTGTTGCCCGTGATATATAACGAAGCCAGCCCTATAGCGGCCTTTTGATCTTTATCGGACGGGTCGGACTTTAGGCCAATCCTGTACTTAGCTTGGGCGCCCTCGTACTTGCCGATAAAAGTTTGTGTATCGTCGTCAATCGTGCCCTTCCAATTGGCAGCGCCGCCGCCAAGCATCTGACCCGTTACGGCTGCGATGTAGTCACCGTTGTTCTTCTTGTGAACAAGGAAAAGATCCTCATGGCCATTCGTCTTGAAGTCAGGGGTAATCACACCGCCATCATCTGTAAGCCGGTCTTCCTTCTTTTCATTGCTGTCACCTGATAGCTTACTACCGTTTGCATCGGTGTTTCTGAAAATTGCAATGCCATTGGTGTCGGTAATAGACGTTTTGCCGGTCGGGCAGGCAGCGAAGCCGCCGCCATAGCCTTGGGCCGAATTGTTGGTAATCAGTGCGTTGTAAATCTTGAGGCTCGCTGAATCTATGTTTTGGTCGCTGTTGCCACCCTGGACGAACACGCCGCCGCCACCCCAGTCGAAGGTGGTATTGGTCGTATTGTTAGTGATGTAGGCTTTCTTGCCGCTCACATTAAAATCGCCAACTGTAGGCGCAGCGATACGGATGCCGCCACCCTCTGAATTTTGCGCCACATTGCTGGCGATGATTCCATCAGAAAACGTAAATCCGGAAAGAGGTTTATTCCAAGCGCCAGCATAAACGCCGCCGCCAGCCTCGGCAGAGTAGTTGCCCGTGATGTAGCCGCCGCAAATAACCAAACTGCCTTTTTTCTGTCCTTCAGACTGGCTAAAGGCAGCAATGCCGCCACCACCGTGGCAACCTTTACCCTTGTGTCCTTCATCGTAGTGCTGATATTTGTTGTTAGTAATGTAACCATTCAAAATGGTCACCATGGAGTCCTTAGCACAAATTCCCGCGCCATAACCCGACCGATCCTCGAACGTACCGTTACCGGAAATTGTGCCGCCAGTCGTATCGCCAGTCATGTTGATTGTAGAGCCGTCAGCGTACACGCCGCCGCCTTCGGGAGCGTAGTTGCCCGCGATCACGCCACCGGTGAGGTTAAGAGTCGCGCCTTTGCCGTTCCCGTTCTTGATGCCAAGTTCGATGCCTGCGCCACGGCTCATAGAGGTTGCACCGCAAACGTAGCCACCGCTCATATTGACGATAGAACCTTCCTCGGCATAAACCAAACTGTTAACACTGTTTTTTTGATCTCCGCTATTTTGCTGCTGCGTGATCGCGCCACTCTCGAGGTTAAACGTACCGACCTTATCGCCAGTTTTGTAGAGATTAACGAGCTTCAGGTTGGCATGGTCACCGCATGCCACGATAGCACCCTTGATATCAACCTTATACTCTTTAAGGCTCTCGGTTGTACCGGGTACCTCGGTTGTACCGGTTCCTTTTGCGACCGATTCGGTTACGTAGTAGGTAAGTTTGTTCGGGATGTTGGAATCGTCGCATCCCATTGAAGCGAGATTGCCGTTCATTTTTTCTTGATTAACCGAGGTCTCTATCGGAGCGGCTTGCTCGCCGTCCTTGACGGTCAGCGTCGCGCCACCGGTGATATTGAACAGAGGCTGACCATTACTCGCATACTTAATCTTATGGCCGTTTAGATCCAGCGTGATATTGCTACCGTCATTGCCGAGCTGAATTGTCTTATTGTTATCATTAACATTCGTAAGATCAATATTTTCCGTAAGCATATAGTTTGCAGTGCCGCTCGCGTTCCCCAGCTTTTCTTTCAGCTTACTCGCGCTATCTATCATCTCATCGGATGCCGTTTTAGCCTGCTCGTTTTCCGCAGCCGTAACAACGGTTTCACCATCCGAAGTCGTTGTACCCTCGTTCTGCTGCTCTTCCTCGGGCTCCTCAGGCTGGCTATCGTCGCTGGCTTCGTTGCCCTCGGTCTCGACACTAATGTGGTTTTCGGTATCCCCGTTGTTGGTGTTGTCCACGTCAGTAGACTCACTTGGGGAATCCCCCGTCACGGCTTCCTCGGCAGAATCTACCTGGGCGTCGTTGGCAATGGCCTGCGAGATCGGAGGCATGACGAGCGACAGTACCAGGCTCAACACGGAGGCTCCGCACAAAACGCCTGCCAGTACACGGCGCGTCGCTTTTTTACTCTGCTTAGTTTTTTCTGAATTCGCTTTCATCGATGTCTCCTCCCCAAGAGACCGCGATCTTGCTCTTTCACTATCAAACGCATCTGCGCAATCTGTAATTGCGCTCGTTTAGTAATGCAATTATAACGATTGTTTAAACATCTGAGCAACAAAACCAACATTTTTGTAGCGAGTTCTCAATTCTCTTGACATTTGCTCAGATTTACCTTCGTTTATTCGCTATCTATTTTTTGTTTCTGCTGGTAATTTAGTTGCGTATTATTTTTTAATGGCATTAGATTTATTTGCACAACATTTTGCTCAAGAGCAAACATCCTGTGAACGGTCAAAAATCGACCGTGAGCGGTAGGTCATCAACCGGGATGAATATCCTACCAAATTGATGAGAATATCTTAAACCCATCGGTGGTTAGAAGTATGATGTTCAGATAGCCATATTTGAATTTGCGCGCAGATTGTAGACATCAATTCGCCCAAATCGCCTGTGGCCACCACAAAGGCGCTTGCTCCCTTTGCGGTGGTTCTCCCCCCCTGCGCTACAGCAGGTGCTCCTGGATAAAGATCGCGATGCCGTCTTCGTCGTTGCTCGCGGTTACAAAATCGGCGGCGGAGCGGGTGGCATCGCTGCCGTTTGCCATGGCCACGCCCACGCCGGCGTCGGCAACCATGCAGGTGTCGTTATCGGCATCGCCAAACACGCAAATGTTCTGGAGCTCCATGTCGTTGAGCTCCGCCACGCGCACAAGGCCGCGCGTCTTGGACACGTGCGGATCCATAAACTCGTAGAGCCGCTGCGTGGTTTGCAGAGCCGCCGCCTTAACGGTGTTATCGGCAAACGTCGACGCCCGCTCAATCACCCGCGGCATTACCTCGGGCGCCATGGTAAACATTACCTTGGGCTGCGGCTCGCGCAAAAACTCGGCAAAATCGACCACCTGGTAGGGCACGCCGTCGACGCGTGACAGGTGCTCGACGCACGCGTTGCTCTCGGGCACGTAGAACACGCCGTCTCGGGGGCAGACGGGCGTTGCCGGAAGGTCCGCCATGTGCCTGCAGATGCGCGCGATGGTCTCGCCCGGCAGCGGATAGCTCAGCTCGTTGATGTCGTGCGCGCGGTCGATGACCTCGGCGCCACCGCAGCCCACGAGCACGTCCACCAGGCCTTCGATGCCCCAGAGCTCGTACATGGCCTCGGTCGCGTGGGCGTCGCGCCCGGTGCACAGGCCAAAGAGCACGCCGCGCTCGCGCAGGGCGCGGATCGCCGCCACGGTGCGCGGGGACACCGTGTGCCGGCTCGTGAGCAGCGTACCGTCGATATCGCAGAACACGGCTTTGATGTGGCTGAAGGTGGTGTCCATGGGAGCCTTTCTGGGTTGTGCGGCGATGTGGGGTGTATTCGTGAACGGCGTACATGGTATACCAAGGCGCGGGCGCGGCCTGTCAAAGCAAAAACCACCACAAAGGAGCCTGGCCGCTTTGTGGTGGCCGGACCCGAAGGGCGGCCTGCCCGGAGCGCAAACCATCACAACATTCGACGCTTTTCGGCAAAATCGCGATTTTCATCGAATGTTGTGACGGTTTTTACCGCTCTGCAGCACGATCCAAGTGTCCGCGTCCAAACAGTAGCAGCGCTGCGGGGACCGCCGTTACGACCATGCCCGCTCCGATGAGCGTCTGCTGCACGCCAAATGTCGACGCCAGCCACGGGGCAACCGCCAGCGGGGCCACGCCGGCGAACATGTTTCCAAAGCCCATGACCGAGTTAACGCGGCCGAGCTGCTCGAGCGGCGCCGTCGTTTGCACGATGGTGTTATGGAGCGGGTTGACGACGCCCCAGGCCACGCCCAGGGCGATCTGGCCGACAAGAGCCACGCCCACGTACGGCGTGCCCACGTAGAGCAGGCTTCCCAGGCCTACGGACATAAGCGCCACGAGCAGCGTTTTAAGACTGACGAAGCGCGGCGGCAAGCGGAGCGCGAGTACGGCGCCCAGCACCGCGCCCACGCCGCAGGCCGACGAGAGCCAGCCCATCCATTCGACACCAACGTGCAGGACATCGCGGTAGAAGAACGACTCCAGCGGATCGAAGGCTCCGTAGCCAAAGTTCGAAAGGAAGATGATGCAGAAGAGCAGGGCGAGGACGCTGTTGGTGAAGACCGTCTTGATGCTGGTCGCGAAGGTGGCGCGGGCGGACGTGTTGGGGTCGGAGCTTTGGCCCGCACGCTCCCCCTCCTCTGCCGAATCGGCATCCACCTGTCCGGCGACGCGACCTGCTTGCGGCTTAAACCCCCAGCCGGCAATGAGCGCAAGCAGGGTGAACAGTATCATGAGCACGAACACCGCGCGCAACGATGAAGCCGCCGCAACAAAGCCGCCCAGCGTGGGGCCAACGATAATGCTCACGTTGGAGAACATGGTTATGGCGGAGTTAATGTCTTTGAGCTCTACGGGATCGTCGGTGAGGTAGGCCGGATAGGACGTGGCGATGGGCTGGGCGAATCCCATCGTAAAGCCTAGGAACACCGCGCCGAGCAGGACGATGCCGGTCGCGCTGCCAAAGGCGATGATTGCCGTGCCAGTTGCGAGCGTGCCGACGATGCTCAGCAAGAAATGGCGGCGCGGACCCCATGCGTCGAGTACCGCGCCACCCGCAAAGGATCCCAGGATCACGAAAACGTTCATGAACAGGACGGCCAGCGACGTCGCGACGACCGAGGCGCCGTCCGCATAGGTAAGCGTTCCGATGACGCCGATAAAGTAGCTGGTCTGGAAGCCGGTGTAGATGAGAAATCGCATTGCCACCAGGCGCTTTGCTTGCGTGGACAGCGATGGTTGGGATTTTGAAATTAGAGATAGGGACATAGGCGCTCCTTGTTGCATACGAATACGGGCCGCGGGCATTGACCACCGACCATCGACTCAATCTTTCCGTATGCAACGTTAAGGACGCATCGGGCCCCTTCTCTCCGTTTTTGCCAGCACGAACTACTTGGTAGATTTTAAGACATGTTCCAAACATCTACCAAAGCAAAAACCACCACAAAGGCGCCTGCCTGTGGTGGCCCAATGATATGGCAACGCAGCGAGCCGGTTCCAAGTGCCCCAGGTCGCCCCGAAAGAGGAGCGACGCGTACTTTGGTACGCGAGCGACGGCTTGAGGGGCGAGATGGGGTGCTTGGGGCCGGCGCAGCGTCAAGCCTGAAGGTGGTCTTGGATCAGGTCACAGATGGCTCGGGCGTCGTTGATGTTGATGGCTCGGGTCGCAAAGCCGGCGTCAAAAGCCTGGCGCGCCAGGGCTTCGTTGCAGGCAAGGGCCAGCGTGCGGCCGTCGACCAGGTCGAGCGAGCTCTTGCCGCGCAGGCGATCCACACCGGAGCGCGCGACCACGATATTGTCAAAGCCCTCGGTCTTATAGCCCTCGATGATCACCACATCGACGTCGTTGTAGCGTGACAGCAGCTCGCGGGCGGGCATCTCGTCCTCCTCGCGCGTGTCGGCGTACTCCGCCCAGCGCGTGGCGCAAATGAGGCCCACGTGCTTGGATCCCGCCTGGTGATGGCGCCAGGTGTCCTTGGCGGGCACGTCGATATCGAAGCCATGGTGCCCGTGATGCTTGAGCGAACCCACGCGCAGGCCGCGACGGGTAAGCTCGGCGATAACCTTCTCGACGAGCGTGGTCTTGCCCGAGTTTTGGTAGCCGATAAACGCGATTGCGGGGACGGCCGGGGTGGGCGCGGGCGCGGCGGCAGCGGGTGCGCTCGCGGGCGCAGCGCCGTCGGCAGCCATGGACTCAATAGCAGCCGCCTGACGCTCTGCGCGATCCCACACGCCCGAGCGGCCGCCCTCCTTGTGCAGCAGGCGCACGTCGACGATTTCCATGCCGCGGTCAATTGCCTTGCACATGTCGTAGATGGTCAGGCACGCGGCACTCGCGCCGGTCAACGCCTCCATCTCAATGCCCGTCTTGCCCGTCACACCTGCCGTGACCAGCACGTGAAAGCCGACCTGCCCGTCCGGACGCGCCGGCGCCCAGCCCTCGGGCGTCTCGTCGGCCGGCGTTCCCGCCGAAGCGATGGGCTCGATATCGCACTTGCTCTTGGTGATGAGCAGCGGATGGCACATGGGGATGATGTCGCTCGTGCGCTTGATGGCCATGATGCCCGCCACGCGTGCGCAGGCGAGCACGTCGCCCTTCTTGGCGCGGTCCTGAAGCACCATAGCCTGCGTCTCGGGATGCATGAGGATGGCACCCTCGGCGACGGCGATGCGGTGTGTCTCGGCCTTGTCGGATACGTCGACCATGCGCACCTCGCCATTGGCGTCCACGTGCGTCAGCTCGTCGCGACGGGCGTCACGGACGGGCTCGGTGGCAGCGCTGGCAGTCGGCTGCGCGGACGCGTCGGCGTTGCCGGCATTCGCTGCAGCCGTGACTTTGTGGGCAGACATCGCGGCCCTGCGAGCGGCCTTGGTGGCATCGGCGTACCTGCTCTTGGCCATATGATCATCCTCCGATTTGGGACATAAATCGTTGCGTGCCCTCAATTATCGCGTGTTCCTGCGGTTTGTGGGCCACGGCATCGCGCCAAATCGAAAGTACCTGCATATCATCACCACGGCGCAGGGCGTCGCGCACCGAATACTCGGCATCGCTAAACAGGCACGGACGCACGTTGCCATCGGCCGTCAGACGCAGACGGTTGCAATTCGCGCAAAAATGGTTGGACATGGCGCTAATGAAGCCGACCGTTCCCGCCGCACCCGGAAAGTGCCAGTAGCGCGCAGGGCCCGCGCCGGCAGGAGCGTCGTTGATGCCGAGCGGCTCGAGCTCGCCCAGGCCAGCCGCAGCGGCCCCGGCATTGATGCGCGCCCGCAGCTCGTCGCTCGGCACGGTGTCGCTCGCGTCCCACAGCTCGGGGTTGAGCGCGGGCGCATGCGGGTCCACGGCGCAATGCGAGCTCGTGTGTTCGTCGCCGATGGGCATGTATTCGATAAAGCGCAGGTGGATGGGGCGGTCGAGCGTGAGCCGCGCGAGGGCAGCCACATCCTGGTTGAGTCGGCGCACCACAACGCAGTTGACCTTAACGGGCTCGAATCCCCAAGCAAGCGCCGCATCGATGCCGGCCATGGTTTGCTCGAGCCGGCCCAGGCGCGTGATCTTTCCAAAGAGTGTGGGGTCGAGCGTGTCGAGCGAAATGTTGACGCGGTCGAGCCCGGCGTCTTTGAGCTGCGGCGCCAGCTTGGGCAGCAGCGCGCCGTTGGTGGTGAGCGAGATATCCTCGATCTGCGGGATCGCGCGGATGTCGCGAATGAGCGGGATAATGCGGCGGCTGACCAGCGGCTCGCCACCCGTCAGGCGCACGCGGCGAATGCCCTCCCCCGCCACCAAGCGCACAAAGCGGGCGATTTCCTCGGCACTGAGTAGTTCGTCGTGCGCGCGGGGCGCCACGCCATCGGCCGGCATGCAGTAAATGCAGCGGAAATTGCACTTGTCGGTTATGGCAATGCGCAGGTAGTTGATATCGCGGCCAAAACCGTCATGTTGCACGTGCCCGTCCACGCAGCCCTCCCCTCACGCAGGCCATTATTCTTCAGGGAATATAGTACCGCACACGGGAACCAGGCCGACACGCGTACGACAGGGCATGCCATTCGAGCAAGAAGGGCTTCCCGAGCCCATCCTCAGCACGCAAACCATCACAACATTCGATGCTTTTCCCGATATTGGCAAAAAACGTCGAATGTTGGGACGGCCTAGGTGTCCGCAGGGCTCGAAAGACGAGCTAGCCGCCCCTAGAGGCCACCATTCCAGTGCCGAATCACGAATTCCCGCAGGTCATTCTGCCGCTTCTGGAACGTCTCGCTTCGGTCGCATTTGAGACCCATAGCGAGCGCAATGGCATTCATCGCCCGGTGCAATTGCAACTGATGGGCAAACTGGGTCCCGGTGAGAACGATCATCTTAAAGCCCAGCGCGCTCAGAACGGTCATACGCTCCGCGTCCGACGCACTGCGTTGCCTATCAAGATGGTCCGAGCCGTTGTATTCAATCCCCGTACCGCTCGCAGGTGCATATACATCGATCTCGAAATACCCGGCCTTAGCGAGATATTTGAACTCGTTGGGAACATCGACCCGATGGTTGAGCTCAACCCTGGTGTACCCTAGCCCGCCCTGGGAACGCTTCGCGACGACCATGATCGCGGTGGCCGTCTCCATGGGCGACCGTGCGCCATCGTGCACGCGCTTGAGCACGGCAGCCGCACGTGTTGCCCCCTGACGAGATCGGTTCTCGTCGCAATAGGCGATCAGGTCGGCAACGGTATACCTCTGCCCCATCTCGATATAATCGCCTGACGACAAATGATTCAAATGGTATCGGGCGCAGATTTCATACCCATATTCCAGCTGCTCGGGCTCACTCATCCACGAACCCGCCTGGACGAAGCACATGGCCTCATCAACCACCAAGAGACCCTCTGCCACCTCGATAAGATGCTCCGAAGGTATGGGCGCCCCAAACACGTGGCGTCGGAGACCCGCCGGCCGAGAGCGTTCAAAATCGAAGCTGACCAGCGTGTCGATACGATCGAGCTCCTCATGCGGAATGCCAAGTGAAGCCAGATAGTCGGCAACGATCTCGACCGCCGTAGATATTCTCAGCCCCTTGGCATCTAACCCCAGTTTGGGCAGGTCCGTGGTCGGCTGCACCTCGTCGGCGATCGAGTCCTCATCGTATAGACTGCTTGCTCGCGAAAGCGGCTCGGACGGGCGTACCACGTTGTGGTACAGCCAGGCAGTCTTATGGGACAGGACGATCGGCAGGTCCATGAGCCCTCCAATGGGTCGGATAACCAACCTTATTCCCCTGCTCGCGGATTCGCACACCTTTACATGCAAGTTAGCGATTCCACCCGATCGGACGACAGAAAAACCGTCCCAACATTCGATGCTTTTCCTCAAAATCGAGAAAAGTGTCGAATGTTGGGACGGTTTGAGGCGAGGTTAGGGGCATGGAGGGCCAAAACACCGTGATCGAATGGGTTAATCTAGCTCCTTTAAGCCATGTGCCAACTGCCAGTACTCGCCGTGCTGGGCGAGGAGCTCCTCGTGGGTGCCGCGTTCGATGATGCGGCCGTGCTCGAGGACCATGATCGCGTCGGCGTCGCGGACGGTGGACAGGCGGTGCGCGATCATAAACGTGGTGCGGCCGCGCATGATGCGGTCCATGCCGCGCTCGATGAGTTTTTCGGTGCGCGTGTCGATGGAGCTCGTGGCCTCGTCCAGGATGAGCACCGGCGGGTCGGCCACGGCCACGCGCGCGATGGCGAGTAGCTGACGCTGGCCCTGCGACAGGTTGGCACCGTCGGCAGTGACCGGGGTGTCGTAGCCCTGCGGCAGGCGGCGGATAAACGAGTCGGCGCAGGCTGCCTCGGCGGCGGCGCGCACTTCCTCGTCGGTCGCGTCGAGCTTGCCAAAGCGGATGTTCTGCGCAATGGTGCCGCTAAACAGGTGCGTATCCTGCAGCACAATGCCGAGCGACCCGCGCAGGCTGGCCTTGGCGATGTGCTTGACGTCGATGCCGTCGTACGTGATCTCGCCATCATCGACCTCGTAGAAGCGGTTGATGAGGTTGGTGATGGTCGTCTTTCCGGCGCCCGTCGAGCCCACGAAAGCGATCTTCTGTCCCGGCTTGGCAAACAGGTTGAGGTCCGTGAGTACGCGCGTGCCCGGCACGTAGGAAAAGTCCACGGCATGAAAGCGCACGTCGCCGGCAAGCGGAACCAACCCGGTCACAAGCTCGGTACCGTCCGCCGCCACCGCGCGACCCGCATCGTCGACCGAGGCCACGTCGTGCAGATGCCCGTACGTGCCAACACCGCGGCCCTCGGGAATCTTCCACGCCCACGCGGACTCGCCCGTCTGTACCAGCTCCACGCAGCCCTCGTCCACCTCGGGCTGCAAGTCCATCGCGGCAAACAGGCGCTCGGCACCGGCCAGCGCGTTGAGCAAGAAGTTGCCCAGCTGCGTGAACTGGTTGATGGGCATGGCCGCCTGACGTACAAAGACCAGGTAGCTCGCGAGCGCGCCCACGTCGGCCAGGCCGTTGATGCAGAGCATGCCGCCCGCCACCGCAACGATCGCATAGTTGGCATACCCGATCACCACGGTCATGGGCACCATCGAGTTGGCGTAGGCCTGCGCGGCGCCACCGGTGCGGCGCAGCTCCTGGTTGCGCGCGTCAAAACCGGCAACGTTAGCCTGCTCGTGGTTAAAGACCTTGATGACCTTTTGGCCCGAGACCATCTCCTCGACATATCCGTCCAAGTCGCCGAGGGATGCCTGCTGGGCGGCAAAGAAGCGCTTGGAGCGGATACCCGAGTAGCGCGCGTACAGCACGATGGCCGCGTCGCACACAAGCGTGATAATCGTGAGCTGCCAGTTGAGGATGATGAGCATGGCCGTGGTGCCGATCACCTGGATGGTCGCCTGAATCACGTTGGCAAAGCTGTTGTTGAGCGCCTCGGAGACCGTGTCGACGTCGTTGGTGAAGAAGCTCATGATGTCGCCCGAGCGCGTGCTGTCGAAATAGCTGAGCGGCAGCGTCTGAATGTGCGCGAACAGGTCGCGGCGGATGTCGGACACCACGCGCTGGGCCGCACGCACCATGATTTGCGAATAGCCCAGGGCCGAGAGCACGCCCGCGGCGTAGATGGCGGCCGTAAAGAGAACCTGCTTGGTAAGCAGCTCCTCCCCGCCCGTGGCCAAGCCGTTGACGATGGGGCGCACCATATAGGTGCCGGCAAGGCTCGCGATGGCGGCGATAGAGGCGAGCACGCCCACCGCCAGCAGCGAGAACTTGGCGTGGCCCATGTAGCTGAGCAAGCGGCGGAGCGTCTGCCCCAGATTGGCCGGACGGGCCTGAGCGGATGTCTTAGGCATGGCGCTCACCTTCTTTCTGAGCCTGAAGCGATCCGCACGCGACGGAGGAAATCGGGTCATCCGCGCCGTCAGCGTCGCCGGCATCGTCCGCATCCCCAGCGAACTCCATCTGCGAGGCGTAAATCTCCTGGTAGATGTTGTCACCCGCCAGTAGCTCCTCGTGCGTGCCCACGCCGTGGACACGGCCGTCGTCCAGCACCACAATGCGATCGGCATCCATCACGCTCGCGATGCGCTGGGCGATGATGATCACGGTCGTATCGGGAATCTGCGCGATGTGCTCGCGGATCTTAGCGTCGGTCGCCATATCGACCGCGCTGGTCGAGTCGTCAAAAATGAGCACGCGCGGATGCTTGAGCAGCGTGCGCGCGATGCACAGGCGCTGCTTCTGTCCGCCCGAAACACCAGCGCCGCCCTGGCCCAACTCGCCGTCCAGCCCGCCGATGCGGTCCAGGAACTCGTCCACGCACGCCGCGCGGCAGGCACGCAGCAGTTCCTCGTCGGTGGCATCGGGCGCGCCCCACTGCAGATTCTCGCGCACGGTGCCCGTAAACAGCACGTTCTTTTGCAGCACAATGCCCACGGCGTCGCGCAGGGCGGCCAGGTCGTAGTCGCGCACGTCACGCCCGCCCACGAGCACGGCGCCCTCGGTCGCGTCATACAGGCGCGCGATGAGCTGCACGAGCGAGCTCTTGCCCGAGCCCGTGCCGCCGAGCACGCCCACCGTGGAGCCCGGCTCAACACGAAGGTCGATATGTTCGAGCACATCCTCGGCAGCATCCGCGCGGTACTTAAACGACACATCGCGGAACTCGACGCTTCCATCGGCGACCTCGCGCACGGCCGCGTCTGCCGCAGGTGCTTGGATGAGCGACTGCTCGTCAATCACCCGCGAGATGCGCTCCACGCTAGCGAGTGCGCGCGTAAGCAGCAAAAACACGTTGGAGATCATCATGAGCGAGTTCATGATCAGTAGCACGTAGCTCATAAAGCCTGTGAGTGAGCCCACGCCCAGCTCGCCGGCGATAATCATGCGCCCACCGATCCACAGGATCGAGATGGCGGCCACGTACATCGACAGCTGAAACACCGGCAGGTTGAGTACGGCGTTGCCGAAGGTCTTCGTCGCCGTGTGCGCGAGCTCGGTATTGACGGCGTCGAACTTGGCTTCCTCGTGCTCGGCGCGCACATACGCCTTAACGGCACGCACGGCGGTGAGGTCCTCCTGCACCACGCCGTTGAGGTGGTCCATCGAAGTCTGCAGCTGACGGTAGAGCGGGCTCACACGGTAGGTGATGACGCCCAGCACGATCGCCAGCACGGGCAGGATAATCGCGAAGACCGTGGCGAGCGGGCGCGACAGCACCAGGGCATAGACCAGGCCGACGATGAGCGTCACCGGTCCGCGCACCATGGGACGGAAGCCGTTGCCGATGGCGTTTTGGATGACGGTGATGTCGGTGGTCATGCGGGTGACGAGCGAGCTGGCATCGTAGTTGTCCAGGTTGCCAAAGGCGAGCGTCTGGATCTTACGATACTCGGCCTCGCGCAGGTTGGCACCCAGGCCCGAAGCCACGCGTGCGGATGTGCGTGCGTAGCCCAGGCCCAGTACCAGCGAAAACGCCGCGCACACCAGCATGCATGCGCCCTGCAGCAGCATGTAGTTGACGTCACCCGTGGGCACGCCCACATCGATGATGTTGGCCATGATGACCGGGATAAACAGCTCGAGCGCGGTCTCGACCGAGACGAACATCACGCCGAGTATGGCATCGCGACGGTATTCCCCCAAATAGGAAAACAGTATTTTGAGATTGCGCACGCAGGTTCATCCCCCATCAAACGTTGTTCGCAAACGCACGTATTATTACGCGCCGAGCGACGGTGTCAAGTGATGCGAAATCGATTTCTGCAAGGCTAGCGTTGGCGCCAACTCCGCGCGGCGCGCAACCGTATTCAAATGGAAATGATTGCGGGCGCGATTTTTTCGCCCCACCGGCAACATGGACCTTGACTCTACAATCGTTGTAGGGTTTTCACTACACTGGTACGTAAACGAACCAAGCCAGAAAGTGCCCTGCCCATGGAACACGACCTCACACGCGGCAATGTCCTCAAGACCATCGCGGTCTTCGCCCTGCCCTATATGCTCTCGTACTTTTTGCAGATGCTCTACGGCATGGCCGACCTGTATTTTATCGGACAGTTTAGCGGTGCCGCCGGCATCACCGCCGTGGGCAACGGTGCGCAGACACTCTATATCATTACCGTGACGCTCGTGGGCCTGGCCATGGGAACAACGGTCGTCGTCGGCCACGCCGTGGGCTCGCGACGCTTCGATCGCGCCGAGGCCGCCATCGGCAACACCATCACGCTCTTTATGGGTGTCTCGATAGTGTTGGCCGCGATCTTGCTCGCTCTGTGCCCGCAGATCGTGGCGCTCATCGGCACGCCGGCCGAAGCCGTCGAAGGCACTGCCGCCTACCTGCGCATCTGCTTTATCGGCATTCCTTGCATCGCCGCATACAACATCCTCTCGGCCATCTTTCGCGGCCTGGGCGATTCGCGCTCGCCCATGTACGTGATCGGCGTGGCGTGCGTCATCAACATCGCGCTCGATTTTCTGTTTATTGGCCGCATGGGGCTCGGTCCCGTGGGTGCGGCACTCGGCACGGTGATCGCGCAGACGGCAAGCGTTGCCCTCGCGCTCGTGTGGCTCAAGAGCCGTCGCACAAACATCCACGTTAAGCGCAGCGACCTGCGCCCCCAGCCCGAGGTACTCGGCAGCATTCTTAAAATCGGCGTGCCCGTGGCTGTGCAGGACGGCTGCATCCAGGTGGCGTTTATGTTTATCACCGTCATCGCCAACCACCGAGGGCTCGTCGACGCCGCCGCCGTGGGCCTGGTCGAAAAGATGATCAGCTTTTTGTTCATTGTGCCGAGTTCCATGGGTGCCACCGTCAGCGCACTCACGGCGCAAAACGCCGGCGCGGGCAAGGGCGACCGCGCGCGTCAGGTACTCAAGGACGCCATGACGATCTCGGTGGTGTACGGCTGCCTGATCACGGTGCTGATGTGGCTGGTGGCGCCGGCGTTTATCGGCTTTTTTGCCAAGGACCCCGCGGTGGTCGCGGCCGGTACCGGCTATATGCACAGTTATATTTTCGATGCAATCTTTGCCGGCATCCACATTTGCTTTAGCGGCTTTTTCGCCGCTTATGGCAAGAGTTATATCGGCTTTGCGCACAACGTGCTGGCCGTGGCGCTCATTCGCGTGCCGGGCGCGTGGCTGCTGTCGAACGCTTATTCCGACACGCTGTTTCCCATGGGCATCGCCTCGCCGTGCGGGTCGATTCTGTCGGCAGCCATTTGCGTGGTGGCGTTTACGGTGCTCAATCGCCGCGGGGCTTTTGACAAGCTGGTGGCGTAGCGGGGCGGCACGAGTCTGGCGCCCTACCCCCTATCGAAAGGAGCGGTCCTGTGACTGACACGCACGCTGAGTATACCGAGGGCCTGCTCCGCATTGGCGAGGTCGCGCGCCTGTTTAACCTAAGCGTTGGCACGCTGCGGCACTACGAGCAGATGGGCTTGCTGGAGCCGGCGTATGTCGATGCGGCAAGTGGCTACCGCTACTACGGCGCGCGGCAGCTTTCTACCCTCAACACCATCAGCCACCTGCGCGTTCTCGATTTGCCGTTGGCTCAGATTCGCGAATTTGTGACCACGCGCGACGTGGACCTCATGCAGCGCCAACTCGCCCAGCAGCAGGAGCTTATCGAACGTAAACGCCGTGAGCTGGAACGCGTCTCACGCAAGATCGACAACCGGCTTGCCTTGTTGCGAGGCGCATTGGATGCTGAGCTCGATACCATCTACGAGGTCAACGCGCCCGAACTTCGTTGCGCCGTGCTGCGCGAACGCGTCAACCCCACCGATGCCTATGCGCTGGAGTGGCAGATTCGCCAGCTGCAAAAAGGACAGCACGAGACCTTCGTCTTCCTTGGCAATCTGGGTGTGGGCATCGCGCCCGAGCGCATTGCCACCGGTGACTTTGATGGTTACGACGAGGTCTTTCTGCTGCTCGATGACACGGACGATTACCTGGGGGACGTCGAGGTTCGGCCCGCCGCGCGGTGCCTGACCGTCAGCTTCCGTGGCACGCACGGGCAGGCGGCCCCGCACTACGAGCGCCTACTCGATTACATGCACGAGCACAACCTGGCCCCCGCCGGCCCCTCGCGCGAGATCGCCCTCATCGACGACATCATCAGCGACGACCCGGCAACCTACGTAACGCAGATCACGGTGCCGGTGTCACTAGACTAAGCGGAGCTTCAACTCCAGTTCGGCCAACGCTTCAAATGCATCACGAGACATGTCCGCCGCGCGCTCGCGCTCGGCAACGCGAATTCGCGCCATCAGGTTCTCTTTTGCCTGCGCCTGGGAGCCTTTCGCGTGTCCTTCGGCCTGCGAGCAATTGTGGTTCTCGATATCCATTACGCCTCCGGCACCTCGCCGGTAGCGAGGATCTGCTCGAGCGCGTCCTCATCCAGCACGGGCACGCCCAGCTGCTCGGCCTTGGTGAGCTTGGAGCCCGCCTTGGGACCGGCAATCAGGTAGCTCGTCTTCTTCGACACGCTGCCCGAGACCTTGGCGCCGAGCACCTTGAGCGCGGCACCCGCCTCGTCGCGCGTGCGGTTTACGAGCGTACCGGTCAGCACAAACGTCAGGCCCGCAAGCGGCTGCGCGTCGGCGAGCTCGCCCGCTACGCCGGCATCGGCTGCGGCCTGTGCATGCGCAGCTCCCAAGTCGACCTCGAGCGACAGCCCCGCCTGACGCAGGCGCTCCAACACGGCAAGGTTCTCGGGCACGGCCAGGAATTGTTTGACGCTCGCCGCGATCTTGGGACCGATGCCCTCACACTCGGCGATGTCCTCTTCGCTCGCCAAGATGAGCTTGTCAATCGATAAGAATCGCTCGGCGATGACCTCGCCCACGCTTTTGCCCACATGGCGGATACCCAGGGCAAACAGTACGCGCCCGAGCGGCTGACTCTTGGACTTGTTAAGCTCGGCGATGATCTTCTCGGCCGTCTTAAGACCAACCGGAATGGGATCGCCCTTCTTAACGCCCTTTTTGCTGTTGGAGCTGGCATATACGCGGCCCGTGTCCAGGCCGGCGATGTCATCGACCGTAAGCTGGTAGAAATCCGCGACGTCGTGAATCAGACCGGCGGCGATCATCTTGTCGACGATCTCGTCACCCAGGCCGTCAACGTCCATGCAGCCGCGGCTCACCCAGTGGAGCAGGCGCTCCTTGAGCTGCGCGGGGCAGTCGATGGAGACGCAGCGGTAGGCTACCTCGCCGTCCTCGTGGACCACGGGGCTGCCGCACACGGGACAGACCTCGGGCATGTGCCAGTCGACCGAATCGGCCGGGCGTTTATCGAGCACTGGACCCACGACCTCGGGAATCACGTCGCCCGCCTTGTGCACGATGATGGTGTCGCCCTCGCGCACGTTTTTGCGGCGGATCTCGTCGATGTTGTGCAGCGTGGCGCGTGCGATGGTGGAACCGGCGACCGTCACCGGATCGAACTCCGCGACCGGCGTCAGCACGCCAGTGCGGCCCACCTGGATGCGGATCTCGCGCAGGATGGTCTGCTTTTCCTCGGGCGGGAACTTAAAGGCGATGGCCCAGCGCGGCGCACGCGCGGTAAAGCCCAGGTCGAGCTGTTGTTGGAAGCCGTCGACCTTTACGACCACGCCGTCGATGTCGTAATCCAGGTCACCGCGGTGCTCGAGCGCCTGGGCGCAGAACTCGTGGACCTCGGCCGGCGTGGCGCAGCGTGCCACGTTGGGGTTGACGCTAAAGCCGGCGCTACGAAGCCAGTCGAGGAACTCGCGCTGGCTGTGGACGTGCAACGGGTCGGTATCGGCGATGGCGTAGATAAAGGTAGCCAAGTCGCGACGCGCCGTGACCTTGGGATCCTTTTGACGCAAGGATCCGGCAGCAGCGTTACGCGGGTTGGCGAAGGGATCGCGGCCCTCGGCATCGGCCTCATCGTTCAGGCGCACAAAGCTGCCCTTGGGCATGTAGACCTCGCCGCGGACCTCGATGGCGCGCTCGCGGTCGGCGCCCATGTGGGCAAGCGCCGGCTCGGACAGGTGCATGGGCACGTCCTTGATGGTGCGCACGTTAAGCGACACATCCTCGCCCGTGGTGCCGTCGCCGCGCGTCGCTGCGCGCACGAAGGTTCCATTCTGGTAGGTAAGCGCCACGCCCAAGCCGTCGATCTTGAGCTCGCAGGTATAGGTGACGCTGCCGGCACCGAGTGCGTCCTCGGTACGCTGGAGCCACGCGTCAAGCTCATCAAGATCCATAGCGTCGTCCATGGAATACATACGCGCCATGTGCGTGACCGGCGTAAACTGCTCGCTCACGTAGCCACCCACGCGCTGGGTATAGCTGTCGGGCGTCACAAGGTCAGGGTAGGTAGCCTCGATTTCCTGCAGCTCAACGAGCATTTTGTCAAAGGCGGCGTCCGTGATCTCGGGCGCATCGAGCATGTAGTAGCGGTAGGCATGGTAGTCGAGCTCGTGGCGCAGCTCTGCCGCGCGCGCCGCCGCCTTGGCGCGGGCATCGGTCGGTGCAGCGGCATCCGCGCTCGCGGGCGTTTCGGTATCGATGTCCACGCCGTCACCAAACAGGCTCGATTGCTCCATAGCGGCACTCCTTCGCTCGATTTCAAACGGATACAAGAGTACCACCGGTCGCGATGGGGCCGAATAGTGGTCTCAAACCGCACCGAATCGGCAGCCGTCGGACCGGGGTGGACAGTTAGTTCAGATACGTATAAATCTGCGAACCGAATCGAGCTCAAATGGCGCCATTTCACCCCATTTGGTCGTCCCGGAGCGGCCCGATCGGCTTATTTCTCCTTCCGAGCACCCATCCGAACCTCATTTCCATCCCAAAACAGCTCGAAACGCATTCCGGACTGCCCCAGATTTATACGTATCTGAACTAACTGTCCAGACCATTCCGAACCGAGCTCCTCGCCAGCTCAAAGTGATCCGTTTTCCTCCGTCCCTGGGGGATCATTATGGAAAGAGGGGCTGTCCCGCGCATGGCGGGGCAGCCCCTCTGGCTTCAATGTGTGTGAAACGGCTCGCTAGAATCCCTGGCCGTAGCCCTGACCCTGGCCCTGGCCCTGCTGGCCCAGCAGCTCCTCTAGGTACTGGCGCAGTTGCTCGTCGGTGATGCCGCCGTTGCCGGTATCAGTCGAGCTGTCGTTCTGCTGCTGGTTCTGCAGCTCCTCGTCGGAGCCCAGCTCAACAGTGACCTTCTTCTCTTCCTTGCCGCGCACGAGCGTGATCTCGACCTTCTCGCCCACCTCGTGGCTACGCAGTGCGATGATCAGGCCATCGGCACTCGTGATCTCGTCATCGCCCAGCTTGGTGATGACGTCGCCCTCCTGGATGCCGGCCTTGGCCGCGGGACCGTCCTCCACAACGCTCGCCACATACGCACCGCTATCGGTGCTCAGCTTGTTGGTGCGGGCGTTGAGCGCGTTGACACTCGAAAGCGTGGCGCCCAGGTACGGATGAACCGGCGTCTTGCCGTCGATGATCTGGTCGGCGATGTTCTTAGCGTAGTTGACCGGAATGGCAAAGCCCACGCCCGAGCTGGAACCCGAATAGCTCTCGATGAGCGAGTTGATGCCCACGAGTTCGCCGTTATCGTTAACGAGCGCGCCGCCGGAGTTGCCCGGGTTGATGGCGGCATCGGTCTGGATCATGTTGGCATAGATGGTGTTGCCGCTGGTAGAGCTCATGGCCGTGGAACGATAGAGCGCCGACACGATACCGGTGGAGACGGACTGCTCGTTGCCGAACGGCGAGCCGATCGCCATGACCCACTCGCCCACGTTGAGCTTGGAGGAGTCGCCGATCTCGATCGGAGTGAGCTTGGAGGAGTCGGCGTCCTTGAGCTTGATGACGGCGAGGTCGCTCGAGGCATCGTTGCCCACGAACTCGGCCTCGTAGGTGGTGCCGTCATCCATGGTCACCACGTACTGGTCGTAACCGTCGACCACGTGGTTGTTGGTGAGGATATGGCCCTCGGTGTCGAGCACCACGCCCGAGCCAACGCTGCCCGAGCTGTCCGACTCGTCAGCGGACTGCGAAAGCGAACCACTCTGGCTGCCGCTTGAAGTGGCGGTAATGGAAACAACGGAGGGAAGTGCCTTGGCAGAGACGGCCTCGGCCAGCGTGGTGTCCTCGGAGTCGATGGTGATCTTTTGCGTCGACGAACCCGAAGCACCCGCCGTCACGGCATTCTTGCCACCGCCAATATTGAGCGTGCCGCTCATAATGAGCGCAATGACCAGCAGGGCACCACATGCGCAACCGGCGAGTGCCGTAATGAAGATCGGCAGCTTTTTGGTCTTGGTCTTGACCACCGTGTGCTTGTTCACGACCTGTTGGCCGCCCAGCGGCTTGCCGGTCTGCGTGTCGTAGGCCTGCACGTAGGGAATGTTGTTGCCATCGGCAGGCGTCGACTCTACCTGCACACGCGGCTGCTGTTGGGTCTCGCCGGCGTTGCCCGCATCCTGGGGACGCTGGGAATCGTACTCGCTCATAGCTGCGATCCTTTCGTCAAATAACCAAAGGCCCGCCAAACATGTGGCGGGCCATCATTGTTCACGTTGAGTTGTACCCCAATATGCGGGCGCAAGTGTATGAGAACGCAATCTTTTAGGAAGGCTTAAGTTCTGTTGCAGATTCGAGAGGAACCCGCACCTGCGTCAAAACCACCACAAAGGTGCCTGTCCCCTTTGTGGTGGAAATCTAGTCCTTAAACAGATAGCCCACGCCGCGGACGGTGGTGATGTGTGCCGCGATCTGCGGGCCCACCTTGGAGCGGATGCGTCGGATGTGCACGTCGACGGTACGCGTGCCGCCGCAGTACTCAAAGCCCCACACGCGGTGCAGCAGCACTTCGCGGCTGTAGGCGCGGTTGGGGTGCGTTGCCAAAAAGCTCAGCAGCGAGTACTCCATCAGCGTCAGGTCGATGGGCTCATCGTCGAGCGTCACCTGGTAGGTAGCCAGGTTGATCTCGAGGTTGTCGATGTTGAGCACGTCGTCGGCGGTGACGGTCTCCTCCTCGCCCATGAGGCGCTGCGCGCGAGCCTTGAGCTCGTTGGGCGTCGCCGTGGGGCATACAAAGTCGGCATGCGCATGGTTCGGCAGGCGCAGGGTACCGAGCGCCTCGTCGTCGACGATCACCAGCATGGGAACGCCGCCGCGATCGTCGAGCCACTTGGCAATCTGATCGATGCGGTCGCTGCGGATGCCATCGGAATCGAGAATCAGCAGGTCAAAGTCGTGCGCCGCAGTCGGCGAATCGGGGGTGGCTAGGCTCACCTCGACACCCAGGGTGGTCGTCAGGCTGCGGGCAAACTCGTGGAAGCGCGTCGTGCGCGCCATGAACAGGGCACTCTTTTCGGACATATCGGCCTCCAAGGAAATGAGCTCAATCGTACTGGAACAAACCGGCGCGATTAGGAGTTCGCCAGATAATGCTTGATCTCCCACTCGGTGATCGTGGACTCAAACTTATGCCACTCGTCGCGCTTCTTTTTAAGGAAGAAGCTGTGGATGTGCTCGCCGAGGGCATCCTTCATAAACTGCGAGTCCTCAAACACGTCGAGCGCCTCTTTGAGCGAACGCGGCAGCGGCGTGTAGCCGGCCTCGAGCATCTGACGGTCGGTGAGCTTGAGCGTCTCGGCCGTGGCCTCGGGCGGGAGCTCCAGCTTGCGCTCGATACCGTCGAGACCAGCCGCCAGCGTGACGGCGTTGACCAGGTACGGGTTGGCCATGGGGTCGGGGCTGCGCAGCTCGATGCGCGTGGACAGCTGCTTGCCGGGCTTGTAGACCGGGATGCGGACCATGCTCGCGCGGTTGCGCAGGCCCCACGTGGCGTACTGCGGCACGGAGTCGCCGCCGGTGGTGATGCGCTTGTACGAGTTGACGGTGGGGTTGGTGATGGCGCTGATCTCGCGCGCATGCGCCAGAATGCCGGCCATGTAGTGCTTGGCGACGTCGGAGAGATGGTACCTCTCGTCGTCCTCGCCCCAAAAGACGTTGTTGCCATCGTGGTCGAACAGCGACTGGCACAGGAACATGGCGCTGCCGTCCTCGCCCGCCAGCGGCTTGGGCATAAAGGAGGCGTGGCAGCCGCTCTCGAAGGCCTGCTGCTTAATGATGAGTTTTGCCGTGGTGATGGCGTCGGACATGCTCAGGGCCTCGGCGTGACGCAGGCTCATGCCGTGCTGAGAGCGGCCGGCGGCATGGAAGGTGTACTCCACGGGCACGGACATTTTCTCGAGCGTGAGTACCGTGTTGCGGCGCAGGTCGCGGGCGGCGTCGCTCACCGAAAGGTCGAAGTAGCCCACGTTGTCGAGCGGCTCGGGCGTGTGCTCGTCGGGGAAGTAGTAATACTCAAGCTCGGCGCCCACGTTGAGCAGGTAGCCGGCCTTCTCGGCCTTGTGGAACATGCGGCGCAGGGCATCGCGCGGGTCGCCGGCAAAGGGCTTGCGATCGGGAGTGCACACGTCGCAGAACACGCGGGCGACGCCGTTGTGGCTCGGGCGCCACGGCAGGATCTGGAAGGTCGAGGCATCGGGGAACGCGAGCATGTCGGCTTCCTCGGGCGTGGCAAAGCCCTCGATGGCCGAGCCGTCAAAGCCAATGCCCTCCTCAAAAGCGACCTCGAGGTCCTCGGGGCTGATGGCAAAATTCTTGAGGCGACCGAGAATGTCGACAAACCACAGACGCACAAAGCGGATATCACGCTGCTCTACAGAGCGGAGTACGTAATCGATGTTCTGCTGGTTCATGTCGCTCCCCTTTCTTTCGGGCGGGTTTCGACTGTTCTATATCGCAGATACTATCGCAGAAAAATGTTTCCGCAGGGTTAAAGCGTATCAGCAGCTCAAAAAACGTGCGAGGGCGGGCGACTATGGCAAGTAACTAACGCTCGGATTCGGAGGCAATTTGCCTACAGGCGCGTTCCAGTGCGGGGAACTCCATCGTCACTGCATCCCACACAACTGAGCGGTCGACATTGCCGTAATCATGCGCAAGATAATTTCTCATGCCGATAATTCCACGCCACTCAATTTCGGGATGAAGACGCTGCGAGCGCTCCGACAGCTTGCACGCTTCTTCCGTCACCCTAAGCGCGCACATCAAAAGGGAGTCCGCCAACGCCCTCGTCCGCACATCATTCGCATGCAGAAACTGGTCCTCGGTGATATCAAAAGCCTTGATGCGCTCGTTCGTTTCGAAGATGGCCTCCAAGACCTCTTGCGCGCGAAGGCTGTCTGACTTACGCGCGATCATAAACGATCACTCCTTCGCGCTCGATTACCGCGGCAAGATCGTCATCAAGATGGTCGCTCGAGACGAGGTCAACCTGCTTCCCGGTCTCCTTACGCACCGCTTCGCCAAACGCCGACAACGCGAAAAGACCAAAGCCATGCTCGCGATCGACTTCGAGACGCAAATCGATATCACTATCGACACGCGCCTCACCACGGGCATACGAGCCAAAAAGGACCACGGTTTTGATGGCGGGAATCGGGCTGGCCGCCTCGCGGACGGCGGACTCAATCTGAGCAATATCCAAAATGTCTGCGGCAACGTTTTCGCTTGCAGAGTTTTTACCAAGTGAAGGAACAAACGGCAGCGAGCGCTCGCGCAGCATCTGCCTCATAAACATATTGACCGCAACAGACGAAGTCATGCCGAGTTCTTCGCATAGCTCGGCAAATGAATCTTTAATTGACGAGTCCACTCGTACACTCAGTACAGACGCAGCCATGGATACCTCCTGTATGACATTGTCTATATAGTATCACACGGGCTAGCGCGAAGTGGAGGCTCGGGACTCGATGTGGCCGGGGATCTCGATGCGCTTGGGCGCGAGCTTTGCGGCCTCGCCTACCGTGGTGGTGACGACGTCGATGCGCTCGGACAGGCGCTCGACGACGCGCTCGGCGATCGCCAGGGTGTCCTGCGCGGCCGTGGTGACGCCGCCAAAGAGCACGTGGTTCCAAGGGTAGTCGTCGAACGTCGCAATCTTGAGGCCCGCCGGCAGCGAGGGGCCAAGCTGGGCCAGCGCCTCGGTCAGGCGCAAGAAGACCAAACCGTTGACGGCGATAAGGCCGAGCTTTTTACCTGCGTAATCGCGGATGGTCTCATCCAAGCGGCTGATGCCCTCGGCACCGCCATCGGCCAGCGTGACAACCTCGCCGGCAAGACCACGGCGCGAGAGCTCGTCGGTAAAGGCCTCGGCACGCTCACGACGGACGGGGCTGTCATCACTTGCCTCGGTGAGCAGGCACAGGCGCTCGCTACCCGCGGCAGCCAGGGCGTCGACCAGGCCGGCGACGAGCTCGCGGTTGTTAGACGTCACCAGATCGATGCCGCCGTCCTCGATGTCGCGGTCGAGCAGCACGACCGGCAGGCGTCCCGCAGCCGCGGCGATCGCCCCATCGTTGCCGCCGCAGGTGTTGACGACCAAGCCGTCCACGCCCGCATCGATGAGTCTGGTGAGCGACTCGGCCTCCTTGGCGGGGTCGTTGCCGCTGATGGCCGTCATGAGCGAGCAGCCGCGCGCGGCGGCGCTGGCGGAAAGGCCCTCGAGCATGGCGCTCGAGAACGGATTAGCGATGTCGGCCAGAATCACGCCGATAAGGTTGGTGCGCGAACTGCGCAGGTTGCGCGCGGCGGCACGAGGACGATAGCCCGTGCGCTCGATGACCTCGGCGATGCGGGCACGGGTCTCCTCGGTCATCTGCCCGGGGCGGTTGTTGAGATAGCGCGACACCGTGGCCGGGCTCACGCCCGCCTCGGCGGCAATGTCTTTGATTCTCATCTGCGCCATGGCGCACCCCGTTTCCCATGTGTCGGTAATCTTAGCCATTTTAGGCATTTTTTTAAAAATCTCGCTTGCAAAACGTTGTAGGTGAGTATACTACAACTCGAAACGAAACCGATTTCGTAAACCGATTTCGGTAAGCGTTGGCACGGAGGTGCAAAGATGCACCCTACCGTCTTGGCACCTCCGTGCCAACGCCATATCAAAGGTGTACGCACAGACAAGAAGGAGCTACGCGACCATGGGTAAAACGGTTCTTACCTTCGGCGAGATCATGATGAGGCTCTCGCCCAAAGATCACCTGCGTATTGAGCAGGCGACCGAGTTTGATGTCCGCTACGGCGGCGCCGAGGCCAACACCGCGCTTTCCCTGGCCTACCAGGGCGACAAGGCCGCTTACGTTTCCGTCGTTCCGGCCAACCGCCTGGGCGAGTGCGCCCTGCGCTCGCTGAAGGTCTACGACGTCGACACCACGCGCGTTGTGCGTCAGGGCGATCGTCTTGGTTCCTATGTGTTTGAGGTCGGCGCTTCGCAGCGCGGCAACGGCTGCGTCTACGACCGCAAGTACTCGGCCATCAACATGGCCAAGCGCGACGTCTTTAACTGGGACGAGATCCTCGAGGGCATCGACGTCTTCTACTTCTCTGGCGTGACCCCCGCCGTCTCCGACGAGATGGCCGCCGCCTGCAAGGATGCCCTTACCGCTTGCCGCGCCAAGGGCATCACCACCGTGTGCGACGTTAACTACCGCGGCAAGATGTGGTCGCCCGAGAAGTCGCAGGCAACCATGAAGGAGCTCCTGCCGCTCGTCGACATCTGCATCGCCAACGACGAGGACGCTCCTGCCGGCCTTGGCATGACCTGCGTCTCCGGCTCCCTTGCCCACGGCATCGAGGAGCGCGACACCTACGTCGAGATGGCCCGTCAGATCTGCGCCGAGTACGGCTGCAAGAAGGTCGCCTCCGTCGTCCGCAACATCTCCTGCGTCGAGCGCTCCATCTGGATGGGCATGCTTTATGACGCCGAGAGCGGTGAGCACTGGTTCTCCCCTGCCCATGACGTGCACGTGCTCGAGGGCGTTGCCGCCGGCGACGCTTTCAACGCCGGCCTCGTCCATGCCCTCATCAACGACTTCGACCCGCAGGACGCCGTCAACTACGCCATCGCGGCCTCGATCCTCAAGCTCACCATCAAGGGCGATTCCAACCTGGTGACCGCCGACGAGATCGCCGCCGTGGCCAACGCCGCCGACGGTGGCACCCGCGTCGCCCGTTAATTCGTTCCCCATTCCGCGGGCTGCAGTTTCCCATACCCATACCCCTGCAGCCCGCTCCCCGATTCCTCCGGCCAGGTAGAGCCACTTAGTCCCATTCCGGCTCCGCCTGGCATTCCTTCACGACTGGCCGAGTTGCCGGCTTTGGAATTGCTTGTGACCCCAAGCAGTGCCTCCGATAACCATCCCAAAGCCGGCCAAGGCCAATCTTTTTTAGCAATTACGCGCCCATGCGCGCCGCACATCGAAAGGAACATCATGTTCGATCAGTTCTACACCACGCTTGAGTCCCTGGGCATCGTGCCGGTCGTCGTGCTCGACAAGGTCGAGGACGCCGCTCCGCTCGCTCACGCCCTGATGGCCGCCGGCATGAAGTCCGCCGAGGTCACCTTCCGCACCGCTTGCGCCGCCGAGTGCATCGCCGCTATGGCCGAGGCCGAGCCCGAGATGTGCGTGGGCGCCGGCACCGTCCTGACCGTCGAGCAGGTTGAGCAGGCCCGTGCCGCCGGCGCCAAGTTCATCGTCTCCCCGGGCTACAACGAGGACGTCGTCAAGCACTGCATCGACATCGACCTGCCCGTGCTGCCCGGCACCGTGACCCCCTCCGAGGTCACCGCTGCCGTCAACCTGGGCCTCAAGGTCACCAAGTTCTTCCCCGCGGCCCAGTACGGCGGCCTCAACACCATCAAGGCCCTCGCCGCTCCGTTTGTCGGTCACCGCTTTATGCCCACCGGCGGCGTGAGCACCGCTAACGTCGAAGAGTACCTGAGCTCCTCCGCCATCATCGCCTGTGGTGGCACCTGGATGGTCAAGCCGGCCCTGTTCGCCGACGGCGATTTCTCCAAGGTCGAGCAGATCGCCCGCGAGGCCATGGACGTCGTCAAGAAGGTCCGCGCCTAACCCAGCTCTCTATCGTGGGGGGCGCCCAGACTGCGCCCCCATTTTTGAAGCGGCTCGGAAGCGTGCCGTTTCCGTCACGGACAAGAACCGAAACCGTCTTGTATGCTGATAGAACGTGACGGAAGCGACACGCCCCCGAGCCGCTTTTTCTTGACCGATTAAACTCTTCAACATAGCCCAGAGCGCCAAAACAAATGCGGTGCCGTCTGGAGGAATCGACCCCTTGCTTCCGGTCTGTTCCTCCAAACGGCACCGCATCTTTGTGCCCCGGCCATGCCCCAACGCAGTTGCGGTGAAATAGGGACTGCTTGCGCCGCCTGGGCCGCAAACAGTCCCTATTTCACCGCAACTTATGAGGGGATAGATTAGATGGACGAATCTTTGGACAGTTCAAAGTAATCGGGATGCAGGGCGATAACTGGGCCCTGCTCCTCGGGCATTAGATGCAGGTGCGTCTGCGCCAGATAGCTCGCCGCATCGGTGTCGCCTTCCTTAATGGCCTCGAGGATTCGGCGGTGTTGCCGACGAATCGGCTCCCAGTCCAGATCCTGCGACACCGCACGCAGCCAGTTGTAGCGCTCAAAATGCGTGTTGATGCTCTTCATCCAATCCCACAGCATATGGCGACCGGCAATCTCAAAGCACGTCTCGTGAAACAGATTATCCAAGTCAAAGAAGCGACGCGTCTCACTATGGTCGAGTGCCTCGGACTCGGCAAGGATTTGCTCAAGCCGGTGCTTTTGCTCGGGCGTGGCAGCCGAGCAGCATTTGATCAGCACGCTTCTCTCGAGCTTTTCGCGCAAAAAGCAGGCGTTCTCGGCACGCTCCATGCTGATCTTTGAAACATAGGTACCGCTCTTGGGGCGCGTTTCCACCAGCTCCTGCTCGCGCAGGCGTACAAAGGACTCGCGGATGGGCGTGCGACCGATCCCCGTCTCCTTTTCCAAACCAATCGCCGAAAGGCGCGTGCCGGGCTTGAGCTCGGCATAGATGATCTTGGAGCGCAATGCGTTGTATGCCTGGTCTTGCAGACTCTGATAATGCTGGTGCTGTTCCATAAAGCCCTCGGTTAGTCGAATACCACCATGCAATACTATCGCATCCCCCGCCTCCGCAGTTGCGGTGAAATAGGGACTGTCTGTGCCTCCTGGGCTGCTAAACAATCCCTATTTCACCGCAACTTAAGGAGGAATGGGCTGAATGGTCGGGAGATGATTGCCGTTGTTGCAGGAGAAAAGCAAGGCCCAAAGACGGTTATCCTAGAACCGTCTTTGGGCCTTGCCGCAAGTGCGTTCTATAAAAGCAATCCACTCAAGCCTAGATAAACAGGCTCAGGATCAGAACCATGATCAGGCCAACAACAGAGTTGACGAGCTCAAGCAGGCCCCACGTCTTGTACGTGTCCTTCATCGACAGACCAAACGACTGCTGGAACAGCAGATAGCCGCCGTCGTACATGGGCGTAATGGTGTTGGATGCGCAAGCGCAGACGAGCACTGCCAGCACCGGGTTAATGCCAAACTGCGCAACCATCGGCGCCACAACACCAGCAGCAGTAATGGCCGAGACGGTACCCTGACCGGTAAGCAGGCGAAGAACAACCGTAATCACCCAGGCGAGAATCAGCGGAGACACCGGCATCAGGCTCACCATGTCGGCAAGGGTCGCGCCAACGCCAGAGGTAATGATGACCTGCTTCATGATGCCGCCGGCGCCAATAACGAGCAGCACGTTCGCGACGCCCTTAATGGCATCGGACATGGAGTTCGAGATCTCGCCACCGTCCATGCCGCGCGTGTAGCCATAGGCCACCATGGCGAGAATCATCGTGATAAGCATGGTGATATCGGCGCTGCCGATGCAGCTGGCAAGGTCGTAGGCAAAGCAGCCCTCGCCTACGGTGTTCTTAACAATCGAAGCACCAATCATGATGATGGCGGGAAACAGCGGCACCAGAATGGAGAGCCAAAACGGCGGCAGTTCCTCGGCGGGCTTGCGCTCAGCCGGCTTCATAACGTTGCCGAGCGGCATGTCATCAAGACCGGGAATAACGTGGCACAGCAAAAGGCCAGAGCAGATAAGCGTCGGGATGGTGACGATCAGGCCAAAGATGTAAACAGGCGGGACCTCGGCACCAAAGGCGCTCACCAGAGCCATGGGACCAGGCTGCGGCGGAAAGAGGGAGTGGCCCATCGTGGTGCCAGACACCGCCGGGATAATCAGGCGCATATAGGGAATATCGGCCTCTTTTGCGATGCTGATGACGAGCGGGGTAACAATGAGAAACGCTACCTCGTAGAACATGCTCATACCAAAGATGACGCCGATGATCAGCAGCGCGACGGGCAGCAGCTTAATGCCAAGTTTATCGACGATGGTATCGGCAATCTGCTGTGAGGCGCCCGAATCGGTCATCAGCTTTCCGATGGCGGCACCAAAAATGATGATAAGCGCGAGCGACTTGAGCGTTCCGCCTAGTCCGTCTTCCATGGTGGCAACGAGGTCGCCCACAGAAATACCGTCGGCAAGGCCGATAAAGATGGCGGAAAGGATGAGCGCGATGATGCTGTTAATCTTAAATTTAACGATCATGGCAACCAGCAGGACAACGCCCACCAGCACCCAAAGGAGTGAAACAACTCCCGCATCCATAATTAAACTCCTCTTACGAGTTATGCAATTGTGCGTTTTGCAATACAGGGGGGATACCCCAAGCGCCTTACAGGTTGGCGATGATTGCCTGGGCGATTTCGTCGTACTGAGCCGGCTCGAGCGTGACGCGACCGGGATTCATGGCAAACACGTCGCCAAACTCAAACGGGTCGTTCTTGTACTTGGGGACGATGTGGACATGCAGGTGATGCATGGTGTCGCCGTAGGCACCAAAGTTGATCTTATCGGGGTTGAATGCCTTGTGGAGCGCGGCGGCAACGTGACGGACGTCGGCCATAAAGGCAGCCGCGTCCTCCTCGGACATGCAAGAGATGTCATCGACATGCTGCTTGGAGGCAACGATTACGCGGCCTTTATGGCTCTGCTCTTTAAACAAGATGAGCTTGCTGGCGGGCAGGTCGAGCATGGGGATGCCAAAGGCATCGACGAGCGTGTTGTCGGTCCCGCACATGCAGTACGAGCAATCGGTGTGCTGTTCCATGATGATCCTTTCGATCTGGACAAAAAAGAATGTCGTTATTTACAGCAGGTGCAATCCCCCCGTTTGCACCACCCTAGGACGGACAGATACAACGCATGCGTAGATGACACGAAATCGGTTTCGTATCAACTTTCGCTATCTTACATCTAATGAGTTATTGCAATTAGGTGAACGTTCACCTTTTCTTTTGAAATTATATTTGCAAATGTTCGCGGATGAGTATACTAGGCAGCAACGAAACCGATTTCGTTAAGCGTGTGCAACAAGATGCTAAGACGCACCCTACCATCTTGGCATCTTGATGCGCACGCAGCTTCTTTGCTTTCCTCCCGCCTTGCCGAGCCCTTCAGTCCCATTCCGGCAACGCAAGGCATTCCCACATGACTGACCAGGGGCCGGCTCTTCTGCTTGCTAAAAGCAGTGCCTCCGATAACCCTCTTCGCGCCGGCCCAGGTCAGCCCAATTCCTTACAACCGAAAGGACGGCAGCAACATGCGACCGCTCATCGTAATGAATGGCGAGAACATCGATTGGTGCCACACCGCGACCAGGATGCTCATGTATCTGGTCGGCGTTGCCATTTTGGCCCTCGGCATGAGCCTCCAGACGGCATCGGGCCTTGGCGTGGCCGCCCTCACCTGCTTTGCCACGACCCTGTCCATGCTCACTGGCAAGACGCTCGGTTTTTGGATCACCGTGACCTACGTCGCTTACATTGCAGCCCAATTGGCTATTCTTCGCCGTGAGTTCCAGCCGCGCATTCTGCTCGAGCTCTTTTTCTCCACGCTTATCGGCGGCTTCACCGACTTCTTTATGGCAGTCAATCCTCTGCACCCCACCGCACTCCCCGCGCAGGTCGCGACTATGCTGCTTTCGCTTGCCGTCACCGCGTTTGGCGTAAGCCTGGTGGTCAATATGGGCGTCGTGCCCAACGCGCCGGATGGCCTGGTGCAGGTAATTGCCGAAAAGCTCAAGCGTCGCTTTGGCGATGTTAAGGTCGTATTCGACTGCTCACACGTCGCGGCATCCCTCGCCCTATCACTCGTGCTCATGCACAACCTGGGCGGCTTTGGTGTAACCACCGCTATCTCGGCACTGTTCCTGGGCCACGTCATCAACGTAGCCAATAAGCTGTTCGCAAAACGCTTTATCCACATGGCGTTTGGGGAGTAGCGCAGTCGCAAGAGCCCACAAACCGCGCTATACGTTGCTATATCTCGCTATACTTTGCTATATGTTGCTATACTTTGCTATATCTTGCTATAACTTGAGCAGAGGTGGCGCATATGCAGACAAATCCGTTTAAACCTACAGCAGGCAAAACGCCTCCCATGATTATCGGCCGCGAGGATGTACTCGAGGAGTTCAACGAGGGCCTCATCAATGGACCCGGCGCACCGGGGCGCCTGATGCGCATTGCCGGTGTCCGCGGAACGGGTAAAACGGTCCTCCTTGATGAGTGCGCGCGTCTTGCTCAAGATCGCGGTTGGACCGTTATTAAGGAAGTCGCAACCGAAGGGCTCTGCCAGCGCATTCTTGAACAGCTCCAGCCCAAGGTCCAAGCCAAACACGCTAGATTCGAACCCGCTGTCGCCGGCATATCTCTCGGTAGCATAGACATCGAACGAATTGGCCCTTCTTTGCGCGACGCGATAAGGCAGACAATATCCAAAAATGGCAACGGCCTGCTTATCACCCTCGATGAGGTCCAAGATGCCGAACTCGACGAGGTCCGAACGCTCTCCATTGCAATTCAACAGATTATCGGCGAAGACCTTGATATTGCCTTCGTTTTTGCAGGACTACCCTCGATGATCGAAAGCGTCATCAACGGCAAAACACTCACGTTTTTACGTCGCGCGCTCCCCTTTGATCTCAAGGCAGTAGCTGTTACCGAGGTGACGTACTCCCTCGAAGAGACCATCGAAACATCCGGTATGGAGCTCAAGCCAGGCATCGCCAGCCAACTTGCCGAGGCAACGCAAGGCTATCCTTTTATGATTCAGCTCGTTGGATACTATGCATGGCAGCTAGCGAGACGCGCGCATACGACGATTATTGGAGAAGAAGAGGCCGAGCGTGGCATTGCGACGGCACGCGAACGCTTCTGCGCCATGGTGATTGAGCCCGCGCTGCAGCGCATTCCGCCCACATGTATCGCCTATCTGTTGAGCATGGCATCGTTGGGGCAAACATGTTCGACCAGCATGGTGGCCGACGACCTAAACAAAACGCCTCAGCAGGTGAGCTCCATCCGCAGCCGCTTGCTCAGAGAATCGATTATTGAGGCACCCTCTTACGGTAAGGTGTCGTTCGCCATCCCCTACATGCGCGATTATCTCAACGATCACAAAGTCGAGCTGGAGGCTGAGCTGTAGAGGCGGTCAACGCTCCGCAAGACGAAAACCATTTGCGTACGGTTTTAAACCAGACGCAAATGGATTTTCGTCTGATTTGCGTACGGAAATGAGACGCAAATTTCGCTTTCGTACGGCTGCATGCCAGACGCAAACGGTTTTCGTCCGGCAATACGTCCGCAATCCAGACGAAAAGAGCCCCGAGCTCGTAAGAACTCGGGGCTCTTTGTGCCACGCATCTATGAGAGGAGAATTCGATGCGCCCGGGCGCTACTCCATGTAGCCACCCTGAATGGCGGAGACTGCATGCTCGGTAAAGAACTTGAGCGTGCCGGAGGTATAGCGGTTAGGCTTGGGCTTCCAAGCGGCGCGACGCTCGGCCAGGACGGCGTCAACCTCGGCCGGCTCCATCTCCTTGCCAGCGATGCCCACGATGGACAGAGAGCGTTCGGGGATGTTGATCTGGATCAGGTCGCCCTCCTCGATCAGGGCAATCGGGCCGCCCACGGCAGCCTCGGGCGAAACGTGACCGATAGCCGGGCCCTTGGAGGCGCCGGAGAAGCGGCCGTCGGTGATCAGGGCAATGGAGGCGCCGAGCTCGGGGTCGCTGGCGATAGCCTCGGTGGTGTAGAACATCTCGGGCATACCGGAGCCCTTGGGACCCTCGTAGCGAATGATAACGGCATCACCGGGCTTGACCTCGTGCGTCAGGACGGCGTGGATAGCGTCCTCCTCGCAGTCGAACGGACGGGCCTTAAGCGTAGCCTGGAACATCTCGCGCGGAACGACGGTGTGCTTAACGACGGCGCCCTCGGGGGCAAGGTTGCCGTGCAGGATGGCGATGGAGCCGTCGGTGCCGAAAGCCTGGTCGAACGGACGGATGATATCCTCGCGCTTGAGGTTCCACTTCTCCAGGTAGCGGCCGCATTTCTCGTAGTAACCGTTGTTCTTAAGGTCCTCGAGGTTCTCGCCGAGAGTCTTGCCCGTGACGGTCATAACGTCGAGGTGGAGCATCGACTTGATCTCCTCCATGATGCGCGGCACGCCGCCCGCATAGTAGAAGAACTGCGCCGGCCACTCGCCTGCGGGACGGACGTTGAGCAGGTAGTGGGCGCCACGGTGCAGACGATCGAAGTCGTCGGCGGACATCTCGATGCCAAACTCGCGAGCGATCGCGGGAATGTGCAGCAGGGAGTTGGTGGAGCCGGAGATGGCGCCGTGGACCATGATGAGGTTCTCGAAGGACTCTTTGGTCACGATGTCGCGCGGGCACAGGTTGTGCTCGGAGAGCCACACGGACTGACGGCCGGCCTCGCGGGCGAACTCGCGCAGGTCGGAGCTGGTGGCAGGCAGCAGAGCCGTGCCGGGGAGCATAAGGCCCAGGGCCTCAGCCGTGACCTGCATGGTCGAGGCGGTACCCATGAAGGAGCAGGCGCCGCAGCTGGGGCAGGCGTTGTGCTTAGCGAACTCGAGCTCCTCACGGGAGATCTCGCCGCGCTCGTAGCGGGCCGAGATAGCACCGAGCTGCTCCAGGGTCAACAGGTCGGGGCCGGCATCCATGACGCCGCCGGTGACGACAATGGAGGGGATGTTGATGCGGCCCATAGCCATGAGGTTCGCGGGCAGGCCCTTATCGCAGCTGGCGACAAAGACGCCGGCGTCGAACGGGGTGGCCTTGGCGTGGATCTCGATCATGTTGGCGATCATGTCGCGGCTGGGCAGCGAGTAGTTGATGCCGTCGTGGCCCTGGGCCTCGCCGTCGCACATATCGGTGCAGAAGTAACGGGCACCGTGGCCACCAGCCTCGGCAACACCGGCGCGCACCTCCTCGACCAGCTCAAACAGACCGGCGGAACCCGGGTGCGAGTCGCCGAACGTCGACTCGATGATGACCTGCGGCTTGTCCAGGTCCTCGATGCTCCAGCCAGAACCCAGACGCAGCGGGTCCATCTCGGGGCTGATGGTGCGGAACTTGCCGGAACGCGGCTGCAGCTTGGCGACCAGCTCGGCGGCTTCCTGCTGAATCTGCTCTTTGGTCTTCTCGTCCATGGTGTACTCCTTTGGTTTAAGGCTTACTTGGTTTGGTTATCGATTGATGTGACGCGCTGGCTTGCGATTATGCGAAGAACGAGATCACCAGGGCGCAGGCGAGGCCCGAAAGACCGATGATCGTCTCCATGATGGTCCAGGACTTGAGGGCGGTCTTCTCGTCGATCTCCAGGAACGAGGAGCACATCCAGAAGCCTGCATCGTTGACGTGCGAGAGTGCCGTGGCGCCACCGCAGATGGCAAGGCAGATGGCGGCGCGCATGAGCACCGAGGCGCCGGCGACCGCAGGCATGGCGGCCATAATGCCCGAAGCCATGGTCATGGACACGATGGAGCTACCGACCGAAGCGCGGACGAGCGCGGCGATGAGGAAGCCGATGACCACGAGGGGCAGCGGGCAGCTCTCGAGCACGGGGCCGATAACCTGGCCCAGACCGCAGTCCTGCAGCATCCAGCGGATGACGCCGCCGCAGGCGATGACCAGCAAGATCATGCCAACGGGCTTGAGCGAACGGTCGAGCAGGGCCTTGAGCTCGGCGCCGGTGTAGCCGCGGCGAGCGCCCAGCAGGTACATGGCGACAAGCGTGGCGATGGTGAGCGCGACGAACGGCTTGCCCAGAAAGGCGAGGATCGAGGCGACCTCGGCGGGCATGGGGATGTACGAAGACAGCGTGCCCAGCAGGATCAGGCACAGCGGGGTGAGCACGATGGCGAGGACCATGCCAAAGGAGGGAAGCTCCTTGTCGTCGCTCGCGCCCTCGGCGGAGGTGAAGTGCTCGGGAACGTCGGTGAAGATGCGACCGCCCACGTTGCGGCCCCAGGCGACACCGGCGACAGCCATGGCGATAAAGGCGGTGGGGATGCCGACGAGAATCATGGTGCCCAGGTCGACGCCGAGCGTACCGGCGACCAGAACCGAACCGGCCGAAGGCGGCACGAAGGCATAGCCGGCTGCCAGTCCCGCAAGCAGGGCGATGCCATAGTAGAGGGTCGACTTCTTGGTCTGCGATGCCACGCTAAACGCAAGCGGGATCAAAACGACCACGCCGGCCTCGAAGAACACCGTGGTGCCGATGACCAGACCGGTGATGCCCAGCGCCCAACTGGAATGACCCTGGCCAAAGGTGCTAATGAAGGTCTGGGCAATCTTCTTGGCGCCACCGCTCTCCTCCAGGATCTGGCCGAACATCGAGCCCAGGCCAATGAGCAGTGCGATGTTTTGCAGCGTGGTGCCCACGCCCTTGGTGACGGTATCGGCCACCAGGTCGAGCGGCATGCCGGCACCGATGCCGATCGCGAGCGCCGAAACCATCATCGACAGCACGGGGTGCAGCTTGAACTTAATGATGAGCGCAAGCAGCAGCACAATGCCCATGATGGCGGCAATGACGAGCCTGGTGGGGTCTGCCATAAACGTTGGGTCTGACATCTTTCCTCCAATTCATCAGACCTTTTGAATTCGCCTACGACTATAGCGTGTTTTAAATAGGTCTGATGTTTCAATTTGAAATTTGTTCGAAATACATCTGATGTATTTGGCGAACGGTCGTATTAGCGCTGCGAACGGTATATCCGAGTCGCCCAATTCGGGCCCAACGGCCAATACCGTGCCCTTGGTGCGCTAAAATAGCTCAGATGAATTTTGTAATGAGAGGTAGAGCTATGGCCCGCGCCGAATCGGGACTCCCCGAGCAGATTTCCGAGAAAATCATTCAATTGATTCTTGATGAGCACCTTGAGCAAGGCGACCGCCTGCCCAAGGAGGCCGTACTCGTCGAGCGTCTGGGCGCCGGCAGAAGCACCGTGCGCGAGGCCATGAAGCTGCTGCAGTCGCGCAACATCGTGCGCATCAAGCAGGGTTCGGGCACGTATGTGGCATCGAACCCCGGCGTTGCCGACGACCCGCTGGGCTTTACCTTTATCGGCGACAAGCAGCGCCTAGCGCGCGACCTGCTCGAGGTGCGTTTTATGATTGAGCCGCAGATGGCGAGCATGGCCGCCGAGCACGCGAGCGAAGATCAGATTATGTGCATCCGCGAGCTCTGCGACGAGTCCCAGCGCCTGGCAGAGGCCGGCAAGGACTACTCCGCCGCCGACACCGCATTCCACAACGCCATTGCCGAGAGCTGCGGCAACCTCGTCGTTCCCCGCCTGATGGGCGTGCTCAAGGCATCCGTTCCCCTCTTTATTGACGTTACGGGCAAAAAGCTCGTCGAGGAGACCATCCGCACGCACCGCGGCGTGGCCGACGCCATCGCCGCGCGCAACCCCACCGCCGCGCACGATGCGATGTATCTGCACCTGGTCTACAACCGCAACATGATCGCGGAAGACGCGCAGGCGAAAAGCGAGTAGAGGGCATCGCAACAACTAATTTCAACCGTTCATCTTTTAAAAGTGAACGTTCACCTATTTTTAGGAGAATAGGGGCGTTAATTCCTTCACTTCTCCTATACTGAGCTTGTATTAGAAGCAAGACTTATATAGATGAACGTTTCTTTTGAAAGGATCGCTATGTCTGATCTTATGGACAGCTTCCGCCTGGATGGCAAGGTCGCGCTCGTAACCGGCGCCACCTATGGCATTGGCATGGCCATTGCCGAAGCGCTCGGCGAGGCCGGCGCCAAGATCGCCTTTAACGCACGTCACGCCGACAAGGTCGCCGAGGCCGAGAAGCACTACCGCGAGCTGGGCTTTGAGGCTCACGGCTACGTGGCCGACGTCACCGACGAGGCCGTCGTCGCCGAGCTCGTCGCCAAGATCGAGGCCGACTTTGGCACCACGCCCGACATCCTGGTCAACAACGCTGGTGTTATCCAGCGCACCCCCATGCTCGACATGAGCGCCGAGGACTTCCGCCGCGTCGTCGACATCGACCTTAACGCCCCGTTCATCGTCTCCAAGGCCTGCCTGCCCGGCATGATCGCCAAGGGTCACGGCAAGATCATCAACATCTGCTCGATGATGAGCGAGCTTGGCCGCGAGACCATCGCCGGCTACGCTGCTGCCAAGGGCGGTCTGAAGATGCTCACCAAGAACATCTGCTCCGAGTTTGGCGAGGCCAACATCCAGTGCAACGGCATTGGGCCTGGCTATATCGCCACGCCGCAGACCGCGCCGCTGCGCGAGACGCAGCCCGACGGCAGCCGTCACCCGTTTGATCAGTTCATCATCGCCAAGACCCCGGCCGCTCGTTGGGGCACGCCCGAGGATCTGAAGGGCCCCGCCGTGTTCCTGGCTTCCGACGCTTCAAACTTCGTCAACGGCCACATCCTCTACGTCGACGGCGGCATCCTAGCTTACATCGGCAAACAACCGCAGTAGGCGCTGCGCTCCCACATTTAGGTTCATTTAGTAGTTGCGGTGAAATAGGGATTGATTTTGGCTTCTATCAGGCAAAACAGTCTGTATTCCACCGCAAGTTAGAAATAGGAAAGGTATTTCGCAATGAAGATCGCTCTGATCAATGAGAACTCTCAGAACTCCAAGAACCCCATGATCGAGGCTGCCCTTAAGAAGGTTGTCGAGCCCATGGGTCACACCGTCTTTAACTACGGCATGTATGCCGACGCCGACTCCAGGCCGCTCACCTACGTGCAGAACGGCATCCTTGCCGCCGTGCTGCTCAACTCCGGCGCTGCCGACTACGTCGTGACCGGCTGCGGCACCGGCGAGGGCGCTATGCTCGCCTGCAATTCCTTCCCCGGCGTGCTGTGCGGCCACGTTGCCGACCCGCTGGATGCCTATACCTTCGCCCAGGTCAACGATGGCAACGCTGTCGCTATGCCCTTCGCTCTTAAGAACGGCTGGGGCCAGGAGCTCAACCTGGAGTACACCTTCGAGAAGCTCTTTGGCTTTGGCTCCGGCAACGGCTATCCTGCCGAGCGTGTTGAGCCCGAGCAGCGCAACAAGAAGATTCTCGACAGCGTCCGCGCTGTGACCATGCGTCCGCTCGTCGACGTCCTGGGCGAGATCGACCAGGATCTAGTAAAGGGCGCCCTGGCTGGCGAGCACTTCCAGGAGTACTTCTTCGCCAACGCCACCGACGAGGCCATCATCGCCAAGGTCAAGGAGCTCCTGGGCCTCTAATCGCACGACCCATCGCATCTAACGCAAGCGGCGGCCGCCCCAACACGGGACGGCCGCCGCTTTTTGCTATCAACTGGTGCAATGGGGTCAGGTTTACATGCACCAAGTTGGTGCAAAGTAACCTGACCCCCATGCACCAAGGGGTTGACTAGAGGGCGCAGGCCACGTTGTAGCCGTCGCCGATGGCGTCGCGGATGTTGCCGCACTTGTTGGCGTCGCCCAGCACGTGGGTGGTAACGCCGGCAGCTGCCAGGTCGTCGGCGAGCTTAGTGTTGGGACGGTAGCCCATGGCGAGCACCAGCGTATCGGCACCGGTGATGGTGTGGACCTCGCCGTCCTTCTCGTAGCTGATAGTATCCTCGGTGATCTCGGTCACCTTGGCCTCGGTCAGCACATGGACGCCCTTAGAGAGCATGCGTGTGATGAGCACCGCGCGGCCAGCGCCACCCTCGTTGGCGGCGAGCGTCTTGGTCATCTCGATGACGGTGACGTCGCGGTTGGCCGGCGACAGGTCGTTGACCAGCGGAGCCAGATAGTCAGCCGTCTCGCAGCCGACGGTGCCGCCGCCCACGATGACGATCTTCTTGCCCGGGAAGGCGTTGCCGCCTAGCAGGTCGTCAGCCGTCATGACCTGCTTAAAGTTCTGCATAAAGGCCGGAGCGATGGGCTCGGCACCATAGGCCAGGACGACCTCGTACCCGGCGTAGTCACGCTGAATGTCCTCGGCAGAAAGCTCGGTACCAAAGATGCACTTCACGCCGGCCTCGGCAAGACGACGATACTGGTACTTGATCACACGGGTGAGCTCCTGCTTTGCCGGCGGGACGGCTGCGATGCGCATCTCGCCGCCCGGCTCATCCTGCTTGTCCACGAGCACCACGTTATGGCCGCGCTTGGCGGCAATGAACGCCGCCTCCATGCCAGCGGGACCGGCGCCCACAACGAGCACATTCTTGGCCTCGATGGCGGGCTCGTAGCCAGCCTCGTCACGCTCGACATCGGGATTAACGGTGCAGGAAATACGCTTGCCGAACATGATGCCGTTCAGGCAGCGCAGGCAGCCGATGCAGGGGCGAATCTCGTCGGCGTTGCCGGCAGCCGCCTTGTTGCAGAACTCGGCATCGCACAGGTTGGCGCGGCCCATCATGCAGATGTCGGCGGCACCGTCCTCGATCAGCTCCTCGGCAATCCATGCCTCGTTGATGCGGCCGACCGTGGCGACGGGAATGTTGACGTGCTTTTTGATCTCGCGCGAGCAGGCGGCGTGCGAAGCCTGCTGCGTGCCGGCGGCGGGAATCGCGGAGCCGCGCTTGATGGTGGTGCCGCCCGACACGTGGATCATATCGACGCCGGCCTTCTCCAGGCGACGCGAGACATAGATCATGTCGTTGAGAGTCAGGCCGCCATCGGTGTACTCGTCGCCCGAAATACGGACGTCGATGATGAAATCCTTGCCGCAGCGCTCGCGAATCTCGGCGATGACCTCGAGCAAGAAGCGCATGCGCGCGTCAAGCGAGCCGCCGTACTCGTCGGTACGCTTATTGTAGAGCGGGGTCAAGAAGCCACCGAGCATGCCGTGGGCGTGTGCCGCATGGACCTCGACGCCATCGACGCCGGCCTTCTGCATACGCACAGCAGCGTCGCCAAACTGGTGCGTGAGCTCGTGAATCTCATCGACCGTGATGGGACGCGGCGCCTCACGGGCATAGGACGGGCCCACGAAGGACGGGGCGATCAGGCGCGGCGTGCCCGGGATGTTAAAGGCCATATAGGCGGGGTGAAAGAGCTGCGGCATGATCTTGCAACCGTACTCGTGCACGGCGGCGGCGAGCTTTTCCCAACCGGGAATGAACGTGTCGTCGTAACAGCACATATCGCCCGGCAGATAGGTATAGGTGGGCTCGACCGTCACGACCTCGGTGATGATGAGGCCCACGCCGCCCTTGGCACGGGCGCGGTAGTGATCGACCAGATCGTCGGTCACATAGCCGTGGTCGGCCAGGTTGGTGGACACCGGCGGCATAAAGACACGGTTCTTGACCTCGGTCGTACCGACCTTGATCGGGCTAAAGAGCATCGGATAGGCGGAGGACTCCATACAGGGTTCCTTTCGTTTGAGCCGCGTGGCGGCACTTGCTGATTCCCCTATCGTACCAGCAACCGCCCGGCGCACAGCCGCACGCACTCCCCTACCTTTTGCTCGACCCACAAAAAAGTTGCGGTGGAATACGGAGCAATTGAGGCTTTTGACAGCCAAAACAGTCCGTATTTCACCGCAACCGATAAGGGTGGGATGGATTAGAGGCCCAGGTAGGATGTCATGCCGTCAACGGCGAGCTTGGCGCCGGCCACGGCATGGACGACCGTCAGCGGGCCGTTGACCACGTCGCCGGCGGCAAAGACGCCGGGCACGGTGGTCATGCCGCGCTCATCGACCGAAAGCAGGCCGCGATGGTCGGTCTCCAGACCGCCCGTCGTAAGCACGAGCTTGTCCTTGGGCACCTGCGAGGCCGCAATGACGATGGTGTCGGCCGCGGCGTGGTCGAGCTCTTCCTCGTAGCCCACCACGTTGTTGTCCTCGTCGAAGATAGCCGTCTCGAACACGGGGCCGTTATCGTCGATGGCACAGATGGCCTTGCCGCACACGATCTCGGCACCGTCGAGCTCGGTCAGCTCGACCTCATCATCGATGGCAGAGATATGGCGCGAACGGGCATACACGGTGACCTTGCGGGCACCCGAGCGCAGGGCGGTGCGGGCCACATCCATGGCCACGTTGCCGGCACCGATAACCGCCACGTTCTGCCCGATCGCCACACTTGTGGGATCGACCAGATAGTCGATACCAAACAGCACGTTACCGCGCGACTCGCCGGGAATCCCCAGCTTGCGGGCACGCCAAGTGCCGGTGCCCACAAAGACCGCGTCATAACCGTCGCGCAGCAGATCGTCGATATGCAGCGCGCCGCCGATGGTGGTCGAGGGACGCACGCGCACGCCGAGCGAGCACATCACGTGGCGGTACTTTTGCACCAGCGAGCGCGGCAGACGGAACTCGGGGATGCCGTACTCCAGCACGCCGCCGATCTCGGGGCGCTGCTCAAACACGGTGACAGCGCAGCCCAACTGGGCCATCTTAATCGCCACGGTAATACCGGCAGGACCCGAGCCGACCACAGCGACCTGCTTGCCGCACGACGGCGCAGGCTTCCACTCCTTGCGGTCGAGGTACGCCGTGGAGATATAGTTCTCGATGCTCGAGAAATGCACCGGCGTGCCCTTGCGACCCTGGACGCACGAGCCCTCGCACTGGCCCGAATGGTTGCACACCATGGAGCAGACCGCGCTCATGGGGTTGTTCTGGAACAGCAGCTCGCCTGCTTCCTCCAGACGACGCTGCTTAAACAGATCGATGACCTGCGGGATAGGCGTCTGCACCGGACAGCCCTTGATCTGGCAGAACGCCCTTTTACAACCCAAACAACGATTTGCTTCCTCGACAATGTGGATAGCCACGCGATTCCCCTCTGATTCGCATCAACACAATAACGGGCAGTTCCAGATGCTGCCCAGTACCGGCTAGCCCAGCCGTCCATAGCGGCCGCCAGCCACGCTACATCTCCCGATGCGCGCCTTCGCAACGGGCAGACATACGCTCGAGCATCGTCAGGCAACCGGCCGCCGTCGCCGGCACGCTGTTCTCGACCACGCACGGAATGCCCGAACAGGCAGCGGCGGCCCAGGCAACGACGGGCTCAAAGTCGTAACGACCCGTCTCGCCCACGCCATGGCACACCAAACGCGAGCCCGTGCCATCGCACCAGCCGGCCTCGTCCTCGTTATCCACGACCTCGTAGTCCTTCGCGTGCAGTACGCGAACCTTGCTGCCGCACAGGTAAAGCATGTCCGACGTGATCTCCTGCGCTTCGCCGACAACGCTCGGATGCAGCAGCGACACCGGGTCGTAAATCACACCGAGCGCCGAGCTCGGCACACGCTCGAGCACCTCGCGGCAACGCTGGGGCGTGTTGACCGTCTCATTCCAGCCAGGCTCGATCAAAATCTGACCGCCCATTGCCTCGGCGCGACCACAGACATACTTGAGACCCTCCACAAATGCGTCGAGCGCCTCGTCGGTCATGCGATCGTCCGCCACAGCGTTCTGCACGTTGGGACGACCGGTCTCGGTACCCACCGGGCAGCCGCCGAGCATCTTGGCAAAGTTCAGGCATGCCTCGTACTCGGCATAGTTGTCCATCAGCTGTTGGCGATCGGGGGTCGCCAGATTCTTATAGCAGCCGAACACGGCGACCGAGACGCCCGCCTCGTCGAGCACCGCGCGCAAGTGGTCGGCAAGCTCGCGCGTAAGGCCCAAACGGTTGATGCCCATCGACTTATAGAGCACCTTGCTCGGGAGCTGGATGCACGAAAAGCCCAGCTCGCCCGCCATGCGAATGCGCTCCTCGACCGTTCCCTGCGGAAGGTCGTGCAGGCGCACACCCGGAGTAATAGCCCCCACGCTATTCACATCCCTTGCAAGCGTTGATGCCCGGGGTGTATCCGCCAAACGGGTCCTCGATGGAGCACACGCCCGAGGGGGCCAGCGGGTCGCGCTTGCCGGCCAGCTTGTCGTGGTGCATGGTCTCGATATAGGCCAGCACCAGCGGCGCCACGCCCTTCGCGTCGTTTTTGACGATGGGCTCGCTCATGTAGTAGCCAAACGTACCCTCGCGGTGTGTGGTATTGCCCAGGCCCGCGACCAGGCAGATGTTGTCGAGCGCCAGCTGCCCATCGTGCTCGGACAGGCAGGTCTCGCAGATGCCGTCGAAGGCGCGACGGCCATGCTGGTAGTAGCGCTCGCCCAGCACGCCCAGGCGCACGCCCTTCATGATGGCGTTGGCGAAGATTGCGCTGCCGCTCTCCTCCAGATAGTTGGGGGCGATGTTGGGCAGGTTGATGACCTGGTGCCACATGCCGGTCTTCTCGTCCTGATACGGCAGCATGGCATCGATCAGGTCGTGGAACATCTTGCGGATCTCGTCCTTCTCGGCCGACATCGAGGGCGGCATAAGCTCCCAGGTATCGATGAGCGCCATGGCAAACCAGCCCTCGGCGCGCAGCCAGAAGTTGGCCGAAAGGCCGGTGACCGGATCGCACCAGAACTGCTTGCGGCTCGCGTCGTAGGCGTGATAGTACAGGCCGTTAAGCGGGTTGCGCATCAGATCGTGCACGACCTGGAACATATGGAAGCTGTCCGAGCAGGCGCGGCGGTTGTGGAAGCTCAGCTCGTACTGCATGTAGAACGGCTGTGCCATGTACATGCCATCGAGCCAAATCTGGTTGGGGTAGACGGCCTTGTGCCAAAAGACGCCCTCTTTGGTGCGCGGCTGGGTCTCGAGCTGACGGTAAATGGTGTCCATGGCGGCACGGTATTTGGGCTTGCCCACCAGGTCATACAGCTTATAGAGGGTCTTGCCCGCGTTGACGTTGTCGAGATTGTACTCCTCGGGGTTGTAATGTTTGATGGTGCCGTCTTCCTGGACAAAGAAATCGATGTAGTCGTCGGCGAAGGTCAGGTAGCGCTGCTCACCCGTGATCTCGTACAGCTCGATGAGTGCCTTGATCATGCAGCCATCGATGTAGTTCCAGGTGTTCTCCTTGCCGGCACGGAGCTTTTCGATGTTCCAGGCCGGCGCCTTCGGCGTGGAAGTCTCGATCAACTGCTCGATGTAGCGGTCCAGAATCTGATTACAACCCATTGCTGTCCCCTCTGACGTTAATGATGGGTGAACGTTAACCTTAGTGTAACGCGAACGGGGGATTATAGGGTGAACGTTAACCCTATAATCCCCGCGAACGGCAGGCTTTTAGCGGCAAACGGCAACAAGGCCCGCAGCAATTCGATGCGCCAGGCGCTCATAGCCAGCCGGGCTGTAGTGCAGGCCGTCGGGCATATAGAGCTCGCGATGCTCCGGCAAAAACGGGCTGATGCCGCTCTGAGCGTAGAGGTCGATTACCGGCACCGAGTAGTGGTCGCAAACCTCGAGCATCGCCTGCACGTACGCGCTCTGCGTCAGGCCCAGATGGTTGAGCTCGTCGCTTGCCGGGATATCCTTCTCGTGCTTACCGCTCGTCTTGCACGGGGTCATAAACACCAGCTTCGCCTGGGGCGAGCGCGTGGTGATGGTACGAATGAGGTAGTCGAGCGCGCCGTAGAACTCGTGCACATCCGTGCTGCCCGGCTCTCCCAGCGGCACGTTGCGGCTAAAGTCATTCACGCCGCCAAAGACGATATAGATATCGGCCGCGTCGTCGATACCGTCCAGGCGCTCGACAAACGAATCGGTGCGGTCGGCCTTGATGGCGATACGCGAGCCCTTAATGCCAAAGTTCTCAACCGTAGCGCCACCCAGCAGCGCGCCCAGGTGCGAGGCCCACGAGATATCGTTGCCTCCCCCGCCACAGCCGTTGTCACCCCACGTGGTCGAGTCGCCAAAGCAGCAGATCGTCGAATCCTTCAAGCATTTGATCGTCATATCGTTTCCTCTCTCTATCTCTCCAAAACAAGACAAAAGAGCAGCCCCTTTGTCTTATCAGATCGCGCGGTACGCGAAATCATGGAACGTCGCCTCGCGACCGGCACCCGTAAGGTCGACGGCATCGATGCCAACCATGCAGCCGGTGAAATGCGGACCCTTGACATGTTCGTCACCAAACATCTCCTCGGCGACCGCGCAATCGAGCTCCCGCCAGCCCTCACCGGTATCGACCGAGAAATGAACCGTGCCGTGCGTCGCGAAAACCCTAAGCCCCACGGTGCCTTCGGACGGCAGTATCAAGCGGCCCGCATCGCCAAACGGCATCAAGAACGAACCGTTATCGCAGATAAGCACGTCGGCGACGCGCACTCCACGGACCTCGTCAAAGCCGACCCATAGCGTCGCATAGCAGCGCGAATCGTACATGACGACGAGACCGGCCGCCTGGTTGTAGTTCGCGGGCGAAAAATCGAGCTGTGTCGATGCCTCAAACGAGAAGTCCTGTATACGTCGGGCGACGAGCGTCTGGTCGAACAGCGAACTCGGAGAGTCGCCACCGGCAAGCAGCAGGCCACCCGCCGGCGCGATCCGCACCCGGTCGGGCGCGATCGCATGGGGCACTAGCCATTCCTCGCGCCAGAGATCGCTACCGGGCGCGAACGACGTGACATACGACGTATCCGGCCGGTACGGCTCGGCCACCGTTCCCGCCACGACGCCCATCGGCGCGGGCACGACGGCACGCGGTTCGTTGCCGCCGCCCGCCAGACACGGCCATCCGTCGATCCACTCGATGCGCTCGAGCGCGGACTCGCGACCGAGCGGACAGGTCTCGCCCCCCGGCAGGCGGCGAGCACAGAGATGACAGGCGTACCAAGCGCCGTCCGGTCCCTCGATCAGGTTGCCGTGACCGCTCTTGATGAGCGGCGACGCGGTCCCGGCCGCCGAGACGAGTGGGTTTTCCGGCATGGGCTCGTAATAGCCGTCGACCGTGCGGGAGCGGGCGACGACCGTGCGGTGGTTGACGCCGGTGCCGCCCTCGGCTGCCAAGAGATAAAACCATCCGTCGCGCTCCATGATGTGCGGGCCTTCGCATACACAGGGCGTGTCGCCGGTGTGATCGAAAATACGAACCGGGTCTCCTGTCTTGCCCGTATTGACATCGAGATCGTACATGAGCACCCCGTTAAACTTGTAATGTCCCTCGAGCGGGCGCCAGTCCCACTGCGGCAGGACCAGGCGGCATCCGTCCTGAGCATGCACAAGGCAGGGATCGAAACCCTTGGCGCTCAGCAGCACCGGCTCGGACCACGGCCCCTCGATATCACGGGCGCGCACCAGATAGTTGTCAACGTCCTTGAACGCACCGCTCACCGTCTTGGCGACAGAATAGACGAGCCAGAACTCGCCATTCGCGTAGGTGAGGTCCGGAGCCCACACGCCGCCCGACTCGGGGATTCCCCGCAGGTCAAGCTTGTCGAGGATCCCACCCAGGCTCTCCCAATGGACAAGATCGCGCGAATGGTAGAGGCTCACCCCCGGCAACCAGTTGAACGTCGAGGTGACGAGGTAGTAGTCGTCCCCCGCACGGCAGAAGCATGGATCGGGATGGAATCCCGGGAGCACTGGGTTGGCGAAATACGACGGCTCCGTCGATACGACCGGGGACGAGGCATAATCGTCGGAACGGTGGGTCGTCGAATCCTTCAAGCTCTTGATCGTCATATCGTTTCCTCTCTCAAAATGTCGGCGAAAATCCCGCCGACTCCCATCGCTGATGGGACAAAGGGGCGGTTCCTTTGCCTCATTTCATCAACCAGTCGACGTCCTCCGCCAGATGTGCGATGCCCAGATGGTGGCCGCCCGGGCAGACCTCATGGCGCAAGCTCTCGCCACAGCCCAGCAGCTCGTAGGCATCGCGCACGATATCGAGCTGTTCATCGACATTTGCCAGCCCACGTGAGCCGTTTAGATGGTCCTCCTCGCAGCTTTGTACCAGCAGCGGACGCGGCACGATGAGCGAGGCAATGTCGCCCATGTCGAGCAAGCGCCAGAGTCCGGGCGTGTAATTGCAGCTGCAGTTGCCGTTAAGGTGGAGCAGCGAATCGTCGACGCCATACAGATAGCCCGAGACAAACGCCTTGCGCACGCGCGGGTCGAGTGCGGCCAGAAACAACGTCATATAGCCGCCACCCGAAAAACCAAAGCAGCCCAGATCGTCCATCGCAATGTCGCCGCGTGCTTCCAGATAGTCGATCAGACGCATGTTGTCCCAGGCGTTGAGCCCTGCGACAGACAGGCCCAGCGGCTCTGCCATACGAGCCTGGTTGAGGCATGTGCCACGTAGGAAACTCGTCTCATCGTCGCCCTGACCCTTCCAGTCGCGGCGGTATCCCCAGCCGCGGGCATCGGGACAAACGGTCACATAGCCCATGCGCGCCAAGCGCAGACCATAGTCGTAGTTAAACTTGCGAATTGCATCATCAACCGCCGGCACGCCCGCAACGCCGGCAATGCTGGCGGCGCCTGCCCCTTGGTGACCATGTGGGCAGATATAGCAGCGTTTGAGTCCCCGCTCGTCGAGCTTGGGGCGGGCGGGTTCCAACAGATAGAACGGCATCCACACATCGCGCTCGACCTGCAGCAGTGCATGGGTACGCACGATGCCGCCGGCGACCTGCACGCGGCTGAGCTCACGGACCCCAATCGGGGCGCGGTCCATAAGCGAAAGGCCCAAGACGTCGTACAGACGAGCCCTGGTCGCAACACGCCACGCCTCAAAGTCCGCAGGCGTCTTGCCCGTAAAGGCGGCTTTGCGCCCCTCACGCTTCAATCGGGCGCGCAGGGCAGGCTCGTCCTCGTAGTAGGTCTCGATATGCACCGTGCGGCCGTTGGCAGACAGCTCGGCCGTCTCCACCGCAGCGCCGGTGCCGTCCTCGGGGTCCCAGCCGTCCGCACCGGAGAGCACCTGCTCGCGGGCATACCGGGCAGTGGTTGCAGCATCGAGCTCGCGGGTCCATGGCACCCAGCCGGCAGTATCGCCCGCCGGGCCATGCAGGATTGCGCCGGCGTAGCATGCCCTCTCGTGCGCCGCCGGCTTATTCCAATCCCACCAGCCCTCGCGCTTGATGTGCTGTCCTAGCCAGCAATCGATCAACACGGTCTGCGCCCACTCGCGCCAAGGACGTCCCAGGTAAACCGAATCAGGCGCCACATCCTGCGCGGCCGTAAACGAGCAGCCGTGGAACACAAAACCGTACGGCTCCCCCTCGGGCGTCGATGCCGCCGTCACGTAGCCGTTCACGTCCATATTTCGATTGAGCGAGCGGATCTCGCACCCCTCAAAATAGGCACGCGCGCCGCCAAAGATAAAGTCAACGTCACCCTCGATCCGGCAGCGTCGGAAATACTGGCGGCCCACCCGGCGCGGCGCAAACTGCTTGGGTCCTATGAACCCGCCCGGTTTGACTTCGCGTGGCGGCAGCGGGCCCAAAAACAGCGTGTCCTGGTGGCCCGTAATGCAGCAGGCGTCGACCACCAAACGGTCGCCGTCGGCATACAGGGCAATCGCCTGCCCCACCTCGCGACCGTCTCCGGCATCGTTGACGATCGTGAGGTTCTCGAGCCGCACGTCATCGGCATCAACCAAAACGGTATAGGTCCTAAACGTGCCAAACGTGCCGTCGACACCCGAGCCATCACTCGAGGGCATTTTGGCACCCAGGCCGCCCACAATGCGCACGCTGTCAGCCGTCTCGCCCACCAACGTCACATGCGGTCGATGAATCTCGACCCGCTCGCGATACTCGCCCGGATCGACATGAATCCTCACCGGTTGTTCAGCATTCGGATAGAGCTGATCGACTGCCGCCAATGCCTCGGAAATGCTGCGGTATGCCCCCGCACGCTCGGTCGATACTTCAAAAACTTGTTCTTCAATCATCAGTCGCTACGCCCTTTCGTCGCGGACCGCCTACGCTGCAGTTCCGGCATATAAAGAGCACGTGCGATGGGTCGGGAAGGCCCCGTCCATCGCACGTCACAACATGCCGGATTCGATTGTTTAGGAGCAGACGCTTACGCGCGCACAACCTTGTCGACGTTTTGGAGCTGCAACTCCTCGCCGTCCTGGCCCTCGATACTCACATTTTGCAGGTCAAGCACGGCCACGTTCTGCGCGATGATGCCCTGGCGCACCATGGGCTCAACGCCGCAAGCCATAGCCGGGACAAAGGGCTCAGCATCCGCCGCGAAGGTCACGTGGACATCCTGGAACGTCAGGCGCGTCACCTTGCTCTCGGGCAGGCCCGTGATGTAGGCCGCGGCGGCATGGCAGTTGGTGGCCTCGATATCGCGGAACGTCGTGGCGCCAAAGCCGGGCGTGCGGTCGTCAACGGGCAGCGCCTCGCGGTTCTGGACGTAATCGGTCTTGCCGTCCTTGTCGCAGAAGTAGAACGAGTTGACCACGAAGGGCGTGAGCACCTTGTCCATACGAATGTGCTCGAAGGTGATGCCCTCGTTGACGGCGTCCTTGCCGCGGCCGCGACGGGTCTTGACGCGCAGGCCGCGGTCCGTGCGCTCGAACAGGCACTTGCTCACGGTAAGGTCCTTGATGCCACCGGCGGCCTCGGAACCCAGGACCACGGCGCCGTGGCCATCGTGCATGTAGCAGTGCGAGATCAGCACGTCGTGCGTTGCGGGGCGAAGCTCGGGCTCAATGCCCAGCTTGCCGCTCTTGATGGCGATGCAGTCGTCGCCCACCGAGAACTGGCAGCCCAAGATGCGAACAAAGCCGCAGCTCTCGGGATCGAAGCCGTCGGTGTTGTGGGAGTTCTTGGGGCCCTCGATGGACAGGCAGAGCGCATCGACGTGCTCGCACAGGATGGGGTGGATGTTCCATGCCGGGCTGTTGCGGACGGTGAAGCCTGCCAGACTCACGTTCTCGCACTCGGACAGGAAAATCATGCGCGGACGGGCGACCTCGCGGCCCTCCTCGGGACGGAAGATGTTCTTAAAGTCCTTGTTCCACCAGTTGTCCTCGGCAAAATCGGTCTGGCCGTCAATTGCACCGCGGCCATAGATGCACACGTCGTGCACGCTCAGGCCGGTAAAGGTGGAGCAATAGGTTGCAAAGCTCTCGCCCTCCCAGCGGCCCAGCGGGGTCATGTCGGTACCGGCGTAACCGGCGCCCTCGTCGCCCTTGACCGTACCGGGGATGTAGGCAAGTGCCGCGCGATCGTGGCGGGCCAACAGCACGGCACCCTCGGCAAGCTCAATATTGATATCGCTCTTAAGGAAGAGGGACTTGATGCGGTAGTTACCGGCGGGAATCAGCACGCGGCCACCCTTGGGGCAGGCCATGATGGCGGCCTGGATGTTGGTGGTGTCGTCGTGCTCGGCATCGCCCTTGGCGCCGCAATCGCGAACGTCGATGGTAAAAGGCTCGGCAGGCGTGGTGACGCCGACGCTCAGCTCGCGCTCGCCGCAGACAAAGCGAACCAGGTTGCGCTTGCCGGGAACCAGGCCGTCGACATAGGTCTCGACCTTATTCGTGGTGCCGGCGGGCTCGTCGTTGACAAAGATCTCCCACGTATCGGCGCAAGTAAAGTAGCCGCCGTCGTCGAGCTCGATCACGGCCGCGCGGGCGTTGCGCCAGATAACGTTCGTCTCCATGGATTTCTCCCTCAAAAAGATTCTCTAAGAGTTAATTGTACGCTGTTGCAAAAAAGGGCCGTACCTGCCGGCGGATATCCGGTGGCACGGCCCTGTGGTTTGAACGATAGGCTAGCCCTACTCGGCGGGCGTCACGCTGCCGTCCTGGAAGCCAACGTTGTTGTGAGCGAAGCAGTCCTCATACTTGAAGCCGGAGAGCTCCTCGCAGAGCGCCTTGACCTCGGGCTTGACGTCGGCCATCTTGCCGCCCTCCTTGACGCGCTTGATCTCGTCGCAGAGGATGTCGCACTGCTCCTTGTCGATCTTGATGCCGCGGGCGAGGACAGCTGCGAGCAGGAAGAAGCCGGCGCAGCCGATGAGCATGTAGCCGCAGATGTACAGAGGCACGGTGGCGGGCTGGGTCACGGCGTCGCTGTTGCCGGCGGTCTGAATGAAGCCGGAGGCAGCGAGGACGATAGCCCATGCGTTGACGGCGACAGCCTGGGCGATCTGCTGGCAGAGCTGCTGAGCGGAGCTGTAGATGCCCTCGCGACGACGCAGGGTGATGAGCTCATCGACATCGGGGATGTAGTTGAGCAGGACGTCGGGCAGGTACTGGAAGCCAACGTAGAAGAACTTCCAGATAGCGAAGATGATGGGGTAGGCGATCATGGCGATGGCGACCGTGGAGGTGCCGTTGATCTGACCGAAGGCGAAGTAGTTGTACGCGATGATGCACGCGGCGCAACCGACGTTGGCCAGGTACCAAGACTTGTGGAAGCCCTTCTTGGCCATGAGGGCAACCCAGATAGCGGTGCAGACGATAGCGACGACCTTACCGGGCATCTCCATCACGGACTCGTAGGACTTAGGAATCTGCAGGCAGTAGACGATGAAGAAGGACAGGCAGGCAGACCAGCAGGCAGCAGCGAGCTTCGTGGAGACCTGTGCGTACAGAACCTTACGGAAGGACTTGTTGCGGAAGGTGGAAACGACGTCGATGAAGAACTTCTTGATGCCCTCGCCGACGCTCTCGATCTTCTCCTGAGCGACCTCCTCGGGGGTGTGCTCCCAGGTGGACAGGTAGACGCAGAGCAGCGAGATTGCCATGACCGAAGCGTTGATCGAGGCGATGATGAAGTAGCTGAACGGGTTGGTCTCGCCGAAGGTACCAAAGCCGAAGCCGACGAGTGCAGCCATCAGGAAGCCGGCGGCGTTACCAAAGAGGTGCTTGTAGCCGGTGAGGTACGTACGCTCCTTGAAGTCGTCGGTCATCTCGATGGTCAGCGGCGACAGGTTGGCGGTGCAGAACGTGTACGCGACGTTGTAGATCAGGTACAGCGCGAAGTAGTACGGGAAGCCAAACGGCGTGGCGACGAAGATGAGCGGCTCGGCGATCATCATCGGGATAGCCAGCAGAATCCAGAAACGGCGACGACCGAAGATGCGGCCGACCTTGGTGGCGTAGAAGTTATCGGCCACGAAACCCATCAGCGGGCAAAGGATGGCGTTGAGGTAAATGGCGAACGAGCTGATCAGAGCCGCCTCGCCTGCGGACAGACCGCACTCCGTGGACAGGAACAGCACCATGTAGCTGTGCGTAAAGCTCAGGGCGCCGGAATTGAGCATGCCGCCCATACCAAAGCCCAGGCGCGTCCAGAATGTGATCTTGCGCTTTTTACCGATCTTGTTAGTCATCGAGCTCCCTCTCTTTTCTCGATTGTCTTGGAACAAGACGTTGGAGTCCATACCGACGTTTGTCTGCATGTCGTTCAGGGTGAACGTTTAGCTAGATTATGCGCGATTGCTTGCATCAGGTGAACGTTCACTTGCATATTATCCCCGAACGGTCGGTTTTTACCGCTGAACGGACACAATTGAGGCCCATGGCCCTATTTTTTGCTGGTAAAGGTGTCATATTGGACAAATAGAAAAAAGGTGAACGTTTATTGTAATTTCCTTTTTACGCACGCCGTAAGCAAAACGGTCCCGCCGGGACTACTCCCGACGGGACCGTTATATAGGAACTATGCTCGGATGCGCTTGCCGCTACAGGCAGACGCCGTCCTTCCAGATGCTGATCTCGTGGCAGCCGCGACGCTCGGCACTTGTGAGCTTGCCGCTCGCCGTGTCCAGCACCAGCTGATACAGGTCACCGGCAGCCTCATCGAGCGTACGCTCGCCCGTAGCCACCACACCGGCGTTGAAGTCCATCCAGTTGGCCTTATGGTCGCACAGACGCTGGTTGGTGAACACCTTGAGGGTGGGCGCCGGCGCGCCAAACGGCGTACCGCGACCGGTGGAGAACAGAATCACGTGGCAGCCGGCGGCCGTAAGGGCCGTGGTCGACACCATATCGTTGCCAGGGCCACACAGCATGTTCAGGCCATGCTTGGTAGCCTGGCCAGCATACGGCAGCACGTCGACGATGGGCGCAGAGCCACCCTTTTGCACGCAACCGCAGCTCTTGTCCTCGAGCGTGGTGATGCCGCCGTCCTTGTTGCCGGGGCTCGGGTTTTCGTAGACGACCTCGCCGTGGCTGATAAAGTAGTCCTTAAAGCCGTTGAGCATGTCGGAGGCGGCGTTGAACACCTGCTCGTCCTCGCAACGGTCGAGCAGGATGCTCTCGGCACCAAACATCTCGGGAACCTCGGTTAGCACCGACGTACCACCGCGGGCAACAACCATATCGCTCACGCGACCGATCGTGGGGTTGGCGGTAATGCCCGAAAGACCGTCGGAACCGCCGCACTTAAGACCGATGACCAACTCGGAAGCTGGAATGGGCTCGCGCTTGGCCTGCTTGGCGAGGTCGGCCAGCTCAGCCAGGATCTTGTGGCCCTCGACCTGCTCGTCGGCAACGTCCTGGCAGGTGAGGAAGCGGACGCGCTCGTGATCGAAGTCACCGAGCTCGTCGAGCACCTGCTGATGCGTGCAGTTTTCGCAACCGAGCGACAGGAACAGCACGCCCGCCGCATTGGGGTGACGCGAGAGCGCCACCAGCAGACGACGCGTCTGGGCGTGGTCGGCACCGGTCTGCGAGCAGCCGAAGGGATGTGGGAAGTAATAGACGCCCTCGAGCGAACCCTCGACCAAATCCTGAGCCTGCTCGCACATGGCGCGCGCGACCTCGTTGACACAGCCGACCGTGGGGATGATCCACAGCTCGTTGCGCGTAGCGGCACGGCCGTCGGCGCGGCGGAAGCCCATAAAGGTCTCGGGCTCAACGGGATTTACGACCGGATGCGTGGGGTTGTAGGCGTACTCGACCTCACCCGAAAGGTTGGTCTTCACATTGTGCGTGTGGAGCCACTGACCGGGCTGGATATCGCCCGTCACGTGTCCGATGGGCAGGCCGTACTTGATGACGTCCTCCCCCGCGGCAATCGCGCGCACGGCCATCTTGTGGCCCTGCGGGATATCCTCCACGGCCACGACCTCGCCCACGCCGGGGACCGCGACGGCGGTGCCCTTGGCGAGCGGCGACAGCGCAACAATCACGTTATCGGCCGGATTGATCTGGATAGTGTTCATTACAAAGAGTCCTAACCCTACAGGTTGAGCAAAAATCGAGCGGCGCCCACCGGTTGGCCGGCGGGCGCACAAAAGGATTTAGGCCTGGGCGTTGGCGAATGCCTGCTTGACGCCCTCGGCACGCACGACCGCGAGCGCGTTGACGACAAACTCCTCAAGACCGGCGATCTGAGTCAGGTCCTCGCCCCACATCTGCTCGTTGGTGAGCACGTCGTGCACCAACTCGGCATCGTCGGCGCCGGCGTGGGCGGCGTAGAAATCGAGCACGAAGGCGTCGTCCTGAGCGGTGTACTCGGTGCCGTCGGCGCGACGCAGGTGCAGGCCGTCACCCTCGCGGGACACGAGCTCCTGCGTGTAGAACGCGATGAGCGTGGCCAGGCTCGTGGACAGGCACTTGGGCAGGTTACCGGTCTCGGCAACATAGTCCTTGAGCGTGGGCAGGTCGCGGGCACGCCACTTGGCAGTGGAGTTGAGGCAGATGGAGAGCAGCACGTGGTCGATAAACGGGTTATCGAAGCGGTTCTCGACGGCGGCGGCAAAGGCCTTGCAGTCCTCGACATCCAGGTCGGCGGCAAGCGTCGGGATGACCTCGTCGTAGAGCATGGTGTTCATATAGCCGCGGATGGTCTCGTCGTGCATGCAGTCGCGCACGATGTCAAAACCGGCAACCCAAGAACCCGGAACAAAGGCGGTATGGGCACCGTTAAGGATGCGGACCTTGCGCTTCTTGTACGGGGTGACGTCGGGGGTCACAAAGACGCCCGGCAGGCCGGCCTTCACGAAGGGCAGACGCTCCTTGAGCGACTCATCGCCCTGGATGCCCCACATCTGGAAGGGCTCGCGCACGGCCAGGAAGGGATCCTCGTAGCCCAGACGCTCGGCAACCGCAGCGGCCTCCTTGGGGTCGCGGATGCGGCCGGGAACGATGGTGTCGACGAGCGTGGTGCAGATGGTGCAGTCATTGGCCATCCACTGCGAGAACTCGTCCTCCCAGCTCCAGTCGCTCACGTACTGGTTCATGATGCGCAGCAGCTCCTCGCCGTTGTGGTCGATGAGCTCGCAGGCGAGCACGATGACGCCCGGCTTACCGGCAGCCCAGCGGTTGTGGAGCACCTGGGCCAGCTTGGCCGGGAAGCTCGCGGGCGGCATGTCATCGGCCTTGCAGGACGGATCGTAGGCGATGCCGGCCTCGGTGGTGTTGGAGACGATGATCTCCAGGTCGTCGGAGACGGCGACCTCCATCATGGCGCGGTAGTCGTCCTCGCGGTACGGGTTGAGGCAGCGGCTGCAAGCGCTGATCACGCGGGACTCATCGACCGTGTTGCCGTTCTCCTTGCCGCGCACCAGCACGGTGTACAGGTCGTCCTGGGCATTGATGCCGTCGGCAAAGCCAAAGGCACCGCTGATGGGCTGCACCATGACGACCTTGCCGTTCCAGCCGGTGGCCTCGTTGCCCATGTCAAAGAAGCGGTCCACGAAAGCGCGCAGGAAGTTGCCCTCGCCAAACTGCAGGACCTTCTCGGGGGCGTCCTTGGGCAGCACGTAACCCTTATAACCGATCTTCTCGAGCGTCTCGTAGCTGATGTTCTCCATCTATGTATCTCCTTAGGCGTTTGTTAGCGTGAAAGCTTGCCGGAGGCGCCGCGTGTGGCGACGGCGCTCCCGGGTTCGATGTGGCTCGGTGCGGACTTAGGCCTCGACGGTCTCCAGGTCAAAACCGAAGTAGCGGACGGAGTTGTTGTAGCTGATGTCGCGCACGATGGTGCCCAGCAGCTCCATGTCGGCCGGGTACTTGCCCTGCTCGACCCACTCACCGATCACACTGCACAGCACGCGGCGGAAGTACTCGTGACGCGGATAGGACAGGAAGGAACGGGAGTCGGTGAGCATGCCGACGAAGTTGCCCAGAACGCCCTCGTTGGCAAGGGCCGTGAGCTGCTCGCGCATGCCGACCTCGTTGTCGTTGAACCACCAAGCGGAACCGTTCTGGATCTTACCGGCGGTCGGTGCCTCCTGGAAGCAGCCCATAACGGTATCGATCATGGTGTTATCGATGGGGTTCAGGCTGTACAGGATGGTCTTGGGCAGGCCGCAGGTCTCCTGGATGGAGTTAAGGAAATCGGCAAGCTGGTCAGACGGCGTGTAGTTGGAGATGCAGTCGTAACCGGTGTCGGGGCCCAGCTTGGCGAACATGGCACGGTTGTTGTCGCGCTTGCAGCCAAAGTGCAGCTGCATGGCCCAGCCCAGGCGGACATACTCGCCGGCGACAAACTGCATAAAGGCGGTCTTGTACTTGAGGACCTCTTCCTCGGTGAGCGGCTCGGCGGCCAGGCCCTTGGCAAAGATGACCTCGATCTCCTCGGCGGTAGCCGGGACATACATAACGTAGTCGAGCGCGTGGTCGGAGGCACGGCAGCCCAGCTCGTGGGCGACGTCGTAGCGCTTGGAGATAGCAGCCTTCATGTCCTCGAAGTCGTTGACCTCAACGCCAGCGACCTCGGAGAGGTGCTTGCAGTAGTCGGCGAACTCCTGGCCACGCTCGATGCGCAGAGCGGCGTCGGGACGCATGGCCGGGACGACCTGGACGTCGAAGCTCTCGTCGGCGGCAATCTTCTTGTGCCACTCAAAGCTGTCGGCGGGGTCGTCGGTAGTGCAGATCATGCGGACGTTGGACTGCTTGATCAGGTTGCGGCAGGTGAAGCTGGCCTCGGCGAGCTTAGCGTTGGCGAGGTCCCAGACCTCCTGGGCGGTATTGCCGTTGAGGACGCCCTCGTAGCCAAAGAAACGCTTGAGCTCCAGGTGGCTCCACTCAAAGACGGGGTTGCCCACGCAACGACCCAGGGTCTCGGCCCACTTCTGGAACTTCTCGCGAGCAGGGGCATCGCCGGTGATGAAGCGCTCGTCAACGCCGTTGGCGCGCATCAGGCGCCACTTGTAGTGGTCGCCGCCCAGCCAAACCTCGGTGATGTTCTCGAAGCGCTTGTCATCCCAGATCTCCTTGGGAGAGATGTGGCAGTGGTAGTCGACGATGGGCATGCCCTCGGCAAAGTTGTGGAACAGCTCCTCGCCGGTCTTGGTGCTCAGCAGGAAATCCTGATCGTCCATGAAGTTTTTCATCAAACAACCCCTCTGTTGGCGGAGCGGGTGCACCTTGCACCCGTTATCCTCTAGGTGAACGTTCACCATCTTAGTTCATTGCGACTTAAAAGGTGAACGTTCACCTAACCACCATGGGGTGAACGGTCGATTTTGCCCGTTCAACGGTTACTGGAGCCGTGACTTGTATGTATTGCGAATTGGCAGGCGTCCCCGAATACCGAACTTGAGCGCTTTTGGCCAGGTGGGTCATGTTCCGCCGTGCATTTTTGGGAGTATTCAACATCGAAGCGCACCGCGCACCGTCTTCGAAGCCCTATTTGATGCTCATATTGCGCCCAATCGGCATAAATAAGTGCCGCCGATGGCGAATTACGCCATCGGCGGCACTTAAAACAGTCGTTCTAGCCTCTTTCGGGACACGCCATTGCTGAATACTCCAAAAAATGCACGTCGCAAGAGGGGGTACCTGACTAAACGGCTAAATTCCCGCAAGCTCGCAGTAGCGGTCGACGTTGCTGGCAAACACCATCTCTACAGCACCCTTCTGCACGGGCTCCGCCGGAGTTTTACCCCACAGCAGATACTCGCCCAAGGTCTTGGCACCACGGTAGGCCAAGCTCACCGGGTCCTTATAGACGATATTGGTAAAAATGCCGCGGCGTAAGGCCAGGGCGCTCTCGGGGAACAGGTCGTTGCCGATCACCATGACCTTGCCGGCCTTGCCGCTCGAAACAAGCGCGTCAGCAACCACTTCGGAACCAACGGCAAAAACGCTACAGATGAGCTCGGGAGCATCCGGCGCACTCAAGCGCTGCTCAAGCTCCCGCTCGAGCTGTTTGACTTGCGCATGGGCGCCGGCAAGGTCCTCAACTTGCCATGGAATATCGTGTTCGCGCAGGTAATTATGAAAGGCGCGGGCGGTCAGATAGTGCGAGTCGGTATAAGGGTCGCCCGCCAACAGGAGCACGCGGGCGTCAGCCCCAGAAGCGTGGACCAGGTTAGCCGCCTGCTCTGCCATAAGACTGCCTGCCGTGGAATAGTCCGCCAAACTGGCACCCAGGCGATCGAGGTGCGGGCGATCGCCGTCGACGAGCTCGATCGCCACGCCCGCCTCGGCAATCTGCCTCAAAAGCTCGGTCGCGCGGTCATCGCCCGGAACATAGGCAAGCAGACCGTCGATTTTCTCCCCTACCTGCAGGCGCTCATCAATCTGCTCGAGCGCATCGGCGTAGCCGCCCACGCCAAATTCTACGCGCTCAACCGTAATGCCCTGGTCGATGACCTCCTGCTCAAAGCGGTTGCAGCCTTCCCAAAGGTAACGGAAAAAGTACGCCCCCTCGCGCGATGCGCGGGGCAGGCAAAACACCAGGTTGATATCCTTGCGGCGCAGGCTCGAGGCACTTGTGTTGCGATGATAGCCCATGGCCTCGGCCTTGGCATTCACCTTGGAGCGCACGGATTCGCTCACGCCGGCCTTGCCCGTCAGGGCCTTGTGCACGGTATTGATGGAAACGCCAAGCTCGGCGGCTATGTCCTTCATGGTTACGCGAGCGCTCATGGGGTTACTCCGTTATAGATAAGTTGCCAATTAACAGTACAGGTAACGATACCCCAAAATCACTCTTCAACTCGCCGCGCTCGCCGCCAAATGTGCAAAGCGCCCCGCGAACGGATGCTCGCAGGGCGCCTGGATGCCTGGATCTTTATTTGATACCGCGGCCCAAGTCTTCGGCGATTTTGTCTACGCCCTTAAGTGCGGCGCAGGTTTTTTTATTGGAACAATGTCCCGTGCAAACGCCGCCCTGAGCGCAGTCGGCGCAGGTGCCCTTGCGATAAATGCGCACGCACACGGCGACAAACGCAATGCCGATAACAGCCAGTACAACAATATCGATAGGTGCCATAGCAAGCCTCCTCTAGTTAACCACCACTTACTTTACCCCATTCTCCACCTGCCAAAAAGGGACAGGTATATTTTGGTTGGTTTTATCTGCGGAAACGCCACATCTCCCTCACCAAAAAGCCCGGGTGTCGCTGGGACACCCGGGCTCGTGGAAAGGGGCTGATCCTTATTCGGACTTAAGCGGAAACTGCGGCGGAAGCGGTGTTGGTCTCGTCCTCGTCGGTCCAGGCGTGCTTAGGCATGGGACGGAAGATCTGGAAGAGCATCGCAACCAGCAGAACGATGGCTACAACCGTCCAAATACCAAACTGGCCAAGGACAAGCAGGTTGTAGAACTGGTTGATGAACAGGCCGATGACCCATGCAAAGGCGCACTCGTAACCGATGGCAATCGCGGTCCACTTGCCGGAGTCCATCTGGTTGCGGATGGTGCCCATGGCGGCAAAGCACGGAGCGCACAGCAGGTTGAAGGCGCCAAAGGCAACGCAAGCGCCCATAGTCGGGAACATGCCGGCGAACGCGGTCCACAGGCTCGGGTCGGTCTCGGCGGCGTCGGCAACGGACAGCAGCGAGCCGGCGGTGGCGACGACGTTTTCCTTGGCGACAAGGCCAGAGACAGTCAGCGCGGTGGCCTGCCAGGTGCTAAAGCCGAGCGGGGCGAAGATCCAAGCGACCAGGTTGCCCAGCATGGCGAGCACGGAGTAGTCCATAAACTCCTCGGGGATGCCGTCCATCGCAGGCAGGAAGCCAAAGGAACCGTTGTAGCTACCAAAGTTGGAGAGGAACCAAACCACGACGGTGGACGCGAAGATGACCGTGCCGGCCTTCTTGATAAAGGCCCAGCAGCGCTCCCACACGTGCAGTGCCCAAGAGCGGATCGCCGGGAAGTGATAGGCGGGAAGCTCCATAACGAACGGCGTCGGGCGACCGGCGAAGAGCTTGGTCTTCTTGAGCATGAGGCCCGAGGCAATGACGGCAAAGACGCCCAGGAAGTAGAAGAGCGGGCTGATCCACGCGGCGGTGGTGGAAGAATCGCCGATGATGGAACCCATGAGCAGAGCGATGATCGGCAGCTTGGCGCCGCAGGGGATGAACGTGGTGGTCATGACCGTCATGCGGCGGTCCTTCTCATTCTCGATGGTCTTGGTGGCCATGACGCCGGGGACGCCGCAGCCCGAGGACACGAGCATGGGAATAAAGGACTTACCGGACAGGCCAAAGCGGCGGAACACGCGGTCCATGATGAAGGCGACACGGGCCATGTAGCCGCAGTCCTCCAGGAAGGACAGCATCACAAAGAGCAGGAACATCTGCGGAACGAAGCCGAAGATGGCGCCTAAGCCGCCGACGATACCGTCGCAGACCAGCGAATCGACCAGGCCACCGTCCTCGGTACCGCCCGCCACGAGGGCGTCGTGCACCACGGTGGTAATACCCGGGACATAGGGGCCGTACTGCGCCGGGTCGACCGAGTCGGCGTTGTCGCCCGCAGCCTCAACAGCTGCGTCATAGGCGTCGCGGCCCTGACCGAGCACGTACCAACCGTCGGTACCGAAGAGCTGGTCGTTGGTGAAGTCGGTCACCGTGCCGCCCAGGGTGGAAACGGCGATGTAGTACACGCAGAACATGATGACCACAAAGATCGGCAGGCCCAGGATACGGTTGGTAACCACACGGTCGATCTTCTCGGAAGTGCTCATCTTGGCAGGAGCCTTGGTCATGCACTCGTCAATGATGTGGGCAATCACGCCGTAGCGCTCGCCGGTAATGATGGACTCGGCGTCGTCGTCGCAGTCCTGTTCGCACTGGGCGACCAGCTGCTCCACGCGAGCGGCCTTCTCCTTGGTGAGGTTGATGAGCTTGCAGGCGTCCGCGTCGCGCTCAAACAGCTTGACAGCGTAGTAGCGACGCTTGTTGGCGGGAACGCTCGCCGGCAGGTTGTTCTCGATGTGGTCCAGAACGTCCTCGATGGAGGAATCGAACTTGTGCTCCGGCACCTGGCCCTTGGAAGCAGCGGACTTCTTGACCTGCTCGAACAGCTCGTTGATGCCCTTGTTCTTAAGGGCCGAGATCATCATGACCGGGCAGCCGAGCTTCTTGGAGAGCTTGTCCGTGTCGATCTTGTCGCCGTTCTTCTCGACCAAGTCGGCCATGTTGAGGGCGACGACCACGGGCAGGCCGGTCTCGATAACCTGAAGCGCCAGGTACAGGTTGCGCTCGAGGTTGGTGGCGTCGACCACCTGGACGACGACATCGGGCTCGCCGCTCATGAGGTAATCGCGCGAGCACTGCTCCTCGGGGCTATAGGGGGAAAGCGAGTAGATGCCGGGGAGGTCCGTGATGGTAACGTTCTTGTCGCTCAGGAGCTTGGCTTCCTTTTTCTCAACCGTGACGCCGGGCCAGTTGCCAACGTAGCCGTTGGCGCCGGTGATCAGGTTGAAAAGCGTGGTCTTGCCGCAGTTGGGGTTACCCGCCAGCGCGACATGGATCTGAGAATCCGCCATTCAATCCTTCTTCCTTGTGTGCCTGCGCTGCTTTCTCCGCGCGGGCTGGATAATGTGCTTCAAAGATGCTGCATTAAGTTAGAAAAACCTAACTTTATCTGCAGAAATAACCGCGCAAAGATCCCTTACTGGACCTCGACGACGGCGGCCTCCTCCTTACGGATGGAAAGCTCGTAGCCGCGCACGTTGATCTCGACCGGATCACCGAGCGGTGCAACCTTTACGACCTTGAACGAAGTGCCCTTGATGAGCCCCAGGTCCATGAGGTGACGGCGAAGTGCGCCCTCACCGTGAAGCTTGACGATGGTAGAGCTCTCGCCCACCTTAACGTCACCCAACGTCTTCATTTACTTGTCCCCCTTTCAGTTTTTAAATGCTGCGGACTAACCGACGGTCATGATGTGCATGGCAACCTTGGAATCGATACCAAAGCGTGCACCCAGCACCGTGACGATGATGTTGGCGCCACTCGAGCTCACCACGTGGATCTCGTTGCCCTCGACAAAGCCGAGGTCCTTGAGATGGTGCTTCATATCCTCATTGCCCTTTACGCGAGACACGCGCACGGTTTCGCCCGCTTTTACCATCGAAAGCGGCATAGCCGGCATCTGCGGTCCGCAAGACATGAGTGAGCTCCTAACGTCAGTTCGTCCTCAACATCGACGCAGCAAAAGTTAACCACGTCTATGTTCGCTATAGTAAACTAGCACGTGGTTAACTTTTTGGAAAGGGTCCCCATTCAGATTTCGAAAAAGTTTCCTATACGAAACAAAAGGGCGCGGCAAAGGACCATCCTTTACCACGCCCTGTCATGCTTAAAGCGAGAGATTTCTGATCGATGTGACACAGGAGGCCTCATCTACGCCCGAAACGCGGAAGATGATGTCCTCGCCGCACTCGCCGTAGAGAGCCATGAGCCCCATAACGTCGCGACCATCGGTATGGCGGTCGCCAATGCTGACCGACACGTCGCTGCGGTGCCTGGCGATGATGTCGTAGAGCAGCGCAACCGGGCGGGCATGCAGTCCCAACGGATCTTTAATCGTCTTTGTAAACTCGACCATGTCCCCTCCCACGACGTCGCACATTCGGCCGGCAAAACCCAGCCACGTGGTAGTTATTGTACGTTACTGGCGCACCCCCGTTCCACAAAAAACGAGGGAAGGCACGCGTCCTTCCCTCGTTGCGGGCAATATGTAGCCGCTCGCCTACATCAGGCGCAGGCTGACGTCCTTGAGCTGGGCGCCACTAACGGCACTCGGGGCGCCCGACATGAGGTCGGAGCCGCTGGCCGTCTTGGGGAACGCCATGACGTCGCGGATGGAGTCGGAGCCGGTGAGCAGCATGCACACGCGGTCCAGGCCCAGGGCGAAGCCGCCCATCGGGGGCGCACCAAACTTGAGAGCCTCCATGAGGAAGCCGAACTGCGACTCGGCGCGCTCCTCGGTAAAGCCCAGAAGCTTGAGCATGGACATCTGCATCTCGGCGTTGTGGATACGCATACCGCCGCCGCCGGCCTCAAAGCCGTCCATGACAAAGTCGTAGGTGCACGAACCGGCTGCCAGCGGGTCGGCCTCGATTTTGGCGATGTCGGTCTCGGTCGGCAGGGTGAAGGGCTGGTGCTCGGCGGCGTAGGCCTTGCGGTCCTCGTCCCAGTGGAACAGCGGGAAGTTGACGACCCACAGGAAGTCGTGACCCTCGCGCTTGATCTCGAGCGCGTTGGCCATGTGCGAACGCATGCCGCCCAGGATCTCGTCGGAGAGCAGGCGCGCGCCGGCGGCGAACATCACCAGGTCGCCGGGCTCGACGTCCATGCGCTCGCGCAGAGCGGCCATCTCCTCGTCCGAGAAGAACTTGACGATGGGGCTGTTGATGGAGCCGTCCTCGCGGAAGGCGATCCAGGCCAGGCCCTTGGCGCCAAACGTGGAAGCCACGCCGGCGAGCTTATCGATCTTGGCACGGGCCCAGGCGCCGGCACCCTTGGCGTTGATGGCCTTGACGACGGAACCCTCCTCGTTCGCGGCGGTCGCGAAGACCTTGAACTTGGAGTTGGCGAACACGTCGGTCAGGTCGACCAGGTGCATACCGTAGCGGGTATCGGGCTTGTCGGAGCCATAGGTGTCCATGGCTTCCCAGTAGTCCATGCGACGCAGCGGTGTGGGCATCTCGACACCCATGCGGCCGAAAGCGTCGGACAAGACCTCCTCGAGCGCGCTCATGACGTCGTTCTGGTCCACGAAGGACATCTCGATATCGACCTGGGTGAACTCGGGCTGACGGTCGGCGCGCAGGTCCTCGTCGCGGAAGCACTTGGCGACCTGGTAGTAGCGCTCGACGCCACCGACCATGAGCAGCTGCTTCAGGAGCTGCGGGGACTGCGGCAGGGCGTAGAAGTTGCCCGGCTGGATGCGGCTGGGGACGATGAAGTCACGGGCGCCCTCGGGCGTGGACTTAAACAGGGAGGGCGTCTCGACCTCCATGAACTCACGGTTGTGCAGCGCCTCGCGAATGGCGAAGGTAAAGTCGGAGCGCAGCTTGAGGTTGGCCATCATCTCGGGACGACGGAGGTCCAGATAGCGATAGCGCAGACGGGTGTCCTCGCTGGTCTCGATGCCATCCTCGATCTGGAACGGCGGGGTGACGGAAGTGTTGAGCACCTCGGCGTGGTCGGTCAGGACCTCAATCTCGCCGGTCGCGAGCTTGGCGTTGGTGGTCTCCTCGCCACGGGCGCGCACGACGCCGTGAATCTTGATGGGCCACTCGGGACGCATGGTCTCGGCAATCTTAAAGGCATCGCCGTCGGAGTGCTCGGGGTCGAAGGTGAGCTGCGTAATGCCCTCGCGGTCGCGAAGGTCGCAGAAAATAAGGCCGCCGTGATCGCGGCGACGGCTCACCCAACCGGTGAGGGTAACCTCTTCGCCCACGTTCTCGCGGCGAAGCTCGCCGCAGGTACGGGTGTGCATGGAATGCTCGTCGATGGGACGGGTCTGGCTCATACCAGTGATCCTCCTTTATGGATCTGTGCCGCCCCGTGTCGTTCCGGGCGGCGTCGTACAGATTTGCCCAGCCTGCGTAAACCGCGCAGCCAGACATGGCGTTCTATCTTATCGCACCTGTGCCGATGTACCGCAAAAAAGTGGCTCCCGCCCAAAGACTTGACGGAGACGAAACAATTGACGCACTGCGGCGCCCGCCCGCGCGCGTCACGTGCGACAATATGCCCCAATTCAACAGCACTTGGAAAGGCCCGTCATGACTGCACGCCTCATTGTTATGGATATCGACTCCACCCTCATCAACCAGGAGGTTATCGACCTGTTGGGCGAGGAGGCAGGCGTAGGCGAGCAAGTGGCGCAGATTACCGAGCGCGCCATGCGTGGCGAGCTGGACTTTAAGCAGGCGCTCGAGGAGCGCGTGGGGCTGCTTGCCGGTTTGGACGAGAGTGTGTTCGAGCGCACCTTTGAGCGCGTGACCTTTACCCCCGGCGCGCTGGAGCTCGTGCGCTCGGCGCACAGCAAGGGCTGGAAGGTCGGCGTGGTGAGCGGCGGTTTCCATGAGGTCGCCGACAAGATCGTGGCGGCCGCGGGCATCGACTTTTGCCTGGCCAACCGCCTGGAGGTCGTAGACGGCAAACTCACCGGCAAGTTGGCGGCCGACATTGTGACCAAGGAGTCCAAGCTCATCCAGCTGCTGGATTGGGCAGTTGAGTGCAATGTCGACATGGCTCACACCGTGGCAATCGGCGACGGGGCAAACGACATCCCCATGATCCAGGCCGCGGGCACCGGTATCGCGTTTTGCGCCAAGCCCAAGACGCGCGAGGCGGCCCCGTTTGCCATCGACGAGCGCAACTTGATGCTCGCCATGGACATCATCCTGCGCGACTAGCGAGTTGGCCTCACAAACCCATCAAATCTGACATATTAGATTCCCGAACAATTTTGCTCTAATGTTCGGAAACAGCCTTTCGCGTGCTAAACTTTTTAGCGTCGAAGGGAACTTATATGGAAAAACGCGATCTTGAGCAATTGCTAAGTGACGTGGCAGACGGAAACGTTGCGCCAGCCGATGCCCTCACGCGCATCCAGACGGCGCCGACCGCCGATCTGGGCTTTGCACAGCTCGATCTTTCGCGCGGGGTGCGCCAAGGAGCCGGCGAGGTTGTCTACGGCGCCGGTAAAACCGCCGAGCAGATTGCCGCCATTATCGAAGCGCTGCGCGACGCAGGCCAGGAGCACGTCCTGGTCACGCGTCTCGATGCCGACAAGGCAGCGCGCACCGCTGAGCTTCTTGATGACAATATCGACCTGGGATATGTCCCGGACGCCCAGCTCGCCCTCGTGGGCGGCACGCCCTCCCCCACCGGCAACGGACGCATCGTCGTCGCCTGCGCCGGCACGAGCGACCTGCCCGTCGCCGAAGAGGCCGCACTGACGGCCGAATTCTATGGCAACGAGGTCGACCGTCTTTACGACGTGGGCGTCGCCGGTCTGCACCGTCTGCTCGCTCATGCCGAGGAACTTGCCCAGGCACAGGTTGTCATCGCCATCGCCGGCATGGAGGGTGCCCTGGCAAGCGTCATCGGCGGCCTGGTGAGCTGTCCGGTCATCGCCGTCCCCACCAGCGTGGGCTACGGTGCGAGCTTTGGCGGCGTGGCCGCACTGCTCGCTATGCTCAACTCCTGCGCCAGCGGCGTTTCGGTCGTCAACATCGACAACGGCTTTGGAGCCGCCTACCAGGCAAGTCTTATCAATCATCTGAGCGCCGGCACGCCCTGCGCCCGCTAAGGAGCATTTCATGTCCAACCATCAGCACACGCTTATCATCGACGGCACCTCGGGCATCAGCGGCGACATGACCGTCGCAGCGCTACTCGATCTGGGCGCCAGCGAGGAGCACCTGCGCGAGCAGCTCGCCACGCTTCCGGTCGACGGCTTTGAGGTTGCCGTGACGCGCGTAAACAAGCACGGCATCGACGCCTGTGACTTCGACGTTCAGCTTGCGGCCGAGCTGGAGAATCACGACCACGACATGGCCTGGCTCTACGGCAATGACGCGACCGCCGAGCACGCGCACGAGCACGCTCATCACCACCATCACGACCATGGCGAGCACGAGCATCATCACGAGGACGAGCATGTCCACTGCCACGAGCACACGCATGAACATGCCCATGACCACGACGGTCACCGCCACGCCCATCATCACCGCTCCCTGGCAGACGTCACCGAGATCATCGACGGCTCGCAGCTGAGCGATGGCGCCAAGCGTCGCGCGCTCGCTATCTTTACTGCGCTCGCCGCCGCCGAGGCCAAGGCGCACGGCAAAACGCCCGAGACCGTCATGTTCCACGAGGTAGGCGCCGTCGACTCCATCGTCGACGTCTGCTCGGTCGCCGTCTGCCTCGATGACCTGGGCATCGAGGATATTGTGGTCGAGTCGCTCTCCGAGGGCCGCGGCACCATCCGCTGTGCCCACGGCCTTATGCCCATCCCGGTGCCCGCTGTCGTCAACCTGTGCCAGGCAGGCAATATCGCCCTCACGCCCGCACCGGTCGCCGGCGAACTCGTGACGCCCACGGGTGCCGCCATCGTCGCCGCCCTGCACACGTCCGAACACCTGCCGGTACGCTATCGCATCGAAGCCGTCGGTTACGGCGCGGGCAAGCGCCCCTACGAGGGCTGCTCCGGCACGCTTCGCTGCCTGCTCGTCCATGTGGATGCATAACCATGGATGCCCGCAAAACCAAAAGCCGCGCGGCTATTGTCACAGCGTTTTCCGAGCTCCTGCGCGAGGAAGACTACGGCAAGATCACCGTCGGCGACATCATCGCGCGTGCCCAAGTGGGCCGCGCGACGTTCTACGGCCTCTTCAAGAGCAAAGACGACCTACTCGCCGAGCTCGTGAGCGACATCTGCGCCCACGCCCTCGACGACGATGGCGCGCCCCTCGACGACCCGCTCGTGCAAGTCGAGCACATCCTCAACAACCTCTGGGAACGTCGCCAAGGCGTACGAGCCCTGGTAGCAGGCGCCGGCTCACGCGTCTTCGCCGACAGCCTCCGCAAGACCATCATGGCCCGAGCAGCCGAAACCGTTCCTACCGACCCAAACGGCCCCGCCGCCACCATGGACCGAAGCTTCCTACTACACCACATAGCCTCAAGCTTCGTAGGAACAGTCCAATGGTGGGCCTGGCACAACTTTCAAGCAAACAAAGCCGACGTAGCCAAAGACTACCTATCAGCCATACAACCCCTCTTCAACTAAGCAACCACTCCACCCCAAAGTAAAAACTCCATCCCAAAGCCCCGCCCCAACCCAAGGCGCCATGCATCCCAAAGTGCAGCTCGCATCCCAAGGCGCCTAGCAACAAAGTGCCCATCACATCCAAATTCAGATATATATGTTGGGTTGCCTACTCGAGCGCAGCAAAGACTCCGCAGCTGCCCGCATGGGGTAACTTCCCAGCGCATTCCGCAGGACGAAAGAACCCCCGCCGCACGAAGTGCGCAGCGGGGGTTCTTTCATGTCCGAGGACGCGCTGGGAAGTTACCCCATGCGGGCAGCGGACAACTATGTAGCCCTGGACTAGAACATGCCCAAGAAACCATGCACAAACAGCGCGGCCACAATAGCACCGACAAACGGAGCGATACCAGGAACAAGCAGGCCGTACTTCCAGTTGTTGTCAGCCTTGTTCTTAATCGGCAGCACCTGGTAAGCAAGACGAGGACCAAGGTCACGAGCCTGGTTCATGGCGAAGCCGGTGATGCCGCCCATGCCCATACCAACGGCCCAAACGATCAGGCCAACGCAGATGGCGAGCATCAGGACGTCTTCGCCAGCACGACTAGCGGCAGCAAGGATAGCGCTGATAAACACGAAGGTGCAGATAGCCTCACAGAAGAAGTTACGGGCATAGTTCGTGCCCTCGGTGGTGGGGTTGGTCGAGAAGATGTTGCGCTGGGCAATGGGGTCGACGACGCCCTCGGAAGCCTTGAACTCATCGGCATACATAAACCAGGCGATTACGGCACCCACAAAACCGCCGAGCATATCAGCGAGCATGAAGGGAATGCAGTTGCCCCACGGCACCAGGCCGACGATGCACTGGGCAAGCACCATGGCCGGGTTCATGCACACGGCGCCGCCAAAGACAAACAGGCAGACCGAAATGCCAAAAGACCAGGTGGTGATGGCAAACATATGGCCGGAGCCCTGATACTTGGTGCCCTTGAGCACGGTATCGCAGTGCACGCCCACGCCAAAGACAATCATGAGGGCCGTCGCGCCGAATTCGCACAGGAGTTTGGTAAGCATAAAACCTTATCTTTCTTGTCGGTTATAAACGATTCGTTTGAGTCGCGCGCTAGTGCTGCGCGACGACAACACCCAGACCATCGGGGATGACGGCGACCTTGGCGTCGGCACCCTTCATCTCGAAGGCGAGCTTGAGCGCCTCCTCGAGGGTGTTGACCGGGGTCATGTGCATGTCCTTGATCATCTGGTGATCGCACAGGTCGGTAACCATGATCACGGGGTGATGTGCCAGGATGCGGGCGAAGATCTGGCTCGTCCACTGGTCAGGCAGGGTCTCGTCCTTGGGACGGTCGATGCAGGCGCGCTCGAACTCAGCCGGATCGTTATCGGCGATGTTGTGGTAGAAGCCCTCGCCACCGTGGCCGTCGGCACAACCGGCAACGTCGATGATCACGCCGCCCTCGGGAAGTGTGGCCTCGGCAGCGCACATGCCCTTAACGGCCTGGTAGATGTTCTGGTCGAGCGGGTAGCCGCCATTGGTGGTGATGGCGATCTCGCACTCGACAGGCTCAACGCCGGCAAGGCTCTTCACGAACTCGCAGCCAGCCTCGTGCGCCTTGTGGATGTCGCCGGCAAAGGAGCCGATGACCTCATGCTTGCCGTTGAGCACAACGTTGAGCACAAAGGCAAGGTGAGCCATCTCAGCGGCGGCAAACATGTCCTCGCTCACGTGGTTGTGGCACAGGTTGCCGGCACGCGAGTGAGAATCGTTCACAAACTGACCGTTGTGGTTGTACATGATGGTCTTGTAGCTGGCGATGCCAGGCAGGACGGACTTGCGGCTACCAGAGAAACCAGCAAAGAAGTGCGGCTCAATAAAGCCCTCGGCAAGCAGCAGATCGCAATCGGCAGCGATCTTGTTGATGATGCACTCGCCACCAGAAGGCAGGGTACCGATCTTCTTCATCATGCTGTCGTCAGTCGCGACGTGCATAACGATTTCCTCGTTAGCAACGATCTCCTCGCCATACTTATTGACGAGCTCCTCGTGCGTCGACGGACGGTGCATACCCGTAGCAACCAGAATACGAACGCGAGCCTCGGGCGCAGCAGTATGAATGTGATGCAGCAGAATAGGCATCGTCACACGCGAGGGAACGGGACGCGTATGGTCGGAGCTAATGATGACGATATCCTTCTTGCCAGCACAAAGCTCCTCGAGCGAAGGCGAGCCATAAGGATTAGCCAGCGACTCTTCTACCAGCTCTTGCTGCGTTTTAGTAGTCTCAAACTCGTTTTGATGACCCTCCATCACACCTGCGAAGTTCTTGTCCTCAAGCTCCAGATGCAGCTTCTTGTGGTCAAACGGCAATTCACATTCAAACAATGACGAGCGCCCTCTTCCTTTCATCTAACACACTAGATAAACCGTAGGAAGGATACGCCGCTCACCGATAACAACCAACCACCCACCACCCCATTAACAGAACGTTCACATTTAAGCGGTACAAAAAATGGCCGCGATCCCAAAGGGTCGCGGCCGCCGCAGTCGAAATGCGTGAAGCGCCAAAAGCATCTCAATCCCGACCGATAAGGCGCTAGGCGCGAAAGCGCCGCACGCGCCGCCGGGACAGACCCCATCCAAAACGCGCGAAGCGCGCCATTCTTCTCTCAGCCCGTAATCCGCAGAAGACCGAAGACGAAGGGCCCCGATGGGTTTCCCTCTGAGCGCATTCCGCAGCACGAAGCCCCCTTATCCGCAGCTCCGAAGGAGCAGGATAAGGGGGCTTCAAGTGCGAGGACGCGCTCAGAGGGAAACCCATCGGGGCCCGGCGAGAGCCACAGGGCTATCTATTACCCCGTGTTTTGCAGACCAGCCGAGACGCCGGTCACAGTCGAAAGAATCAGGCTCATGTACTCGGCCTTCTTCTCCTCGGCCATCTCGTCCTGGTTCATACGCACCTCGCGAAGGGCGCGGACCTGGGCGATGGACAGGGCGTCGACGTAGGGGTTACGCACGCGAACGGCACAGCCGAGCACGCGGCGGCGCTGCAGCGGCCACTCGTCACCGACGATGGCAAGGACCCACTTACGCGTGAGCTGCATCTCGGTGAAGACCTTCTCGGACAGATCCTGGCGATCGCCCAGGTGCAGATACATCTTGGCGATGCGCTGGTCGGTCTTGGCGATCGACATCTCGATGTTGTCGATAAAGGTGCGGAAGAACGGCCACTCCTGGTAGGCAGCCTTAAGCTGGTCAAGGTCGCCCAGCTGCTCGCAGGCGGTGCCCAGGCCGTACCAAGCGGCCAGATTGATGCGCGCCTGGCTCCAGCTGAAGATCCACGGAATGGTACGCAGGTCGTCGAGCGACTTGGCACCCAAGCCGCGCTTGGCGGGACGCGAGCCGATCGGCAGCAGACCGACCTCGGTCAGCGGCGTCACGGTCGAGAACCACGGTGTAAAGTCCTCGGTGTTCAGCAGGTCCAGATAGCGCTCGTGGCTTGCGGCGTTGAGCTTCTCGGCCATATCCCAGAACTTCTGCGTGGTCTCGGTGTTGGTCTTCTCGACGCTCGGGGCCGACTGCAAAAGCGTTGCGGCGGCAACGGACTCAACATGGCGCTGAGCCAGCGTGCGGTTGCCGTAACGGGCAAAGATGACCTCGCCCTGCTCGGTGAGCTTAAAGAAGCAGTTGACCGAACCCTTGGGCTGCGCCAGCACGGCCTTGTTGGCCGGACCGCCGCCACGGCCCACGGCACCGCCGCGACCGTGCATGAGCACCAGGTCGATATCGTTCTTCTCGGCCCACTTGGCAATGCGCTCCTGCGCGGAGTGCAGCGCGAGCATGGCCGTGGTAGGACCGGCATCCTTGGAGGAGTCGGAATAGCCCAACATGACCTCCATGCGGCGGTTGGTCTGGGCAAGGCGCTTCTGCACCACGGGCAGCGTAAGCATCTGGTCGAGCACGTCGACGCAGCCCTCGAGGTCCTCGAGCTGCTCAAACAGCGGGATCACGTCGAGCTCGGGGACATCCTCCTCGTGTGCGAAGGACAGGTGGGCAAGCTCAAAGACGTCGGCAACATGCTGGGCACTCTTGGTGAACGAGATGATGTAGCGGTGCGCCATCTTCTTGCCGTAACGCTTTTGGATGGAGCCGATAGCGCGGAAGGTGTCGATGACCTCGCGCGTCATGGGCTGCAGGTCGCCATGGATACCGTTCTCGTGGATATCCTTGAGGGCGCGGGCATGCACCACGGAGTGCTGACGGAACTCCATCTCGACCATATGGAAGCCGAAGGACTCGACCTGCCAGATGATGGTCTGGACCGGGCCGTAGGCAGCACGGACGGCACCGCAGGCGGCCAGCGAGCGCTGGACGACGCGCAGGTCCTCCAGGAACTCATCGGCGCTGTGGTACATGGTATCGGTGATACGGCGTACGGTGGCGTTCAGACGGTCGGCCATGACGAGCATGACGGCGCGATGCGGCTCGTGCTCGGAGATCAGCTCGGCGCGGGCCGTGTACTGGGTGCTCATCTCGACCTGATGGTTCCACAGGTTGATGAGCTCAGCAGACGGCTTGCTGTAGGTGGCCTCGAGCGTGAGGTTGCGGCCGATGCGGCGGCACTTGTCCTCGAGCTTGAGCACCATGTGGGTGAAGTACTTGGCGGCGACCTCACGGCTCACCTTGGCGGTGACGTTGGGGTTACCGTCGCGGTCGGAACCGATCCAGCTGCCGGGATGGAAGAACGCCGGGCACAGCGGCGGCACGGTACCGGCCTTGTCGCCCAGCACCCAGTCGTCAAAACGACGATAGATAACGGGGATGACGTCGAACAGCGTGTTATCGAAGATGTCGATGATGGTATCGGCTTCCTCGACCGGCGTGGGCTTCTTGAGCGCGATGGGGCTCGTACGCACCAGGGCGTCGATCTCCTGCAGCATATGGCGCTCGTTCTCCACCAGGTCGGAGCCGCCCAGACGCGGACGCTCCTCCAGCAGGTTGGAGATACGGCGAATCTTGCCCTCGACGGCCTTGCGACGGGCCTCGGTGGGATGCGCGGTAAAGACGGGATGGAACTCAAGCTTGCCGAGCAGCTCGTTGGCGCCCTCGACGCCCAGCTCATTCACCAGCTGGTGATAGGCAACGGTGAGCTCGTTGGCGGGATCGACCTCGGTATCGGTCGACGCACCGGCCTCGCGCTCGCGCAGCTGCGCCACACGGTAGTTCTCCTCCGACAGGTTTGCCAGGTGGAAGAAGCTCGTAAAGGCGCGGACGATAACCTGCTGTTTATCGAGCGGCAGACTGTCGATCAGATCGACGACCTCACGGAATGCCACGGCGGTGGACTCGTCGGCGGTGGGCACGCCCTGCTCGTCGACGGCCTCGTCGGCAGCGCGGGTACCGGGGTTGCCGGCATTGGCCACAATCTCGGCCGACAGGATCTTGTCGAACAGGTCCGCGATCTCAGGATCATACTCGCTAAGCACACGACGCTCCAGGCGCAGGAACAGCGCCAGATTGTCGCGCAGCTCCTCGGGGATCTCGATCTCGGCGAGACGCTCCCTGGACTCGGCATTCGAGCCGATTCGGTTAACGAGGCGGTTGACCACGGCAGCGACGCGCGCCGCGGCTTCGGGTACAGACTGGTTGCTTAGGTTCTCAGCCACGTTTCCTCCCATTCCTCCTTCTATGCACGTAACATGCGGTATTCATTATAGGCGCTTGAGAAATACTTTCGACACTGATTGCGCTTTACCACACAAAAGTATTTTCTGCATTGCAAGGGTTTTTGCTCTAAATGGTCGTATTTCTCGGTGGACGGCATACACAAACGGGGGCATTCCGCATAAATGCGAAACACCCCCGTAACAATCGCTCGCAATGGACGAGACACTCAAGCGGGTCCGCAGCTCAAAAAGATGCGCTACAGGCGCTCGCGAACCGCCTCGACAACGTTGGCCAGATCGGCAAGGACCTCTTCATGGCTCTCCATGTCGCGCACCTTGACCTTGCCGGCGGCAAGCTCGTCGCCACCCAAGACCAGGATGAGCTTGGCGCCCACCTTATCGGCCTGCTTAAACTGGGCCTTGAGCGAACGGCCCTGATAGTCGGCCTCGGTCACGATGCCTGCGGCGCGAAGCTCCTGCGTAATGGCAAAGACGTTCTGGCGCAGCTCCTTGCCGGCGTTGGCGACATAGACGCACGGGACCTCATCGGCACCCAAATCGCTGCCAAAGGCCTGCAGGGCCAGCAGGGCGCGCTCAAAACCGACGGCAAAGCCGACGCCCGCCGTGGGCTTGCCACCCTCGAGCTCGACCAGGCCGTCGTAGCGGCCGCCGCCACCGATGGAGCCGACGCCGGCACCGGGAGCCTCGACCTCAAAGACGGTGCGGGTGTAGTAGTCCAGACCACGCACCAGGGTGGGATCCTCGACATACTCGATACCGGCGGCATCCAGATAGCGCTTGACCTGCTCGTAGTGCTCGCGGCACTCGTCGCACAGGTTGTCGCCCATCAGCGGCGCGTCGGCCATGATCTCGCGGCAGTGGTCGTTCTTGCAGTCGAAGGCACGCAGCGGGTTGAGTTCGGCGCGCTCGCGACACTCGTCGCACATCTCGTCGGCGTGATCGAGGATAAACTGCTTGACCTGCTCGCGGTAAGCCGGACGGCACTGGGCGTCACCCATCGAGTTGATGAGCAGACGGAGCTTGGAAAGGTCGAAGCCCAGGCGCTTGTAGAACTCCATGAGCATGATGATGCACTCGGCGTCTGCCGCCGGATCGGGAGCACCGAGCCACTCGATGCCCACCTGGTGGAACTGGCGCAGGCGGCCCTTCTGGGGACGCTCGCCGCGGAACATGGCCTCGGCGTAGTACGCCTTAAACGGCGTGGAGCCCTGAGGCACCAGGTTGTTCTCCACGACGGCGCGCACCACACCGGCCGTGCCCTCGGGACGAAGCGCCAGGCGCTGCTTGGGCTTGAGCTTGGTGTCGGTGCCCTCGGCAAAGACGCGCTCCAGGTTGGCGCCGCTAAAGACGCGGAACATCTCCTTGCGCACGACGTCGGTCGACTGGCCGATGCCGTGGACAAAGACGTCCACCTGCTCGATCGCGGGCGTCTCGATGGGCTTAAAGCCAAACGGCTCGAACACGCCGGCCGCAATCTGCTGCATCTTTTGCCAGGCGCGCATCTCGGCGCCGATAAGGTCGCGGGTTCCCTCCGCCTTCTGTGCCTGCATGGGCAAACACCTTTCTTTTGTATCGCGTCATAGGTAGTGGTCATTATACGGCACAAACATAAAACGCGGCGGCGCGTCTGACCGAACGAGGGTATGGGGACTCGTTCGGCCAGACGCGCCGCCGCGGTTTGTGATCCGTGGCCGCCTTGGAAACCGAATGATGGTACGAGCATCCATTCGGCTTCCAAGGCGGCCACGGACAGAACGGGGCGAACAGGAATAGGCGGCGACCCGCTACTCCCCTGCCACGCTTGCGCGCAGCTTGGCGGCGATGGGCTCGGATGCCAGCAAGAATACGAGCATGACCACTGAGCACACCAGGCACACGACCCAAGTGCTCGCAAAGGAGCCCGAGGCATCGAACAGCACGCCCGAGACGATGGCACCCACGGTGCCACCGACCATCTCGAGCGAGGTGATGGTGCCCGTGACCTTGCCGAGGTCGGCCATACCGAACTGCTTGGACGCGGCGATAGTGGGCGTGATGGTGCCCATGCACGTTCCAACACCAAAACTCACAGCGGCCACGATGGGACCAAGATCCGTCGTTGGGAAGCACAGTGCCACGCAGGCGATAATGCACGCAACGGAGCCAAGGATATTGCCAAAACGCAGGCCAAAGCGATCGTAGATCGCACCGAGCGAAATCTTGGCGATAACGACCGTGACCATGTAGGCCGAAAGCACGGTACCCGCCCACATGGGGTCGTGGCCGCCCGTGACGATCTTGGCGCCGTTGACGGTAACACTCGTCATGTTCGTAACCTGGTTGGGCAGGATGGCGCCATTAACCAGACCCATAAAGAGGAAAGCGACGACGAGCAGCCAAAATGCCGGGCTCTTCTTGATACGCGACCAACCCACGCTGACCTCGGGGGCCGTCTTCTCGTTTTTATCACCCGCGGTGGAGGCGGACGGATCGCCCGGGTTCTCGCCGAGCGGCTTGAGGCCGATCTCGGAAGGCTTGGTGCGGAAGGAGTAGGCCGTGATGGGCAGTGCCGCCACAATGCAGACGGCAGCGAGCACCAGGAAGGCGGAACGCCAGCCCACGCTCACGATCAGCGAGCTCACGATCGGCGAGAGAATGGCGCCGCCAAAGCCTGAGCCCGAAAGCGCGATGGAAATGGCAAGACCACGCTTGGCGGTAAACCAGTTGGCGGTCACCAGACTAATGAGCAGACGGGTCGAGGCGACGGCAAAGCAGCCCGAGACGGCAAAGAGCACGTAGACCTGCCAAAGCTCGCCCACAAAGCTCATGCCCACGAGCACCGCCGAGGTGGCGATGACGGTAAGCGAACCCAAGACGCGGCCACTGACCTTATCGGCAACATGGCCGATGACGAGCGAACCCACAACGCTCACCACGGTGGAGATAGCATTGGAGATGTTGTACTGGGCAAGCGTGATCCCGAGGTCGCTAACGATGAGCGGCTGGAACAGGCTCATGCAGTTGACGAAGATCGTGTAGCACGTGGCCATGATCACAAAGCCGGAGGCCACCACAAGCCAGCCGGGGAAGAACTTACGTTGCTGGGACATACTGCTCCTTTATAAACAAACGAATAGCCTGCGCCGGGCGCCGGTAGTGCCCAAGATTGCCTTGAAAGACAAGGGCATAGGCCTTATGGCCATGCCCGCAGGCTTGAAAGGCAAGGTTGGGTGCTACCGGTGGTCGGCGATGTAGCCCAGGGCGACGGCGGCATAGGCCGCGGCGCCGAGGGGAAGCTCGGCATCGTTAAAGCGCGCCTTGGGATGATGCTGGGCAAAATGCTCGTCCGTATCGGTCACGGCTGCGCCCACGGTAAAGTACGCACTCGGGATCTCGCTCGAAATGAGCGCGAAATCCTCGCTTGCCATGGCGTGGAACAACGGCAGGAATGCGGCCTTGGGCAGCACCGCGCCCACATAGCCAAGCGAGGCCTGGGTCATATCGTCGTCGAGCACGAGCGGCGGAACGTCCGAGAGCGTCTCGATGGTCGCCGGCGTGCGATACGTTGCCGCCACACCGTTGACGACTTCGGCAATGCGCTCTTTGAGATGCGCCATGAGCTCGACATCGAAGCCGCGCAGCGTTCCCTCGAGCACACAGGTATCGGGAATGACGTTGGCCGCCAGACCACCGGCGAACTTGCCCACGGTCAGCGCGACCTCCTTGGCCGCCGGCACCTCGCGGGAGATGAGCTCCTGCAGTGCCAGGTGCACATGCACGCCAGCCGTGATGGGGTCGATGCAGATCTCGGGGCTCGAGCCATGGCCGCCCTTGCCCTGGAGCGTGATGCGGAAACCGTACACGCCCGAGAGCGCCGGACTTCCGTAGAGCACCAGGCCAAGCGGCGACTGGCTGTTGACATGCATGGCGAACGCGGCTTGGGGGCGCGGATTCTGGAGCAGGCCGTCGGCAATGGCGGCGCGGGCGCCCTCAAAGGTCTCCTCACCCGGCTGGAACAGCAGCTTGACGGTAGCGTTGGCATCGACAAGCTCGGCCTCACGGCCTTTAAGCAAACGAGCAGCGCCGAGCAGCGCCGTCGCATGCATATCGTGGCCGCAAGCGTGCATACAGCCATTAGTGGAAGCGAAGGGCTCGCCCGACTCTTCGGTGACAGGCAGGGCATCCATATCGCCGCGGAGCATGATGACCGTGCCGGCCTGCTCGTCCGCGCACGTACCATTACCCTGAGCGGCAGTTGCCGCGCCGGCGCCGATTAGGCCCACGACACAGGAACCGTCAACGAGCAGGGTATAGGGAATGTCCATCTCGTCCAGGCGTGCCTGAATATAGGCAGATGTCTGCGGGAGGTTGTTGCCGAGCTCGGGGGTCTGATGGAGGTCGTGGCGCCATGCGGCAAGCTCATCGGCAAATGCCTGAGCCTCTGTGACCAGGCCATCGCCGATAGCGGTCTGCGCCACCGCAGTGGTCTGAGGCGCTGGTTGCGGTTGAAAATCGGACAGAGCTGGTGCCATAGATGCCCTCCAGTGACGTTTTTGCAGCAAGCACTTTGATAGCATAAAGTGCAAGGTACTACTTTAAGGGCGATGCATAAAAAATGCCGCCCCAGAAGGGCGGCGCAACAAGTTGTTTACAATTGCGGGCGCGGCTTTCGGCGCAAGAAATCGAAGTGCGTCTCGCTCAAGATAATCGATAGGAAGATGAGCGCAAAGCCGGCGAGCAAGCGCGAGGTGAGCGCCTCTCCCATCAACAGCACCGAGAACAGCACGCCCGAGGGCGACTCCATCGAGAGAAGCAGCGAGCCCGTCGAGGCGGGGACGTGCGCCAAACCGACGTTTTGGATGAGCAGCGCCACACACGTACAGCCCACCGAGAGGAAGGCCATCACGCCGATAAAACTCGGCGTCCATGCGGAGAGGGGCGCCTGGGTCTCAAACAGCAGCGACGTGATCAGACTCAAAACGCCATTGCCCACAAACATCCAAAACGTGATGACGTTGATATCCATCTTACGGCCGTACTTGGCAGTCACGGCCATCTGAATCGCGAAGAAGATCGCACCGCCCAGCGTAATGGCATCGCCGATATTGAACTCGACGCTATCGAGTGCCACCAAGCCAATACCCGCCAGACACAGCAGCGCCGCGCCCAAGTTATAGCGAGTGAGCTTTTCGCCGCTCAAGAAGTAGCTCGCAAACGGAACGAGGATGCAATACGTACCGGTCAAAAAAGCACTCTTGCCCGCCGTGGTCTGCGCCAAGCCAATCGTCTGCAAACCGTAAGCGCCCCACATCAACGCGCCCATGCCAAGCCCGACGATCAAGTTGCGGGCATTGAAATGCGCGATGATGCGCTTGTGGAAGATGGCGAACATGACCAGCGAAGCCGGAAGGAAGCGAATGTAGAGCAGCTCAAACACCGGAATGGTATCGAGCGCATCCTTCATGGTCGTAAAGGAATAGCCCCAGATGACCGCCACCGAAAGCAGCAAGACCTTCCAGAACAGCGGCGATCGCGCTCCGGCTCCACGGGAGGCACCGGCACCTAAATCCTCGCGGGCTACAGGGCTATCGGGCATCTTTTCGATTTCATCAACGGCATATTGGGGCATAGGGCATCCTCGCGCTCGGTCCGGGCGTGGTGTCCGCACGCGCATGGCCGCGTGCCGCCTCATGGTCAAATAAAAACAGGGCGCACCGGACCCCCGGCACGCCCCGCTACTGTAGCAACAACCGGTGTTGCATCGCAATCCAGCATAATAAAGTATCAAACTGGAAGATCTCGATGTTCCGACGGCGTTTACCTGGCTGAACTAGATCAACTTAGTCGACTCCAGCTTTTCGATGATCCAGTCGTTGGCTCTGATGACTGGGCGACGGAAGACGATGCCCAGGGCCAGCGACGGAATCAGGTAGCTCGCCAAGATGCCCAGCTCAACCCAATACTCCATATGGTAGGCACCGGCCATGGCGGCGTGCATCGCGTTGATGCCGTGGGTAAACGGCAGGAACGGATAGATCGCCTGGAACACGGGACCGGTCATCTCGATGGGGAATGTACCGCCCGAACCGCCGACCTGCATGACCAGCAGCACGACGGCGAGAGCCTTTCCGATATCTCCAAACGACACCGTGAGCGTGTAGACAATATTGGAGAACACGAGGCTCGCAACCCAGCCCGCCAGAACAAACTGCAGGGGGTTATCGCACTGGATGCCAAAGAACAGGATGTCGCCCGCGCACACGAGCGTCGCCTGCAGCAGGGCCAAGCCACCAAAGAACAGGTAACGGCCCAGATAGATCTCGTGCAGGCGCACGGGAATCAGCTCGTTAATGAGCTCGTCGTTGACCGAAACCTTCATCATGGCAGCCAACACGATCGAGCCGACCCACAGCGACAGAATCGTATAAAACGGCGCCATGGCCGAGCCGTAGTTGCGAATCGGGTAGACCGGCTTGCGGTCGAGTGCAACGGGGCCGGAAAGCGACACAGCAAGACCCTCGGGATCGTTGCCAATCATCGTCTTGATCGTGGCAAGATCGTCCGACATCAGGGCGCCGTCGAGCTCGGACTTGAAGGCACTGATCTTATCGGATGCCTCGCCCAGCTGATCGGAAGCCTTGTTGACCAGCTTAGCGGCCTTGGAAAGGCCCTTCGCGAGCGAACCGGAAGCGTCGGTCAGACCGCTCACGGCGCTATCCAAGTCACCCGAGATACCGTTCAGCGAATCCAAAACGCCCGAAATGGTCTTCTTGAGTTCCTTGGCCTTGACCGAGAACGTGGAATCGTAATCGATCTTGGCACCCGAGATACCCGCCTTGGCATCGGCGATTGCCTGGTCGGTTTCGGCGCGAACGTCATTGACCTTTGCCATGCTGTCCGTGAGCGATGTCGCGATGCTCGTCAGCTCCTTGGCATTGTTGCGATACTCCGCCGCGATTTTGCCCAGCTCTGCAGCCGCGTCCTCAAGCCCCGCCTTGAGCTTGTCGTTGCTCACCTGATCGGCAAGATTGCGGAGCTTATCCGCCGCGGCGTCGATCTCGTCGGCACGCGCATTGAGCGACGCTGCGCCGTCGTTGAGCTGGGACACCGTCAGGTCAACATGCTGGTTCGCAGCATCAAAGGCCTTTGCGAGCTCGGTGGATACGTTGTCGAACGACCCGGCACTCCCATCAATCGCGGCATCGATCGCGTCGCTGGCGGCCTTGAGCGCTTGCTCGGAATCAACGATGCCGCTTTCGGCATGCTCCATCAGCTGCTTCACCGATGCCTCGGTCGTACCGGTCTGCTTGAGCAAACCACCCGCCGACGTCAGCGAATCCGACGTTGAATTCAAAATGCCCGCGAGCGACCCTGCGCTGGCCTGAATGTCCTGTAGATCCTCGACTGAATCGCCGAGTGTCGAAGACAGGTTGGCGATAAAGTTGCTGATCTCGTCGGTGCTCATGTAGTCGAGCAAGCTAGACACCGTTTTAAGTCCGATGGACGTGATGGTCTCGGTAAAGGTCTCGTTGACCTGACTCTGAACGGCACTCGAACCCTTTTCGGTCACGATCTGGGCGATGGCGTTGGCCTTCTGGTTCTCATAGAACTCAATGTCTGCGTGCTTCACGTCGGTCGAGAAAAGCGTCATCATATCGGCGCTAAAGCTCTTGGGGATAACGACTGCCGCATAGTAGGCGCCCGACTTGACGCCCTCGATGGCCTTGTCGCGATCGTTGAGCACAACCCAGTCAAAGTTCTCGTTGCCGCGCAGGCTCGCGGTCACGTTTTCGCCCACGTTGATCTCGACGGGGATCAGGTCGCTCTCGTAGCCTTCATCGGTATTGACCACGGCAATCTTGAGGTTGCCGGTGTTGCCATACGGGTCCCAGCTGCCGGTGATGTTAAACCACGCGTACAGGCACGGCACAATGATCAGGCCCATCACGACAATCATGCCGATCACAGAGTGAGACACGTTTTGAACGTCGCGCTTAAACAGGTGCAGGATGTTCTTCATTTATGCCTCACCTCCTTTGGAGTGCTTGCCAAGCGGAGCGCTGTCCTCGTTCATCACAAACGTGTCGTCCCCGTTCTCGGGAACATGGTGCGCATCGAAATGAGTGGGCTGGTCGGCAGCCTGAGGCTTGGACGTTGAGCTCTGCTCGCTGGTGTTGAGGCCAAACATGCGTCGAGCGGCCGGGATGGCAGCCGTGTGCTCGCGCATCTCGCGGCGCAGGTCCTCGTCCGAGAGTGCCGAGATGCGCATCTGAACATTCAGGCTCGCGCGAATGTACTCGATATTGATGAGCCAGCCACAGATGGCGATAACCGAAATGATCCAGATGACAAGCAGAATAATCTTGCCGTTATTGTCGATATCGAGAACCGTCGACAACACGAAGAGCAAGATTTGCACGCCCACCACGGCGGCAAAGCCACCCTTGATGTAGTACGGATAGCGATGCTCGAAGGTCACGGCGCGCTGGAGGACTTCGCGACGGTACGAATCGGAATCGAGCATGACGCGCATGGCCGTACGCAGCGAATAACGCTGACGAGGCAGGTCGTTGGATTCGCAGATCATCATGCCCGTCGTGGAGAGTTCCTTATCGAAGAGCAGGTTGAGGTTGAGCAGCAACGGACGCAGCTGCAGGCCGATAAAGAGCGCGATGATCAGGAACACACCCAGGATGCACAGGTTAAAGAGGTAATTAAACGAGTACATGCCGCCGACGGTCTCGCGCAGCAGGTTAATGCCATAGGTAAAGGGCAGCAGCGGATGGAGCCATTGGAAGAAGCCGGGCATCATCTCGATGGGGTACATGCCCGACGAGCCAGGAATCTGCACGATGACGAGAATGACGCCGATCGCTTTGCCGATATGCTTAAACGTGGTGGACAGCGCATAGATGATGTTGACATACGTAAACGAGATGGCGATGCCGCCCAGCACAAATAGCAATGGGTTGACGCACTGCACGCCGATAATCAGGTCGCCCACCGTCACGATAATGGCCTGGAATGCGCCCAGGATTACCAGCAGCAGCCAACGGCCAAAGTAGCCCTGACGAGCGGTAAAGGTGCCGATGCCCTCGCGATCGACTTCGAGCTTGTAGATGGCGATGAGCACGTAGCCGCCCACCCAAAGCGCCAGGTTGGTGTAGAACGGAGCGATGCCCGAGCCAAAGCTCTTGACCGGATAGATTGCCTTGGACGTCAGCTCAACCGGAGACGCCATGAAATCTGCCACGTCATTGACGTCGACATTCATCAGGTCGGCCAGCTCGCCCATGGACTCGGACGTTTGAAGTGCCGCGATATCGTTGGCAGCGGTTGCAAGCTTGTCTTGAACCTTGGCAAGTGAGGCATCGGTCTGGGAGAGCGTGGTCTTTGCCTGTTTGAGGGTAGCATCGAGTTGCGACAGCGTGCCGCGCGCATTTGCAATCGTGGGGGTAAGCCCCGACACGATACCGGTCAGGTCGCCTGAAACGGCGGCAAAGGAATCAAGCGCGCTCGAAGCCTTCGGCAGCGCGTTTTGGCCCAGATCCGTCTGGGCCTGGCCAATGTTGGTCGCGCCGGTTTGAATCGCATTGTCGATAGCATCGCTGGCACCCGAAACGGCCGAGGCGTCATTCGCAATAGCGCTTGACTGCGCAGAGAGATTGTCTTTAACGGCCCGAAGGCTCTCGTTTTGTCCTCGTAGCGTGTCGATCGTCGACGCGATCAGCGCGTTAATCTCATCCGAACCCGTCGGCGCGCTGTCAGCAAGTTCCTGCAGCTTATCGATAAGAGCCTTGTTGTGGTCAATCGTCGTCTGAAGCGACTCGAGCGAGTTGTCGATACGAGTGGTCGTTGACGTCAGGGCGCCCGTCATCTTTCCGACGGCGGCGTTTGCAGACGCCGACGTCTTGGTCAGCGCGAGGCTGCCCTCAGAGAGCGCCTTCGAAAGCGAGGTGATGGACTTGCCCGCCGTGGTGCGAGCCTCGCCCAACAAGTCATTTCCCTGAGAAATCGCCTGTGTAAGCGAAGGCGTCTGTCCCTGCAAGCCGGCAAGTGCCACGTCAGCAGAAGCGATGGCACCGCTCGTCTTATCGATGGCGGTATTCATGTCGCCGATGGAGTCACGCACTTCGCTCAGGGTTTCGGACGCCTCGGACACCGAGCTCGTCAGCGAATCCTGCGTCTGAGTCGCCTTGTCCTTTAGATCGATACCCGCATCTTTCGCAATGCCGGCTACGGTCTCACCCACCGTGGAGACAAACTCCGCGTTAATCTGCTCCTCAATAGTATTGGCACCGGTATCGGTGACCTTAGGCGCAATGGCGCTCTTTTTCTCGTTGACGTAGTACGTGAGCTTGGGCTGATGGTAATTGCCGTCGAGCATCGATACGAGATTGTCGGAGAAATTCTTGGGGATCACGATGGCAGCGTAATACTCGCCGCTCTCGACGCCCTCCTTGGCATCGGCGGCCGAGTCGACGAAGGTCCAGCCCAGCTGATCGTTCTCTTTGAGCTGGTCGACCACTTTATCGCCTGCGTTGAGCTCGCCCACCAGGTCATTCTGGGTGCCCTGATCGTTGTTGGCGATGGCAATCTTGATGCCCTGGGTGTTTCCATACGGATCCCAGTTGGCAACGATGTTGTACCAGGCATATAGCGAGGGAATGACGCACACGCCCAGGGTAACCACCAGGGCGACGGGGTTCACAAGCAGTCGCTTAATGTCGCGCTTAAATATCGCAAAGGAGACCTTTGCATCGGATAGTTTGCTGCCGAGACTCACGCTTGGACCATCCATCCTGTCGTTGAATCAAATCGTACTATCAACAACCATTGTACGTAGGCGCTTTAGCGTCTCGAAGCTCAATGGTATTGAGTTTTGCGGGTAGCAATATACTACGAAGATTAGTTAACGTACAGTTGTACAGTATCTCAAATTTCAGCAGGTCACAAAACCACAACCCGCACAAATAAATGATCCCTTGGGGACGAAGGGATCATTCAAAAGGAAACGAGAGTGGAAAATCTCCCACTTCAAGCCCGCATTCGAGCCAAAAGTGGGAGATTATCCACTCTCGTTCTAATCTAGTTACGGTGCCGTATCCCCGAACTACATCAAGTTGCAAACAGCCGCGGCGAAGGCAACGGGGTCCTCGGGGAGGATGCCCTCGACCAGCAGAGCCTGGTCATAGAGCAGACCGGAGTACTGCTTGATCTTGTCGGCGTCGCCTGCCTTCTGGGCAGCGACAAGCTTGTCAAAGACCGGGTGCTTGGCGTTGAGCTCGAGCACGCGCTGGCTCTTGGGCATACCGTCGGGCGCGCCCTCGGGTCCCTTCTGGAGCACCTTCTCCATCTCAAGCGAAAGCGGGCCCTCGGTGGTGATGCAAGCGGGGGCATCGGTCAGGCGCGCGGAGACAGCAACTTTCTCGACCTTGTCACCGAGCGCCTCCTTCATAGCGCTAAAGAGGTCCTCGTTTTCCTTGGTGGCGTCCTCGGCCTCCTTCTTCTCGTCCTCGGTCGCCAGATCAAGATCGCCAGTCGCGACGTTCTTGAGCTCTAGATGACGATCCTCGACCTCGGGCTCGGCACCGTCGGCCACAGCCTTCTCGGCAGCCTCGCGGGCAGCATCGTCCTCGTAGATCTTGGGCATATCGGCGGCAACGTACTCACGCATAGCCTGGAACGTGAACTCGTCCACATCCTGCGTCAGCAGCAGCACGTCATAGCCGCGGTCGAGCACGCCCTTTACCACGGGCATCTTGGCCAAGCGCTCACGCGAGTCGCCGGCGGCGTAGTAGATGGCCTTCTGATCCTCGGGCATGCCCTTGGCATACTCGGCCAAGGTAATCATCTTCTGTTCCTTGGCAGACCAGAACAGCAACAGATCGGCGAGCTCATCGGCCTTCATGCCATAGCTCGAGTAGATGCCGTACTTAAGACCGCGGCCAAAGTTCTCAAAGAACTTCTCGTAGGCCTCGCGGTCGTTGTCACGCATATCCTCAAGGTCGGCGGTGATCTTCTTTTCCACACGCTTGGCGATGGCCTTGAGCTGACGGTTCTGCTGAAGCGTCTCACGCGAGATGTTGAGCGACACATCGGCGGAATCCACGACGCCGCGGACAAAGTTGTAGTAGTCGGGCAGCAGGTCGTCGCACTTCTCCATAATCAGAACGTTGGAGCTGTAGAGCGCCAGGCCCTTCTCGTAGTCCTTGCTGTACAGATCGAACGGCGCGCGGCCCGGCACAAACAGCAGGGCGTCGTACTCGAGCGTGCCCTCGGCATGGAAGCTGATGGTGCGCGCTGGATCGTCAAAGTCGTGGAACGTGGACTTGTAGAACTCGTCATAGTCCTTCTGCTCAACATCGGAGCTGTGCTTCTTCCAGATCGGCGTCATTGAGTTGACGGTCTCGAGCTCCTGGTAGTCCTCGTACTCGGGCGTGTAGTCATCGCCAGCATCCTCGGGCTTGGGCTTCTGGCGGCTCTTGGACACCATCATCTGGATCGGGTAACGCACATAGTTGCTGTACTGCTGAATCAGGCTCTTGAGGCCCCACTCGGTCAGGAAGCGATCGTAGGTCTCGGCCTCGCCGTCGGCATCGAGCTTCTCGTTCTCGCGCAGCGTCAGGATAACATCGGTACCGTGCTCGGCGCGCTCGCCGTCCTCGATGGTATAACCCTCAAGACCATCAGACTCCCACACGTGAGCGGTGTCCTCCCCATAGGCGCGGCTGACAACCTTTACGTGGCTGGCGACCATAAAGGCCGAGTAGAAGCCCACGCCAAACTGGCCGATGATGTCGACATCCGAACCCTGCTGCTCGGCGTTCTCGGTCTTAAACTCCTCGGAGCCGGAATGGGCGATGGTGCCCAGATTGCGCTCGAGCTCCTCGGCGGTCATGCCAATGCCGTTATCCGAGATGGTAATGGTGCGGGCGTCTTTATCAAAGGAGACGCGAATAGCCAGGTCGCCCTGGTCGAGCTTGACGCTCGGGTCCTGCAGGCTCTTAAAGTTGAGCTTGTCGACGGCGTCGCTCGCGTTAGAGATAAGCTCGCGCAGGAAGATTTCCTTATTGGTGTAGATGGAGTTGATCATGAGGTCGAGCAGTTTTTTGCTCTCGGTCTTAAATTGACGCATGTGCAGTCCTTTCGCGCTACCCCTGCCCGCAAAAACGGCTCGGTTGCCCGAGCCGCATTGCAGACCTGCTATGTTCAGACTTAGATTTTATAACCCATTAGCGCGCATATATACATACGGAATCGAAAAACTGTATGTCGGAACGCCCATGCGTCGATTGCCGAGGAGTGCCCCCCCCCCGCTGCCGGCCGAAAAGGAACGTCCCTATCTGTCGCTCACGCGTTTGGCCATCCAGGCATGGGGCTGGCCTTCGTCCTCATAGTCCACCGGCGCGATCTGCGTGTAGCCAGCCTTGGCGTAGAGAGGCAGGACATATTCTTGAGCGTGCAGTTTTATGAGCTTGGCACCGGCATCGCGCGCGGCGGCATCACTCGCCTCCACAATTTTGCCTGCCAGACCACGACGGCGCATCGAGGGCAACACCGCGACGCGTCCCATAATGAAGGTCTCCCCTGCCGCAACGCCTTCGTCCATCTCGCACGCCGGCGACACCGGTGCCTCCGCGTCGGCTACGCGCTCCAGCTCCTCGGGAAACACGCGCGAACAACCGGCGAGCTCGCCGTCCACGTACAGCGTCACATGGATGCAGCTCGGAGCCTCGTCGATAGCGTCAAACTCATTCTCGTAGCCCTGCTCATCCATAAAAACGACGCGGCGCACCAGCGCCGCGTCTTCAAAGCATCCCGTCTTAAGTTGGATATCCATGGCTGCCCCTTCATTCAATGCGAACGTTAGGGACAGATTTTAGCGAAAATGAGCTCCGCGCACGCTGAACTTCGCGCGAGCCTTTGCCAGGCAGTCGTAATGACCCACGTTATGGGCATCGCTCGCGATAAAGCTGTACAGGTTCTGATCGAACAGGCGCTGTGCCGGCTTTTTCTCGCGACCAAAGCGACCGCCGGCAATAAAGTCCGCCGAAGCCTGCAGCTTACAACCCATATCGACCAGGCGCTCCGCCACGCTTACATCCTTTTGAACCGCACGATAGCGCTCAGGATGAGCGATGATCACCTGGTAGCCAAGGCACTGCAAATCGTAAATCGTGTTCTCGTACTCTCTAAACGCATACGCATCGGCATGCGTCGAAAGCTCGAGCAGAAACTCATTGGTCCCATCGAAATGCAAGTGCTCCGCGGCATCGATACCAAGCCCGACAAGCTTACGATGGTTGACCTCAAAGCCCATCTGGAGCGGAAAACCATCGGCGTTATCACGCAGCAGCTCATAGGCATCCCACATTTTGTCGTAATCAAAATAAGGGTCACGACAGTGCGGAGTGCAAACGATTCTGGTAACACCGGCCCGCTTGGCGGCCTCGAGCATCGCCAGGCTCTCATCGAGATCGGCGGCGCCGTCGTCTACACCCGGCAAGATATGGCAATGAATGTCACGCATAGATCGGCCTTAATCAGCTAAACGTTTGCTCGGTTGGTGAAGATGCCCTTTTTGGAAGCACCCTGATCGTCAGAGCCCTTCTTTACCTTCTTACCATCCTTGGTGTAGTAAGAATAGTAGTACTCGCTGGTCTCGGTCTCACAGTAATTCATGACGGTACCGATGAGCTTGACCTTCTCGGACTTCTTAAGCTGGGCGATAGCGTTGAGCGCCTCTTCGCGCTTAGTAAAGTCCTCGCGCACCACGAACAGCGCGCCGTCGGTCAAGCTGGCAATCTCGGCAGCATCGATGAAGGTGCCGACCGGAGGAGCATCGAAGATGACGTACTGGAACTTGGCGGACAGTGCCTTTACCAGCTTGGCAAAGCGATGGGAGACGATGATGTCGGCAGGATTGGGAATGTGCGGCTCGGCATCGAGGAAGTAGAAGTTCTTCTGACCCGTCTCGACAATTGCCTGGTCAATGGAGATCTGCTCGGAAAGGACCGCATAGAGTCCGCCGCGCGAACGGACGCCGAGCATATCGGAAAGGGACCTGCGGCGCATATCGGCCTCGACCAGGAGCACGGACTTGCCGCTCGTGGCGATTGCCTGAGCAAGGTTAATGGAAACCGTAGACTTGCCCTCGTTGGGAATCGAGGAGGTAACGGTGATGGTGCGAATGGGGTCGTCCACGCTCGCAAAGCGGATGTTGGCCAGAAGGGTCTTGGCGGCATTCTGTACAACGAGCTTATCGGTGTTCTTTGCCTTAGCCATGCCTATTTACCACCTTTCATAGCCGGAATTCGGCCAACAACGGGAATACCCAGGAGCTCTTCTGCCTCTTCGGCACCGCGGATGCGGGTATTGAGCATGTCTGCCAAAACGACATAGGCAACTGCGATAAAGATACCGGCGAGGAACGCGACGGCAATATACAGCGTGCGCTTGGGGCCGCTGGGGGCTTCGGGGGTCTTAGCCTCGTCGATAACGTTGATGCTCTGGGCAGCGCCGACGTTCTGAGCGACCGTACTCACCGAGCTGGCAATGGCCTTTGCGACCTCAGCCGTCTCCTTGGCATCGGTGCCGGTAACCGAAAGCGTAATGACACGCGTAGTGGTCTCGGAGGAAACAGACACCTTGTAGTCATCCAGATCGGTGAGGCCCAGTTCTTTGGCGGCGCCGCTCTTAACGCTATCGCTATCCAGCAGCGTGGCGATATCGTTGGAAAGCATCTGGCTCGCCGAGAGATCGTTGTAGCTCATCTGACCGCTATCGTCGGTCTTGGCGAGAATGTACATGCTCGTCGTCGCGGTATAGGTGTTGTCCATCGCAACGAAGGACACGATGCCCATGGCGATCGCGCAGACCACCGGAAGGGTGATGACCAGCTTGAGGTGCTTCTTCAGCAGCTGGAACAGTTCGAGAAGGGTCATGCAGCTTGCCTTTCATTTCCCCAGTTCGGATTGACAAAACTGTCCGTATGTTATCGCATCTTTTTACCGAGACCAAACTCTATACATAAGAAACAGGCTCTCCTGTAAAAATGTCGGAAGCAATCGTAAAATTGCACAACAACGCCGCACCCGAAAGTCAAGTGCGGCGTCTGCGCGAATAACTATGTTGTATCGCTATGCGAATGGCTCGTCCTGCTGTATGGGAAACGTCACCGTAATGGTGGTTCCCACGCCCGGTTCGCTCGACAGATCGAGCGTGGCGTGATGATACAGGGCCGCATGCTTGACAATGGCAAGCCCCAGGCCGGTTCCGCCGCGTGCCTTGGACCTACTCTTGTCCACGCGATAGAACCGCTCAAATACCTTGCCCTGTTCTTCAGGCGCGATACCGATTCCCGTGTCGGCGACAGCGAGGAACGGATGGCCTTCGTCGTTGGTGCCGCACTGCAACGTAACCGTACCGCCGGGTCGATTGTAGCGGATGGCGTTGCTTGCCAGATTATAGATGAGCTCGTCGATCAAGCGCGACACGCCTTCGATGACCACAGGCTTGGTCTCATGACTTATCGTCACATTCGCTTGACGGGCGACCTGTTCAAGACGCTGCTCAACCGCATAGATGGCACGAGAGAGCTCAATAGGTTCCGTGGACCCAATGGGCACTGCCTCGCCTTCAGTTGCACGTTCGGCCTCGTCCAAGTTAGACAGCGTAAGGATGTCGTTGACAAGCGCTGCCAAGCGGCCCGCCTCACGATAGATGCGACCGCCAAAGTTGCGCAGGTCGTCCTCGCCCTCGACCATGCCATTTGCGATGAGCTCGGCATAGCCCGAAATCGCCGTAAGCGGCGTCTTGAGCTCATGGGTGATATTCGCCGTGAACTCGCGGCGCATACGGTCGTTGTCCGCTAGCACCGCCATTTGGCGCTTGAGTTCCTGGCGCTGCGACTCGATACGCTCAAGCATGGGGACCATCTCGGCATAGGCGTGCTCATAGCTACGGCGTGGGTGATCCAAATCCACCTCTTGCAACGGCGCGATGATGGCACGGGACTCACGGCGCGCCATAAAAAACGAGAGTACTGCACCCGCTGCTGCGATAAGCAGCATCGGCGCCAGCATCGACAGCAAAATCGCCGCAACACCAGGCTGGGCCTGCGCCAAGCGGACGACCTGGCCGTTATCAAGGGTGACGGCGCGATACAGCATAATCTCGTCGAGTGTAGAGCTTGCGCGCTCCGCGGAACCCGAACCACTCTCAAAGGCCTCGATGACCTCGGGGCGATCGCCATGGTTGGGCAGTGTGGAAGGCGACGCCTCGTTGTCGTAGGCAACAGATCCGTCCTTATTGATCAGCGTGATACGAAGATCCTCGCGATCGAGGCTTCGCAAGAACGGAATGGGCTCCTGCTGCTCGTCGAGGGCGGCAGCAATGAGCTCGGTTTCCTGCGCCAGATTGGCACTCGTGGCATCCGCCAAGGTGTTTTGCACAAAGAACGCACCCAGCACCGTAAACGCAACGATAACCGCCATGGCGCAGACAAAGATCGTCACAAAAACGCGGTGCGACAGCGTATGTTTTCCCTGGGGGGCGAAGACCACGGGTTACTCCTCCGATGCGGTGGCCGCGGTGTCGTCGCCTTCGGCACCATCACCGGCAGAAGGCTCGGCCAGGCGATAACCCACGCCGCGCACGGTCTCGATGGCGCTGGCATGCTCGCCCAGTTTTTGGCGAAGCGTCTGCACGTGCACGTCAACGGTGCGCGAACCGCCGTCGAAGTCCCAGCCCCACACGCTCTGCAGCAACGACTCGCGGGTAAAGACCACGCCGGGCTTGCGCATGAGGTACTCGAGCAGGTCGAACTCGCGCAGGGTGAGCTTAAGCGGCTCGCCGGCAACGGTCACCTCGCGATGGCTGGGCGAGAGCACGATGTCGCCCACGCTGAGCACATCGCTCGCCTGCTTGACCATGCCGCCGCGACGCAGCAGTGCGCGGCAGCGGCTCGCAAGCTCCATGAGCGAAAACGGCTTAGTCAGGTAATCGTCGGCACCGCCATCGAGCGCCATCACCTTGTCGAGCTCGGTGTCCTTGGCGGTAAGCATCATGATGGGCACCGTCGCCGTCAGGCGATCGGCACGCAGACGACGCATAATCGCCAAGCCATCGGTGTCGGGCAGCATGATATCGAGCAGCACAGCATCGGGCACCCGTCGCGCCACGGCAGCTTTAAACTCGCCATCGCACGAAAAGCCCTCGGCCTCGATTCCCTGCTTGCGCAGCGCGTAGACTGTCAAATCCCTGATGTTGTCATCGTCCTCGACGTAATAGATCATGTTGAACCCCTTTGCGGCCGATATGACCGCATCTTAACCCTAAAGGCACCTGCACTAGATAGTATCAGCCAAAACGGCCCGTCAAATAATCCGCCGTGCGCGGATCGGTCGGGTTTTTGAAGAGCTGCGCGGTAGGCGCATGCTCCACCAGCTCGCCCAGCAAAAAGAACGCGACCGAGTCGGAAATGCGCGCGGCCTGCTGCATGTTGTGCGTAACGACCACCAGCGTGCACGTTTCCTTGAGCTCGCAGGCCAGCTGCTCAACCACCAGCGTCGACACGGGATCGAGGGCGCTCGTGGGCTCATCCATCAGCAGGATGTCGGGCTGCACAGCAAGCGCACGAGCGATGCACAGACGCTGCTGCTGTCCGCCCGAAAGGCCCAGGCCCGACTCCTTGAGCTTGTCCTTGACCTCATCCCATAGCGCAGCGCGACGAAGGGAGTCCTCGACCAGCTTGTCAAGCACAACGCGATCGCGCACGCCCATGCCGCGAGGGCCATAGGCAACGTTGTCGTAGATGCTCATGGGAAACGGATTGGGGCGCTGGAACACCATGCCCACGCGCTGACGCAGGCGGCAGATATCGTAATCGCCCAGGATATCCTGGCCGTCGAGCGCGATCTTGCCCTCGATACGGCAATCCTTGATGCTATCGTTCATGCGGTTAAAGCAGCGCAGCAGCGTCGACTTGCCACAACCAGAAGGCCCGATAAACGAGGTAATCTGCTTGTCGCGGATTTTGATGTTCACGTCCTTGAGCGCATGGTGGTCGCCATAGAACAGGTCGAGGCCCTCCACATCGATGCGCGTCGGCGAGGCCGCAAGATCCTCTGCCGTGGGGCGAGTCGCATCCCCAACTTCGCGCTCGTGCGCGGCCTCGGCCTGCGCCTCCATGAGTTCCTCAAGCTCCGTGGGCTCCATAGCCGCAGCAGCCGTCATACCGCATACCTCCATATCGATATCAATTCAGCAGTATCGATAGTAGGAATCGCGGCTCATACGCACGTGAGCGCATTGTCAAGTGTTTGTAAGGGCACCTTAGCTATGCAGCGGGCAGCTCGATGGCGAACATCGTATGCTCGGGCGTCGATTCGCATGCGATACTGCCGCCGTGCGCTGTAACAATCTCCTTGGCGATGGCAAGCCCCAGTCCAGCGCCGCCGCGGTTGGTCGCACGCGCCGCATCCAAGCGATAGAACTTCTCAAAGATCACTTTGAGCTTTGCCGCAGGAATAGGATCGCCCTGGTTGATAAAGCGCACGCGCACGCCGCCATCATCCGTGCGCCTCGCCTCAATCGTGATCGTCGAACCTTCGTAGCTATAGGCGACGGCGTTTTTCATAATGTTGTTGAAAACGCGGGCCATCTTGTCGCCATCCACGAGCACCGTCAGGTCCTCGCGAATATCAACCTGGGCCTCCTTGCGCTGCTCGTTGAGGATGGGGTAGAACTCGTCGGCCACCTGTGCCAGCAACAACCCCAAGTCGACGTAACCGCGCGTGAGCACGATGTCGTGGAAGTCGAAGCGCGTGATGTCGAAGAACTCCTCGATGAGCGCATCGAGCCGATGCGCTTTGTCGAGCGCCACGCCCGTAAATCGAGTACGTTGCTCAACCGGAAGCTCGGGCGCCTCCTGCAGCAGTGAAAGGTAGCCCACCACGCTGGCAAGCGGCGTGCGCAAGTCATGGGCCAGGTACGTGACCAGATCGTCCTTGCGATGAGACTCGTCACGCAAGGCCTGCTGCACCTTGCGCTCGCGATCGCGCACACGGTTGAGTGCGCCCTCGACCTCCAGGAAGTCCCCGTCGATGTTGTCCCAGGTGTCGGGGTGATCGATCAGGCGATCTTGAATACGAGCGGCCAGCACACAATCGGCATGCTGCTCGCCCTGCTCGTAGCCCTGGTAGTACAGGGCGCGGCCGCAAAAGAACAGGACGCACACGGCAAGCGCCAGCACAAAGCCAAGCATGTTGAATACAAAGCCGGCATCGAACAGCACCGGCCCTTCGATGCCGCCGAGTGCCATGGCGCCAATCGCCAACGTCATGGCCCACGCGGCACCGCCAATCACCACGCAGCGGCGTACGATTTCAAATCGATCGATCAGCAAAAAGCCGACAAGCAGCACCGCCAAGATTCCAGCGATGTTATCGATGCCAATCAGCAGCAGGCTCAGCAAAAAAAGCAGCACCGTTGCAAGCGCGCGGTTATCGACGACCGACCTCACGTATTCAAAGAGTCGATCGGGCACCTCGAATGCCCGCCTATCGTCTTTTGTCATATCCACTTCCCCACCATCAAAGGCGTTATTCGATTATGTAGCCGACGCCCCAGACGTTTTTGATAAAGCGCGGCTTTTGAGCGTCGTCACCGATCTTTTCGCGCAGGTGGCGAATGTGCACCATCACCGTATTGTTGGAGCCGGGCATAAAATCCTCGTTCCATACCGCGCGGAACAGATCCTCCACGGCCACCACGCTGCCGCGATGCTCGACCAGATACAGCAAGATGGAATACTCGATGGGCGTGAGGCGAACCGGCGCACCGTCCACCGTTACGGAACGGGCATCGCGGTTGATCTCTAGGCCGTCGAACTGGATGGTCGGCGACTCGGCCGCCTGCGCACGGCTACCGTAGCTGGTGTAGCGACGAAGCTGAGCGTGCACGCGCGCGATGAGCTCCAGCGGGCGGAACGGCTTAACCACGTAATCGTCCGCGCCAAGCGAAAGACCCTCGATCTTGTCTTGCTGGGCATCGCGCGCCGTCAGCATGATCACGGGATAGGTATGGCTGGAACGGATCGTACGCAGCAACTCAAGCCCATCGATATCGGGCAGCATGACATCCAGCAGCGCAAGATCGAACTCCTGCTCCAAGATTGCCTTGGCAGCATCGGCCCCGCTATAGGCGACCTGTACGTCAAAGCCTTCTTTTGTAAGGTAGATACCAACCAAGTCAGCGATGGCCTTTTCGTCATCAACTACCAAAATGCGCTCGTTCATGCGTGCTCCTCTCGCGCTCCATTATGCCCGAGGGGGCGCATGCCACACACAACAAGCGTGGGTGATTAAGTCGGCCTTAAGCGCCCTTGTGCCCGTTCGGGCGCGGATGTGGGCCACGCACGCACGCGATGATCGCCGACACCGGCAAACGATATACTCTAGTTCCAGAAGAGACCATCCCGTCGAAAGCGAAATCTGTGAAGTCCCTCACCTCTTTTGCAAAGCGCTCAGCCCAGCTTGCCGCCGGCTTTGTCTGCGCTATCGCCCTTGCCGCTGGCGTGCCCACCGTCGCCGGCGCCCAAGTGCTCACGACCGACAATGTCTGCGGCAAAACCGCCGATGCGCGCGGCATCACGGCCGAAAATCTGCCCGATATCGATGCGACCAATGCGCTCGTCATGGGCAAAGACGGCACCGTCTACTACGGGCGCGGCGCCGATGAGCAGGTCAAAATCGCCTCGATCACCAAGGTCATGACCGCAATCCTAACCGTCGAGAATTGCAAGATGGACGAGAAGGTCACGGTGAGCAACGCCGCAGCCACCGTGGGTAATTCGACCGCTGGCTTGCTCGAAGGCGACGAGCTTACCGTGGAGCAGGCACTGCGCGGCCTGATGATTCCCTCGGGCAACGATGCCGCCGTCGTGCTCGCCGAATATGTGGGCAAGAAGATCGAGCCTAAGACCAAAGACGCCGAGGCAACCTTTGTGAAGGCCATGAACGAGCGCGCTAAGAAGCTCGGCTGCACCGGTACGCTTTTTGAAAACCCGCATGGTCTGGACTTTGATGAGTGGGCTGGCGATATGCACTCAACCGCACACGACGTAGCGCTGATGATGCAGGAGGCCATGAAAAACGATACGATCCGCGAGGTCGTAGCGAGCGAGGATTCCTGGATCGAGGTCACGGGCGCCGACGGCACCGACCATTCGCATTCCATGGACACGCATAACTATTTGCTGGGCCAAGATGGCAACATTGGCGGCAAGACCGGCACCACCGACGACGCGGGCTACTGCTTCACGAGCGCCTACAACCGCGACGGCGACGAGATCTACACCGTCGTTTTGAACTCCACCACCACCGACCAGCGCTTTACCGATACCGCCACCCTTGCCAACTGGTACTACGGCCACAAGGTGACGGTCGCAATCGCCAACACACAGGAAAAGACCGCCAACGGCAACCCGCTTATGGCGCGCATTGGCCAGACCGACTGGACGGATAAGACAATCGACGCCACGCTTGCCGATCCCACGGCGCAGGCGACCGTCTTTTCACTTGCCGGAGAGGTGACCGAGAAGGTTACCTACGACGACCTTTCGGGCACGGTGCACGTGGGCGACAAGGTGGGTAGCGTCACGCTCAAGCAGGACGGCACCAAGATCGCCGTCATGGACCTGGTTGCCGACGAGGAAGGCGCAGGGCCGAATCCCATTGAATGGCTGCTCGTGAAGCTCGATCGCTTGGGCCGTCGCATCGACAACCGCCCACTCACGGCAGAAAGCGAGACCGTCGCCAAGGCTCCTGAGGTGTAGGGCGCAAGAATAATAAGCCCATTGAAAGGAGGCGTCCGAAAGGATGCCTCTTTTTTTGAGGGTTCGAATCCCCAGCTAACGTAGCTGATATTAAAAAAGGGCCCCAAACGGGACCCTTCTTTCAATTCATACTGGCGGAGAGCTGGGGATGTCCGGGCATGCTTCGCATGCCCTCCGGCTTCAAAGCCTGGCGGCTTTTCGCCCACGGGCTACAAACGCTTTCGCGTTTGCTTAACGCCCGTGCCCTCTCGGGTTCGAATCCCCAGCCTCCTTTCTCCTTAGCAAAAAGGGCCCCAAACGGGACCCTTCTTTCAATTCATACTGGCGGAGAGCTGGGGATTCGAACCCCAGATGCCCTTTTGGGGCATACTCGCTTAGCAGGCGAGCACCTTCGGCCTCTCGGTCAGCTCTCCGTAACAGCCGTTCTATAGTAACCAAACAGTCGAGGATGGGCAAGAGGGAATTTCGAGGCGATTCCATTTTGTCAGCAAACGCCTCAGCCAAGCATCTCAATCTGTAACAGTTATCGACCAAATCGGCCCGTAAATGTTACAGATCGAGACAAACCAGGCCCTCGAAACATAACGTCTCAATCTGTAACATCTACAGGCCGTAATCTCCTCCAGATGTTACAAATCGAGACAAAGATACGAGGGCTGCCCCAGCGGCGGCACCGATGCTCCCAGTCTTTATTAGCCCTTTCGAACGGTTTCCAACAGATAATCGCGCATGTACGGAATTGCGAACGAAACACAGCCGTAGCCTGCAGGTTCAATCAGTCCCGCATCGATCAGGCGCTTGCGATACGACCCGACTTTGTTCGCCGGCAAGCCCATCTTTTTGGCGATATCGCCGTTCGCAATCTCATCGCCCTCACATTGCGCCATCGCCGCGAGATACTGAAACTGCCGCTCCGACACCCTGCGCAACGCAGGGGCAATCACCATAGCATTAAAACTATCAAGAGCCGCCTGGATACCCTTGCGAGCCGCCTCTTCGTCCACGCTCTCTGCCCCGCTGCGCGCAGCAACCTGCCAAGCGTAATATCCGACCAGCTGGACCATAAAGGGATAGCCCGCCGAAGCCTTTGTTAAAAGCTCAGCAACGCCTTCGTCGAGTTCCTTGCCCGCACGCCTCATCGTATCCTCAAACGATCCGCCGACTTCAAAATCTGAAAGCCGCGTAAGTTCAATATGCTTCGCCCTCTGAAGGAACGTCAACGTATCATCCACCACCACGCCATCCACCGACGTTGGCAAACCAGCGAATGCAAAGGCGACATTCGCCCCTTGGCGAATCAAGAGCTGCATTTCATTGCCCAGCTCTCGCATTTCCTCAGTTGAGGCGTCCTGAATCTCATCGAGCGTAATGAGCAAGCCGCCGCGCTTCGCGGCTTCGTACATCGCCTCGCCCAGATGGGACGCCGACTTCGACACCTCCACGGAGCCAAGGCTGACTCCTAGAATCGACGGAGAAATCGACATTGATTCAAGACGAACATTTCGCTGCAGAGCCTCGAGAATTCTATTGCAAAAACCGGTATTTGAGGCGACGTCAACGACTTCGAATCCTTTTTTGCGCGCAAGATCACCCAATGCGTTAAGGAGCACCGTTTTACCCGTGCCACGAACACCAGAGATACGCATGAGCCGATCGGGGGCGCCGGGACCGTTCTCCAGAGCCTCGGCAAAGTCATCCAAAACAGCGTCGCGTCCGATAAGCTCAGGCGGATTCATTCCTGCCGTTGGCTTAAAAGGATTAATAGCTTTAGACATTCGGCCCTCCTCTGCTAGTTTTAACAACTTTAACAAAGTTTAGCAACTTTAGCAGAGTTTAACAGTTTTAGCAGGCTCGGTGTTTTATGCCTTACCGACCCTGTCGGGTCCTCTCGCCCGCGCCGATACAAATAGCACGGCGCAGCCCCTCTATGCCGCCCCTACCCCAGCGAGCGGTTGAGGGAGCCGAGCTCGTCGTTGCCCATGGTACGCCACATTTGGAAGATACAGCCGCGCGCCAGGAAGAAGAAGCCGTTATCGACGAGTTGCACGGCAGCATCTGCCAGCTGATTGGTCACGGCGGGCACCGGCGGCAACTCGAGCCCCGCCTTACGGATGGTCTCGACCGCTTCCTCGAACGTCGGAGGCTCATTGACGCCCATCTCGTTCATGAGGCCCTGCATTTCCTCCAGCGCGCTGCTGCCCGACTCCTCGCCGCGCGGCACGAGGCGGTAGCACGCCAACGCCAGCTCGAACTGATCGCAGTTCCAGTACGCAAATGCCAAACGATAAAACAGGTAGCCAATCGAGGGACGATCGCTCGCGATGCGCAAACCGTGACGGGCTACCTCGATAACCTCGTCAAACCGCTCCAAACGCGCCAGCACGTTAATCAACGCAAAATGCGATTGCATAGACGAGCGCGCCAAATCGTAAAGGCGACGCACCTCGGGCAGAGCGCGCTCAAAATCTTCCTGCTCGGCGTAAAAGCTGCAAATCTCGTGCTGGGCAAAGTACAGTGCATCGGGCGCGCGCAGAATGCGCACGGAGCGATCCTCCTCCATCACCGGCAGCACCATGCGTACCAACTGGTTGTCGCAGAACTGCGTTTGAACCGGCCCCGTTGCCAAGAGCTCGGCAACGGCACACTTGGCCTCCAGCTCCTCGGCCAAACGAGAAAAGCCCTCAAACGCACCTGCACGGTCAGTTTTAGACTGCTCGCGCAATTCAACGACGCGCGCCACATACGGGTCGTCGTCCTCTTCCATGACTTCCAACTCGTCGGCTGTATCGGCAAGCAGCATCTCGCGCAACGCCGGCGGCAGAGGACGATGGTCGTCACGCGGGCGAGCGTGAACCTCCGCTGGCTCAATCATATCCGGCGTGGTCGCCTCATATGCCTCAAGCATGCGCTTGCAAGGCATACCGTCCATATCCATGCTCTCAAGATCCTTGGCGACGGGAACACAATCGGCAAGATACTCGGCACGGGCAAAGGAATACGTTGCAACGATGCGCACATCCTGCTCATCGTCGGGAGCCTCAATCTGCACGTAGCAGCGCGTGATGCAGGCACCCGCGGCAAAGCAAGCCGCCGCAAGCGTGAGCGCTACGCGCGCGTCGTGCTCCGCGGCCCAGATCTCGCGCACACCTTCGTCCAGCTCGCGCCAGGCGTCATCCTGAGCGTCATATTCACGTTGCGGCATGGCATCAACGACAGAGCGCCCAAACTGGACGAGCATAATCCCCTCGGCAACGTTCACTCGATAGGTATAGTCGAGCCGTGTGACCACGTTAAGCGCCTCGACAATTCGCGCAAAGCGGGTGCGCACGTCCCACTCGCCACCAGGCTGGCACGCAACCGTCCCCGGCTTGGCCCACGGGTTGTCGCTCGACAGCGTTTCGAGCAACCGGGGGACATCGTTGGTCGTTTTAGCGATATGCCACGAGTCAAAGAGTGCACAGCCCTCAAGGCTCGGCGACGAGGCTGCGGGGGCCAATCCGGCCCCGATGCGCTCAAGAATGCCGGAGAGGCGGTTCAGGCGACACTCAATGGCAAGCAAGGTGTCGATCTCATCTTGATCTAACAGGCTGCGATCGAAATTTAGATAGAAAAGCTTCGAGCGATCGATGCGGGCCAAGTTCATTTCAGTCTTTGCCGCCATGGTGCGCAGGCGAGGCAGATTGACTTCACTCATCAGGGCCGCGGCATAATGCTCGATGCCGCTCGGATTGTCCTTATGGTCAATGCGGTAGAGCAGCGTCTCGATGGCATCGGGAAGTGGCGTCGAATCAAAGCCCAGAAACACTTCGACCGGCTCGGGCAGCTTGACGAGCTTAATCTTGTCGACGACATTGTGCGTGCTCTCGTCGAGCCTATCGGTGTTTGACGTGCTCGCGATAGCATTTTCGGAATCGGCGAATATGACGTAGCGCAAGAACATAGATGCCATGAACTCACCGTAAGGGAGGCTGCGGGCCGAATTCCATGTCTCGCGATCGGACTGCTCGCGCATGGGGCCTTTTGGAGAGCCGATGACCCGCGCCCGGGGACGCATCGTCCCATCGGTGCCCCTTACCGCAATCTCGCCAATGCTGAAGTCGGACTCATCAAGAACCAGTTGCATATCGGGATCATCGGGCAACGGCGCCTCGCTAACGGGGCGGTCCACCTTGTACACCTCACCCGAAACGCTTACGTAGCCCAGAAGCGACACATGGCTTTTGCCAACGAATTCGACGACATAACAAGATTCATGCTGATCCTCGCCAAAGAGTTTCCAGACCACGCCATATGAGCGTCCCGCAGGCTGCTCGGGCATCGCCGGAAAGCGCTTCTTGGGATCGAGAAACCTGAGCTTGTATGTCGGACGCTCTGCCACGAAATATCACCCTGATCGGTCGTTTGAAGAAAGAGCGCGCCGCAGATTCACCGAGGCGCTTACTCGAAATCTTACACGAGTCGATAAGAAATCGTCCGCTTCACGCCCGCGCCTCGACCGAGGTTCGAATCAATGCGGTGTTTACGTAAAAGAAAAGCCCCCGTTGCCGGGAGCTTTAATCTCAAATGGTGCGGCGTATAGGATTCGAACCTAT
>CAKUOD010000002.1 GCA_934668695.1 uncultured Collinsella sp. | reverse complement strand
CGCCTTTAGACGCGTGCCGGAAACCCAAGGGTTATACCCTAAGAGCAAACCACCCCTTTTAGGGGTGGTTTTGATTTCACGTCACCTTGTCTCAAATGCGGCCCGCTCGCTGTCGTTGCCAAAACATCGGCGCTTCCGTTGTTGGCACTTTGGGACACTCCTTGTCATTGGTGCAAAGCAACCTGTCTCCATTGCACCAAGTGGCGGATGCCGTTAAGCGGAGGGCCGTATTGTTGACCCATCGTTTGGGCATACAATGGCTATTGGTTTGCTGCGGTGAAGGTTTGTCCGCTCCGCAGCTTTTTTCTACGGTTAAAGGAGTATGTATGTCCGTTGAGGTCATGAGGACTGTGATCGAGGCCGCCGAGGGCCGCGTGCCCGTCGACGCGCTGTTTACCAATGCGCAGATCGTCGACGTGTATGGCCAGCGTGTGGCGCCCGGTAGCGTTGCCGTCAAGGACGGTGTGATCGTCGGCGTGCTCTACGATGGTCGCGACGATGCCGCTGGTACCTACGAGGCAACTGAGGTCATCGACTGCCAGGGTCGCTATCTCGCTCCCGGTTTTATTGACGGGCATCTGCATATCGAGTCTTCGAACATCCGTCCCGCCGAGTATGCTCGCATGGCCGCGACGCGCGGTACTACCACCGCCATTGCCGACAGCCACGAGATTGCCAATGTTGCCGGTCTCGACGGCTTGCGCTTTATGATCGAGGATGGCCGCCGCGCACCCATCTCCATCAAGTACATGATGCCTTCGTGCGTGCCCGCGCTGCCCGACGAGCAGGCCGGTGCCGTTATTTCGGCTGCCGATATGCAGGCGTTTTTTGCCGAGCATCCAGGCGATGTCTTTGGACTGGGCGAAATGATGAACCTGCCGGGCGTCTTTATGGCCGACCCCGAGACCTGTGCTCGCATCGATGCTGCCAACCAGACGCCGTCCAAGCAGGTTGACGGCCACGCGCCGCTCGTTGCCGGCAAGGACCTCAACGCCTATGCCGCAGCGGGCATTATCGCCGACCACGAGTCGACGATTCCCGAGGAGGCGCTCGATAAACTGTCCCGCGGCATGTATGTGATGCTGCGTGAGGGCACGTGCAGCCATGACCTGGCCAACCTGTCTCCGATGCTGCTGGAAAACCCCGCCCGCGCCCGCCGCTGCTGCTTTGCGACCGACGACCGCGCTCCCTCCGACGCGCTTTCGACCGGCATGATCGACAACGCCTGCCGCGTGGCCATCGAGGCCGGCGTCGACCCGGTGGTCGCCATCTCTATGGCGTCCCTTTCCACGGCTGAGGCGTTTGGGCTAGATCACGGCTGCCGCGACCCGCACGAACTACGCGGTGCGATTGCCCCGGGCAAACGTGCCGACCTGCTGGTGCTCAATGACCTGACGTTTGCCACGGCTCCGCATCGCGTATATGCCGCCGGTGCTCTGGTGGCGCAGGACGGCACCTTTGTGGGCGAGATTGCACCCGAGATGGCCGAGGTTACGGCCCTTGCCGATGAGCTGCGCGCCTCCGTTAAGCTGCCGAAGCTTTCGCTCGACGTATTCGACTATGCCTTTAAGCCGGGCGAGGCCGTGATTGACGTGGTGCCGGGTAAGGCCATCACGGGTATGGCTCGCCCCGAGAGCGCCGAGGGCCTGCGTCGCATTATGCTGATTGAGCGCCATGGCCGCGGCGTGTCGCTGCAGGCCGAGGGCGCCGACGGCGATGGCCCCGCTGGCCTGGGCCTGGTCGGCAAGCATATCGGTCGCGGCTGGGTGCGTGGCTTTACCATCACCGGTGGCGCCATTGCCTCCACAATCGGCCACGACTCGCACAACGTGTGCGTGGTGGGCGACAACGCCGCCGATATGATGGCTGCTGTCGAGGCCGTGGGCCAGGGCGGTCACGTGCTGGTGCGCAACGGCGAGGTCGTGGCTCGTATTCCGCTGGCGCTCGGCGGCCTGATGAGCGAAGGCACTGCCGAAGACGTCGCGGCGCAGCACGACGACTTTATGGCCAAGGCGCGCGCCATGGGTATTGAGCCGCCGCTCGACCCCATCATGGGCATCATCTTCCTGCCCCTGCCGGTCATCCCGACGCTCCGCATCCGCCCCGAGGGCATGTTCGACGTTACAACCTTCACCTACGCCGACTAGTCATCGGGGACGTTCTTAAACGACTAGTCGTTGGGGACACTCTTTGGCGTGTCGCCTGACGCTGCGATTGTGGGACCTCTGGCATGTGTGAGCTATTTGCCAGGTCCTTGTAACGTTTACGCCCGCGGAGTCTTATTTGAGCTCCCTTTGGGTACGTTGGAATCGGATACACGTTCGATTCCAACAAGCCCGAAGGGAGCTTTTCTATGTTTAAACTGATTGCATCCGATATGGACGGCACACTGCTTGACGAAAACGGCCAGGTGCCTCCCGAGACCTACGAACTGATTCTGGCACTACACGAGCATGGCGTGCATTTCGCCGCATCGTCAGGTCGTCGCTACGATCGCCTGTGCGAGTTCTTTGCGCCCGTTCGCGACAAGATGGACTTTGTCGCCGCTAACGGCGCCCAGGTCTATGCCGACGGTAAGATGGTAGACCGTGAGGTGTATTCCCACCTGGCGATTCGAAGGCTCGCCCAAGCCGTCAGGACGTTTCCCAATCTGCATCTTGCGCTCTTTGACCGAACCAAGTCCTTTTTGCTCGATGACGAGTGCAAGTTCGTGCGTGAGGTCGATAAGGACCTTCCCAATGCCGAGCGTATTTGGGAGCTGCCCGATCCCAGCGTAAATATCATCAAAGCGAGTATCTTTTGCGACGACAGTGCGGTTATGGACAGTGCGTACGTGCTACAGCGCGAACTTGGTCAGCTCTTTACTTTTGCGCCTTCGGGCAACGCGTGGATCGATGCCATGCAGCCTGGTGTGTCGAAGGCCTCGGGTATCGCGCAGCTCGCGGAGCATTACGGCATTGGTCGCGACGAGGTCATGGCGTTTGGCGACTCGATGAACGACTACGAGATCATTCGCTTTGTCGGCACGGGCTGCGCGATGGAAAACGCGCGCCCCGCGCTTAAGGCGGTGGCCGATCGCGTGGTGGGTTGTAACCGCGACCACGCCGTCCAGCAGGAGCTCCGTCGCGTGCTGGAGAGCCTCGCTTAATCCGGCAGATGGGGACGTTCCTTTTCTGCCGACAGTGGGGGACAGTCCTTGCAGATTTTTCGCGAAGGCTGTCCCCAACGACTAGTCGTTTAAGAACGTCCCCAACGACTAGGCGAGGGCGGCCATGATGGTGCGGGCGACGCCGTCGTGGTCGTTGTCGTATTCGGTGACGGCGTCGGCGGCCTCGCGGTCTTCGGGCTCGGCGTTGATCATGGCCATGCCGTGGCCCGCTGCCTGCAGCATGGGGATGTCGTTGATGTTGTCGCCGAACGCCCAGACGTCGGCGAGACGCTCGCCCAGGTGCTCGCATAGCCACGTGAGGGCCGTTCCCTTGGTGGCGCCCTCACCCATGACCTCGATATTCATGGCGTAAGAACGCGTGACCTCAATTCCTCCGAGCGTGTCGAGCGCCGCCGCGATGGCGTCGCGATCGGCGGGGTCGTGCCAGTACATAGCGATGCGTTCGAGCGTCTCGACCTCGTCGATTTTGCTGTCGATATCCATGTCGATCGGCGTTCGTGTGCGCTTGAGCGAAGCCGCGATGTGGGGGTCGCCGCCGCAGAATTCGTCCAGGCGCGTGTAGAGCGAGCGGGGGAGGAAGCACTGCCCATCCGCGAAGATATCGAAGGTCACATCGTGGCCGGCGGCGATGCGACGGACGCGATGGGCAATGCCGCGATCGAGCGGACGGCTCAAAATGCACGTGGCGCGCGAGGCATCGTTGGGCACATCGTCGTCGAGCTGCCAGACGCTGGCGCCATTGGCGCAGACGGCATAGTGCACGGCGGGATGGGCGAGGATGGGCTCAAAGATGCCCGACAGCGGGCGCCCCGTGCAGGGCACAAACTCAATGCCGCGACGTGCGAGCTCGTCGAGCATCGCCCAGGTGGCGTCGCTCATCTGCTTGTCACTCGTCAACAGCGTCCCATCCATATCGGAAAACACAATCATTTGATGCAGCCCTTTCCACTGGCATAAAAAGCGTGGCCGAGGGCTTGGGTCCCTGGCCACGCTCGAGTTCTATAACGGTCCGCGTCCTAGCGGTCGGCGAGCGGCTTGTACTCCAGCGGCTCGATCACCGGACGATAGGCGGGGCGGATGATACGGTGCGCGCAGAAGAGCTCTTCCATGCGGTGTGCCGACCAGCCGGCCATGCGGGCGACGGCGAATAGCGGCGTAAAGAGCGTTTCGGGCACGCCGAGCATCTTGTAGATAAAGCCCGTGTACAGGTCGATGTTGGCGCAGATGGGCTTGGTCATGCCGTGGTCGCGCATGACCTGGGGTGCCAGGCGCTCGATGCGCTCGATGAGCGCGAACTCATCGCCCAGGTTCTTCTTGGCGGCAAGTGTGCGCGCGTAACGACGGCAGACCTCGGCGCGCGGGTCGCTGAGCGTATAGACGGCGTGGCCCATGCCGTAGATGAGGCCCGTGCCGTCGAAGGCCTGCTTGTCGAGGATCTTGCCCAGGTAGGCTGCGACCTCGTCCTCGTCCTCCCAGTTGGAGACATGCGCGCGGATGTCCTCGTGCATAGACACGACCTTGGCATTGGCACCACCGTGGCGCGGGCCCTTGAGCGAGCCGATGGCCGCGGCGTAGGCGGAATACGGGTCGGTGGCCGAAGACGACAGCACGCGGCAAGCGAAGGTGGAGTTGTTGCCGCCGCCGTGCTCGGCATGCAGCATGAGCATCACGTCGAGCAGCATCGCCTCATCGCGGGTGAACGCCATGCCGCCGCGCAGGACCTGCAGAATGGTCTCGGCGGTGGAGAGGCCGGGCGTGGGGTGCGGCACGTGAACCTCGGAGCCGCGAAGCTTGGCAATCGAGGCCATGTGGGCGAAGGCGGCGATGCGCGGGAGACGTGCGAGCATGGAAATGGCGACGTCGATTTCGTGCTCGGGCGTGATCACGTCTGGTTCGGCATCGAAGGCGTAGAGCAGCAGCACGGCGCGCTGGAGCACGTTCATGATGCTCGACGACACCGTGGTCATAGGGAACTCTTTGACGTACTCGTCGCTCAGATGTCTAAAGGCGCCCAGGCGCTCGCAAAAGCCGTCGAGCTCTTCTTTGTTGGGCAGCGAGCCCGTGATAAGCAGATAGGCGACTTCCTCGTAGCCGTAGCGATTCTCGGCCTGGGCATTGTTGACCAGATCCTCGATGCTGTAGCCGCGAAGCGTGAGCTTGCCCTGATCGGGCACGACCTTTCCGTCGACCTTGTTGTAGCCGTGCACATCCGAGATGCGAGTGAGGCCCGCGACCACGCCCGAGCCGTCGGCATTGCGCAGGCCGCGCTTGACATTGTGCTCGACAAACAGGCCCTCGTCATAAGGGTCGGTCGGCAGGCCGTGGTAGAGGTTTTCGCTCTCAGGCGAAATCTGGCGGCTTGCTTCGTAATCCAGAACCAGGCGGCTCAAGTGGTCATCGAAGCGGTAATAGATTTTCTTGGCGTCGTAGGCCATGCGCGCTCCTCTCCGGGCCGCATCGGGGTGACTTGCATGGGCATGCGCGCGTCAGGCTATCCCCAGCGGCTTGCTCGCTACAGGCGGTACATAAAGTTGAAGACGTCCTCGCGCTGGATGGACACGTTGACGCCCGAAAGCTCGCCGGCCTCGGCCAGCGCCTTCTGCAGCTCAGCGAAGTCGAGCTTGGACTCGGCGGTATCGGCCAGCATGGTCATGGTGAAGATGTCCTCGATAATGGACTGCGTGATGTCGCGGATGTCGACGTTGGCCTCGCCCAGGACACGGGTGACGCCGGCGACGATGCCGGGGCGGTTCTTGCCAAGGACGGTGATGACGATACGGGAGGACGAGATCTCGGCCATGGGAAACCCTTTCGCGTGGTTGCGGCGCGCGCGGGGCGCTCCGCTACGGTACAGTGTTCATCATTGTACCTGTCTGGCGCCAAAAGAGGTGCGCTTACAGCGGCGTTACACGTCTGCAACATGGGCGAAGGGGCGACAGGGTGCGTGTCCGCTGCGGTTGGCCACGCCGCGTTGCACAAAGACCGTGAACCTTTTGTGGGACGCGCGGCGCCGTGGTACCATAGCCGAGTTTGTTGTCTTGGTCGGAAACCAAGACGCCTTATGCGCTGATCGGTAACCAGCGCCTGACCAATAAGGAGTCCTACCATGAAGCAGGGTATCCATCCCCAGTATGTCGAGTGCACGGTGACGTGCTCCTGCGGCAACACCTTCAAGACGCACGCTACTGTGTCCGAGATGAAGGTCGAGCTTTGCAACGAGTGCCACCCGTTCTACACCGGCCAGCAGAAGTTTGTCGACACCGGTGGACGCGTCCAGCGCTTCGCCGACAAGTTCGGTGGCGCCGCTGCCGCCCAGCTCAAGAAGGCCGAGGAGGCCAAGGCTGCCAAGGCCGCCAAGGCTGCTGAGGCCGAGGCCGCTCGCAAGGCCGCCGCTGAGGCTAAGGCTGCCGAGAAGGCTAAGCGTGCTGCTAAGTTTGCCGAGGAGGCTGCCAAGCAGGCCGCCGAGGCCCCCGCAGAGGCTCCCGTCGAGGAGGCCGCTGCCGAGGCCGAGACCACCGAGGCTGCTGAGTAAATAGCTCGCCGCGGAATCACTCGCATTCATGGCATGAGGGCCGTGCATCCATTTGGATGCGCGGCCCTTTTTCTTTTTAAATTAGTGCAAACTAACCTGTCCCCATGGCACCACATGGCAGAGAGGCGGCGTTTGCCCAGATAGACCTGCCAAAATTAACCTGTCCCATTGTGGCAGGTTGGTCGTAGTTATTACGTGGCGGTCGAGCTCGACCGTATAGGCCGCGTCCTGTTTGGCTAAAGTACATTTATCTGTGTTTAACTCGCCCGAGGCTGCATGGCGTGGGCGATGGCCAAAAAGGAAAACCACATGGGATTCATGTCAAAGCTGCTGTCCTTTGGATCCGATAAGGACCTTAAGCGCTACTACAAGATCGTCGACCAGATCAACGGTCTTGAGCCCCAGTTTGAGAAGATGACCGAGGAGGAACTCCGCGCCCAGACCGATAAGTTCCGTGAGCGTTACGCCAACGGCGAGTCGCTCGACGACATGCTCCCCGAGGCTTTTGCCACCGTGCGTGAGGCTTCCAAGCGCATCACGGGCATGCGTCACTTTGACGTACAGCTCATCGGCGCCATGGCGCTTCATGAGGGGCATATCGCCGAGATGAAGACCGGCGAAGGCAAGACCCTGGTCTCCACGCTGGCCGGCTACCTCAACGCTATCGCCGGCAAGGGTGTACATGTCGTTACCGTCAACGATTACCTGGCCAAGCGCGACTCCGAGTGGATGGGCCGCATCTACAAGTACCTGGGAATGACCGTCGGTCTGCTCCAGAACAACATGCCGCTCGAGCTCAAGCGTCCGGCCTACCAGGCAGACGTCACCTACGGCACCAACTCCGAGTTCGGTTTCGATTACCTGCGCGACAACATGGTCACCCGCCCCGAGCAGCGCGTGCAGCGCGGCCACCATTACGCCATCGTCGACGAGGTCGACTCCATCCTGATCGACGAGGCACGTACCCCGCTCATCATCTCGGGTGCCGGCACCAAGTCCGCCAGCACCTACAAGGACTTCGCGCGTGCCGTGCGTGGCCTTGAGCGCGGCGAGGACGTGTCGCACGACATGCTTACCGCCACCGAGGACGTTGAACCCACGGGCGACTACGTCATGGACGAGGCCAAGCACACCATCGCCGCCACCGAGCGCGGTCTTAAGAAGATCGAGCGCCGCCTAGGTATCGATGACATCTATGCCGATCTCTCCGGCCAGCTGGTCAACCACCTGCAGCAGGCGCTGAAGGCCCAGTACATGTTCCACCGCGACAAGCAGTATGTGGTCACCAACGGCGAGGTCAAGATCGTCGACGAGTTCACCGGCCGCATTATGGAAGGCCGCCGTTACTCCGAGGGCCTGCACCAGGCCATCGAGGCCAAAGAGGGCGTGCTCGTACGCGAGGAGAACCAGACGCTGGCCACCATCACCCTGCAGAACTACTTCCGTCTATATGACAAGCTCTCCGGCATGACCGGTACGGCACTCACCGAGGATGCCGAGTTCCGCGAGATCTACAAGCTGCCCGTCGAGGTCATCCCCTCCAACAAACCCGTTCAGCGTGTTGACCACGAGGACCTGGTGTACCGCACCATTCAGGCCAAGTACAACGCCGTTGCCGACGATGTCGAGCAGCGCCATGCCAAGGGTCAGCCGGTCCTGGTGGGCACCGTCTCCATCGAGAGCTCCGAGAAGCTGTCTGCCGCCCTTACCAAGCGCGGTATCGCGCACGAGGTCCTCAACGCTAAACATCACGAGCGCGAGGCTCATATCGTTGCCCAGGCCGGACGCTACGGCGCCGTGACCATCGCCACCAACATGGCCGGTCGTGGTACCGACATCCTGCTGGGCGGCAACCCCGACGAGCTGGTGCGCGAGCGCCTTGAGTACGAGGGCCTGACCATGGAGGACGTGACGCCCGAGCAGCTCGAGCAGTTTAACGCCGAGGCCAAGGAGACCTGCAAGGCCGAGCGCGAGCGCGTGCTTGCCGCCGGCGGCCTGACCGTTATCGGCACCGAGCGCCACGAGTCCCGTCGTATCGACAACCAGCTGCGCGGCCGCTCCGGCCGTCAGGGCGATCCGGGCGAGACCCAGTTCTACCTGTCGCTCGAGGACGACCTCATGCGCCTGTTCGGTGGCGACAAGATGGACCGCGTCTCCAAGATGATGGTCACGGCCGACATGGGCGACGACATGCCCATCCAGCACAAGATCATCTCCAAGGCCGTCGAGAGCGCCCAGCACAAGGTCGAGAGCATCAACTTCTCCATGCGCAAGAGCGTCCTTGAGTACGACGACGTCATGAACAAGCAGCGCCAGGTCATCTACGCTGAGCGCAATAAGATTCTGGACGGCAAGGACCTGACCGACCACATCACCGAGGTCATGCACGACACCGTGTACCGCTGCGTTCAGGAGTTCTGCACCAAGGACAGTCACGATGGCGAGCGCGACCTGGAGGGCCTGCGCAAGTGGGTTGTGGAGCTCACCGGCCACATCGATACGCCGAAGTTCCCCGACGAGGATTATGAGGCTCTGGCTGCCGATGTCCTGGCTTACGTAGAGAAGTGCTACAACATGAAGGCCGAGCGCTTGGGCGAGGACCTGATGCGCGAGCTCAACACCCAGGTCATGCTGCGCGTCATCGATACCCGCTGGATGAACTACCTGCAGGAGATGGACTATCTCAAGACCGGCATCGGCCTGCGCGGCTTTGGCCAGCGCGACCCGCTGGTCGAGTACAAGACCGAGGCCTACGGCGCGTTCCAGATCCTCGTCGACACCATGTACGAGGATTACCTGCGCACGGTTCTGCGCATCGAGATCAAGGCTGCCCCGCGTGCCGTGGAGCACAAGGAGGAGCCCGCGCTCGAGGGTGCGCACTTCTCCGGTCCTGCCGAGGTCGATGGTGACAACGGCGACTCGGTGCTGCGCAAGCAGGCGCAGGTGCAGGCCCGCACGGCTGTCCAGGGTGGTCCGGCTGCCGTCAACAACGGTGGCAAGGTGACGACCTACCGTAAGTCCGAGAGCGACGACCCCTATGTCAACGTGGGCCGCAACGACCCGTGCCCCTGCGGTAGCGGCAAGAAGTTTAAGTACTGCCACGGCAGGAATCGTTAATGGCTGAGGCTTTAGAGGTAACGCCCGCCGAGCTGGACGCGTTTGCGGACCGGCTCGGCGAGGTCGAGTCGTATCTCCACTTGGACGAAAAGCGCACGCGCGTGACCGAGCTCGAGGCCAAAAGCGTGGCCCCCGGCTTTTGGGATGACGCCGACGCCGCCCGTGCCACCATGGAGGAAATCGCGCGCACCAAGGAAGATATCGCTGCCGTGGACAACGCGCGCGGCGAGCTTTCCGATGCCCGTGCCGCGCTGGAGCTTGCCGAGGAGATGGGGGATGACCCCGATGCCGCCGCCCTTCGCGAGGAGGCTACAGCCACGGCTGAGCGCCTGGCCCGTGCCATCGATGAGCTTGAGCTTTCGAGCTGGTTTACCGGTGAGTTCGATCACGGCGATGCCATTGTGACCATCAAGCCCGGACAGGGTGGTCTGGAGGCCCAGGACTGGACCTTCATGCTATTTAAGATGTACATGAAGTACTGCCAGCGTCGCGGCTGGAAGGTCACGATTAACGACTGCCCCGCCGCTGAGGTCATCGGCATCGACCGCGCGACCTTTACCGTCGAGGGCAAGGACGCATTTGGCATGCTGCGCGCCGAGGCCGGCGTCCACCGCTTGGTTCGCATTAGCCCCACCGACGACAAGAAGCGCCGCCAGACCACGTTTGCCGGCGTCGAGGTCATCCCCGTGCTACCCGATGATATCGATATCGAGATCAGCCCCGATGACATCCGCGTGGACGTGTACCACGCGAGCGGCCCGGGCGGTCAGGGCGTTAACACCACCGACTCCGCCGTGCGCGTGACGCATTTCCCTAGCGGCATTGTGGTTACCTGCCAAAACGAGCGCAGCCAGATCCAGAACAAGGCCGCGTGCATGCAGATCCTCAAGGCTCGCCTGTACGAGATTGAGCTCGAGAAGCGCGCCGAGGCCCTGGATGAGATTCGCGGACCCAAAACCACGATTGGTTTTGGCAACCAGATCCGCAGCTACGTGCTCTACCCGTATCAGATGGTTAAGGACCTACGCACGGGCGTTGAGACCAGCAACGTCGAGGCAGTTCTTGACGATGGCGACCTGGACCCGTTTGTTATTGGCTACCATCGCTGGGCCACTGGCAACGCTGACGCAGAGATCCCATCTGCATAAACCGCCCGGTTTATGTGGAAATGGATAAAACCCTCCGAGCAGGGTGGTTTTGTATCCAAAGCAAACCCTGCGCAGGGGTGGTTTTTGTTCGGCGAATCGGTAGAATCGAATACAGCAAGAAGTTCGAAGCGCATCCGTTTGGGTGCGCTTTTTTGAGGGAGGTAGCATGGCATATCGTCTGGACATCAAGCGCATTCTATCGATGAACTTCTTTCACGACCTGCCCCAGATTATGTTGGGGTGCGCTCTGGCCGCTATTGCGACCGACCTGTTTTTGATTCCCAACGGCCTTGCTGCCGGTGGTGTTACGGGCCTTGCCACCATTATCCAGGCGGTCGGCGCATCGCGCGGCATATCGCTTCCCGTTGGTATTCAGACGATCGTGATGAACGCCTTGCTGTTGCTGGTCGTTATGCGCGAGGGCGGCATGTTCTACGTGGTGCAGACCGCGACGGGCTTTGTGCTGCTGGGCTTCTTTACCGATCTGTTCGCCCCGTTTGTAGCACCTCTGGCGGATGCGGACCTGATGCTCCCTGCCATGTGGGGCGGCATTATTACAGGCATCGGTTACGGCATGGTGCTGCGCGCCGGCGCCAACACCGGCGGCTCGGACACGATTGGCCAAATCATCTCGCGTAATACCTCGCTGCCCGTGGGCTCGACCGTCATGGCGATCGATGTTGCCGTATGCGCGCTGTCGGCTCCGGTCTTTTCAATCGAAAATGCACTATATGCAGGCCTTTCGATGGTCATTAGCGGCTACGTGATCGATGCCGTGGTCGATGGTGGCAACAAACGCCGTATGGTACTCATCATCTCGGACAAGTTCCCTGATATCGCTGCCGATATCATGTATGGCCTGGGTCGTGGTTGTACCAAGTTTAAGGCGACTGGCATGTATTCGGGTGCCGAGAAGCCGGTGATCATGGTCATCGTGAACCGTCGAGAGCTCAATACCCTCAAGACGATCGTGCGCGAGCGCGATCCTCACGCCATTGTGACGGTCGCCGACGTTACGGAAGCTTTCGGCGAGGGATTCAAGGACATTAGCGCGTAGGGCCGACCGCGTCCCATCCAAAAGACGTTCACATTGATAAACCGTTTCATCAGCGGTTCTGCCTGCTAAATTGTTCAAATAATGATAAAAACTCTGGTAAAGCCATCAGTTTCCAGCATAATGAATGACGTACGTGCATTGCGGCTGTGTTGGGATTACCTTCGGTGCCGTGCGCATTTTGTCTAATGAGGATGAAAGGAAGGCACAATGAGCGACGAAGAGCTCAAAAAGGTTGCCAACGAGGTAAGGAAGGGCATCGTCACCGGCGTGCACGCTGCCAAGTCCGGCCATCCGGGCGGTTCGCTCGGCGCTGCCGACATCATGACCTATCTGTACTTTGAGGAAATGAACGTCGACCCGGCCCATCCCCGCAAGGCCGACCGCGATCGCTTTGTGCTTTCTAAGGGCCACTGTGCGCCTGGTCTGTACGCTGTGCTCGCCGAGCGTGGGTTCTTCCCCAAGGAGGATCTTGAGACGCTGCGCCACATCGGCAGCCACCTGCAGGGCCATCCCAACATGAACGACACTCCGGGCGTTGACATGTCCACCGGCTCGCTCGGCCAGGGCATCTCTGCCGCCGTGGGCATGGCCGTTGCCGCCAAGCACTGGGGCGATGACTATCGCACCTACGCCCTGCTGGGCGATGGCGAGAGCGAGGAGGGCCAGGTCTGGGAGGCCGCCATGTTTGCCGGCAACCAGCAGCTCGACAACCTCTGCGTGATCGTCGACCACAACGGCCTGCAGATCGATGGCCCCGTCGAGGAAGTCAACGACCCCATGCCGCTCGCCGACAAGTTCCGCGCTTTCAAGTTCCATGTGGTGGAGCTCGCCGACGGCAACGATTTCGACCAGATCCGCGCCGCCTTTGCCGAGGCTCGCGCCACCAAGGGGCAGCCGACTGCCATTATCGCCGAGACCACCAAGGGCAAGGGCGTCTCCTTTATGGAGAACCAGGTGGGTTGGCACGGTAAGGCCCCCAACGATGAACAGTTTGAGCAGGCCATGGCAGAGCTCACGGCCGCCGGAGAGGAGCTCTAGGATGGCAGACGTCAAGAAAATCGCCACGCGCGTAAGCTACGGCGAGGCCCTCGTCGAGCTCGCCAACGAGCACGATGACTTTGTGGTCCTCGACGCCGACCTGGCCGCCGCCACGCAGACCGGCAAGTTTAAGGCCGCTTGCCCCGATCGCTTCTTCGATGTGGGCATTGCCGAGAGCAACCTGATGGGTGTTGCCGCCGGTATCGCAACCACCGGTCGCGTTGCCTTTGCGAGCACCTTTGCCATGTTCGCCGCTGGTCGCGCCTTTGAGCAGGTCCGCAACTCCATCGGCTACCCGCACCTTAACGTTAAGATCGGCGCCACGCACGCCGGTATTTCGGTGGGCGAGGACGGCGCTACGCATCAGTGCTGCGAGGATATCGCCCTGATGCGCGTCATCCCCGGCATGACCGTTATCGTTCCCGCCGACGACGTGGAGGCCCGTGCCGTGACGCGCGCCGCCTACGAGTGCGACGGCCCCGTGTACATGCGCTTTGCCCGTCTGGCCTCGCCGGTTATCAACGACCCCGAGACCTACAAGTTCGAGTTGGGTAAGGGCATTGTCATGCGCGAGGGCGCCGACGTCACCATCATCGCTTGCGGCCTGATGGTCGGCGAGGCCCTCGAGGCCGCTGAGCAGCTCGCTGCCGAGGGCATCGATGCCGAGGTCATCAACATGCACACCATCAAGCCCATCGATGCCGACCTGATCGTCAAGAGCGCCACCAAGACCGGCCACGTCGTGACCGTCGAGGAGCACTCTGTGATCGGTGGCCTGGGCAGTGCCGTTGCCGACGTCCTGTGCGAGCAGTGCCCGACGCCGCTCAAGAAGATCGGCGTCAACGACACCTTCGGTGAGTCTGGCCCGGGTGCCGAGCTCCTGCACAAGTACGGCCTGGACGCCGCCAACATCGTGGCGACCACCAAGGAGTTCTTGGCATAAGGCAAGACGGATCTCAAGGACTGCTTCGCCAGTACTATGGAAACCCGGCAGGGGCGCTCTCTTGGAGAGCGCCCCTGTTTCAGTTGCGGTGAGATAAGGACTGATTAGGGCTTTTAACTGCTAAAACAGTCCCTATTTCACCGCAACTTCTAAAGAGGCCGTATCAAGCAGGATTTCTATTGGGATAAGGGCCCATTCCAGCCACGTTCAATTCAGCCCCCAAGCATGGCGCTGCTGCACTTAAGCAAAACCCAGCGACCTCTTAGTTACCGCAGGCCGGACACAGGGTTACTCTCCAAATCTTTCCGCAGGACGGAGGAGCCCCTGCCGCGCGAAGCGCGCAGCGGGGGCTCCGACATGTCCGAGGACGATTTGGAGAGTAACCCTGTGCCCGGCCGACGGGATGGTTGATTTCCGATCTCAGCCGAACACATTGAGCAAATAGGCCATTCCCGCACTTAGCTGAACGCCCCCGCGGCCCCTCCTGGGGTCCGGGGGCGCCGTTTTCCCAGTTGAAGGAACGGTGGAGATGTGTTTCGATAGGTCCGGTGGCCATGCTCCGCCCGCCGCCCGGCACCTCTTCCCAGACTCAGCCGGACGGTCGGTCCGTCTATTCCGTTTTCTTCCAGGCTAGGCCAGCGGGGCATCGCCCCTCTCTGCGCGCGCCCTCTCGATGAGCCCCGGCGTCAGGTCGAGGTCGCCGAGCGGCACGTCCCACACGCCGTAGGCGTCCAGCAGCGCCGCCGCGTCCTCCCCGAGCATCGCCCTGAAGGCGCGCGCGGGCGTCGCGAAGCCGAGCGCGCCGCGGGGCTCGGAGTTCACGTGCGACATGGCCAGCGCCAGGTCGGCCGGGGCGAGCCGGTCGAACCTGATTCCGGCGCCCTTGGGCAGCAGCTTCCTGATCTCGACGTGGTTGCGCTCGCAGGCGCCCTTCTGGTCGCTGCGCCTGGGGTCGCAGTAGAACAGCCTCGTCTCGCCCGGCCCCTCGCCGAGCAGCGCCGCGATCGCCGCCTCGTCGGAGAACTCGGCGCCGTTGTCGGTGAGGACGGCGCGGAACATGCGGCGCGTCCCGTCGGCGCCGAGGACCGCCCGGACGCCCTCCAGGGCGTCCGCGACGCACCCGGCGGTCTTCTCCTCCAGCGGCAGCGCGAGCTGGAGCCTGCTGGGGCGGTGCAGCAGCGTGAGCAGGCAGGCGGAGTCCTCCCGGGCCCCCTCGACGGTGTCCATCTCCCAGGCCGCGGCGCACGCGTCCTCCCCGAGGGCGAGGAACGCGGCATGCGACCTGCGGGCGGAGTGGCGGGTCGCCGCCCGGCCCGCGGCGCGCTTCCTCGGCCTGTAGCCGACCTTGCGCCTGAGCTCCATGTTGGTCATGCCGTCGTAGCCCGCCGAGACCCAGCGGTAGATGGTCGACGGCGACAGGTCCACCGGGCCGCCGTTGCGCGCCGCCATCTGCTCGGGCGACAGCCCCCGGCGCAGGCAGTCCCTTATCGCCTCCAGCCTGGCCGCCGCGGCGGGCTCGTCGGCGTCTATCCCGCGCCTGGACGAAACGAGGACCGAGTCGGCGCACAGCTGCGCGGCCCGGGCCTCGTAGAAGACGTGGGGACGGCGCTTGCAGCCGATCGCGCGGTACCGGCCGCACCCGTTGCAGCAGCGCGGCCACGCGGCCAGGCGCGGGCAGGCCGCCGACAGGTCGGCGGAGGCGTCCACTCGCTCGCCGCGCCTGGCCTTCGGCGCCGTCACGAACCTGTGCGACGCCACCTCGGCGCTCACCGTCGAGGGCGACCTGCCCAGCTCCCTCGCGATTTCCCTGCACGACGCCCTGCGCTCCAGCATCCTCTGGACCGTGTCCCGCTCGTGCCTCGTGAGCCTTCCGTAGGCCCTCGGGACCGCCCTTGCGGAGCCACTCTTCTTCTTTCCGGACATGCCGTCCTCCGATCTCCCGGGGCCGGCCGATCCGGCCCTCAGGGTATCGGGTTCCCACATTCATCCGTACATGTGCGGATGAATGTGGGAGGTGTTCGGATAAAGTCGATAATCAAGGCGGCCGACGGGATCCCTAAGCACGCCATGCTTCTTATGTGCAGCAAAGCTAATGCTGCTAAAATACAAAGCGCTCATGTAGTTTAAACGCACGACGATAAGGAGCACCAGTGGGTAACCACTTCCGTACCTCCGGTGCGGGCGATGATGCCCCCAAGACGCAGACAGGCGTCCAGGGCAGTCGTTTCGCCACTCCGGATTCAGAGGGCCAGCCTGTTGCTCAGGCCCCCACTCAGCCGGCAGATCAGGCACAGCCGGCATCCGATCCCTTTGCCTACAATCCCACCAGCGATGTCGCGCTTTCCGGCACGGCGGGTTTTGAGCCCGTTCAGGCCGTGACCGCTCGCGTGGAGCAGCCTCAGGCTGGCGCCGCCACGCCGCAGCCTACCATGGCCGGCATTCCCGACCCCATGGCCCCTGCGACGCCGGTTCCTCAGCCTGCGCAGTCTGGCCTCTTTGCCGCTATTCCCGATCCCACGCAGCCTGCTGCCCCGGTGGTCGAGAGCGATCAGGCAGCCGAGGTCGCAAGCCTCGATAACGCGCTCAACAACCCCGATTTTACGTCGGTGTTTGCGCCCATCGATCCGCAGGCCAGCCGCAAGAAGATGGCCAAGCAGGCCGGTGTCGAGCCCGTCATCCTTATGGAGCATGTCACCAAGATCTATCCGGCACAGCCCAACAAGCCTGCACTTGACGACATCAACATTGAGATCTATCCGGGCGAGTTCGTCTTCCTGGTCGGTCATTCCGGCTCGGGTAAGACCACGCTGCTGTCGACGCTCAACCGCGACGTCAAGCCGACGAGCGGCCGCATTTTGGTTGCCGGTCAGGACCTCATGAAGATCAAGAACCGCAAGGTTCCGTTCCTGCGCCGCCAGATTGGCGCCGTGTTCCAGGACTTTAAGCTTCTGCCGCAAAAGACCGCCTACGAAAACGTGGCGTTTGCCCTGCAGTGCATCGGCAAGCCCAGGGGCGTCATTCGCAGCCAGGTGCCCGAGGTGCTGCGTCTGGTCGGTCTGGCCGATCAGATGGACTCGCTGCCCGACCAGCTTTCCGGTGGCGAGCAGCAGCGCGTTGCCGTCGCCCGCGCTATGGTCAACCGTCCGCCGCTGCTGATCTGCGACGAGCCCACGGGTAACCTCGACCCGGCGATCTCGCTGGGCATCATGAAGCTGCTCGAGCGCATTAACCGCACCGGCACCACCGTGATCGTCGCCACGCACGACCGCGAGATGGTCGATAGCATGCACCGTCGCGTGATCGCCCTCGAGGGCGGCCACGTTATCCGCGACCAGGAGAGGGGAGGTTACGGCAACTATGGCACCAACTAACGTGGGCTACTCCTTCAAAGAGGCAATCAGCCACTTCTTCCGTAACTGGACTACCTCGCTCGGCGCCGTCATCACGATCTTCCTTTCGCTGTTTATCATCGGCCTGTTCATCATGGGCTCCGCGATGCTGAACTCCGTGATCGGCACCGTCGAGGATCAGGTTGTCATCAACGCGTTCATTAGCGATGACGCCGATCAGGCCGATGTTCAGGCTTTTGAGGCCGAGCTTAAGACGTGGAATAACGTCAAGTCCGTGACCTATAAGGACAAGGACGACGCGCTGGCCGAGTATACGAGCAAGATGTCGGGCAACGCCGACGCCACCATGAGCGCGCTCGATGGCCAGAACCCGCTGCCGGCTTCGTTTGCAATTGAGATGGACGATCCGTCCAAGGTCGAGAGCACGGCAGAGAAGCTCAAGAAGAACACCGACTTCCAGAAGATCGCGGATGACGGCGACGTCAACGCGAGCGTGCTGTACGGCCAGGAGGAAGTGAGCCGCCTGTTCCAGGTGACCAACTACATCCGCATCGCCGCCGTGGTGCTCGTTGGCCTTCTGACCTTTATCGCATTCATCTTCATCAACAACACGATTCGCCTGTCCATCACGGCGCGTCGTCGTGAGATTGCGATTATGCGTCTGGTCGGCGCCAGCAACGGCTTCATTCGCGGCCCGTTTATCACCGAGGGCGTACTGCAGGCCATTTTGGGCTCGCTGCTTTCCATCGGCGTTCTGGAGCTGCTGCGCAATCTGATGATTCCGCGTTTGCAGGAGAGCATCGGCTGGATGTCGTTTGCCCTGCCGATGCAGTACTACCTGGTGACCTATGCTGCGCTGATTCTGGTCGGTGTGATTATCGGTCTCTTTGGTTCTGCCATAGCCATGCGCCGCTACCTGCGCGTGTAGGCATGCCTGGAATTCATCCCTTCCAACGGGTCGTCTCTTATGGGGCGGCCCGTTTTTTGATTCCTAGGGGACGGAGGAAAACGGGTCATTGTGGCGCTGGTCTATCTATGTGACCCGCAATCCTGACGTCCCCTAGGGATCATTTGGGTAGACTCTTGGGATGTAAACGGCAATCGATAGCAAGGAGGCGCCATGGGGCGCAATAACAAGCATAAGCGCGGTGCCCGCAATAAGCGTGGGCCGGTGCGCAGCGAACGCCGTCCGAGCCTGACCGGGCGCGTGCAGCTCCATGAGCACAGCGCCTATGTCATAACCGAGAACGGCGACTACAAAGTCATGGGTCGCGGTAAGCGCGAGATCATGGATGGCGATACCGTCGCCGTGAGCATTAAGAACAGCCCGCACGGTGAGCGTCGTGCCGTGATTGAGGGGGTCGTCGAGCGCGCCGCCATCAGTGTGGTGGGGACGTACCAGACCGCCGGTCCGCTCGGCGTGATCGAGCCGCTCGATTCGCGCCTCAAGGCCGATTTCTTCATTTTGCCCGAGGACACCTCGGCCGAGCGCCTGGGCGTTCATCCCGGTGACGCTGTGGTCGCACGCATTCTGACCTACCCGACGCGTTTGGAATCGGGTACGGTGACGATTGAGCGTCGCATTGGCGGCGATGACGCGCCCGACCTGGGCGTTCAGTATGTAATGGCGCGTTATGGCTATACCGATAGCTATCCCGAGGCGGCGCTGGTCGAGGCCGAGAGCCTTTCGCTCGATGTGGCCGCGGCGCTCAAAGATCCGCTCCGGCGCGATCTGCGCGACCGTTTTGTCATCACGATCGACCCGGTCGACGCGCGCGACTTTGACGATGCCATCTCGCTGGAGCGCACGCCCGATGGCGGTTACAAGTTGGGCGTCCACATCGCCGACGTTTCACACTACGTGGCCTGGGACGGGCATATCGATCTTGAGGCACGCCATCGCACGACATCGGTGTATCTGGCAGATCGTGTGCTGCCTATGCTGCCCGAGCGCTTGTCGAACGACCTGTGCTCGCTTCGTCCCGACGAGGACCGTTTGGCGTTTACCGTCGATATTGAACTCGATGCGCAGGGCCGCGTTCGCCACTACGATCCCTATCCCAGCGTGATTCGCTCGCGCGTGCGCATGGACTACGACGGCGCTGAGGCGCTGCTGGTGCGTGCCGGCGCGGTGAAGTATGGGGTGCTGGAGGGTGCTGCCGAGGATGTTGCGGCTGTAGAGACTTCGCGTGAGGAAGCGCTCGAGCGTGGGCTTGCGTGCGAGGAAACCGCCCGCGGCTATAACGTCGAGCTGGGTGATTTTCTCGTCGCCGCCAACGAACTCGCCGAGCTTCGCCGCCACATTCGTCGCGCGCGCGGTTCGGTCGACTTCGATACGGCCGAGATTCGCGCCCTGTTGGACGAGGACGGTGTGCCCGTGCAGATTGTGGCGCGCGAGCGCTCGTGTGCCACGTCGCTGATCGAGGAGGCTATGCTGCTCGCCAACGAGTGCGTGGCTGAGTGGCTGGCCGACCGCGATATCGAGGCCTGCTACCGCGTGCATGAAGATCCCAGCCCCGACAGTCTTCACGGCGCCGCCGTGGCGCTGGCTCAGCTGGGCATTATCGACGACCGCCGTGCAGCCGGCATTGCCCTGGGAAGTCCCGATGAGCTGCAGGCTGCAGTTGATGCTGCCGCCGGTACGGCCAGTGCGCCGCTCGTCAACACGCTGCTTCTGCGCAGCATGCAGCGTGCGTTGTACAAGCCGCGCAGCGAGGGCCACTTTGCGCTCGCCGCGCCGTGCTACTGCCACTTTACGAGCCCCATCCGTCGCTACCCCGATCTGGTGGTGCACCGTGTGCTCAAGCTACAGCTGGCATACGAGCAGCTGGGCGGCAAGGACGCCCTGGTCCGCACGCCGCGCCTGATCGGTAAGGGGCGCGAGTCGCTGCCGCGCATTCTGCCGCAGATCTGTCGCGCCTGCAGCGATGCCGAGCGCGCGGCCGACGCCGCCAGCCATGCGACGCAAAAGATCAAGATCGCCCAGTACTACGAGGATCGTCTGGGCGAGCGCTATACCGGAACCATCTCGTGGGTCAGCAGCATGGGTCTTTTTGTTCGCTTGGATCTGACGCAGGTTGAGGGCTTGGTTTCGATTAAGAGCCTTGGCAACGAGTGGTTCGAGTTCGACGAGGACGCGCTTACGCTGACGGGCGCCGACACGGGGACTCGTTATGAGCTGGGTCAGCGCGTGATTATCGAGGTCTCGCGCGTCAATACCACGCGCGGACACTTGGACTTTAAGCTTATCCATTAGCCGAATCCCGACCGTGTGGGGAGTGGGGCGGTCTTTCGGGGCCGCCCTCGCATTTGAATGATGGCCGCGTCACCGCCTGCTCGGCCGCCCATCCGCCTGCTATTTGGGAGGTAAAACCTACCAAAATAAACCTGTCCCTTTTTGGCAGGTTTACAAGAAAGCGGGGATGAGATGGCGACTGTGTACGGCTATGCGCGCGTGAGCTCGCGTGATCAGAACCTGAATCGGCAGTTTGATGCGCTGATCGCCTATGGCGTGGAGTCGGCGAATATTTATGCCGACCGTGCGAGCGGCAAGGACTTCGACCGTCCGCGATATCGCGATCTGCTGCGCGTGCTGGGGGATGGGGACGTGCTGGTGGTGTTGTCCATCGATCGTCTAGGCCGTAACTACAGCGAGATACTCGAGGAATGGCGCCTTATTACAAAAGAGCGCGGGACGGCCATCGTGGTGCTGGATATGCCGCTGCTCGACACGCGCGCGAGGGATGGAGAAGCGCCGGACGTGACGAGTACGCTGATTGCCGACATTGTGCTGCAACTGTTGAGCTACGTGGCGCAGGTGGAGCGCGAGAATATCCATCGGCGCCAGGCGGAGGGGATTGCAGCGGCGCGGGCGCGAGGGGTTCGTTTCGGTCGACCTCGCAAGCCGTGCCCTCCTCAGTTTGAGCTGGTACGCGATAGCTATGAGGCAGGCGATATTACCCGCAGCCAGGCAGCAAAGTGCCTGGGCGTGTGCGTGGGGACATTCGATCGCTGGATGCGCGAGGCGGGGTAGGGGTTTGCGTCGCTTTGGCGCTTCCTGTTGCGATTCAAATTTTGATACGGTGACGATGTCATTTGGGGCTACACTCGCTGATATTCAAAAAAAGGAGGTAGGCCCTTGGCGTGCGTAAAACAAATAATCGGATGGACCGCGATCGTTCTGTTTACTGCAACGCTGGCGGGCATCTGGGTGCTGACGGAGCAAAATGCGGTGGAGACGTCGTTGCTGAGCGAGTCCACCGCGCGTGTGGTGGAGGGTCAGGCTACGGGCGTACAGGCTGCCGATGTCACGGGTGAAGCTCAGACGGAGAACGGAACGACCGGGGGCACCGATTCGGCTGCCTCGAATGTACGGTCTGGCCGACTTGCTTCCATTCGCATGTGGGTGGGCACGAACGTCCGTCGCGTTGCCCATACCGTAGAGTTTTTCTTCGTCGGATTGTTCGCCTCGGTGGTCGTGGTTTGCCTTTCCAGGCGTCCGTGGAGCGTATGCTTCCGTTGCGTGCCCGTGCTGCTCTTTTGCGCTGCCTGCTCCGTTGGCGATCAGGTACATAAGATTTTTGTTCCCGGCAGGCATTTCGACGTTATCGATTTAGGATTCGATGCTGCGGGCTATGTCACCGCCATGCTGTTGGTATTGCTGGCAGCGGCGTTGGTGCGCTATGCGACTCGGCCGATCGGCGCCCATGCGAGGCGCTAGCCGGTAACAAACCCGTTTCTGATAATGCGACCTTGTTGAATTATTTTGTGTCGCGCGTATTTCCGAGCGGTCGGATTTGAGGGGCGAGCGGTAGAACGCTCGCCCTTTGTGCGCCACGATGCGGCACAATGTACCGTAAAAGCTGTTTGTATCCGGTACGAATCGTTCGTTGGTCTTTAATTCTTCTCAACGGAGGTGTTTGAGATGGCAAACGGATTGCTTTTAAGGCTTCGCGAGCGTGAGCTCAGCGCGAGCCCGGCGGAACGCAATGTCATCGCATATGTAAGCGCTCATCCGCACGAGGTGGTCGGGCTGCCCGTCCGCGGTCTTGCCGATGCCACGTTCTCCTCGCCCTCGAGCATTTTGCGTTTTTGCAAGCGCTTGGGTTTTGCGGGCTACAAGGAGTTCCAGCGCGAACTGATTGCCGAACTGGCACTCTTGGGTGACAAGAAAGACGTTGCCCTCGAGGACATCTCCATGGACGACAGCATCGAACGTATCGTGGGGAAGGTGATGAAAAGCAACGTGCGCACGATCGAAGCGACGGCGCGAACGCTCGATTACACCGTCTTGGAGCGATGCGCGGCCCATCTTAAGCGGGCACGCGCGGTCAATCTGTTCGGTATCGGTGCCTCTCGTTTGGTCGCGCACGATCTGGCGCAAAAGCTCATGCGTGTCGACAAAGAGTGCCATCTGTACGACGACTGGCATGACCAGCTCTTGTGTGCCAAGAACATGCATGAGGGCGATATGGCAATTGCCTTTAGCTACTCGGGCTTAACGCAAGAAGTGCTGGACTGCACCGTCGAGGCTCAACGTCACAACTGTCCCGTTGTGGCCGTGACCAAAGTAGATGGGTCGTCCAAGCTTGCCGCCATGGCCGATGCCGTGCTCGGCGTCGCTGCGAGTGAGCCCTTGGTCCGCAGCGGTGCCATGGCTTCGCGTATGGCCCAGCTTATGGTTGTCGATGCCCTGTACGCTGCTTACGTTGCCAGCGACTACGAGCGGGCGACGTATGTCATTAAGCAAAACTACATCGAGAAACAGGAAAGATGAGGTGAATGAAATGCTCGATTTAACAAAATTCACGACCGAACAGCGTAATCAAAGGTCAATGGACCTCGATACGATGACATCGCTGCAAATCGTCACGACGATGAACGATGAGGATCTTCGTGCCGTCCGGTCGGTCACGAAAGTGTTGCCCCAGGTTGCCACAGCAATCGACTGGGCTGCTGAGACACTCGAGCGCGGCGGGCGCGTCTTTTACATGGGTGCAGGCACCAGTGGTCGCCTGGGCGTGCTCGACGCTTCGGAGTGCCCGCCCACGTTTGGCGTGTCACCCGATCTGATTGTCGGGCTCATTGCCGGAGGCGAGACGGCGTTTATCAAGGCTGTCGAAGGTGCCGAAGACAGCGAGGAGCTTGGCGCGAGCGACCTGCGGGAGCGTGGACTCTCGGACAAGGATCTTGTCGTTGGCCTGGCGGCAAGCGGTCGTACTCCCTATGTGGTGGGCGGCCTTGTGTACGCCAAGGCAACTGGGTGCAAGACCATCGCAATTGCCTGTAACCTAGGATCGAAGATCGGGGAGAGCGCAGATCTTGCCATTGAGCCCGTGCCCGGTCCCGAGGTGCTGACCGGCTCAACGAGGCTCAAGGCGGGAACGGTCCAAAAGCTCATTCTCAATATGATTTCGACCGGTGCCATGGTCAAGATTGGCAAGGTGTACCAAAACCTGATGGTCGATGTACAGCAGACGAACGAGAAGTTGGTGGTGCGCGGCCAGAACATCGTGATGGAGGCGACCGGCTGCACGCGCGAGCGCGCTGTTCAGGCGCTTGCAGATGCCGGCGGCCACGTAAAAACCGCTATTGTCTCGGTGCTGCTGGACTGCGATGCCGAGCAGGCTGCGGTAGCTCTCGAGCGGGCGCGCGGCCATGTCCGTGCTGCGGTGAGTGGCCATGAGAAGAGCAATGCCGATGCCCAATAGGTGCACGGCGTGAGCAGATATGACATCAAGAAGAGATACCCAATACAAGGAGGAGTTATGACGAACAAAGAGCTGGCTCAAAAGCTGCTGGACCTTTTGGGCGGTAAAGACAACGTGCTGGCAAACGCGGCGTGCATGACGCGCCTGCGCGTGACCGTCAAAGACACGGGCAACGTCGACACGGAGGGTATTAAGGCGCTCGACGGCGTGATGGGCCTGGTCGAGGACGACACGATGCAGATCGTGCTGGGTCCGGGCAAGGTTAATAAGGTGCTCGAGGAGTTCTCCAAGCTCACCGGCCTTTCGAAAGGCGTTGCTGACGAGAGCGTGGTTGACGCTGCGGCCACAAACAAGGCCGCGCAGAAGGCAAAGTACGAGTCCAAGCCGGTTCAGGCCTTCCTCAAGAAGATTTCCAATGTCTTCGTCGCCCTGCTTCCCGGCATCATTGCGGCTGGCCTCATCAACGGTATCTGCAACGTCATTAACGTCTCGACGGCAGGCGCGCTTGCAGGCGAGTGGTGGTACCAGGGCATTCGTTCCATGGGCTGGGCCCTGTTTGCCTATCTGCCCATCTTGGTGGGCTATAACACGGCACGTGAGTTTGGTGGCTCCGCTGCGCTGGGCGGCATCGCCGGCATGATGTGTATCGCCAACAGTGCCATGCCCCTGCTTGCGCCTGGCGCGGCCGATCCTGCCACTGCCATCCTGCTGCCGCTCACCAATGCGCAGTACAACCCCGCAGCGGGCGGTATGATCGCGGCTCTTATCGCTGGCGCATTTTTTGCCTGGATGGAGCGTCAGATTCGCAAGGTTATGCCCAACGCACTCGACACGTTCTTGTCCCCGCTGCTGGTGCTCATCATCGGCGCCTTTGCTCTGATGCTCGTCATCCAGCCGGTTGGCGCATGGCTGACGACTGCCATCTTTAGCGTTTTGACCTTCATCTTCGAGAAACTGGGCGTTCTGGGCGGCTATATCCTGTCGGCAGGCTTCTTGCCGCTGGTGTCCGTTGGCTTGCATCAGGCGCTTACGCCGATCCACGCGATGCTCAACGATCCCGACGGTGCCACCAAGGGTATCAACTACCTGCTGCCCATCCTTATGATGGCCGGCGGCGGCCAGGTTGGCGCCGGTCTGGCACTGTACTTTAAGACCAAGAACGCCAAGCTCAAGAAGTATGTCGCCGAGTCTATCCCCGTTGGCATTCTGGGCGTTGGCGAGCCTTTGATGTATGCCGTTACGCTGCCGCTCGTCCGTCCGTTTGTGACAGCTTGCCTGGGTGCCGGCTTTGGCGGCGCGCTTGCGGCGCTGCTTCACATCGGCACGGTTTCTCAGGGCGTTTCCGGTCTGTTCGGCCTGCTGATCGTCGTGCCCGGCCAGCAGCTCGGCTATATTGCCGCCATGCTGCTTGCCTATGCCGCCGGCTTTGTCCTGACGTGGTTCTTTGGCGTCGATGAGCAGAAGATCAACGAGTTCTTTGGCGAGTAGCCTGATGACACGCGCCATGTTGCTCGGATGTCGCGGCGCGCGGCAGATTTCTTGATGCTATGGTTGTGCCGGCGGGGCTAACTGCTCCGCCGGCCTTTTTTAAAGGAGCGTTGAAACGTGAAAACGGGTATTTCGATTTATCTTTCCAGCCCTCTGCAGGATATTGAGCGGACGATTGAGCACGGTGCCGCGGCGGGTGCGCGCTATGCGTTTACCTCACTGCATATTCCCGAGGATGGGGGAGCGGCGTATGCCGATAAGGTCCGTCATGTGCTGTCGCTGCTTTCCTCCCGCGACATTGCGCTCATCGCCGATGTGGGGCCGCGCACGTGCGATTTGCTCGGGCTTGAGCGCATCGAGGACCTGCGCGATCTGGGGTTGGAATACCTTCGTTTGGACTATGGCTTTAGCGCCCAGCGGGTCGCGGAGCTGTCCGGTGTATTTCGCATTGTGGTCAATGCATCGACGGTGAGTTCTGATGAAATCGCATCGTGGCGTGAGGCCGGTGCCGATGTGACTCGTTTTGCCGCCTGCCACAATTTTTACCCCAAGCCTTATACCGGTTTAGCTCTGGAGGACATTGCTCGGGTGAATCTTCGTCTTGCGGCGCTTGGATTCGAAATCATGGCTTTTGTGCCGGGTGATGCCAACGTTCGCGGGCCGGTATTCGAGGGACTGCCGACGGTCGAGGCACAGCGCGGTCGCGCGTCAAAGGTTGCCCTCAACATGCTTGAACTCGCACATGGCGCCGATTGCGACATTGTGTTGGTCGGCGACCCCGATCTTTCCGATGCGGGCTGGGCGCAGTTTGCTCAAGTTTCCGCCGGATACGTGGACTTGCAATGCGAGCTTGAGTCTGGTTATGCCTATGTACGTGGGCAGATTCATCACGACCGGCCCGATTCGAGCACCCTCATCTTTAGGTCTCAGGAGTCGCGCACGACGCTTAAACCGGATTCCGTGCCGATGGATGCCGGTGCCGGCCTGTCGCGAAAGACGGGGTCGATCGCTGTGAGCAATAGCGGCTATGGGCGCTACGAAGGCGAGCTTGAGATTGCGCGGGTCGATCTTCCCGGTGACGAGCGCATGAACGTTGCGGGCCATATCACGCCCGAGGCAATGGAGCTGCTGCCGTTCATCAAACGCGGATTCGGGGCACGGTTCGTTTAGTGTGTGACCCGTGGGCTACAATTGGCCCATCATGCGAAGGCGTCTCGTGTGGCGTGTGCCTGCGTTGGCCGATTTATATTCGGAGGATTTCCATGACCGTACTGTTTGTTGAATATCCCAAGTGCTCGACCTGTAAGAAGGCCAAGGCATGGCTGGACGAGCATGGGGTCGAGTATGTCGACCGCGATATCGTTACGGACAATCCCACGGCCGATGAACTTGCGACCTGGATTGCTCGTTCGGGGCTGCCGGTGCGGCGCTTCTTTAATTCGTCGGGCATGAAATATCGAGAGCTGGGCCTGAAGGCGCGTCTGGATGCGGGCATGACGGATCGGGAGTGCTACGAGCTGCTGGCGACCGACGGCATGCTGGTCAAGCGTCCGCTGTTGGTGGGCGACGACTTTGCGATTCCCGGCTTTAGGGAAGCAGCTTGGACCGAGGCGCTGCTGTAGCGGCTGCGGAAAGTGCGACCCGTTTTGAGCGCTCAGGGTGGGACGTGTTTTCCATCGGAGGGCTCGCTCGGCTCAATCCTTGAGCTGTGCCCATTCGTGCGGACTGTAGACCTTTACGTGCTTGTTGGGCTTGCCGCTCCAGTACTCCTCGTCCATAAAGGGCAGATATGCCTGAACGCCGGGGCAGATAAAGGGGATCCGCTGCTGTTGCAGTCGCTCGCGCTGGCGCTGCTCCAGGTGCGCCTCGGATATGACGGTCGGCATACCGGACAGCTCGACGAGGCTTGCCTGGATTCGCTTAAGGTCGGGGAGTCCCGCGTGCCATGACATCCGCATGATCAAAAAGGATGCACGGCGGTATTTTGCCTGCATCACCGTGATGGCGGGGCGCAGAGTGGGATGGATTTTGTCCCGTTCGGGCCAAAGGTCAGCAGTGATCTCGAGGCCCAGGGTCTCCCATAGGTAATCAAGCTCTTCGTCCATGGCGCCTCGATATCTACGTGATCATTGATACTTCGATTGTGTTGCCTGGTGCTATCGTTTTCGCGGTAGAATCTGCCAACGGTTGACGGCTACCGCTCGCGGCGTTTTGCCCTTCGTGTGCAGCGGTCGACTTCACAGGTCCTTCACGTGTTGGCCGTATTTGACTGAATTTCAAAAAAGTCAAAATTGGGGCTTGCGTCACGGCCGGACTTCCCGTATATTTCTTTCTTGCGCAAAGGCACAGCCGAGCGCAGCGATGCAGTCATTGGGATGTCGTCTAATGGCAGGACAGCGGATTCTGGTTCCGTCAATGGGGGTTCGACTCCCTCCATCCCAGCCATTGCATTTGCTACATATGGCCCGTTCGTCTAGCGGTTTAGGACGCCGCCCTCTCAAGGCGGAGATCACCAGTTCGAATCTGGTACGGGCTACCAAAATTGAACGCCCGGGCCTCGTAAGAGACCCGGGTTTTGTGTATTGACCGCAAGCGGCGTTTGCCGCGTTTCGTTCCGTTCGAGGAGTAGCCATGGACCTGCCTATCAGCTTGGAAGACATCACGTATGCCGAGAACTATCTGGCGCAGGGCGACCTGGCCACGGCGACGCCGCTGCTGGAGCGTCTGGTGGAGCTCTCCGAGGAGTATATCGACGCTGAGTGCAAGACGGAGGAGAAGCGCCAGTACTTTAGCTTCGATAGCAAGTTTGAGCGTCTGGCCTATCGCCGCGTGGAGAAGGATCCGCGCGAGCTCGTGCAGGTCGAGGTGCCGTTTGACCGTCTGTATTCCGACATGGCGTTTGCCTACATTCGCCAGCAGGATTATGTGAGTGCTCGGAATGCCCTGATGCAGGCCGTGCGCTGGGATCCCATGAACTGCAACTATCGCTTGGATTTGGCTGAGCTGTTTCGCGCGCTCGAGGATAAGCAGGAGTGGGCATCGCTTTCGTACTCGGTGCTGGAGCGTGCGAGCGATGGTAAGTGCGCCGCCCGCGCCTACTCCAATCTGGGTCAGTACTTCCTGGAGCCCGAGACCGAGAACGTTTCGGCCGCCGTGGGCTGCGCTCGCCTGGCGCTGCGCCTGGCACCCAATGATTCGCATACGACGCGTCTGCTCAACAAGATCCATACCACCTATCCGGATGCCGCGGACGAGAGTGACGACCATGTGATGGGTGAGCTCGCCCTGCAGGGCGTGCCGACCTCGCCTTCGGCCGAGATCGCCATCTGCCTGATCATGTGCGCGACCGATGCTGCAAGCGACGGCGACAAGCAGGAGGCTACGCGTCTGACGGTCCGTGCCCGCGACCTGGTGGGCGAGGAGGCATGCGCGGCGATTATCAAGCTGGTGCGCGAGAGCGATGCCGAGCTTAATGCCGAGCGCAGGGCAAAGCGCGAGGCTGCGGGCTCAAACGCCGATGGCGCCAAGGAGGCCGGCGATGCCCAGTAAGCGCGAGCGCAAGCTCATTTCCAAGAATCGCTCGGCACATCACGAGTACTTTATCGATGAGACGTTTGAGTGCGGTATTGAGCTGAGCGGTACCGAGGTCAAGTCGATTCGCGAGCGCGCGTGCCAGATTACCGATACCTTTGCACTGATTCGTGGCGGGGAGTGCTGGCTCGTCGGCCTGCATATCCACCCTTATAGCCATGGTGGCGTGTGGAATCGCGATCCCGACCGCCGTCGCCGTCTGCTGCTGCACCGCAAGGAGATCGATTTTCTCGACGGCAAGTTGCGCAACCGCGGCTATGCCCTGGTACCGCTGGAGCTTTACTTTAATACCGACGGTCGCGTAAAGCTGCTGCTTGGTCTGGGCCGCGGCAAGAAGCTCTACGACAAGCGCGAGGATATGGCCAAGCGCGATGTCCAGCGCGAGATCGACCGCGCCCTCAAGGAACGCAACCGCTGACCGTCCTTCATAAGTTGCGGTGGAATACGGACTGTTTTGGCCTTTAGACGGGCAATTCAGTCCTTATTTCACCGCAACTGCGGGTGTCTCATCTTTCTTACTGTTCTGACACATATGTCTCAAAGGCGGTGTCCGTTATGGGCGTCGCCTTTTTTGTGGGTACATACATCCATGAGGTTCCAACCCGGGTTAGGGGAGTGATCGTTATGGACAAAACTGCGTTCTTTACCATGCCGAGCGGTCTGTACGTGGTGAGTGCCGCGGCAGACGGGCTGCGCGCCGGCTGTGTCATTAACACGGCGGTGCAGGTGACGTCCACTCCGCCGCGCATTTCGATTGCCGTGAACAAGGACAACGTCACCTCGGGCGTCATCGCGTCGGCCAAGGCTTTTGCGCTGACCGTGATCGACCAGACGGCCGACATGCTCTACATCGGTAACTTTGGCTTTCGCACCAGCAGTGATTACGACAAGTTTGCTAAGTACGAGACCCGCGAGACGGCTCTGGGTATGCCTTATGTGCCTGAGCACGCGGCGGCCCTGTTTAGCTGCCGCCTGATTGACACCGTGGATGTGGGTACGCACCTGCTGTTTATCGGCGAAGTCGAGGATGCCGAGCGCCTGAGTGACGAGACGCCGCTCACCTACGATTACTACCACAAGGTCCTGAAGGGCAAGACGCCGCCCAAGGCATCTTCGTATCAGGGATAGAAATGCTCTAAAAACACTTGCATTATATTATTGAGAATCTATACTAATAAGTAAAGTACATCAGCAGTCACGTTCGAGAGGAGAACATCATGGCTGAGGAGAAGAAGACCTATAAGTTCGTGTGCACCGTTTGCGGTTACGAGGTCGAGGTCGACACGCCCGAGCTGCCCGAGGATTACGTGTGCCCGGTGTGCGGCGTCGGTCCCGATCAGTTTGAGCTTGTCGAGGAGTAGCTCGTCGGCACGCGGCTCACGGCAACACATAGCTCTGTCCAAGGGTCCCGGTCGGATATCCCGGCCGGGACCCTTTTCCTCCGCCCCCAAGGGATCACGGTTGCTGTTGGCCGATCCTGTCTGTTGTGAGTCCGGCCGACCTTTTGTCTCAATCTGTAACATCCAACGGTGGAAATTGGGTCCACTTGTTACAGATTGAGACAAACGGAGCTGTCCCTCGGAATGATCTCAATCTGTAGCATCTAGACATCAAAAGCGGGTCTAGATGTTATAGATCGAGACGTTTGCCTGGGTAGGTGCCCCGTTCCATTACATCCCTGTCAACAACACGACATCGAGAATCGTCACGATGGCGCCAATCCCTATAAGCAGCGCGTTGAGAGGGCGCGAGTTGGCGTATTTGCCCATGACGCGGCGTGAGCTGGTGAGCCGTATGAGCACAAAGACCGTAATCGGCAGCTGAAGCGACAGCAGTGCCTGACTCCAGATGAGACCTTCAAAAGGATTTGGGACGACCAGGCACGCCGTCACTGCGCCGACGAAACAGGCCGCCATCCCGATCGAGGAATGTCGGTCGTGGATGTCGTATTCCTCGTCGAACATGCCCGCAGTGATGGTTCCCGCCGCCATGCCCGCTGTCACGCTGCTCGATAGTCCCGCGAACAGCAGCGCCACGGCAAAGATGGTCGAGCTTGCCGGGCCCAAGATGGGGGAGAGCGTGGCCGCTGCGACGGCGAGGTCGTCTACGACCATTCCGTGCGCAAAGAAGGTCGTTGCGGCCAGGATGACCATGCCCGAGTTGATTGCCCAGCCCACGCCCATCGAAAAGAGCGTGTCGAAGAGCTCGTAGCGCAGACGTTCTTCGATAACCTGCTCGCCTTGGCCTTCGAAGTGCATGGATTGGATGACCTCGGAGTGCAGAAAAAGGTTGTGTGGCATAACGACCGCACCCAGGACGCTCACGATAATCGCGGCAGAGCCAGTGGGCATACTAGGCGTGATCCAGCTTGCGGCGGCTTGCGGCCAGTCGACCTTGACTAGTGCAAGCTCGGCCAAAAACGAGAGTCCTACCACGCCTACGAAGGCGATGATCCAGCGCTCGGCATGCTTGTAGGAGTTCGTCATGAGCATCGCCATCGATACTGCCGCCACGATGACGCAGCCCGCGCGCGCGGGCAGCCCAAAGAGCATTTGAAGGGCAATCGCGCCGCCCAGGACTTCGGCCATGGCGGTGGCGATGGTCGCGAGATAGGCGCTGGCGAGCACCGTGCGCCCGACGAAGCGGGGGAGGTAACGTGTCGTGGCCTCGGCAAGGCAGGCGCCCGTGGCGATACCCAGGTGCGCCGCGTTGTGCTGCAGCACGATGAGCATAATCGTGGACAGCGTGACGATCCACAGCAGCGCGTAGCCAAACTGCGAGCCCGCGGCCATATTGGAGGCCCAGTTGCCCGGGTCGATAAAGCCGACGGTCACGAGCAGCCCGGGGCCGATATGCCGCGCAATGTCTAGGCCTCCGTGACCACCGGTGCGCCGGGAGCCAAAGTGTTGTTTGAGATGGTTGAGCATGGTGCGCTCCTGCGTATGGGCGGCGTGACGTCGCATCTGGGTCGTGCGGCGCCACGCGTCGGATTTGGGTTGGGGCTACTTGTGCGCTTTGCCCTGATTGGCCACGGCGTCGATCTTGGCGGCGATGGTCGCCGGGTCGCCGATGTAGCGCTTGTCGAGGACGTTGAAATCGGTATCGAAGGTGTAGACGAGCGGCACGCCGGTGGGGATGTTGACCTTGAGGATGTCCTCGGGCGTGAGATGCTCAAACTTCATGACGAGCGAGCGCAGGGAGTTGCCGTGCGCGGCGATGAGCACGCGTTTGCCGGCGAGCATCTGGGGGCGAATCTCGTCCTCAAAATAGGGCCAGGCGCGGGCGATTGTGTCTTTGAGGCACTCGGTGTAGGGCAGCTGGTCGGGTGCGATGTCGCGGTATTGCTCCTGGGTGTGGGCGTCGCGAGCGTCGCCCGGCTCGAGTGCCGGCGGACAGACATCGAAGGAGCGGCGCCAGATGAGCACCTGCTCATCGCCGTGCTCTGCTGCGGCATCGGCTTTGTTGAGACCCTGCAGCGCGCCGTAGTGACGCTCGTTGAGTTTCCAGGACTTGATGACGGGCAGCCACTCGCGGTCCATCTGGCCGAGCACGATGTTGAGGGTGCGGATCGCGCGCTTGAGGCGCGAGGTGTAGCAGATGTCAAAGTCGAAACCCGCCTCTTTGAGGGCGCGGCCGCCTGCCGCCGCCTCTTCGCGGCCCGTGTCGGTGAGCTCGACATCGGTCCAGCCGGTGAACATGTTGAGCTTGTTCCACTCGGATTCTCCGTGACGGATAAGGACGAGTTGCATCGTCTGCTGCTCTGCTTGGTGTGCCATGGGGGCCTCCTTGATCTGGCACGGCGTGCGTGCCGTTTGCTTGACGCCGCAAAGGATACCCGTTTTAGGCCAAAAAGTTAACCAAGACTAACAAAAATGTGATTTTAGCCAAGATTGGTACAAGGGGGTCAGGTTTGTTTGCACCAAAATCGGAGTGGGGATGGAGTGTCTCAATCTGTAACAGTTGGCTGCCGAAACCCGCCCTTCGTGTTACAGATCGAGATATTCGATGGGAGGGAAGCGGCTTTCGTCGGCGCGCCCATGCTGTCTGCGAAATCCTTACATGTCGAGTCATCGAACTACGCCCGCACTTCAGCTGGTCACGCGCATAATGGCAGGAAAGGTTGCGAAGAAGAAAGGCCCTCGGATGAACGGCATGGCAAAGTACAAGGTTCCCGCGCTCCTGTGGCTTGTGTTTGAGGCGGTCGCGATCGTGCTGTGGCGTACTACGGGCAACCTGTTCTACCTCGGCAATTTCTCCTACATTGGCACGGCGCTTGCCGCGGGTACGGCGCTCTATATCGCCAACTGGAGGTACGCGCGTCATGCCGTTCAGTTTGCTATCGGCACATATATGCTCGTCTACCTGGGCTTTCTGTGTCACGAGAATATGCAGATCGAGGGCTTTTGGTACTACCTCTTCCTGGGTTCTTTTGAGGCAGCGACCATTCATTACGCCGTGGCCAAGATCTTTGGGCCGCTTGTATTTGGCCGCGGTTGGTGCGGCTATGCGTGTTGGACGGCGATGGTGCTCGATTTGCTGCCGTACAAGGTGCCTGCAACGCACGAGCGTCGGTCGTTTGGCTGGCTGCGCTACGTGACCTTTGTGGCGTCGCTCGCCTTTGTGGGTGCGCTGTTTCTTCTGGGCGTTCCCAACCTTGCCGACGTCATGTGGATTGCCTTTATCGTGGGCAATGTGATCTATTACGTGGTGGGCATCGCGCTCGCGTTTGCACTCAAGGACAACCGCGCGTTTTGCAAGTACATCTGCCCGGTGACGGTGTTTTTAAAGCCCATGTCCAAGCGGGCACTCGTGCGCGTTACCTGCGATAAGGACAAGTGCATCTCGTGCGGTAAGTGTCGCAAGATTTGCCCGATGGATGTGGACGTGACGGACAATTCACTCGACCGTCGCAACGGCGCGGAGTGCATCCTGTGTATGGAGTGCACGAAGGTCTGCCCCAAAAAGGCCTTGTAGCGCAGGCAGGCCAGATTGGTGCATTGGGGTCAGGTTAATCTGCACCAACGTGGTGCAAACAAACCTGACCCCTTTGCACCAAGGGAATTGTCTCAATCTGTAACATCTGGGGGCCGAAGTTGGCTCTATCTGTTACAGATTTAGACAAACGACACCCGTCCTGCAGAAAATCTCAATCTGTAACAGTTAGACGTCCAAATGGGCTCCTCGTGTTACAGATCGAGACAATACGCAGCCCTGCCGTCCCCGGGAGACCATTTGTGACGTGCGTTACGCGATTGTTTCGAAACGGGTGGGAAACACAACGGGCCGGCGATGCTCCTAGTATGCCTATTCAACTGACTGTCTAATATCTAGGGGAGGATCGCGATGCAGGCAGATTCCGCTCAGCAGCAGGGCCTTTATCGCCCCGAATTCGACCACGATGCATGTGGCATCGGCGCGCTTGCCGATATCAACGGCGAGCGCCATCACCAAATTCTGGACGACGCGCTGTCCATTCTGGTCAACTTGGAGCACCGCGGCGGCACCGGACTCGAGAAGAACACCGGCGACGGCGCCGGCATCCTGTTCCAGGTTCCGCATCACTTTTTCCGCAAAGAGGCTCAAAAGTGCGGCCAGATTCTGCCGGCAGAGGGCGACTATGGCGTGGCCATGCTGTTCTTTCCGCAGGACGACAAGGGCGTAGAGGATGCCCGTCGCGTGTTTGAGGAGGGCTGCGCCGAGGCCGGCGTGCCGCTGCTCTTTTGGCGCGAGGTGCCCGTCGATCCGCACGACCTGGGCGAGACGGCACGCGCCTGCATGCCTACCATCCTGCAGGCCTTCCTGGGCCGCCCCGACGACACGCCCGCCGGCGATGCCTTCGAGCGTCGCCTGTACGTGTGCCGCCGCACCATCGAAAAGAAGGCCGATGCCGAGTTTGCCCTGCGCGACAAGATCTTCTACGTGTGCTCCATGAGCTCGCGCACCATCGTGTACAAGGGTATGCTCGTCGCCACGCAGATGCGCCGCTTCTTCATCGACCTCAACGACGCCGCCGTCAAGACTGCCGTGGCGCTCGTCCACTCGCGCTACTCCACCAACACCACGCCCAGCTGGGAGCGCGCGCACCCCAACCGCTTTATCATCCACAACGGCGAGATCAACACCCTCAAGGGCAACGTCAACTGGATTCGCGCCCGCGAACCCAACCTGTACAGCCCCGTGCTGCAGCACGATCTTGAGCGCGTGATGCCCATCATCAATCGTGAGGGTTCCGACTCCGCGATTCTGGACAACGTGCTCGAGTTCCTGGTCATGAACGGTCGTCCGCTCACGCGCGCCGCATCCATGCTGCTGCCCGAGCCGTGGGACCACAACGACAGCCTGAGCGAGGAGCGTCGCGCCTACGACGCCTACCAGTCCATGCTCATGGAGCCGTGGGACGGTCCTGCCGCCATCGCCTTTACCGATGGCCGTACCCTGGGTGCCGCCCTCGACCGCAACGGTCTGCGCCCGGCCCGCTACTACGTGACGCGCGACGGCCGCTTTATGCTGGCGAGCGAGGTGGGCACCATCGAGGTGCGCCCCGAGAACATCCTGACGAGTGGCTGCCTGGGACCGGGCCAGATGCTCGAGGTCGACTTTGCCCGCGGCCGCGTGATCTACAACGACGAGCTGCGCGCCCGCTACGCCAAGGAAAAGCCCTACCGCGATTGGATCGCCGAGGAGACGCTGACCGTCGACGCGCTCGACAAGCCCGCTGCTGCAACGCCGGCCGAGGACGCCGAGGTGCCCGCCGCCGTGCGCATGGCAAAGCTCGGCTATCACTGGGACGACGTCGACGAGGTCGTGCGCCCCATGGCCCAGCAGGGCAAGGCCCCGCTCGCCTCGATGGGCATCGATGCTCCGCTGGCCTGCCTGTCCAAGAAGACGCGCTCGTTCTACGACTACTTCTATCAGCTGTTCGCCCAGGTCACGAACCCGCCGATCGACGCCCTGCGCGAGCATATGGTCACCTCGACCACGCTCTACCTGGGCAACCACGGCAACCTACTCGAGGACTCCCGCGCCGCTTGCCAGCTGGTGCGCCTGGAGCGCCCACTGCTCAACGAGGAAGAGTTCGACCGCATCTGCGCCATCGACCGTGTTGGCTTTAAGACCCGCCGTTTCTGTGCCGTCTACCGCCGCGATGCCGGCGAGGGCGCGCTGCAGGCTGCGCTCAAGCAGCTTGCCGAGGACGTTGAGGCCGCGGTCCGCGATGGCGTGAACATCGTGGTGCTGAGCGACCGTGCTGCCGCGGGCGAGGTGCCCGTGCCGTCGCTGCTCGCCGTGGGCTGCGTTCACAACCACCTGATCCGCGCCGGCGTGCGCACCTTTGCCGACATCGTTGTGGAGTGCGGCGACGCCGTGTCCCCGCACGACTTCGCGGCGCTGGTGGGCTACTCCGCGAGCGGCATCTATCCGTACAACGCGCACGCGTGCATCCGCGATCTGGCGGCACGCGGTGACCTGGACGTGACCGCCGAGCAGGGCATCGATAACTACAACAAGGCAGCGACGGCGGGCATCGTCTCTATCATGTCCAAGATGGGCATCTCCACGGTGCAAAGCTATCACTCCGCGCAGATCTTCGAGGCCGTGGGCTTTACCACGGAGTTCGTCAACGAGTACTTTGCCGGTACGGTGAGCCGCGTTGGCGGTATGGGTGTCGAGGACGTCGAGCGCGAGCAGAACGAGCGCTACGACGCCGCGCTCGCCATCCTTAAGAGCCCGGCACCTGAGCAGCTGCCCACGCTGGGCCTGACCAAATGGCGCCCGCTCGGCGGCGAGGATCACCTTATCGACCCGCAGACCGTCTACCTGCTGCAGACCGCCTGCCGCGAGGACAGCTACGACACCTTTAAGGAGTACAGCGCCCGCCTGCACCGCACCGGTCGCGCCGTGCGCCTGCGCGACCTGCTGGACTTTGACGACAGCGGTCGCACTCCGGTGCCGCTCGACGAGGTCGAGCCCGCGCTCAACATCGTCCGCCGCTTTAACACCGGCGCCATGTCGTACGGCTCCATCAGCAAGGAAGCGCACGAGTGCATGGCCATCGCCATGAACCGCCTGCGCGGCCGCTCCAACTCCGGCGAGGGCGGCGAGGATCCGCGTCGCGAGACCCCGCTGGCCAACGGCGACTCCAAGAACTCCGCGATCAAGCAGGTGGCAAGTGCCCGCTTTGGCGTGACGAGCCGCTACCTGTGCAGTGCCTTCGAGATTCAGATCAAGATGGCCCAGGGCGCAAAGCCCGGCGAGGGCGGTCACCTGCCCGGCAAGAAGGTCTACCCCTGGATTGCCGAGGTCCGTCAGTCCACGCCCGGTATCGGCCTGATCTCGCCTCCGCCGCACCACGACATCTACTCCATCGAGGACTTGGCCGAGCTCATCTTCGACCTTAAGAACGCCAACCCCGGCGCGCGCGTGTCGGTCAAGCTGGTCAGCGAGGCCGGTGTCGGCACCATCGCCACCGGTGTCGCCAAGGGCGCAGCCGACAAGATCTTGATCAGCGGCCACAACGGCGGCTCCGGTGCCGCTTCGCGCGATTCCATCTGGCACGCCGGCCTGCCGCTGGAGCTCGGTCTTGCCGAGGCTCAGCAGACGCTGCTGCAAAACGGCCTGCGCTCGCGCGTAGTGCTCGAGGCCGACGGCAAGCTCATGGACGGCACCGACGTCGCCGTCGCCTGCCTGCTGGGTGCCGAGGAGTTTGGCTTTGCGACCATGCCGCTCATCTCCATGGGCTGCCTGATGCAGCGCGACTGCCAGCAGGACACCTGCCCGGCCGGCATCGCCACACAGAACTGCCGCCTGCGTCACGGCTTCCGCGGCAAGCCCGAGCACGTCGAGCACTTTATGCTCTTTGTTGCCGAGCAGCTGCGCGAGGTCATGGCACGCCTGGGCTTCCGCACCATCGACGAGATGGTCGGCCATCCCGAGTGCCTGCGCCAGATCGAGGTCCCGGGCAACCGCAAGGCCAACCTGCTCGACCTGTCGCCTGTGCTGGCGGGCGCGACCTGCGAGTTCGGTGCCCACATCCCGGGTGCCGACGGCCGCCACTTCCTGCCCCAGATGGCTGCGGACAGCGAGCTCAACAAGACACTCGACTCCACGCTGTTTGTGCCTTACACGGCCGACGCGCGTGCGCACCTGCGCCCGATCCGCTTCCGTGCCGATATCGCCAACGTCAACCGCTGTGTGGGCACCATCCTGGGCAACGCCGTGACCAAGGCGCATCCCGAGGGCTTGCCCGCCGGCTCCATCACCATCGATTGCGATGGCTCGGCCGGTCAGAGCTTTGGCGCGTTCCTGCCGCGCGGCGTGACGCTCAACGTGTGCGGCGACGCTAACGACTACTTTGGCAAGGGCCTTTCGGGCGGCGAGGTTTCGGTGCGCCCCAACCCGCGTGCGACCTACAAGTTCGACGAGAACATCATCGTGGGCAACGTTGCGTTCTTTGGCGCCACGAGCGGCCGCGGCTTTATCAACGGCCTGGCCGGCCAGCGCTTTGGCGTGCGTAACTCCGGTGCCACGGTGGTGGTCGAGGGCTGTGGCAACCACGGCTGCGAGTACATGACGGGTGGCTTGGCACTCATTCTGGGCGAGGTCGGTCAGAACTTCGCCGCCGGCATGACGGGCGGTGTGGCCTATGTCTATGACCAGTACGGTACGCTTGATGCCCGCGTGAACCACGAGAGCGTTGAGCTCAAGGCCCCGACGGCCGACGAGCTGGCGCAGATCCGCGTGCTCATCCAGGAGCACGTGGACGCGACGCAGAGCCCGCGCGGCATTAAGCTGCTCTACAGCTTCGACTCGATGAGCAAGCACTTTGTGAAGGTCATCCCGACCGAGTACGAGCGCGTGCTGGCGATTGTCGCCGCCGCCGAGGCCGCGGGCAAGACGCATGCGCAGGCCGAGGAGCTGGCGTTTGACATCGTGACCGGTCGCGCCGACGCTGCCAATATTGCTCGCTTTGATGTGGCGGGTGGCGTCGCTGGTGCTGTGACCGCCGCTGCTGCCGGCCCTGTTGCTTCGACCAAGAAGGAGGCGTAAGTGCCATGGGTAAGCCCGGTGCTTTTCTTGATATCGATCGCGTGACCCACGAGCTTCGCCCCGTGGAGGAGCGCAGCCGCGATTTCGATCCGCTGTACGTGGAGCTCGACGATGACGCGCGCCGTGCCCAGGCGAGCCGCTGCATGATGTGCGGTGTGGCGTTTTGCCAGATGGGCGCGAGCTTTGGCAAGGCGCGCCCGAGCGGCTGCCCGCTGCACAACCTGATTCCCGAGTGGAACGAACTGGTGTATCGCGGCCGCTGGGACGAGGCGGCCGAGCGTCTGTCGCTTACCTCGCCCATGCCCGAGTTCACGAGCCGCGTGTGCCCGGCGCTGTGCGAGGCGGCGTGCAACCTGGGCTCGGTCGACGGCCAGCCCACGACGATTCACGACAACGAGCGTGCGATCAGCGACCACGAGTGGGCCAACGGCGGTCCGCGCCGCTTTGAGCCGGCGGGGGAGGGCGCGCCCACGGTTGCCGTGGTGGGCTCCGGCCCTGCTGGCCTGGTGGCCGCGTGGGAGCTCGCTCGTCGCGGCGCCCGCGTGACAGTGTTTGAGCGTGACGACCGCCCGGGCGGCCTTCTTATGTACGGCATCCCCAACATGAAGCTCGAGAAGTTTGTGGTCGAGCGTCGCGTGGCGCTCATGCGCGAGCTGGGTATTGTGTTCGAGCTGGGCGCCGACGTGAGCGATCCCAAGGTTACCGCCAGGCTCGACGACTTTGACGCCGTCGTGGTGGCTGCCGGCGCCCGTGCCCCGCGCGGTCTTTCGGCCGCGAACGTTGATGCCCCGGGCGTGGTGTACGCCGTGGACTACCTGACGGCTTCGACCGTCTCGGTGCTCGATGGCGGTGAGCCTGCTATTGACGCGCGCGGCCTGGACGTCGTGGTCATTGGCGGTGGCGATACCGGCAACGACTGCGTGGGTACCGCGGTGCGTCAGGGCGCGCGCAGCGTGCGCCAGTTTGAGTTCTTGCCGGCTGCGCCCGATAAGCGCGCGGCAGGCAACCCCTGGCCGCAGTGGCCCAACGTTAAGAAGACCGATTACGGCCAGCAGGAGGCTATCGCTGCGATGGGTGGCGAGATGCGTGCCTGGGCCGTGGATACACTCGAGGTGCTGCTGGACAAGAAGGGTGCGGCTGCGGGTCTGCGCGTGGTCGATCTGGACTGGTCGGCGGGAAAGCCCGAGCGCATCGCGGGCTCCGAGCACGAGGTGCCGGCGCAGCTGGTGCTCATCGCTTGCGGCTTTACGGGTCCGGAGCACGGCGTGTTCGATGCGGTGAGCGTGCCTGTTGCCACCGCTGGTCGTCCGCTGCCGGTGATGGCTGCTGAGGGCTCGCATCTCGCGGCTCGCACGGACGGTGTCGCCGCCGATGCCACGCCGGTGTATGTGGCCGGTGACGCCCGCAACGGCAGCTCGCTCGTGGTGAACGCCATGGCCGATGCCCTCGCCTGCGCCACAGAAGTCGCCGACGCGCTGGCACTGTAAAGTAGTCATTTAAGAACGTCCCCGATGACTGGTCATTGGGGACGTTCTATTTTGTCTAGTCGTTGGGGACACTCTTTGCGGGGTGCCTGTTCATTCGTCGACGTGTGAGTGTTCATTCGTCGACGTTTGCGCCTGTCGCGCTCTGCTGTTTCTGTGGTGGCCTGGGTGGCGCGGCTCAAAAGAGCGGGTTCGCTGTCTATGCCTACCTGCGGTTTCTTTGAAGTGCGCTCATTCGGTCAAGCGTTCCGTCAAGTGTTTGGTCAGCATCTGGTTTGCAGCCAGAGGCCCATTTTGCCCGTGCTGGCCACGGTCGTCTGCCCTCCTCGTAAGCTCAAATTGAGGTCCATCAGTTTGAGGAGGATGCCATGACTGACCAAGTTTTTGACCAAGCGCAGTTGGCCGAAGCCGTCGGCAACGATATTGCCGATATGGCTCACTTTTGGATGCTGCGGAAGTTTCAATTCCTAGAGCCGGCTCGTGAGCAGTTCGAGATCATTGTCGATCCGTGGCTCAGCTATTGCACCGAGCCCTCACAAAACGAAATCATTGCCTACAACATGGCGTTTACCGATTGGCTGCTCTTCGAGCGCCCCTATTGCCATGGCGCGACGCTGCTCGAACTGTATGTTGACGAGCCGCCAGCGTCAATTTCGCCCGCTTCGCTCGAGCGACTTAAGCAGGTGCGCGATACGCAGTACTTTTCGCGCTTTGGCATTTTGGACAAGGATCCCGCGACTGGCATGGTCGCGCTGAAGGACACGCGCACCGACCGTCGCTTTGACGTCTACGACCCGCACATCGTGCAAAAGGAGCACTGGAACGATGGCGCGATCGCGGTGCGCCTCGCGTGCGTGGACGATGTCTGGCTGACGGCGGGGCAGCTCTATCTGTACGACATTGCCCGCCTGAGCGACACGGCAGTCGATGGGCCGGGCGCGGTGCATCCGGAGGACCTACAGGACGGTTTTGACACCTCGCGCATCAGTTTCTTCCTGCGTCTGGTTCGCGACATCATGGGGGCACAGGGACGATACGTGAAGTCGCTCAACATCTACGAACAGGAGTGGGAGTAGGGAGTGGGGTTGGCGATGTGCCGCTGCCCCTGGCTTTGTCTCGATCTGTAACATCTAGCGGCCAAAAACGGGTCTAATCGTTATAGATTGAGATTGAGGGTCGACCGTCGATACAAAATCTCAATCTGTAACAGTTAGAGGCCGAAAACCGGTCTACCTGTTACAGATTGAGACAAAGGATTGGTCTGCTGCCGAAAGATCTCGATTTGTAACATCTGGAGGCTTAGATGCCGTCTTCCTGTTACAGATTGAGACGTTTACCAGTGGCGGCAATGGCAGTAATGGTTCGTTTGCCAGAATTGGTGGTGATGGAAGTGTCCAATACTGTCCGCGAACACAAACATACGACTCGTAACACATTGGCGCGAAACAGGATGCTCGCTCGGCTCACGGAGGCGGGGGAGCAGGGCGCGCTGCTCGCAACCCACGACAATGCCGAGCTCATGTGGCTGCGGCGCCATGTGGGGACCGACGATATCGCGGAGCCCGAGCCGTATCTATTCTGTTTTCAACATGATTGGGATTTGCTGACGCCGTCGGAGCGGGCGCTGCGGACCATCAAGGGTCTTGCGGAGTTTCATTCCGATTGGGCGTTCTGGGGATATGACGCGGCCCTTCTGTGGGGCTTGGAAGTGCCGAACGATTTGCTCGGGCCGTGTTTTCTTGTTAAGACGGGCTGTTCTGCGCCGTTGAGCGGTGGGTGCAGGTTGCTGCGTCCGCAGGCGGCGGGTGCGCTAGAGCGCGTCGACGGTGTGCGGGTGACGCCGTTTTGGCGCACGGTGGAGGATTGCCTGCTACGGGCGCCGTTTTCGTATGGGTTGGCAATTGCCGATTCTGCCTTGCGGGCGAAGGGCTCGTCGCGCGATGAGTTGCGTGAGCGGCTTCGCGCCGATTGCGATGGTCGACGTGGGTATCGCAGGGCGCAGGTGATTGCGGCGTATACGGACGGGCTGTCCGAAAACGGCGGCGAGTCTCGTTTTCGAGCCTTCTTTATTGCGTACGGCTTTCCGGTGCCGGAGCTTCAGGTGGAGTTTCATGACCCGCTTGATCCGAGCAACGTGTTTCGGGTCGACTATTTCTGGCGGCTCGAGGACGGGACGTGCGTCATCGGCGAGCTGGACGGGAAGGGGAAGTATACGCTGCAGGCCGGCGATGGCCGGAAGTCCGTCGACCCGTTTGTGGCGGAGCGCCAGCGAGAATCTCATCTGACAATGCTCGGACACAAAGTTCTGCGGTTTACGTTCGATGAGCTCAAAGACCCGGGGAAGCTGGTCGAGAAGATGAGGCTGGCGGGTATTCCCCGGCAGCCAGAATTGGCCGAGGAGTGGAGGAGGCAGTGGTATGGGCGCTGAGGGAGTTTGTCTCGATCTATAACGTCTTGGGGCTGTTTGGGCCAATAACTGTTACAGATTGAGACGAACAGGCGCAGCATCGACCGAATGTCTCGATCTGTAACAGCAAGGGACTGTTTGACCTTCTGACTGTTACAGATCGAGACGGAAGATTGACCGCTGCTGAAAGATCTCAATCTGTAACGTCTGGCAGCCAAAACACGGTCTAACTGTTACAGATTGAGATATAAGTTGGGTGCGCGCCTGAAAATCTCAATCTGTAACATCTGGCGGCTGAAAACCGACCTATCTGTTACAGATTGAGATGTTTTGCAGGTACCGCTGGAGTAAGGCCACATCGACTCCCGTTCATCCCCACATTCCTCTCTTTTATCCGTTAACCGATATGTACGACTTTAGTCCGCTGCATTAGGTGATAATGGACAAATGTTCATGTTAATCGAGGGAGGAGCCCGATATGGCGTCTGCCGATCGTCCCACGCTGTTTATCAATGCGACTATTCTGGATGGCTCGGAGCATATGGAGCCGCAGTCCGATATGGCCGTGTCTGTTGAGCGCGGCGTCATCACCTGGATTGGCCCGAGTGCCGTGGCACAGGCGCCGGCGGGTGCCGAGGTCATCGACCTGGCCGGTGCGTACCTCATGCCCGGTCTCATCAACATGCACGTGCATCTGTGCGGTTCGGGCAAGCCGGTCTCGGCGGGTGATGCGGGCGCGCTCATGAAGAAGCTCGATAATCCCGTGGGCCGCGCCATCGTTCGTCATATCCTCAAGGGCAGCGCCCAGCAGCAGCTGGCGAGCGGCGTGACCACGGTACGCGGCGCAGGTGACCCGCTGTTTGCCGACATCGCCGTGCGCGACGCCATCGACGCCGGCAAGTATCAGGGCCCGCGTCTGGTGGCGCCGGGCACGGGCGTTACGGTGCCGGGCGGCCACGGCGCGGGTCTGTTCGCACAGGTGGCCAATACTCCCGCCGAGGCAGCCGAGCAGGTGCGCGACCTGTATGCGCGCGGCGCCGATGTCATCAAGTTGTTCGTGACGGGTGGCGTGTTCGACGCGACCGAGGTTGGCGAGCCGGGTGTGCTGCGCATGCCGGTCGATGTCGCCGCGGCGGCGTGCAAGGCGGCGCACGAGGTCGGCCTTCCGGTTATGGCCCATGTCGAGAGCACCGAGGGCGTGAAGGCCGCGCTTGAGGCCGGGGTCGACACGATCGAGCACGGTGCCCCGATGACGCCCGAGATCCTGGAGCTGTACCGTGGCGCCGCGGGCACGCAGCTCGAGGGACGCGCATCGAGCGTGACCTGCACGATTAGCCCGGCGCTGCCGTTTGTGCTGCTCGACCCGGAGAAGACCCATTCGACCGACACGCAAAAGAAGAACGGTGACATCGTGTGCTCGGGTATTATCGAGAGCGCACGCGCTGCCCTGAATGCCGGCGTTAGGGTGGGCTTGGGCACGGACTCGAGCTGCCCGTTCGTCACGCAGTACGACATGTGGCGCGAGGTGGCTTACTTTGCCAAGTACGTGGGCGTGAGCAATGCGTTTGCGCTGCATACGGCCATGCAGGTCAATGCCGAGCTGCTGGGCCTGGGCGACGAGACGGGCACGATCGAGTGCGGCAAGGCGGCCGACATTTTGGTGACGCGCGAGAATCCTCTGGATGACCTGTCGGCCCTGCGCAAGCCGATGCACGTGATGTGTCGCGGCGTCTTAGTGCGCAAACTAAAGGTCAAGCATATCCCTGAGGTGGACGCCGAACTTGACGCGATTATGGCCATGCCTGCCGAGGCACTGGCCGAGGAGCTTGCGCGCGACGGCGTGGCGTAGGCACTGGCGTGACGGGGGCGACAGTTTTCGTCGAATGCTGTCGCCCCACGCAAAAAAAGCCGAGGTCTCAACACGAGACCTCGGCTTTTTTATCGAACAAATACTTAAGATTTGGGACAAACAAACCTGATTAATTTGTCTCACGTGCGGTGGCTAGGAGCGGGTTTCCATCTTGGCGTGGCACTTGGGACAGGTGACGCGGATCTTGCCCTTGCCCTTGGGGACGGAGAGCATCTGGCCGCAGTTGGGGCACTTGAGGTAGGCCGTGGTCTTGCGACCCTTCCACATCTTCTTGGCCGTGCGCTTAGCGCGCTCCAGGTCCTCTTTGCTGGTGCCGGCTGCGCGCGAGGCGTTGGCCGCCGCGGCGCCGCCGCCCAGGCTGGCGACGAACTTGCCCAAGCCAGGGACCTTGGCCGAACCGGCGACAAAGGCGGCGTTCTCCTTGCGGCGAGCGTCGATGTTTTTGGACAGGCCGCGCAGCACGCCGATCACGATGACGGCGATGGCGATCCAACTGAGCCACTGGATACGGGCTATCGATCCGATCATCGCGATGACGATGCCGGCAAAACCCATCACGATGGTGAGTTCATCGGCGCCATTGCGGCCCTTCATAAAGTCATTCATGCAGAAATACCCTCCAGCCGAAACTAACTGCTGATTTATACCCCAATCGCAGTTGATTTCACGCGTAAATGTTAAGAGTTTGGAGAGAGTATATGTCTAGCCGGTTAATCAAATGGGAAAAGACTTAAGGATATATTTATTTTCCCAAGAGCTCGGTTTTTCTTAGATTAAAACCAACTGATTAAATTCAATGGAGATTCGTGGCTAAATTCAAATTATTGCGGAAGCAGCGAGATGAAAAATGGGCAAAGTAGTTTTGAATCACATTTAATTTGATAATAGAGAAGAAGAACTGACTCCTGAAGCTACGAGAAAAGCGGCAACCAGTATATGCAGTACTCGTTGTCGAGTCGCTTTCCGACCGTGATAAAGCGAAACGGAGACTACTTCCATTGAATCATGGCGCATGATACGAAAATCACCAATATATCGTTCTGGGGGACCCGAACCCATTGAATAATCCGCTAGATATTGAAACTATAATCGATAGTAGTATTATCGCGACTGAGACTGAGATTGCTATTTTGTTTAGCTTTTCTATCTTGGTCTTCTGATCTTCTAACACTGTCTCAATCTGAACGTCGTCAGCGGTAATGGCGCTCGAGCGATTGTTTAGCCATCCATCTATAGTCTGCATTTTTTCTTCGTCTGATATAGAGTCGAGTTCGGAGATTTCAAGTACCCTCTGCCTGATCGATGTGTTATCACTTGCAAAGCGTTCTTGTATTTTGGCTATTTCCTTACTGATGTTTCGTGCTATATAGAATCGGATGCCGCAGTAAATTGCCCCCACCAAGCAAAGTTGACCAAAGGGGGCGCGCAGACCTGAGGCGCATAATAAAAATGGAATGCAAATCAAGAATATAGTTTTACGCGATGCAAGGCCGTGCTTTTTCGCTTCAGTTTTAAGCGTGTTTTCGCGTGATTTTAAGATTCCATCTGTTGGATGACTTGTCAGCTCGACATCGGTTTTGTTGCCACTGCCGCTAATATAGCATTCGTAGCGTCTTCCCTCGTATTCGTAGATAATATGGTAAACAGCGAGATATACGACGGTTCGATTAATATCGGTTGCCTTGAAATCAAATACTTCAAGATTTTCATACCTGTCTCCGGGTACATCTTTGCGCGCGATGGAGCATAGCTCTGAAAATGCGTCTTTTTCAGCTTGATTATCGGCTTCAGCTGCACTTACGCTTTGAGTTTTAATAGCACAACCGCTTAAGGTATCGTCATCAACCTCAGTAAATTGTTTGTCGCTGAAATGGCCTGCCCAAGTTAGGAGATTGGGGAAATCGCAAAGTGCGATCCGGTCAGAGAGGGTACGGGGCCCCACGCAACCATGGGAATCTTGAACAGTGTCTACAATCGTTCTCTTTTTTGTGTCGTAAACTATTTTATTCATTGGCTGACGATAATGGTCGACCATCTTGCCATCAACAGTTTGGATATCGTTGAAAGGCCGATCGTGTTCGCGGCCCATATAGTCGATATAGACAGTCTCTGTCCTCTGAACTTGATATTCTTCTGTATGTTCCCATATGCTGCGAGCTGTCCAGTTCGCGTGGCAATCCATGCTATAAATGGCAAACGGATAATATTCTCTTATAATTTCGTACTTTGATTTATACGCGATATCGAGGGGTGCGTCTGGAATATTCATAAGCAACTCAAGCCATTGTAGTCTGGCTTGAGCTTCGTCTTTTAGAAATTGAGTTACAAGCTTTCTTCCCATGCTTTATCAACTCCATTAACTATGCTCTGACGTATTTATATTACGAAATCTATTGGGCGGAAAATGAAACTTCAAGCTTAGAAAACTACGTTTTATGTAAGTATAGCGCCTTCTGTTGTTTTAGCGTGTAGCTGCTATTTGATGATTCGTTATTCTGGTTGTCGCATCTCCTATTGGATCTGAATGGATGTTCGAAAAGGTCCTCTTGACGTGAAGTAAAATATGTCTTTGAATTCACGAAGAAAACTACAGAACGTTGAGGCATCGTGGCGTGTTGGGGGTTTGAACTGTTCAGACAGCAGTGCGACTGAGTGACCAGACGGTTATCTAGGGGATTAATAAATGCAAGGGCTTCTTGTCTGGCATTGAATTCTTTTGAAGCTAACATATCTCTCGCTCGGCTTGGCGAATTGCAAAGAGGCGATGTACAGGGCTGATGAAGTTATTTGCAGCGTCCTGGGATCAGTGCCTCGGGGGTAATCAGCTTTATTGGCTTTGACTACGAATTGACTGGAATCGATGTCTCGAGTGTGATTCTTTTGTTATAGGCTCCGTAGATACTGGTCATTTGGAGAGCTTGTCGACAACGCGTTCGATCTCGGCGAGCTTGGCGGCTTTGAGATCTTCGTCGCCCGATTCGATTGCCGAAGTCACGCAGCCCTCGATATGGGCTTTGAGCACATCGGCGTTGATGCGCGCGATGAGTGCCTGCGTGGCCATGAGCTGCGTGGAGATGTCGACGCAGTAACGGTCCTCCTCGACCATCCGCAGGATGCCGTCGATCTGCCCGCGCGCCGTCTTGAGCATGCGGGTCACCGATTTATGATCTGCCATCATGGCGAGTCCTCGTTTCTGGTCGATCTTCCGGATACCCCCCCGTCAGTTGCGGTGAAATACGGACTGTTTAAAGGCCTAGGGCGGCTCAATAGTCCGTATCTCACCGCAACTGACGGGGGGGTGGGTGGCGGCTGCTACGCGGCGGTTACAGACAGGGCGTGGAATTTCTCGCCGGCGCCTTCGACGGCGGCGGCGAGCTGCTCGGCGGTCACGGTTTCGGCGCACTCAACCTGGACGGTCTGGGTCTCGTGATCGGCATCGGCGTCGGTCACGCCGGCCACGTTGAGCAGCGCGGTCTCCACGGTAGCATCGCAATGGCCGCACATAAGGCCGGAAGTCTTGATCGTGTAACGCATGGGTGTACTCCTTATCGATTGAGATTATCTGACAGTTTAGTCGTGAACAGCGTCATCTTAAAGGTGCGCTGAGGTGCCCGAGATTGCCCCGAAAGAGGAGCGAAGCGTACTTGGGTACGCGAGCGACGGTTTGAGGGGCAAGGTCGGGTGCATCAGTGCGCCGTCTTGGGCTTAAAGGATTTCAGGCGCAGAGCATTGCTTACGACGCATACGCTCGACAGGCTCATCGCCGCGGCGCCGAACATCGGCGAGAGCTGCCAGCCGGTGAGCGGGAAGAACACGCCCGCGGCCAGCGGAATGCCGATGCCGTTGTAGAACAGCGCCCAGAACAGATCTTGCTTGATGTTGCGGATCGTGGCGCGCGAGAGCTCGATGGCACGGGCGACGTCCATGAGGTCGCTGCGCATGAGCACCACGTCGGCACCCTCCTTGGCGATGTCGGCGCCGGTGCCGATGGCGAGGCCCACATCGGCGCGCGCCAGGGCGGGGGAGTCATTGATGCCGTCGCCCACCATGGCGACCTTGCCGCCCGCATCCTGCAGCTCGCGCACGTGGCGCTCCTTGTCGGCGGGAAGAACGTCGGCAATAACCTGCTCGCGGCCCAGTCCCACGCGGCGGGCGATGGCCTCGGCCGTCACGCGGTTGTCGCCGGTGAGCATGCGCACGTCGACGCCGAGCGAGCGCAGCGCGGCGATAGCTCCGGCGCTCGTCTCCTTAACCTCATCGGCCACGGCGATGGTGCCGGCAAGCTCGCCGTTCTTGGCAAAGAACAGCGGCGTCTTGCCCTCGGCGGCAAATTGCTCGGCAAGACCAGCGGCCACGGCGACCCCCAGCTCGTTCATCAGCTGCACGTTGCCGGCGGCAATGGCGTTTTGCCCCTCGCGCGCCGTGACGCCACGGCCGGGCACGGCGGAAAAGTCCTCGACCATGCGCGCGACGATCCCGCGTGTCTCGCACTCGGCCATAATCGCCTCGGCCAGCGGATGCTCACTTTGGCGCTCCAGCGCGGCGGCAAGCTTGAGCAGCGCCTTCTCGCTCATGGCAGGCGTCCCGTCGGCGCGCGTCGCCACCACGATGTCGGTTACGGCCGGCTTGCCGCGGGTGACGGTGCCCGTCTTGTCGAGCACCACGGTGCCCACGTTGCGCAGGTTCTCCAGTGCCTCGGCGCTCTTGAATAGAATGCCCATCTCGGCGCCCTTGCCGGTGCCGACCATAATTGCGACGGGCGTGGCCAGGCCCAGCGCGCACGGGCAGCTGATCACCAGCACGGCGACGGCGGAGGTGAGCGCCTCGTTCACACTTCCGGTCAGCGCCATCCACGTCACAAAGGTCACGGCCGAGATGACAAACACCACGGGTACAAACACGCCGGCGACCTTATCGGCCATGCGGGCGATGGGCGCCTTGGTGGCGTTGGCGTCCTCCACAAGCTGGATAATCTTGGCGAGCGACGTGTCGGCGCCCACGCGCGTAGCGCGGAAGGTGAACGATCCAGTGCGGTTGACCGTCGCGGCGTTGACGGTGTCGCCGACGGTCTTTTCTACGGGGATGGACTCGCCGGTAAGCGCGCTCTCATCGACGGCCGAGGCACCCTCGAGCACCACGCCGTCGACGGGGATGGACTCGCCGGGGCGTATACGCAGCACCTGACCGGGCAGGATGGCATCGACGTCGACGGTAGTCTCGGTACCGTCCTCGGCCACAACGGTCGCGGTCTTGGGCGCCAGGTCGATCAGCGCCTCGATCGCACCGCCGGTCTTGGACTTGCTGCGCGTCTCGAGGTACTTGCCCACGGTGACGAGCGACAGAATCGTGCCGGCGCTCTCAAAATACAGGTTGTCCATGCCCGTCATCATGGCCTCGTGGACCTGTCCGGCGGCCAGCTGGTCGGCCATGATGAACATGGCATAGAGCGACCAGGCGATGGACGCGGTGGCGCCGACGGCGATGAGCGCGTCCATGGTGGGCGCGCCGTGCACGAGCGATTTGAAGCCGTTGATAAAGTACGCGTCGTTGACGTAGACGATGGGAATGAGCAGGACGAGCTCGGTGAGCGCGAGCGTCATGCTGTGCGTGTGGTCGGTGAAGATGCCGGGCAGCGGCCAGCCGAGCATGTGCCCCATGCCTATGTAGAACAACGGGATGAGGAAGATGATTGAGACGATGAGGCGGGTGCGCATGGCGGAGGCGGCGACCTCCAGCTTTTTGGTGGGCGACTCCATATGGGTGGCGCCGGACCTGGCCTGCGCGCTGCCGCCTGGGGTGGCCTCGGTGCCCGCGCTGACGGGCGATGCCGAGTAGCCCGCGCGGTCGACGGCGGTGCAGATGTCGTCGGGGGTGACCTGCGCGGGGTCATAGTCGACCAGCATGGAGCCGGCGAGCAGGTTGACCGCGACGCTTTGGACGCCGTCGAGCTTGCTGACGGCGCGATCCACGTGTGCCTGGCAGGCGGCGCACGTCATGCCACCCACATCGAACTTATCTTGAGCCATGGCTTCTCCTTTCTGTGGGGTAATGTCGGAAATGTTAACCTGCCGATACTATACACCCATACCCCCTGGGGGTGTCCAGTGGAGATAGAAATGTATGACATTTCGTTTCAGAAGGGGTCAGCTGCCGGGCCAGCGGACCGTCCAACCATTCATCTTGTTCTGTAACAACTAGACCCGCTTTTGGACCTTAACTGTTACAGATCGAGACAAACCATCAGCCAACAACTCAAATGTCTCAATCTGTAACATCTGGAGAGGTTTTTGACCCCTTACTGTTACAGATTGAGACGTTGTCTCGCGGGGTTGGGGTTTGTCTCGTTCTGTAACAACTAGACCCGTTTTTGCCGAGTTACTGTTACAGATTGAGACATTTCGTCGAGTCAGAACTCAACATCTCGATCTGTAACAGTTAGACCGGTTTTTGGCCCCTAACTGTTACAGATCGAGATAATTGCCGAGGAGGGTTCCGCCGCGGCGGGATACCCGTCCCCTAGATACAGAACCCGGGAATCACGCAGGTACGCTTGCTTGGCTTGTCCGCGGGCGTGGCGTACATAAACACGTCGCCGTCGCCGCCGACACGGTTGATATAGACCGTGCCCTTTACCTCCGACGTGTCGGGGCTCACCGTGCGCTCCCACCAGCAGGTATCCTTGCCCTTCCACTGGCGCACCATGGTCGAGTTGGTGGAATATGGGCTCACCTTGAGCTCGTGGAACAGCTGATACTCCTTGCCTTCGCCGTTGTAGATGTCTGCCAGGTAGTGATAGTCCTCGGCAAACGAATCGGGCGGCTGCACGCCGCACAGCTCGACCATGGCGGGCAGCCAGAGCGTCGCGGGCAGCTCACTCAGACACGAAGCGCTTCTGGCGACGCCCACGTTGTTCGAGGTCTTCTTGACGGCCTTAATAAGCGCGCGCAGCTCGTTGGGCAGCAGCTTAAGGCCGTCGCCGTCGAGCCATGCCCGCAGCTCGCAATCTGCCCAGCCGGCGCTCGGCGGCTCAGCCGCAGCGTTGCGCTCGGCAATGCCCGCATCGAATATAAACGTCAGCCCGGCCTTGCCCGTCCCGTCCAAAAGCTCGTCGTGGCGGATGCCCACAAGTTGCGCGCCGACCTCCAGCCCGTTGGTGAGCGTTACGCGCTTGGTACACGGATAGGGGATATGCCCATCGGTGTCGAGCAGGTGATAGCGCTTGGCAATCTCGCGTGCCTCGCTGCGGGTCTCGGCGGCCTTAATCTTGAGCGAAATCTCCTGCAGCTGATCCCAAGTGTAGTCGTCAAGCGAGCTGCGGATGCCGTCCAGGTAGTCGGGGATGCCAAAGCCATGGGTTGCCGCGCCAATGACGCCGAGCCCCGCAACGGCTGCAACGACGCCGCCGATAATAAAGCGGCGGCGGGTTATGGCATCATGTCGGGCCTGTTCCAGAATCTCTCTCGCGCGCTCGCCGGCGACGTCGACCTTAAGGTGCGTACCGGAGTCGATGTCGATTACGGCGTCATTGCCCGCGCCCTCGCGGCCCTCAGATTCTGCAGCGGGAAGGTATGCCGAGAGCACCTCGAGCATCTGCTGCTCGGTGGCGCGATCGCCTTGTTTGACCGAGATGCCTTTCATGATGATCTGGACGAGAGCCTCGTCGCCATCGCAGCGCGGCTCGAGCGGCGCCGGTTTTGTCTTGGTCTTTATGAGATAGAACGAGCCGGTTGCCGCGGCACCCGTCGACTCGACATCGAACGGTTTACGACCGCTGTAGAGCTGGTACAGAATGCTCGAAAGCGCATAGACATCGATGGCGGGCGAGCGGCGAAGGGCCGCGATGCCTTCGATGTCCTGCGTGAGCATTTCGGGCGCGGCGTATGCGGGCGTAGCAAAGCGCCAGATGTCGGCGCGCCGGGTGATTGTGTCGTCGCCGAGTGCCATGGTGGCGGAGCCCATGTCGATGAGGCAGGGATCAAAGGAGCAATCGGCAATCTGCTGCTCGAGCGTTCGGCTGGTGGTGCGGAACATGATATTGGCGGGCGAAAGATCGCGGTGAACGACCGGATTCACAAGGCCTTGGGTCATCAAGAGCGCGCGAAGCACGGCGTTTCCGACGGCGGCGACCATTTGGGTGGTCAGCCCGCCCGAGGTATCGTGCGGAAGCAAGGGCAGCGCCTGCTTGAGCGAGGTGCCCTCGACCCACTCCATGAGGATGAGCGGGTCGTCCTCGCAAGAGCCGTAGCCATAGACACGCGGGAACCCGCGCAGGTGCGAGACGGTGCACAGGTGACGGTACTCCTCGAACAGAGCGGCGGTATTGGCCAGGTGCGCGGCCGATTGCTCGGCGGAGCGGTCGGGGGCTTGGCCAGAGAGAATGACGTTGTCCTTGAGCAGCTTGACGGCAAAGACCTCGCCGCTCGTGTTGGTCGCGCGCAGCACGTGCCCGATGTTGCCGTCGCCGCGATATGCCGTTTGAAGAATGAGGGTCATAAACCGACGCTTGGCGTCGTCCTCGGCGCTGGGGTCGACCGCCACGGCGGTATCGAACGTGTCGAGACGGATGAGTTTGTCGCCACAAGCGGTATTGGTGGTTTCCATGGCGTTCCTTTAGCTGATGGGAATAAGCCGCATGCTTATGCCAAAAGCACGGCTATTAATGAAACTCCATAATAGACGTGTTTGCGGATAAATGGTTCTGTATTGCTATCCAATGGCACAGACGGCGACGTAAACGGTGGAAGGCCAGCAACTGCCGCATGCTGTTGCTGGCCTGGCCCTAGTCCACTATGACGAGAAACGTCGTGTAGAGACCCAGATGGAGTCTGTCGCTGTTTTCGATTTCCACCGGGGGATAGGTCTTGCCGGGCTCGCGTTGGTCGCGCGGCGGCTCAATCACAATATCGCCGCCGCCTGCGCCCGATTCGAGCACGGTGCCGTTGGTCGATCCAAGTCCCTGGGCGTACCAGTGCCCGTCTTCGAGCCAAATGCGGAGATGCTCGCGCGATGCATCGGCGCCCACATCGGTAATGCTAGGCGAGGTCTTGGGCAAAGACCCAATTACCGTGCCGCGCGGGTCGCGCGTAAGGGGGTGGATCTGCATGTCGACGCAGTTGTCGGCGTGCGTCCTAAGTAGGCCGAGATTGGGGGCGGTGACGTTTTGCTTTCGTAGACGGCTCGTAAAACTGCGGCCGACAGTTGTCTCGGTAGTGCCAAAAAACCCGCTCGTTTTGCTGTTGCAGTAGCGCTCGACGGTCGCCATGCCCTGGATGGGGTCGGCGAGCGCTCCCGTTGCCACAAAGAGCATCAGGTAGAGCGTGCTTTTCTCGCGCATACCTTGGCCGTCGGAGCCATCGATGCGATTCAGTGCGTTCGCGTACAGGCGGCTGTCAAGCCGGTAGCTGGCGAGAACCGACATCATTTCATTGGCTGCCGGACCGCGGTAGTGATCGGCAATTGCCTGGTAAGCAGAATCGCCTCCGCCAAGCTTGCTGCAGATTGCCGCGGAAAGGTTGAGCGCCGAGACGGTGAAATCATTGTAGATGCCGGGGGCGCACTGGTCGGGTTCGCGATGGACGATATAGCGAGTCAGATAAGAACGGTTGGAAGAGCACTTCTCCAGCAGGGTGCTGCCGAGGTAGGAGTTACCGTTGATGAGCATTCGAGCGATTTCGAGATGCTTGAGGCCGCCGAAAAGGCGGATATCGTTGTAGAGGACCGAGCACGGTGTTTCTACTGCCACGGAACCCCCCCCTGATTATTCCTTAACCGATAAACACGACAGGGATTATTTACCCTGATGGGCGGTGTATTAAAAGTCGCACAATGCGCTGCGCGTCCATGCCAGTATTATAGGTCACATGGATGAAATTGCGGGATGATCGAGGGACTTGGTTGGAGCTGGACGGAACTGCCCTTAATCTCGATCTGTAACATCTGGGGCTGGTTTTGCCGAGTAACTGTTACAGATCGAGACGTTGTGTTCTGACGGACTGGTTTGTCTTGATCTGTAACATCTACGGGCCGATTTACTCGGTAAATGTTACAGATTCAGACGTTTGCTGATGGGGCTGACCGTTTGTCTTGATCTGTAACATCTGGACGAAGATTCGGCCTGTAACTGTTACAGATTGAGATGTTAGCCAGGGGGGCTGCTGGTTTGTCTCGATCTGTAACAGTAAGACCCGGTTTTGTCCCGTAGATGTTACAGATCGAGACAATCGGCCCAGGCCGCCTCGTCCGCCTCGTCATCTGTGGTTTACGTGGGGGCATGCGAAGCACGGGTATACTAACCTGCGGCGAATCTGCTCCATCGCTTAGAGCTGCTGCGTCTGGACGGCGCGTGATAGGGCTGCCAAAGCGATCGCCAGCGTGCTGAGCAACGTCCTCTCTGTGCGCACCCGTTTTTGTATGTATTAGCGCACTACCAAGCACGCCCGCGCGGCAGCATGCCGTGCCCATAACGCGTGCAGATAAGGAACAACAACATATGCGTAATTCTGTATCCGACGTCACGGACGCCGAGATTCTGGACGAGACCCACGAGGCCATGACCCAGGCTGCCTTTGATGCCGCCGACGAGGCCAGCGCCGCCGAGACCGTCGAGTCCGCGACCGAGAGCCTGCCCGCCTTTGACGAGCTGGGCCTTTCCGACGAGATGCTTCGTGCCATCGAGAACCTGGGCTACACGGCGCCGACGCCTGTTCAGGCCGGCTCGATTCCTGTGGTGCTCGAAGGCCGCGACCTGCTTGCCGCCGCTCAGACTGGCACCGGCAAGACGGCCGCTTTCTTGCTGCCGACCATGAACAACCTGGAGCACATCGCTCCGCCCAAGCCTGTGCGCGAGCGCAGCGGCCGCAACCGCCGTCGCGGCGCTAAAAAGCCCGAGGGCAACGGCCGCGGCCCCGTGATGCTCGTCATCACCCCCACGCGCGAGCTTGCCCAGCAGATCGACGAGGTCGCGAGCAAGATCGCCGACGTCACCGGTCATGTCGCCGTGACCGTCGTGGGCGGCGTGAGCTACAAGCCGCAGACCGCTGCCCTCAAGTACGGCTGCGACATCCTGGTCGCCACGCCGGGCCGTTTGGTCGATTTGATCGAGCAGGGCGCCTGCCACCTGGACGAGGTCAAGGTGCTGGTGCTCGACGAGGCCGACCGCATGCTCGACATGGGCTTTTTGCCCGCCGTCCGCCGCATTGTGCGCGAGACGCCGGCCGAGCGCCAGACGCTGCTGTTCTCGGCCACGCTCGACGAGGAGGCCGTGGGCGAGATCACCGACCTGGTGAGCGATCCGGCCCGCGTGGAGATCGCGCCCGCCACGTCGACCGCCGACACCGTCGACCAGTTTGTGTTCCCGGTGTCCATCGAGGCAAAGAACAACCTGCTGCCCGAGTTCCTCAAAAAGGAAGGCCCGGAGCGCACTATCGTCTTTATGCGCACCAAGCACCGCGCCGACAGCTGCTGCCGTCGTCTGGAGCGTAAGGGCATCAAGGCCGCCGCGATTCACGGCAACCGCAGCCAGGCCCAGCGCGAGCGTGCCCTTTCGGCCTTCCGCGACGGTACCGTCGACGTGCTGGTGGCGACCGACGTGCTTGCCCGCGGCATCGACATCAGCGATGTGCGCTACGTCGTGAACTTTGACGTGCCGGCCGAGCCGACCGACTACATCCACCGTATTGGCCGTACGGGCCGCGCCGGCGAGCTGGGCTGGGCCATTACGTTTGTGACCGAGCAGGACGTCGATGAGTTCTACGAGATTGAGAAGCTCATGGACAAGACCGCCGACATCTACGAGGCCGGCGACCTGCATGTGGGTCCCAATCCGCCCGCGGTTGACCCCGAACGCGACCCTGCAGCCTTTAAGGTGAAGAAGAAGACCAAGCGCGGCAAGTCCAAGAGCAAGAAGAAGCTTGAGCAGGCACGTCGTGACGGCAAGCGTAACGGCGATGACTACGGCGATGTGGCCGGTCGTTCCAACCGCGGTCGCGATGAGCGTCGCGGCGACGGCGAGCGTCCGAGCCGTCCCAAGCGCGGCGGCAAGACCCGCGTGCGCGAGGGCGTTCAGGCTCGCGTGGACGAGGCCGTGGAGAGCGTGGCCCGCGAGGTGGCTGCCGAGGAGCGCGCTGGTGCTGGTGCCGCTGAGCAGCCTGCGCGCGGTAACCGTGCCGAGCGTCGTGCCAAGCAGTTCCAGGGCGAGGCACACCGCCGCCGTCGTGAGGACGAGGATCGCGGTGGCCGTCGTCGTGTCGAGCGCGAGGACGAGGGCCGTGGTTCGCGCGGCGGCAAGCGCGGTTCGGGTGACCGTCGTCGTTCCGGTCGCGATGGCGAGCGCGGTGGCCGTGATGAGCGCCGCGGCGGCGAGGGTCGCGGTGAGCGAGGTGCCCGCGGCGGTGAGTCCCGTGGCGGCAAGCGCTTTGAAGAGCGCGGCGTCCGTGGCGGCGAGCGTCGCGAGGGCGCTCGTGGCAACGGCGGCCGCAGCGGCGCCGGCCGCTCTGGTGAGTCGCGCGATCGTCGTGATCCGCGTGCCAGCCGCGATCGTCGCGATGACTGGCGCAACTACGACGACACCCGCGAGGAGCGTCGTGGCGGCTATCGTGGCGGGCGTGGCGGCAACAAGGCCGGCTCCCGCGGCGGTCGTGCCGGCGGTCGCGATAACCGTGGCAGCTATGGCAACAGCCGCGGTGGCAAGCGCGGCGGCAGCTCCCGTCGTCCCGGCGACGGCGGCGGCAAGCGCAAGTAACATACGCGTCGCGCGCTAGAACGAGGCGAACTAAGGGCCCCGAGCAACTACGCTCGGGGCCCTTTTTGGTGCAAAGGGGTCAGGTTACTTTGCGCCACCCCATTGCACCAGAGCGAGGGGTGTCCTCGGGTGCAGGCAGAAAAGGATCGTTCTCAAGTAACGCCTAAATGCCGTTTATCGGAGAATAAATACCGTTCACCGGTCATAATGATTATTCTGGCTTTGGGCTTGTCTACAATAACTCCCGTAAAAGAAATGCGGAAGGTTACCGAGTCCCTCGGACGTGGGCCTAACCAAAGTCTTTGAACGGGTGTGTCTCTATGGACGCATTCGCTTGATTTTGGTTGGGCTATATTTATGAAGGGACATGCCACCATGGGTTTCTTTTCTCGCCTGATGGGCGGCTCGGATGCGCAGAAGACTGCAACTTCCGAGTTCGAAATCCTCGCTCCTGTTTCCGGCGAGCTTGTTCACCTAGAAAAAACCAATGACCCCGCTTTTAGCAGCCGTGCCGTGGGCGATGGCGTTGCCGTGGTTCCCCAAGAGGGATGCGTGTGCGCTCCTGTTTCCGGCACCGTCGCGGCGCTGTTTCCGACTGAGCACGCGCTGGGCATCATGTCCGACGACAGCTCTGCTCAGGTGATGCTGCATATCGGAATCGACACTGTTAAACTTGAGGGCAAGGGCTTCCATGCGCTTGTTGCTCAGGGTGACCATGTCGACGCGGGCCAGCCCCTCGTCGAGGTCGATTTCGACGCGGTCCGCGCCGCCGGCTTCGATCCCACGGTCTTCGTTATCGTGTGCGAGCGTTCGGAGAACTCGACTCTTCGTGAGCACGCTTCCGGCCCTGTTGCTGTTAAAGAGCCTGTCGTCTGGCTTTCCGAGTAAATTCTTGTGGTGGGTACCGTGGTTATCAAGCGAGTTTTCAACAATAACGTCGCAATGGTCACTTCGGACGATGGCTCCGAGCTCATTGTCATCGGTCGAGGCCTCTGCTTTGGCCGTCATGCCGGCGACGCTATCGATGAAGCATCGGTCGAAAAGACCTATGCGCTGCAGGAGGGCACTTCTCAGGATTCGCGTACGATTGACCGCTTGGCACATCTTTTGGAGTCCATCCCCACCGTCAACCTCGTGATTGCCGAAGACATTGTTCAGATGCTCCGTCGAGAGCTCAATGTCGATATCAATGACAAGATTCTCATCGCTCTCGCAGACCATATCAGCCTCGCCCTCGATCGCGAGCGCAAAGGCGTTCCCTGCGAGAACCCGCTGCTGCTCGAGATCCAGCAGTTCTATCGCAAGGAGTACGCGCTTGCGGGCCGTGCGCTGCAGATTATCAAGGAGTATATGGGCATCCAGATGAGCGAAGAAGAGCAGGGTTTTATTACGCTGCATATCGTCAACGCCACCATGCCGCAACGCTCCGACCGTCTCATCATCTCGGTCCAGCTTGTTCGCGACGTGCTTGCGATTGTTTCCGAGCGCTATGCTACGACCCTCGATGACACCTCGCTGCCCTATGAGCGTTTCGTTCGTCACCTGCAGTTTTTCGCGCAGCGAGCGCTCGATCCCACGTCAGGGCAAATCAATGGCGACGCGCTGTTCCGAATCGATGAAACGGCGTATCCGTGCGCGTTCTCGTGCGCGGACGCCATAGCCGCCCACTTGTCGTCTACCTATAACGTTGTCGTTACCGATGCCGAGAAGAGTTATCTCGCATATCACATTGTTAACCTGCTTGGAGAACCTGGTCTCTAGGCATAACGTGCCCATACATCGATTGATATAAGGCAAGGCTCACGGTCTTGTCCAGGGCACATCTGTCTTAATTTGCGGAAAAGGAAGGGGAGTACCGCTATGACCGCAAACAAGAAGTTCAATTTCAAAGCGCCGTTGGAGGTGTTCGCGAAGTCAATCGTCCAGCCGATGATGTATCTCTCGGTTGCCGGCATTCTGCTCATCGTGGGCATTATTCTGACCAACAAGACCATCTGCGCCATGATTCCCGTGCTGGGCTCCGGTCCGTTCCAGCTTGTGGGCGCCGTTGTCTATCAGTCGCTGATGTTTATCATCAACAACCTCTCGATTCTGTTCTGCGTGGGCATCGCCGGCGCCATGGCAAAGAAGAACAAGGGCCATGCTTCGCTGATCGCCCTGATGTCGTTCTTCCTGTTCCTTCAGGCCAATAACATCGTGCTCAACGCCACCGGCTCTCTTGCCGAAGCGAGCGGCATGCTCGGCCTTACCGGAACCGGCCAGAGCACCGTTATGGGCATTCAGGTGCTCGATACCGGCGTGTTTGGCGGCATCATCCTGGGCTGCATCACTGGTGCCGTGTTCAACAAGTACTCGAACAAGCAGTTCCCCATTGCCCTTTCGATGTTCTCGGGCGTTCGCTTCCCGTTCCTGATCATGATCATCATTTCCTGGATCATGGGCGCTGGCTTCTGCATCGTTTGGCCTCCGGTTCAGGGTGCCATCTCCTCCGTTGCCGGCATCATTAAAGAGTCGGGCAACATCGGTCTGTTTATCTACGGCATGCTCAACAAGCTGCTCGTTCCCACCGGTCTGCACCACCTCATCTACACTCCGTTCCAGTTCTCCGATGTGGGTGGCACCCTGACGCTGGGCGATCAGGTTATCGCCGGCGCCTATCCCATCCGTGTCGCCGAGATGGCAATGACGGGCCAGCCCTTCTCCGATAGCACCTACTTCAACAGCTACACCTTCAACAACCTGTGGCCCTACATCGGTATCGGTCTCGCCTTTATCTTCACCGCTTACAAGGGGAACAAGGATAAGACCAAGGCCGTTATCATCCCGCTGATCATCACCGCCGTGCTCTCCTGTGTCACCGAGCCCATGGACTTCCTCTTTGTCTTTGCCGCTCCCGTGCTCTTTGTCGTTCACTCGGTTCTTTCCGGCATCTTCCTGGTTCTGCTCAAGGTCCTCTCCGTGCCCGCTTCGACTGCAGGCGGTATCATCAACATCGTGGTTTCCAACCTGGTCCTCGGTGTCGACAAGACCAACTGGCCGGTTATGCTGGTGCTTGGAGTCGTCAACGCCACTCTGTACTTCTTCCTCTTCACCTTCCTTATTAAGAAGCTCAACCTCCACACCCCTGGTCGCGAGGAAGAGTCCGAGCTCGCCGAGTCCGTTGCCGAGGGCGAGGCCGCCGCGTCTGTCGCGGTGAAGCAGGGCGCTGTTGCCGCAGCTCCCGCAGAGGGCGTCGATGCAGGTATTGCCGACCTGGTCGCAGGTCTTGGCGGCAAGGACAACATCGAGGAGCTCGAGAACTGCTTTACGCGTCTTCGCGTGAACGTTAAGAACCCGGACCTCATCGATGAGAGCCTCATCAACCACGTGCCCAACAGCGGCATCAACCGCAACGGCAACAATATCCAGATCATCTTTGGCATGAAGGTTGCCGAGATGCGCGACAAGGTCGAAAACGCAATTGAGAAGGAGCAGTAAACAATGATCATTACTCTGTGTGGTGGCGGATCCACCTTTACCCCCGGCATCGTCAAGTCCATCGCCCTGCGCAAGGACGAGCTCGACGTTGACGAGATTCGCCTGTACGACATCAACGAGGAGCGTCAGCGCAAGATCGGCGTGCTCGTGGACTGGATTTTGCACGAGGACCTTGGCCTGGACATCAAGCTTACGGTGACCACCGACAAAAAGACGGCTTTTACCGACGCGAGCTTCGTGTTTGCCCAGATGCGCGTGGGCGGCTATGCCATGCGCGAGCAGGACGAGAAGATTCCGCTGCGTCACGGCTGCGTGGGTCAGGAGACCTGCGGTTGCGGCGGCCTTGCCTATGGCATGCGCACCATCTTCCCCATGGTCGAGCTGATCGATGACGTTGAGAAGTACGCCAAGAAGGATTACTGGATTCTCAACTACTCCAACCCTGCCGCCATCGTCTCCGAGGGCTGCCGTGTGCTGCGTCCCAACGCTCGCATCATCAATATCTGCGACATGCCGATCGCGATTATCGACGTGGTCTGCGCTGCACTCGATATCGACAAGAAGGATGTCGAGTACGATTACTTTGGCCTCAACCACTTTGGTTGGTTCACCTCGATTCGCCACAAGGGCGAGGAGGTGCTCCCGCAGCTGCGCGAGTACATCAAGGAACACCAGATCCTGCTGCCCGACTCCTACCTCAAGGGCATGGGCTCGCTCATGGCAAAGAAGCCCGAGGAGGCCACCGACGAGCACCCCGAGCAGAACCGCCACACCAAGGGCAGCTGGTACTACGTCTGGAAGGGCGAGTACGAGATCATGGAGTGCTTCCCGGAGTACCTGCCCAACACGTACCTGAACTACTACCTGCAGCAGAAGGAGTTCGTCGAGCATTCCAACCCCGAGCGCACCCGTGCAAACGAGGTTGAGGAGACGCGCGAGAAGAACCTCTTTGACGGCATCGACCATTACGAGAAGACGGGCGAGATCGACGAGAGCACGTTCTATGCGGGCAGCCACGGCGACTGGATTGCCGACCTGGCCATCGCTCTGAAGAACGATACCAAGCAGCGCTTCCTGGTCATTTGCGAGAACAAGGGCGCTATCCCCAACATGCCCTACGACGCCATGGTCGAGCTGCCTGCCTACATTGGCAAGAACGGCCCCGAGGTCATCAGCCGCGACAACATTCCGCTGTTCCAGCAGGGCCTCATGATGCAGCAGCTGAACTCCGAGAAGCTCGTGGTCGAGGCCACGATCGAGGGTTCGTACGAGAAAGCACTCAAGGCCTTTACGCTCAACAAGACCGTGCCTTCGATGAAGGTCGCCAAGGAAGTTCTCGACGACATGATCGAGGCCAACAAGGACTTCTGGCCCGAGCTTAAGTAAAAGCAACAGGCTCACTGGCCGCATACCATGAGCAATGCCCCGTCCACGTGATTGCGTGGGTGGGGCATTGTCATTTGGTAACGCGTTTTATCAAATATGGCATTTATCTGCGGTAATGTTCTTTTTCACCGCTGAGGGTGACATTTCATGCCGCCTGCCGAACTGCGTGGAGACCTAACAACTTTTTAGGTCAGTGTTGTGCGTGTAGCAATTTCGCCCGGCCTCGCCTCCGGGCTGCCATGTGAGAGGGGATCTTATGGCTCGACTGCATGTAATGGAACGCAGCCACGCTCAGGCCGTCATGGACGACCTGCACGATGCGCTCGGACGCCGTCTGGCGGTGAGTTCGCTCGCCCCGTGTCCCGTTGAATTTACGGCGGCGCTTGTCAACCTGTGCTCCACCCAGAGCTGCGGCAAGTGCACGCCCTGCCGTGTGGGGCTGAGCGCGCTGAGCGACCTGCTCGCCGATGTGCTCGAAGGGCGTGCCGATGAGTCCACGCTCAACCTGATTGAGCGCACGGCCCGTACCATCTATCTTTCGAGCGACTGCGCCATCGGCTACGAAGCTGGCGCCATGGCACTCACGGCCATTCGCGGCTTCCGCGACGATTTTGAGCATCACATCCGCGAGCACTCCTGCGGCTTTGACCGCGAGGCCCGCGTCCCGTGCGTCTCGGGCTGCCCGGCGCACGTCGACATTCCCGGGTACATTTCGCTGGTCGAGGCCGGCCGCTATGCCGACGCCGTCAAGGTCATCCGCAAGAACAATCCGCTGCCGCTCGTCTGCGGCCTGGTGTGCGAGCATCCCTGTGAGATGCACTGCCGCCGTGGCATGGTCGACGACCCCATGAACATCCTGGCTCTCAAGCGCTTCGCCGTTGAGCACAGCGACCTCAACGACTACAAGCCCACCGTGGCCGACAACACCGGCAAGCGCATCGCCGTGATCGGCGGCGGCCCGGCCGGCCTTTCCTGCGCCTACTACCTCGCTGTGATGGGCCACAAGGTGACCATCTTTGAGCAGCGCCACCACCTGGGCGGCATGCTGCGCTACGGCATCCCCAGCTACCGTCTGCCGCGCGAGCGTCTTCAGGCCGAGATCGACTGGATCTTGAGCGCCGGTATCGACGTGGAGCTCGAGCACTCCGTCAACGGCGAGGAGCTTGCCCGCCTGCGCGACGAGTTCGATGCCGTCTACCTGGCCATTGGTGCCCACAGTGACAAGAAGCTCGGTCTTCCGGGCGAAGAAGCTCCCGGCGTGGAGTCGGCCGTCAAGATGCTGCGCGCTATCGGCGACGACGAGCTGCCCGACCTGAGTGGCCAGCGCGTGTGCGTCATCGGCGGCGGCAACGTGGCCATGGACGTGGCCCGCTCTGCCGTGCGCTGCGGTGCCGAAAAGGTGAGCATCGTCTACCGCCGTCGCATCTGCGATATGACGGCCCAGGACGCCGAGATTGCCGGCGCCCAGGCCGAGGGCTGCGAGGTGCTGGAGCTCACCGCACCGCTCGCTATCGAGACGGGCGAGGACGGTCGCGTGAACGGCCTGCGCGTGCAGCCGCAGATCATCGGCGAGCCCCGTCGCGGTCGTCCGGCCCCGCGTGCCGCCGCCACGCCCGAGCGCATCATTCCGTGCGAGCGTGTGTTTGTGGCCATTGGCCAGGACATCGATTCCAAGCCGTTTGAGGACATGGGCATCGCCTGCAAGTGGGGCTGCGTGGTCACCGATTCGGACGGCGCCGTGCCCAACTTCGAAGGTCTCTTTAGCGGTGGCGACTGCCAGACCGGTCCCGCCACCGTTATCCGCGCCATCAACGCCGGCCGCGTGGCTTCGGCAAATATCGACCGCTACCTGGGCTTCGACCACAAGATCAAGCTCGATGTGGAACTGCCGACCGTGCAGTTTAAGGGAAAGCACGAGTGCGGCCGCTGCGAACTGGGCGAGCGCGAGGCCGGCGAGCGCATTCACGATTGGAATCTGGTCGAGCAGGGTCTTACCGAGGAGGAGGCACGCCAGGAGGCGAGCCGCTGCCTGCGTTGCGACCACTTTGGCTTTGGCGCATTCCGCGGAGGGAGGAACCTGGAATGGTAGAGCTCAACAACCCCACTGTCAGCGACAACACCGAAAGCGGAGCACTCAATATGGTCAAGCTCACGATCGATAATTGCGAAGTCGTGGTGCCCGAGCACACCACGATCCTGGACGCTGCCAAGTCTGCCGGCATCCAGATTCCCACCCTGTGCTACCTGCGCGATCTGAACGAGATCGGCGGCTGCCGCGTGTGCGTGGTCGAGGTCGAGGGCTGCGACCAGCTGGTTGCCGCCTGCAACAACTACGTGCTCGACGGCATGGTGGTCCACACCAACAGCCCCAAGGCCCGCGAGGCCCGTCGTACCAACGTGCAGCTGCTGCTGTCCCAGCACGATTCGCGTTGCACGAGCTGCGTGCGCAGCGGCAACTGCAACCTGCAGACCATCGCCAACGACTTAGGGATCTTCTACCTGCCGTACGAGCAGCACCTGGCGCGCGAGGGCTGGGACTTCGATTTCCCCATCATCCGCGACAACGACAAGTGCATCAAGTGCATGCGCTGCATCAAGGTGTGCGAGAGCGTGCAGGGTCTCGGTATTTGGGATCTGACCAACCGCGCCACGCATACCGCCGTGGGCACCCGCGGGCGCGCGCCGATCGGCAAGACCGATTGCGTCGCGTGCGGCCAGTGCATCACGCATTGCCCGACGGGCGCGCTGCGCGAGCGCGACGATACCGAGACCGTGTTCGATGCCATCGCCGATCCCGACAAGATCGTGCTGGTGCAGATCGCGCCGGCCGTGCGTAGTGCCTGGGGCGAGGAGCTCGGCATTTCGCGTGAGGAGGCTACCGTTGAGCGCCTGGCCTGCGCGCTGCGCCGTGTGGGCTTTGAGTACGTGTTCGACACCGATTTCTCGGCCGACCTCACCATTATGGAGGAGGGTTCCGAGCTGCTCGAGCGCCTGGGCGAGGCCGCCAAGGGCGAGGGCGACAGCCGTGGCTGGCCCATGTTCACGAGCTGCTGCCCGGGCTGGGTGCGCTTTGTGAAGGCACGTTACCCCGAGTTTGTCGACAGCCTGTCCACGTCCAAGTCGCCGCAGCAGATGTTCGGCGCCATCGCCAAGACCTATTACGCCAAGGCGCTGGGCGTGGAGCCCGAGCGCCTGTTTGTGGTGTCCGTGATGCCGTGCACGGCCAAGAAGGCCGAGCGCGCGCTGCCGAGCATGGTGGGCGAGGATGGTACGCCCGACGTTGACGTTGCGCTGACGGTGCGCGAGATGGTGCGCATGATCCGCGCGAACCACGTGAGCGTGGACACGCTCGTCGAGGAGCCGCTCGATACGCCGCTGGGCTTTGGCACGGGCGCGGGCGTGATTTTTGGCGCCACGGGCGGCGTGATGGAAGCCGCGGTGCGCTCGGCATATTACCTGGTGACGGGTAAGAACCCCGATGCCGACTTCTTCACCGACGTGCGCGGGCTCGACGGCTGGAAGGAAGCCGTTGCCGATATCGACGGCACCAAGGTGCGCGTCGCCGTGGCGCACGGGCTGGGCAACGCTGCCCGTCTGCTCGACGCGATTCGCGATGGGCGCGTGAGCTATGACTTCGTCGAGGTCATGGCGTGCCCCGGCGGCTGCGTTGGCGGCGGCGGTCAGCCCATCCACGATGGCTGCGAGCTGGCGGCCGAGCGTGGTCAGGTGCTGTGGGGCCTGGATGCGAAGGCGGACATTCGCTTCTCGCACGAGAACCCCGATGTCCAGGCGTGCTACCGCGAGTTCTTGGGCGCACCGCTTTCGCCGCTGGCCGAGGAGTTGCTGCATACCGACCATCACGCATGGACGATGCCTAACGAGGGGACGTGCTAGCGATGCGCGCATTTGATTTTGAGATGTCGCGCCGGGGGTTTGCCTCGGCGCTCGCCGCCGGCGCGCTGTCGCTTGCGCTCGCGGGCTGTGGCGGCGGGGCTGCCGGTGCCGGGTCCGCCACGGGCTCGGCCGCCGGGTCTGCTGCGGACAGTGCTGCCGCCGAGCCGGTTGAGGTGCACGTCGCCTCGCTCAAGGGGCCGACCTCGATCGGTCTGGTGCAGTTTATGGACCAGGCCGCAAACAGAGAGACGGACAATAAGTTCGACTTTGCGATCAACACCGCCGCCGACGAGATCGTGCCCAAGGTCATTCAGGGCGATGTCGATATCGCCCTGGTCCCGGCCAACGTGGCGAGCGTGCTCTACAACAAGACCGAGGGCGCGGTGCAGGTCATCGACATCAACACGCTGGGCGTGCTGAACGTGGTGACAGGCGATGCCGGCGTGACCTCGTTTGGCGACTTGGCGGGCCGCACCGTCTACATGACGGGCAAGGGCACCACGCCGGAGTACGTGATGAACTACCTGCTGGAGCGCGCGGGTCTGACCGGCCAGGTGACGCTCGAGTTTAAGAGCGAGCCCACCGAGGTGCTGTCGGCGCTGCTGACCGATCCGTCCGCCGTGGGCGTGCTGCCCGAGCCGTTTAAGACCGCGGCCATCGCTAAGAGCGAGGGCAAGCTGTCGGCACCGGTGAGCCTGACCGACGTGTGGGACGACCTGGCGGGCGACACGGGCTCGCGCCTGCTGACGGGCGTGACCGTGGTGCGCCGTGCGTTTGCCGAAGAGCATCCCGAGGCCGTGGCGGAGTTCTTGAGCTGCCACGAGGCGAGCGTTAAGGCTATCAACGCGGCGCCGGCGGACTGGGCGCAGGCCGTGGTCGATGCCGGCATCGTGGACAACGCCAAGATTGCCGAGAAGGCGATTCCCGGGTGCATGCTCGTGTGCCAGACGGGCAAGGATATGAAAGCGGCACTTAGCGGGTATCTGCAGGTGCTGTCCGATGCGGACGCGAGCGCCGTGGGTGGTAAACTTCCGGCTGACGATTTCTACTACATGGAGTAGCCCGTGCGTGCGTTTGCTCGACAAATGACAGAGCGTGTGAAGGCGGTGGCGGCAACAGGTGCCGTCGCCGCCTTTTGGCTTGCCGCGTGGATGCTGGTGGTGGCGCTGGTGGCTCAGCCGTTGATCTTGCCGGGGCCGGGTGCCGTTGTGGTGGCGTTGCTGCGACTGGTGTGCGATGCCGGCACGTGGGCGATTTTGGCGGGCTCGGGCGCGCGGATTCTGGGCGGGCTGGCGCTTGCCGCGGTATGCGGCGGCGTACTTGCCGGGGTCTCATCACGATCGCGGGCGTTTGCGCGCCTGGTGGCGCCGGCGCTTTCGTTTGTGAAGGCGACGCCGGTCGCCTGTGTGGTGGTCCTGCTGCTCATTTGGCTGGGATCGGCGCGCGTGAGCATCGCCGCGGTCTTTTTGATGGCGCTGCCGGGCGTGTATTTTTCGCTGGCTGAGGGCCTGTCGCAGGTGAATAAGCCGCTGGAGCAGATGTTCCGCATGCATGGCGTGCGGGGCTGGCGTCTGTTTTGCGCCCATACCTGGCGCGAGGTGTTGCCGTTTGTGCTTTCGTGCGCCCGGGCCGTGATTGGTATGGGCTGGAAGGCCGGCGTGGCAGCCGAGCTCATCGGCATGGCGCTGGGTACCGTGGGCGAGCGCATCTATCAGGCAAAACTTTTGATTGAGACGGCTGACCTGCTGGCGTGGACCGTGCTGGTTGTTGCCGCCTCGTGGGCGTGCGAGCGCGTACTGGTGTGGTTGCTGCAGGCTTCGGGTCCCGTGGCGTGGCGGGCGGCCGTGCGGACGCATGGGCGTGGGCTGCGCGGGCGTGCGGGGGCTGCGGGTGCTGGCGCGGCGGCGGAGCTCGCGCTTGCCGTAGGCGATCGCGCACCCTGGGCGCCGGCGCTGGACGGTCTGGTGCTCAACGTGCCTGCGGGCGGACGAGCCTGCGTGATGGGCGCCTCGGGCGTGGGCAAGTCGACACTGCTGACGCTGGCAGCGGGGGAGTGCGCGCCGTGCTCCATGGTGTATCAGGACGTGCGTCTGGTCGAGGATGCCTCCGCCTTGGATAACGTGCTGGTGTGTGCCGACGCGCGCGTGGATGCTTCGAGCGCGGCGGCATTGCTGCGCCTGCTGGTGCCGGGGATTGACGTTCAGGCTCGCGTGGCCGAGCTTTCGGGCGGACAGCGCCGGCGCGTCGAGATCGCCCGCGCCCTACTGTGCCCCGGCGACGCCGTCATTCTGGATGAGCCCTTTACCGGCCTGGATGCCGCCGCTCGCGATGCGACTGCCGAGGCTGTGCTCGACCTGCTCGATGGCCGCATGCTTCTGCTCGCCACGCACGACACGACCGACGCTCAGGCCCTCAACATCACAAACCTCATCACGCTCTAAAAGACGGCCAAGCTCAAGCTCAAACTCAACAACAAAATGATCTCTTTTCATCTGGCCCTACGGGGGCAGATGTGTTATTCTATCTGCGGGGTAATACTTAGGAATACCAAGTAATACCAACGCCGCAGAAACAAACTCTGGATGCGGGCCAATCGGGTTGCCTTCACAGCCCGTCGCCCAGCCGCGTGGCCCGCATCTATCCGCACCACCGTCGTTTCAAAAAGGAAGCGCCATGGCAGAACACATGACCCCTGTAGTCGCGAAGGTCTTGCCCGAGGAAAAGGCGGCCTTCGCGGCGGCAACCCAGCTCGTGGGCACCACGCCGTCCAATGCCATCCGCATGTTCATCGCCGCGTTCAATCGCTGCGGCACCTTCCCGTTCGACATCTCGCCCAACGGGGCTTTTGGCGCTGCGCCCGATCCTCATCAACAATGACTGTCCCAAGTGCCGGGTTATGAGGAGGGTGGCATGCTCAATGCGATGGTTTGGGCACTTGCCTGTTTTGGCGTCGTTGCTGCCGATATTGCCCTGAGCGTGGTTCTGTTTTCCGCCCTTGGCGTCGCATCGGTGTTCATGGGTTTTTCGATCGACGACCTCGACATTCAATTGCTTCAGGCTGCCGCGCAGGCGGCGTCGTTTTTGATGGCGCTGCTGTGGTGGCGCTATCTGTGGCCGCGCTCGTTTATGGCTCGCTGGCAAAGCGAACGCCCGCTCGGCGGGGGAGTGCGCGGCGCGTGGCGACGTATCGTCTGCGTTATCGTGATCGGCCTGGCCTTACAGGTGGTCGTTGGCTACGTGACCGACGCCGTGCTGTCGCTGCTGCCTGAGGCCGCGGCCGATTACAGCGAGCTTGTCGATGAAACGGGTATGGGTGATACCAGCTACCTCGCCGTGCTGACCACGGTGCTTGGCGCTCCATTTTGCGAAGAGCTGCTGGTGCGCGGCATCATTTTTGAGTTTTCACTCCGAGCGTTTAACCCGCAGTGCCGTCCGCTCTGGAAGCGCTGGCGCCGCGTGCAAGCGCAGGACGGAGCCATGGTGCCCTGGGCGGCCCCGAGCACCTGGGGTATCGCCGCGGCAATCGTGCTGCAGGCGGCGGTCTTTGGTTTTATGCACATGAACTGGGTGCAGGGCTGCTACGCGGGCGCCGCCGGTCTCATCTTTGGCTGGGTGCTCGTGACGACCGGAAAGCTCCGCTACACCATCCTGTTGCACTTTGCCTTTAACGCCGGGTCGTATCTCATGGCGTTGCTCTGGTTTGTGAGCACGCCCCTCGACGTGGCCATCACGGTCGCCATCGCCGGCGTCATCCTCGTGGAGGCTATGCGCTCGCTGCGCCACGCGTGTGGGACGGACGCAGCGATCGCACCGCTGCCCTAGTTGCGGCGTCCGCCTCCGTTGGCTCCCTGACGACCCTGGGCCGCACGGTTACGCCCCGCAGTGTTCTGCGCGCGCGACATACCGCCATGGCCCTTGCTACCCTTGGGCCCCTTGCCGGCGGCACCACCGTGCGGCTTGCCGCCCTTCTTGCCGGTGCCGTGTCCGCCGCTGGCAGACGTCTCGCCCGGGCGCGGCGGCACGGGGCGGATCAGGCAATGCTTGGTGTAGCCGATCAGGTCGCGACGGCCGGCCTTCTCCAGCGCCTCGCGCACAAGCTTGTAGTTCTCGGGCTTGCGGTACTGAATCAGCGCGCGCTGCATGGCCTTCTCGTGCGGGTCGCGTGCCACGTAGATCGGTTGCATGGTGCGTGGGTCCACACCGGTGTAGTACATGCAGGTCGACATGGTGGACGGGGTGGGGTAGAAATCCTGCACCTGCTCGGGCATGTAGCCCATGTCGCGCACGGCCTCGGCGAGGTCCACGGCTTCCTTCATCGTCGAGCCTGGATGGCTCGAGATCAGATACGGCACCACGTACTGCTTGAGTCCGTACTCGCGGTTCAGGCGCTCAAATTTGCGGCAGAATGCGTCGTAGACGGCGCGGCTCGGCTTGCCCATCACGGACAGCACCGCATCGCTCACGTGCTCGGGCGCTACGCGCAGCTGGCCCGAGACATGGTGCTCGAGCAGCTCGCGCAAAAACTCGTCCGAGGCATCGGCCATGGTGTAGTCGAAGCGGATGCCGCTGCGCACAAAGACCTTCTTGACGCCCGGCAGCTGGCGCAGGTCGCGCAGCAGCTGCGTGTAGCCGCTCTCGTCGACCACCATGTTCTTGCACACGCTCGGCCACAGGCAGCGCTTGTTCTTGCATACGCCGTGCTTGAGCTGCTTGTCGCAGGCCGGACGGCTAAAGTTGGCCGTCGGTCCGCCCACGTCGTTGATGTAGCCCTTAAACTCCGGGTCGTGCGTGAGCAGCTCGGCCTCGCGCACGATCGAGTCGTGGCTGCGCATCTGCAGCACGCGGCCCTGGTGGAAGGTGAGCGCGCAAAACGAGCACTCGCCAAAGCAGCCGCGGTTGGAGCTGATGGAAAACTTGATCTCGGCAAAGGCCGGCACGCCGCCTACGGCATCGTAGTCGGGGTGCCAGTCGCGCGCGTAGGGGAGTTCGGCGACCTCGTCCATCTCGTCGGTGGTGAGCGTTGCCGATGGCGGATTTTGCACCACGTAGACGTTGTTGGGGTAGGGCTCCACCAGGCGATGGCCGGTGATGGGGTCCATGTTTTGCTGCTGCACGTTAAAGCTGCGTGCGTAGTTGAGCTTGTCGGACGAAAGGTCGTCCCAGCTGGGCAGCAGGTCGTAGTCGTAGACTTCGTCGAGCGAGCTGGTACGGTAGACGGTGCCGTTGATGTAGGTGATCTGGTCGATGGGCAGCCCGGCGTCGAGCGCGTCGGCGATCTCGACGATCGCGTGCTCGCCCATGCCGTAGATGAGGATATCCGCACCCGAGTCGAGCAGCACCGAACGCTTGAGCTTGTCCTGCCAGTAGTCATAGTGTGCCAGACGACGCAGGCTCGCCTCGATGCCGCCGATGATGATGGGCGCGTCTTTGAACGTCTGGCGGATGAGATTGCCATAGACCGTGACGGCTCGGTTGGGCCGGTGGCCTTCCTCGCCGCCAGGAGTATAGGCGTCGGTATGGCGGCGGTGCTTGGTCACCGAATAGTGGTTGACCATGGAGTCCATGTTGCCGGCACTGACGAGAAAGCCCAGGCGCGGCTCGCCAAGCACGGTGATGCTGGCGGGGTCGGTCCAGTCGGGCTGGCAGATGATGCCCACCTTGTAGCCGTGCGCATCGAGCACGCGGCTGATGATGGCCATGCCAAAGCTCGGATGGTCCACGTAGGCATCGCCGCAGATGTAGACAAAGTCGCACTGGTCCCAGCCACGTGCATCCATGTCGGCGCGGCTGACGGGGAGGAACTTGTCGCGGCTCGGACGCCAGGGGCGTGAGGGCGCTGCTGGAGCATGAGTGGTGTGCCCACCCTGCGCCTTACCGCCGCGCTTTTGCTGCTGGCCTTGCTTGCCCTGTTGGCCGCGCTGGTTGTTCTGAGCGTGCTGAGGCTTTTTTGCCACGATCCCTCCCGGTGTTTGTATGCTGCACGTAATTGTAACCAGTCTTTTTGGGACGGAGCTAAAAAGACTGGTGGAGTACATGGGCTGGCGGATCGGCGTGTCGATACGGGTATCGTTTGTTTCCAGACTGTGTATCCCCGTGTCGAAGGGGCCGTCTCGCGCGCATGCCATGCTGTCAATGGGTTACAGTATGAACGGTGGCTGTGTGTCCGCCAACGCACGAGAGGGTCGTCAACAAGGAGGATGCACGACGATGCAACGTGCCAAACAGATATCGGAGTCCATCGAACTGGGCATTATCCTGGCGCTCGCCGGTGGCTTTATGGATGTGTATTCGTACATTGGGCGCGACCATGTTTTCGCAAACGCGCAGACGGGCAATATCTTGCTGGTGGGCGTGAGCATCTCGGAGGGCAACTGGACGCTGGCGGGACGCTACTTCTTTCCCGTGGTGTCGTTTGCCGTGGGCATTATGCTTGCCGACCTGGTTCACGAGCGGTTTGGCAGTGTGATTCACTGGCGCCAGGTGACGGTGTTTTTTGAAGCCGTTATCTTGCTGGGCGTGAGCTTTATCCCGGGCGGCGATTTCAACCTGCTCGCCAACTGCCTTACTTCGTTTGCCTGCGGTATGCAAGTCGAGAGCTTCCGCAAGATCCACGGTCACGGCATCGCCACGACCATGTGCATCGGCAACTTGCGCAACGCGCTGCAAAACGTGGACGATTACATCATCACCCACAAGCGCGGCTTTTTGGAAAACGGCCTGCTGTACTTTGGCGTGATCTTTACCTTTGTGTTTGGCGCCGTGTTGGGCAACTGGTGTATTGAGCGCATGGGCCTGCACGCCATCGTCGTGGCGAGCGTGCTGTTGTTTGTCGCGTTTGCCATCATGTTTATCGACCGCGAGCGCGACTTGCGTTTTCGCTGGAAGGTTGCGGCCGAGGCTTGGAAAGAGGGCTGTCGAAAGTAACCGAATGCGGCAAAGGGGTTGTCCCTTTGCCGCAATATTTTTCATCTTCTGTTGAAACGCTTTAACAATTTTGACGTTCTCACGTGTTTTTTGTTTCAAAAGCGTTAGGATGGGACTCATAGCGTGGGGCGTAATGGGTGCCCCGCACACGATGGGAGGCTATCAATGGCTAATCGTTTCGTTCTCAATACCATCTCTTATCATGGTTCCGGCGCTATCAAGGAGATCCCCGGCGAGCTCCAGCGTCGCGGCTACAAGAAGATCTTCGTCTGCTCCGATCCCGACCTGGTCAAGTTTGGCGTTACCGCCAAGGTGACCGACGAGCTCGACGCCGCCGGCATCGCTTGGAGCCTCTACTCCGAGATTAAGCCCAACCCCACTATCCAGAACGTCAAGGACGGCGTCGAGGCCTTCAAGGCCGCCGAGGCTGACGCTATCGTGACCATCGGTGGTGGCTCCTCCATGGACACCGCCAAGGCTATCGGCATCATCATCAACAACCCCGAGTTTGCCGATGTCCGCAGCCTCGAGGGCGTTGCTCCCACTAAGAACCACGCCGTGTTTACCATCGCTGTGCCGACGACCGCCGGTACCGCTGCCGAGGTGACCATCAACTACGTCATCACCGACCCCGAGAAGGTCCGCAAGTTCGTGTGCGTCGACACCAACGACGCCCCCGAGGTCGCCGTCGTCGACCCCGACATGATGGCTTCCATGCCCGCCGGCCTGACCGCCTCCACCGGCATGGACGCTCTAACCCACGCCATCGAGGGCTACACCACCAAGGGCGCTTGGGAGCTCTCCGACATGTTCCACTTTGAGGCTATTAAGCTGATCAGCGAGAACCTGCGCGACTCCGTCGCCGAGGCCAAGTCCGGCCAGCCCGGCTCCGGCCGTGAGGGCATGGCTCTTGGCCAGTATGTCGCCGGCATGGGCTTCTCCAACGTTGGCCTGGGCATCGACCACGCCATGGCTCACACCCTGTCCGCTCACTACGACACCCCGCACGGCGTCGCTTGCGCCATGCTGCTGCCGATCGCCATGGAGTTCAACAAGCCGGTTTGCGCCGAGCGTCTGGCCAAGGTTGCCGTTGCCATGGGCGTTGACACCACGGGCATGAGCACCGACGAGGCCGCCGACGCCGCCATCGCCGCCGTCAAGCAGCTCTCTGCCGACGTGAACATCCCGCACGTCTGCGAGGCCATGAAGGCTGACGAGATCGAGGTCCTGGCCAAGGACGCCATGGCTGACGCCTGCTTCCCGGGTAACCCGCGCGAGGCGACGCTCGACGACGTCATCGAGCTCTTCAAGAAGATCTGCCCGGCTGCCTAACTTGGTTCGGCGGGCCCCTGCCCGTTAGCCCCACAATCGTCCTCGGACATGTCGGAAGCCCCCGCTGCGCACTTCGTGCGGCGGGGGCTTTTTGTGCCGCGCCGATGCCCCGATATGGGCAAAACCAAGGCATGCTGCCCGCTGCGGATAGGTGGTGCACTTCCCAGCGTGCATTTTTGGGAGTATTCAGCAAGCTCTGAAAAATGCATAACGTTGTGAATGGGCCGTAGTGGCCCGCGGCGCCCATCGACAGTCCTTGTGGGCGGGCTATCGATGGGCGGAGATGGCTGTCGCCGCGTTTTTGGTTTGCGCCGGCCTGCAACACTGCTGTAACCACGTCGTTATGTCGGTTGTGATGGGGCCGTTGGGGCCCACGGTGCTGAATACTCCGTTTTTTGCACGGTCTAAGGTGGGGTACCCTGAGACGAAGCAAAAAGATGCCTCATTTCTATGCAGATACCGATAGGATTTATGCAAGATTGGGATTGTAAACCGTGCGCGTGCAGAAAACCGGTGCGGGGACGTCTGGAGGCGGTTCGGCTCCTGGGGCATTGCACGTGCAGAACGGTTAAAATCGGGACTCGGTCTTAGTTTTACTTGGAAGGATGCATATGGCTTCTAATGTTGATGCTTCTCTAGAGGAGACGCTCTCCTATATTACTGACCAGTTGAAGACGCTGACTTCTATTGCTTCACCTACGGGCTATACCCGTGCGGCTACTGACTATCTAATGGAAACGTTGCGCGATATGGGCTTTGGCCCCGAGCGCTCCAATAAGGGCAACGTGTTGGTTGAGCTTGGCGGCGAGGGCGAGCCGCTCGTATTGGCGAGCCATGTCGATACCCTGGGCGCCATGGTACGCTCCATTAAGGACAATGGTCGCCTGCGCCCCACGACGCTCGGCGGGCACCAGTGGTCTACGGCCGATGGCGAGAACTGTACCGTCTACACACGCGATGGCAATGTCTACACGGGCGTGGTCCTCAATACCGAGCCTTCGGCGCATGTGGCCGATGAGCCGGTCAAGACCATCGAGAAGAACATGGAAATCCTGCTCGACGAGAACGTTGACAGCAAGGACGATGTGCTCGAGCTGGGTATTCAGACGGGCGACATCATCGCTATGGATCCGCGTACCACGGTGACGGAGAGCGGCTACATTAAGAGCCGCTTCCTTGACGACAAGCTGTCGGCGTCGATTCTGCTGGGTTTGGCCCGCGCCGTTGCTGGCGGCGAGGTGACGCTTTCGCGCAAGGTATCGCTGCTCTTTACGGTGTACGAGGAGGTCGGCCACGGCGGTGCCTTTGTGCCGGCCGACACGCGCGAGATGATCAGCGTGGACATGGGCTGCGTGGGCGACGACCTGGGCTGCACCGAGCGCATGGTTTCGATTTGCGCCAAGGATTCGGGCGGTCCGTACAACTACGACCTGGTAACCACGCTGTCCAACATCGCGCGCGAGCTGGAGCTCGATTACGCCATCGATGTGTACCCGCACTACGGCTCCGACGTCGAGGCCACGCTCTCGGCCGGCTACGACATTCGCCATGGTCTGATCGGCCCCGGCGTGTACGCGAGCCACAACTACGAGCGCAGCCACATGGACGGTGTGCGCAATACCTACGAGCTGGTTCGCGCCTACGTCCAGCGCTAACGATGCAGCGGCCTCGGCTGACACGGCAGTACCGACCGAGGCCGTCCTCTCTAAGTTGCGGTGAAATAGGGACTGTTGGGGGTTTTAAACGCCAACAGTCCCTATTTCACCGCAAGTTATAGAGGGGATGGTGGCAGGGCGCTGTTATTTGATGGCGCCGGTCACGGTGCCGCCGCCCAGGACGATGTCGCCGCGATAGACGACGACGGCTTGGCCGGGGGCGATGGCTCGTTGCGGCTCGTCAAAGGTCAGCAACATTTGCCCGTCTTCGCCGCGCGTAAGGGTCGCTGCCTGGTCTTTCTGACGGTAGCGGTACTTGGCGCCCACGCGAATGCCGCCGGCATCGAGCTCTGCCTCCATGCGGTCGGCAGGGGCGCTCCAAATCCAGTCGTTGGCCGTGAGCGCCGTGGCCGTCAGGTCCTCTGCCTCGCCCAGATGCACGGTGTTGTTGACGGCGTCGACACCCGTTACGTACACGGGATGCGCCATCGCGACGCCCAAGCCCTTACGCTGGCCGATGGTGTAGCGCAGCGCGCCGTTGTGGCGCCCAACCACGCTGCCGTCGCGCCATACGATGTTGCCCGGTGCGGCGGCATGTCCGCAGCGGCGCTCGATATAGCCCGCGTAGTCACCGTCTGGAATAAAGCAGATGTCCTCGCTTTCGGCCTTCTTGGCGTTAACAAAGCCCTGCTCGGTGGCTATGCGGCGCACGTCGCGCTCTTTGTCTAGGCCTGCCAGCGGAAAGATCGTGTGCGCCAGGCGCTCCTGCGTGAGCGAATACAAAAAGTAACTCTGGTCCTTTTTGGGGTCCTCGCCGCGATGCAGCTGCCAGGTGCCGTCGGGCGCCTGACTCGTTTTGGCATAGTGGCCTGTGGCGATGTAGTCGCAGCCCATATCCAGCGCCGCATCCAGCAACGCGCCAAACTTAATATGGCGGTTGCAGATGATGCACGGATTGGGTGTCAGCCCCTCCTGGTAGGCGTTCATAAAACGCTCGACAACGTTGCGGTCGAAGGTTTGCTGCAAGTCGAGCACGTGATGGGGTATCCCCAGGCGCTCGGCGACGGCCTTTGCATCGGCGATGTCGCGGTCAACCTTACTCATGCCCGTGGTGGGATCGGGCGCGGGGCAGGTGAGGCGCATGGTGGCACCGACACATTCGTAACCCTGACTTTTGAGCAGATATGCGGTCACGCTGGAATCGACGCCGCCGCTCATGGCGACGAGCACGCGCTTGTTGTGCATGGGGAGGTTCTCCTTGGTGGCATGTGGCCAAAAAAGAAAAGCGGCGCGGGAGGCTGGTTCCGCGCCGCAGACATTGTAGCAAGTTCGGGCGTCCTGTGGGACACCCTGTTGGGATGAGCTCAGGCTGCCAGAAGAGAGGGGAGACCGGCGTGCCTTGGACTCGTTCTAAGAACAAGAGCTCTAATCCTGGAAGAGTGCCGTGGACAGGTAGCGCTCGCCGGTGTCGGCGAGCAGCGCCACGATGGTCTTGCCCTCGTTCTCGGGGCGCTTGGCCAGCTGCAGTGCGGCCCACACGGCGGCGCCGGACGAAATGCCCACGAGCACGCCCTCCTTGTGGCCCACGGCGCGGCCGGTGGCAAAGGCGTCGTCGTTCTCGACGGGGATGATCTCGTCGTAGACCTGGGTGTCGAGGACGTCGGGCACAAAGCCGGCACCGATACCCTGGATCTTGTGCGGGCCGGCCTGGCCCTTGGAGAGCACCGGGGAGGTGGCGGGCTCGACGGCGACGACCTGAATCTCGGGGTTTTGCTCCTTGAGGAACTCGCCCACGCCGGTCACGGTGCCGCCGGTGCCGACGCCGGCGACGAAGATGTCGACCTTGCCGTCGGTGTCGTCCCAGATCTCGGGGCCGGTCGTGGCCTTGTGAATGGCCGGGTTCGCGGGGTTCACAAACTGGCCGGCGATGATGCTGTTGGGAGTCTCCTTCTGCAGCTCCTCCGCCTTGGCGATAGCGCCCTTCATGCCCTTGGAGCCGTCGGTGAGCACGAGCTGCGCACCGTATGCCTGCATCAGCTTGCGGCGCTCGACGGACATGGTCTCGGGCATGGTGATGATCACCTTGTAGCCGCGGGCCGCCGCCACCGAGGCGATGCCGACGCCGGTGTTGCCGCTCGTGGGCTCGATGATGGTGTAGTCGCCGCCACGCACGAGCTTGCCGGCCTTCTCGGCCTCGTCAATCATGTTCTTGGCGACGCGGTCTTTAACGGACCCGGCGGGGTTGAAGTATTCCAGTTTGACGAGCACGCGGGCCTTGAGGTCCTCGTCGGCCTCAAAGTGGGTGAGCTCCAGAAGCGGGGTGTGGCCGATAAGCTGATCGATGGACGTGTAAACATTGCTCATGGTGAACCTCCAAAGTGTTCAAATGACTGGATACCGTGTGGTTTTACGGTGCGTGTAGCAGCGAAACCCACAAACCTTATAGGTTGTTCGTTTTGCTGTTGGAAGCATACTAGACACTAAAGCCTAGTAATGCAATAGGAAATAGGAGTTTATTGCAAGTTGATTAACCATCTTGACCGGAACGGGTATTTTCAAAGCCAATTTTTCGGCTAGAATTTCAACGAACTAAAAGACCGAAAGGCAGCACTATATATGTTGGTTTCTACTAAGGGCAGATATGCCCTGCGCGTTATGGTCGATCTGGCCGAGCACCAAGCGGCCGGTCGCATCCCGCTTAAAGAGATTGCGGCACGTCAGGGTATTTCGGAGAAGTACCTCGAGAATATTCTGGCGACGCTCGTGCGCGCCAATATGCTCTCGGGCATGCGCGGCAAGGGCGGCGGCTATGTGCTCACACGCCCGCCCGAGCAGTACACGGTGGGCGAGATCTTGCGCCTGACCGAGGGCAGCCTGGCGCCGGTCGCCTGTCTGGATGGCGACTGCAAGGGTTGCTCGCGATCTGATGAGTGCCCCACGCTCGACGTGTGGAAGAATCTGGACAAGCTCATCAACGACTACCTCGACGGCGTGACGCTCGATGCGCTCGTCGCCCCCAACGAGGGCTACGACTACGTCATCTAACCCACGCCTGTCATGTGGGGACAGGGTGGAAATGGCAGATTCTCTCGCCCTTTGAGACTTGGCAAATAAGAAGGCCGCCCATTTCTTTGCGATGGGCGGCCTTCGTTTTGGGCTGTTGAGACGGGCGCGGCCGGAATGGCCGTTTTAGCCCTCGGCGATGCTGTCGAGGATGCTGCGCATGATGGATACCAGGATGCTGCCCATAAAGGCCGGTCCAAAGCTGGCGATGGAGATGCCCGCGCCCAGCAGATTGACCGACAGGTAGCTGGCCAGCTCGAGCATAAAGCTGTTGACCACAAGTTGAAAAATACCCAGCGTAATGATCGTGAGCGGCAGCGAGATGACCGTCAGGAACGGCTTGACGAGCGAATCGACGATGTTCAGGAACAGTCCCACGAAGGCGAAACAGACCCAGGCCTCGGCAAAACCGAAGGGCTGGATGCCGGGAACGAGGAACGTGGCGATCGCGATGGCGATCGAGGTAAAGAGCCAGTTAAGCATAAAGCGCATGGTGTGAATCCTTTCTTGCGCATGGCGTGGTGAGGGAGCGTAAGGGGCACATGCCTTTGCAACTTGGATGGGTGCGGGGCACGGTCCTGTTTGGGCGCCCATTGTCTCAGATATTCGTGGAGCTTGCGTGCGCATTCGGTTTCAAAACGGCGTTCGTCCTAGAAAACGCGCCGCTGGCAGAGAGTTTTGCCGCTTTAGTTTGGTGGTGTGCTAAACTGCTACGGGCAAAGCCACAGGCGTTGCCCTATTGCATAGAACGGGCGAACGATGCCCGATGTCAGTATCAACTTCGATGCCTTTTGGCGGGTTTGGCGGTGATCGATGAATATCGAGAACATGTTTGACAAGCCTGATGTCAAGCAGCTGGTCCACGCATTTAGTCTTTTGGATGACGAGAAGGATATCCAAGCGTTTTTGACCGATATCTGCACGCCGCGCGAGATCTGCGATCTTTCGCAACGTCTGCAGGTTGCGCGCTATCTGGATGAGGGCGAGCCTTATGTTGAGGTTCAGGCCCGCACCGGCGCTTCGTCCACTACGGTGAGCCGCGTTTCAAAGGCGCTGAACGGCGAGTACGGCGGCTATCGCAAGATCCTCATCAAGCTGGAGGATGGCGAGTAGGCCAGCGACAACAATGAATTACGAAGAACCGTCCCTCCGGGGGCGGTTTTTTGATCCCTTGGGGACGGAGGAAATCTGTTGGCGTGGGGCAAATCTGTCCGCTTGGGCGGGTAGGATGGATGCATTGATTATTGCGAACAGTTTGAGCGGAGGACCATGCCTGTTCGAATCTATACCACCAATGCCGACACGGATTTGAGCGATGCCGAGTCGGCGCTGCTTGCCGACCTTATTGCCCGCCACGGGCGTGCCGTGCTGCTGGCGCCAACGTTTGCCGAGCTCGACCTGTGCCGTCATGATGCGGCGGAAGCCGGGATTTCGCTGGGTATTGACTACAAAACGCCTACATCGTGGCTTCGCTCGCTTTGGGAGCTTTTGGGCGACGGGCGCGGCTTCGTCGACAACCTGCAACGCCAGATGCTGTTTTCGGACATGGTAGCGCGTCTCGACGACGCCGACCTGCAGCCGCTTTCGCGCAGCCAGGGCACGGTGCGTATGCTCGCGCGTATGGCCCGCGATGTGCTGCCAGGTGTGGCAGGGACAGGTGCCGAGCGTTGCTGCGACAACGTTTGCAAGCCCAAGCCCAGAAGCGACGCCGAGGCTCGCGTGTTTGAACTTTTGTGCGCCTATGCGTGCGGCTTGGACCGTCGAGATATGGTCGAGCCCTGCGAGGCGGCTGACATTATGGCCGGTGCCCTGGCCGATAACCTGCCGGCGTGCACCCGCGCCGTATGCGTGCGCGGTATCACGTCGTTTACGCACGGCCTGCTCGAGTTACTGTCTGCCGTGGCGAACAATGGGGGAGAGGTCGTCGTGCTGCTTGCCCGCGAGCAGGCGGCGATGCGCGAGGACCTGGCTGCCGCCTTTGATGCCCGCGGTGTGCTGTTTGAGGTTGCACCGCTGGACGAGGATGCCGGCGCTCCCGCGATTGCTCCAAAGTCCGTCGTACGTCCTGCCTTTGTGGAAGTCGCCGGGCCCCATGCCCGTGCCCGTGTCTATGCGGACGTCATCGATAAGATGGTGAAAGCGCGCAAGGAGTCCAAGGTCAACGATGCCGCCTCCGCACCCGTCGACCTCGTGCGCGTACTCGTGGTGTCCGCCCGGGCACCCCAGCTGTTCGGCGAGCTTGCCGCTCGTTTGGCGGCGCGCCACGTTGCTGCCGAGACGGCCGAGTTCACGGCGTTTTCCCAATCCATTGCGGGCAGGCAGTTTACGGCGCTCGCCAACCTGATCGAGCGTATGAAAGCCGCCGACGAGGGCATGGCGTCAAAGACCGAGTGGTGGCCCGCGCCGGAGCTTACCGACTGGATCTACAGTCCGCTTTCGGGCGCTGATGCCGTCAATGCCCGTACCTTCGATAAGAATATGCGACTGTCGCGCAGCAAGACCACTGCGGGCGTCAAGAGCCTGCTGCAGAGCGTGCAGGGCCAGGTGAGGGGCGCCCGCAAGGCTGCCAGCGAAGAAAACTGGTTTAAGAACGTGCCATGCGTGGTCTCGGACGTGTTCCAGGCGCTGTGGCGCGACAAGCCCGTGACGGCGCTCAAGGCAATGCTCGCCGTCGCCGAGGCGTTGCCCGATCGCGCTCTAGGCGGCCTTGACGGCCAGGCCCGTCGCCAGGCAGAGACGGCTCTGCTGCGCCATGCCATCGACATCCTTATGAACGATGCTCGCGCGCTCGACGTGTCGCAGGCCGCGACCGTGCCCGTGCTCGATGGCATTCGCACCAAGGTAGACAAGCGTAGCACCGCCTACGATTACGAGACCTACGAGGTTGACCGTGCGCCACGCGCCCAAGTGCGCTTTGCTTCGCTTGCCGATGCGGCGGCTCTACGCCCCGGCAGCTACGATGCCGTGCTGTTTGCCGATGTCGATCTGGACAGCTATCCGCTCTCACACGAGGAGGGGCCACTGGCCACGCTGACGGCGAGCCTTGGTCGCGAGGGCGTGACGCTTGAGCCCGCGGCCTTGCTGCGCGTGCGCTTTGGCCGCGCGATGCAGGCCGCGCGCGGTCCGGTTGCGCTTGCCCGCGTGACGCACGATCGCCAGACGCGCGAGTGCTACCCGGCTGCCGTGTGGACCGAGCTGCGGGCGCATGCCGAGGCCGCTGGCGCTGCCGAGGCCGCTGAAGCTGCTAAAGCGGCTGACGACGCTAAGGCCGCTGGCGCCGACAAGGCGAAGTGCGTGGGTGAGGGTGATATCGTAAGGGACTTCGATCCCGCGGCAGGCGAAGGTCTCAAGTGCGAGCGCGTGACCTGTGAAGCCCCTCAGCATCTGAGTGCCGAGGCCGTGCCGTATTTGGTCCTGCGTCGTCGCGATGGCGAGGGCGAGGACGCGCCACTCGTGCCGCGCCTGACGTCCGCCTCGCAGATCGAGGCCTATTCCACCTGCCCGTTATGTTGGTTCGTCTCGTATCGCGTCAAACCTCAGTCCATCGATGCGGGCTTTGGCAACATGGAGAAGGGCAACTTTGTCCATGACGTGCTGGAGCACTTGCATGCGCGTCTTCCGCAGGAGGGCATGGAGCACGTGACGCCCATGAACCTGCCGCGCGCGAAGGAGCTGCTGCACGAGGTCTTTGCCGAGACCCTGGCCGAGCACGCTGGCAAGCGCGGTACCGAGGGCCCGCTGGTGCCGCTCTCTCCAGTGGAGGAGCGCCAGGTGGCCGAGATCTTGCCGCAGCTGGAGGGTGTGCTTGCCTATGAAGCCGAGGCGCTGACTCCTTTTGCTCCGCGCTACCTGGAGTTTGCCTTTAACGATCTTAAAGTTGAGTATGCCGGCTGGCCGCTCGGCGGGCGCATCGACCGCGTTGACGTGGATGCCGGGAATCGCGCCGTGGTAATCGACTACAAGCATCGCTCGGGTGTCGAGGAGTTTAAGCTCGCCGACCCCACGGTGCGCGACGAGGAGTCGGGCACGGCGCCCATCGACGATCCGCGCTGGTTGCCGCCACATACCCAGACGCTCATCTACGCCCAGGCCATGCGTCGGGCGCTGGATTTGGACACCCGCGCGGCGCTCTACTTTTCGACCAAGGGCGGCAAGCCGGCGTTGCGCGGCGCCGCGAGCACCGAGCTGCTCGAGGAAGAGCGCGGCGACGGCCGCATCCCAGGCCTTAAGAAGGGCTTTCCCGGCGAGGGCGGCAACATGGACTTCGATGCGCTGCTCGATCGCGTGGAGACCGGCATTGCCGAGCGTCTGCGCGAGCTCGAGGCAGGCAACGTTGCCGCCGTCGACCCGACGTCGGCTCAGGCCGCGCATGCGCGCTGCTCGTATAACCACGAAGGAACGTTTGTAAGGAGGGACGTGTAGACCATGGATCTTTCGACTTTGATGCCGCAACAACTGCAAGTCGTCAAAACGCTCGACCGCCCGCTGTTTGTCTCGGCAGGTGCCGGCTCGGGCAAGACCTTTACCCTCACGCGCCGCATCGTCTATGCGCTCTCGCCCGAATCCGGTCCGTTTGTCGAGCATCTGGATCAGGTGCTCGCCATTACCTTTACCAAAGATGCCGCAGCCGAGATTCGCGACCGCGTGCGTCGCGCGCTTATCGAAGAGGGTATGGACGAGGAGGCCCTGACCGTCGACGACGCTTGGATCTCGACCATTCACGGCATGTGTTCGCGCATCCTGCGCGCGCATGCGTTGGAGCTGGGCATCGATCCCGAGTTCACGGTGCTTACCGATACCGATGAGCTTATGGATCAGGCTGTCGAGCATGTGCTGGCCCGCGCGACGGCACCCGATGCCGCCCCCGAGCTCGCGGCGTCGCTCAAGGCCCTCTACGCCTGGTATCCCATGGCGGGCGAGGGCGGGCCGTTTGGCGCCGGTACCACCATCAAAGGGCTGGTGCGCGACCTGCTGGAGCTATCGAGCCAGCTGCCGGGCGGCATGGACGATGTGTGCGTGGCGCGCGGCCAGGCTGACACCTCTGCGCTTGCCGACGCCTATCGCGCGGCGTTGGGTGCGAGCAAGGCCGCGACCGAGAAAGCGCAGGTGGCGCTCGACGCCATCGACGCGTTCGAGGCGAGCGGCAAAACGATGGAGGATGCGGCGCGACTCATGATGTCGTGCAGCATGCCTCGGGCGAGCAAGGCGTTCCCTAAGGAACAGGTGGAGCTGCTCAAGGCCGAGGCTGCCGATGCATTTATCAATATCGTGCTGGCCTGTGGTGGTCCCGCGCTTGATGCGCTGGTGGGGCTTGCTCGTGCTGTGGAGGCGGAGTACCGTGCGCTCAAGGCCGGCCAGTCCGCGCTTGATAACAACGACCTGCTGCGCATGGCGTACGAGGCGCTGCGCGATTATCCCGCCATCCGAGCGGCCTATGAGGGTCGCTTTAAGATGGTCATGATCGATGAGTTCCAGGACACCGATCAGATGCAGGTCGATTTGATTCGTTACCTGACGGGCGCGGGGGAGCGCGCGCTGTGCACCGTAGGCGATGCGCAGCAGTCGATCTACCGCTTCCGTGGTGCCGAGGTCGAGGTGTTCCGTCGCCAGGAACGCAAGGTGGGCTCCTCTGCTGCGTCCGAGACGGCTGCCGCGTCCGATGCCCCCGCTGGCGAACTCGTCAAACTCGTGCGCAACTTCCGCAGCCACGACGAGGTGTTGCGCTACGTAGCGCGCGTCTTTGACGGCGACACCGGTGGTTTGATGCAGGGGTTCTTGGATCTTGAACCGAGCGACAAACGCGAGGACAAGCTCAAGGCGAAGGCATCGCGCCGCCAGGCGATCTTCGTTGCCGGTGGCAGTACGCAGGAGCGAACGCAGGCGAAAGCTCGCGCGATTGCGGAGCGATTCCAAGCACTCGTTAAAGCGGGCCAGCCCCAGGGCGGTATGGTGCTGCTGCTGGGGCGCATGACCAATGCCGATGTCTATGCCCAGGCTTTCCGCGACCAGGGGCTCGACTGCGTCATCGCGGGCGGCTCGGTTTTTGCGCAGGCTGCCGAGGTGCAGACGGTGCGCGCCCTAGTCTGCACGCTTGCCAATCCGGCCGATACGGCGCAGGGCCTCATGCCGCTGCTGGCATCGCCGATGTTTGCGCTGGGCGCCCAGGAGTTTTTGGCGCTGGCGACCAAGCTTGACGATCAGACGGGGGAGACCTCGCGCCGCAACATCGATGCGGGCATCATGAGCGATTCCGATGTGCCGGGTTTGCAAGACTTGCCGCTCGTGACGCGCGCCCGCGAGGTGCTGCGGTATGCGCTTCGTCGCGTGGGCCGCGATTCGTTCGCCGCCATCGCGCGCGATACTGTCAACGCCTCCGGCTGGTTCGTGCGCCTGGCGAAGCGCGGCCCCGAGGGCAAGGCCATTGCCGCCAACGTGCTCAAGGCGCTCGACGCCGTGGCCGAGGCAGAGGCCGAGCTCGGCAATTCTCCGCGCTCCATTGCGCTGGCCTTCGACCGCTTCTTGGCGGGCAAGGAGGCCCCGGGTGCCCTCAACGAGGAGGGTGACGGCGCGGTGCGCATCATGACCGTGCATGCGTCCAAGGGTCTGGAATATCCGGTCGTAGCGGTTGCCGAGTGCTTTGGCGTGCGTAAGTCCTCGGGTGCGGCACAGATGGGTCGTACCGACGGTGGGGCGCAAGTCGTGGCGCTGCCGGCGCGCTTCGACGGCGTTAAACTCGCCGACGGGACCTTTGTGAAGGGCGATGACGTCAAAAAGCAGTTTGAACACGCGTTTAAGGGCAAGGGCACGTCGCTGTGGTTGCCGCCAGAGCTTATGGAGGACGTCTGTGCGACGGGTTCTCCCGCCGAGGCATTTGCTCGCCTGCGCAACGACGACCTGCAGCTTTCGCTCGAGGAGCGGGCCCGCTTGCTCTATGTTGCCATGACGCGTGCGCGCGAGCTGGTCATTCTGGCGATGGATGCCGGCGTGAGCCGTGGCAAGGTGACGGCGCCGACCTTCGACGTCGAGACCGATCTGACCTACGATGTGCTGCGCCGTATTTTGCCGACCGACGCTCTGGACATGCCGCAGCTCGATGCCGACCGCCTGGTGTTCGACAACTCCCAGCCGGGCGACTACGAGCTCATTTCGCTCGCGGGCTTTACCTTTGGCGAGCAGGCGTTTGAGGCCAACGCTTCGCTGGATGCCGAGGGCAGGCTTGTCCGCGGCGATGCGGAGCCGGAGGGTGCCGGTGCGGATGCCCGCGCCGCCGTTCCCGGTCCTGCCGACCCCGAGCCCGATGCGTTTGAGCTTGTGTATCCCCAGGCAGTGGGCGTGCGCATGGGCACCTGCCCGTATCCGGCGCGCGATTCGTACAGCTACTCGTCAATTGCCGCGGCGCTGCATGCCGAGTCCGAGGACCGTGCCGCCGAGGCACACGTGCCCATGGACGAGGCCGGCGATGATGCAGAGTCGGATGGTTCCGAGATGATGGATGCAGACGTGGCCGCCGTTGAGCCCGCCGGCAACCCCATGGCGCTGGGCTCGGCGTTCCATGCTGCCTGCCAATGGCTGATCGAGATGGGTGCCGATGAGCTGCCCGCTGCGCGTGCCGATGCACTGGCGCGTCTGTGGCGCCTGACGCCGGAGCAGCACGAGCGCTTCGACGTTGCCCTGGACCGCTGGCTCAAGTCAGCGGTCCGTGCCGAGCTGCTTGCCTGGCCGTGCGTTCGCGCCGAGGTGCCGTTCTTTTCGCTGGGCTGCGAGGACGAGGACATCGCTCGCTACGGTGCATATGCCGAAGGCGCCATCGACGCTTTGGCGACGAACCCGGCGGATTCGTCACGCGCGCTGGTCATCGACTACAAGACGGGCGGCACGCCGGACGAGACGCCGGAACAGCTGCAGGAGAAGCACGCCCTGCAGGCGCGCGTCTACGCCGATGTGTTGCACAAAGCGGGCTTTGAGGCCGTGACCGTCAAGTTCGTCCGCGTGGAACAGCCGGATCCAACCATCTTCGTCGAACCCGCCGAACCTCAAGTAGTCACCTACAACCTCTAGCCCTCAGATAACTTGCGGTGGAATACGGACTGTTTTGGCCAAAAAAGCTGCCAAACAGTCCGCATTTCACCGCAACTGCGTGAGGAGCCGTGTGGGTTTGGCTAGGTTCGGGTGCCGTCCGCGCCGTGCGGTAAAATCGTTCAGTCAGAACACGAACCCGCATCGGAGCTCATCACATGGCATTCGTCCATCTGCACAATCACACTGTTTTCTCTATGCTCGACGGCGCAACCCGTATCCAGGATATGGTCAATCGCGCTGTTGAACTGGGCATGCCCGCCGTGGCCATTACCGACCACGGCTACATGTATGGCGTGCCCGATCTGGCGCTGGCCTGCGACGCCGTCAACCACAATACGCCCGAGTACAAAACCTGGAGCCACGACAAGGCCTTCTTGGAAAAGGACCGCCGCGACGAGCTGGTGGAGCCCGATCCCGAGGAAAACCCGCGCGAGCATGCCCAGTATGTGAAGGACATGGCCATGTGGGACGAGAAGGGCAACATCGACGAGCTCAAGCCGCCGCTGGTCATCAAGCCCATCTTTGGCTGCGAGGTCTACTTTACGCCGGACGAGACGCTCGCCCGCGACCACAAGCCCGAGCTCTACCACATGATCCTTCTGGCCAAGGACCAGGAGGGCTACGTCAACCTGATGCAGACGGTCTCCGAGGCCGCCGTGCAGGGCTTTTACTACAAGCCGCGCGTGACGCTCGACAACCTGCGCCGCCACGCCAAGGGCATGATCTGCACGAGTGCCTGTATCGCCGGCATCATCCCCAAGTACATCGACCGCGGCGACATGGAAGGTGCCATTAAATGGGCTGAGACCTTCCGTGACACCTTCGAGCCCGGCGACTTTTATATCGAGATCCAGGAACATGGCATTACCACCGATAACGGCCTGACCGACGAGCAGATGGACCGCACGCTCATCGATATCGCCAAGCAGGTGGGCGTCAAGGTCATCGCCACCAACGACTTCCACTACCTGCGCCGCGAGGACGCGCCCGTGCAGGACGTCATCATGTGCATCGGCATGAACGCCAAGGTCGACGACCCCAACCGCATGCGCATGACCGGCTCGGAGTTCTACATGAAGACCGAGGAGGAGATGCGGGCGATGTTCCCGTATTGCCCCGAGGCCTGCGACAACACGCTCGAGATCGCCGACAAGTGCTACGTGGAGCTCGACTGGGACTCCATCATTCTGCCGCGCTTCCCGCTGCTCGATCCCGGCGAGACGCACGAGAGCCAGTTCCGCCGCGAGTGCGAGAAGGGCCTGCGCCAGCACTACGGCGACGACTGGGCCACGCGCGAGATCGGTGGCGTCAACATCAAAGAGCGCTTTGAGTACGAATACAAGGTCATCTGCGACAAGGGCTTTGCCGCCTACTTCTTGATTGTTGCCGAGTACGTGCAATGGGCCAAGGACAACGGCATCGGCGTCGGCCCCGGCCGTGGCTCGGCCGCTGGCGCTATCGTCGCCTACGCCATGAACATCACCGCCTTCGACCCGCTCGAGAACGGCCTGATGTTCGAGAGGTTCCTGTCCCCGCAGCGTACCGAGATGCCCGATATCGATATGGACTTCGACGATGAGCGGCGCCTCGAGGTCGTTGAGCACGTTCGCCAGCTCTACGGCCCCGAGAAAGTCACCCACGTCATCACCTACTCGACCATTAAGGCCAAGCAGGCTATCAACGACGCCGCGCGCGTTCTGGACTACCCGGTCTACATGGGCCAGCGCCTGTCCAAGATGGTCTCGAGCGACCCCAAGGTCAAGCTCAAGCAGGTGCTCGACAAACAACCCGGCAAAGAGGATCTGTTTAACCCCGATTTTGCCGAGGCATATAAAAAGGACGACGACGCCCGCCGCATCATCGACACGGCGCTCTCTATCGAGGGCCTCACCCGTGGCGAGGGCGTGCACGCGTGCGCCGTTCTGATCTGCCGCGACCCCGTCAACGAGCACGTGCCGACCAAGCTCGATACCAAGGGCGGCGTCGAGATTACCCAGTACGAGGGCCATACCGTCGCCGACATGGGCCTGCTCAAGATGGACTTCCTGGGCCTGCGTACGCTGACGGTTATCTCCAAGGCCAAGGCCAATATCAAAAAGAACTTTGGCATCGACATCAAAGAGGAAGAGATTCCCTTTGACGACCCCGAGATCTTTAAGCTCATGGGCTCCGGCCACACCGCCGGCGTCTTCCAGGTCGAGTCCGCCGGCATGACGGCCACGATCAAGAACATGAAGCCCACCGAGTACAAGCACGTCGTAGCATTGATCGCCCTGTACCGCCCGGGCCCGCTGGGCGCCGGCATGGTCTCGTCCTACATCAACCGTATGAACGGCAAGGAGCCGGCGGTCTCCTACGACGACCGCCTGGACGACATCCTGGGCGAAACCTACGGCACCATGGTCTACCAGGAGCAGGTTATGCTCATCTCCGTCGAGATGTGCGGCTTCTCCAAGGGCGAATCGGACTCGCGTATCCGTAAGCCCGTGGCTAAGAAAAAGATCAAGCTGCTCACGTCGACGGTGCTGCACTGGGAGGATGGCTCGGACGAGACCACCTACGACCACTGGATGAACGGCGCCATCAAGAACAACTACACGCGCGAGGTCGCCCAGAAGATTTGGGACGATGTTCTCGAGTTCGCATCCTACGCCTTCAACAAGTCGCACTCCGCCGGCTACGCCATTCTGGTTATGCAGACGGCATGGCTCAAGGCGCACTATCCGCACGAGTACATGGCGGCCGTTCTGACGTCCTACACGGGCAAGACCGACAAGATCGTGCACTACGTCTCGGCGTGCCGTCACGACGGCATCCCTGTGCTGTCGCCAGACGTCAACGAGTCCGGCACCGAGTTCACGGCTACCAAGGAAGGCGTGCGCTTTGGTCTGGCCGGCATCCGCGGCGTGGGTACCGGCGTGGCGCAGGCGATTATCGCCGAGCGCGAGGCGGGCGGTCCGTTTAAGACGCTGCACGACTTTGTGGAGCGCGTGGACTCGAGCCAGGCCAACCGCCGCGTGATCGAATCGCTGATCAAGGCAGGTGCCTTCGACTCCACGGGCTATCCGCGCCGTCAGATGATGCACTTTGTGGACAAGAACAACCCCGAGAACATCATCGATGCCGCGGTGAAGCGCCAAAAGGACCGCGCGAGCGGCCAGACCTCGTTCTTCGACATGTTTGGTGACGTTGAGGGCTCGGGCTTCGAGGTCAGCGTGCCCGATCCGGACGGCCAGGAATGGGACCGCCACCTCAAGCTGAGCCAGGAGAAGGAGGTTCTGGGCATCTATGTCTCGGACCACCCGCTGCGCCCGTTTGAGTATGCGCTCAGCAAAGCGCGCGATTTCTCGTTCTCGCAGATCGACACCGGCTACGAAGTGCAAAACCCCACGGGCGGCACCATCAACCAGGAGATTCCCGAGGGCAAGGCGCTGTGGTGGGCCGGCATGGTCTCGAGCGTGTCCAAGCGCGTGACCAAAAACGGCGACCCCATGGGCATTGTGCAGCTCGAGGACATGGAAGGCGAGGCCACGGTCGTCGTGTTCCCCAAGACCTATAAGGAGGCCGAGGGGTATCTGTACGGCGAGGTCGATCCCGAGACCGGCGCGCAGCTGTCCGACGCCTTTGTGCGCATTAAGGGCAAGCTCGAGCGCTCGGACCGCGGCGACCAGATCATCGCGCAGGAGATCGTGCCGCTGGAGCTCAACGAGGAGAACAACAAGCCCAAGGTGTTTGAGGTCATGGTGCCCAACAGCCGCTTTAGCCAAGGCAATATGGCGCGCCTGGCCACGGTGCTCACCACCAACCCGGGCGGCGACCGCGTGGAGATCTTTATCGAGCAGGTAGACGGGCGCGTGCTGCGCGCCGAGGTGCCGGCCAAGGTCAACGCGCGCTCGATTCCGCTGCTGGCCGAGGCCAAGGCGATTGTGGGTAACCAGGGCAGAGTAACGGTGATCTAAAATGATTTCTCTGGGACGGGGATTAAAAAATCATTTTGGGTGATGCATAACGGGGCTGTCTTTCTGGGACGGGAATGATTTTTTCATCCCCGTCCCAGAAAAATCATTTGGCGGGTTGATTGGAGGAAGTGATGGCACAGGGGACGTTTGTGCAGGCGCTTCGTAAGGAAGCGGCGCTCAGCGGCACCTTTATGAAGGGGCGTTCGCTCATGCTCAACGGCGCCGTGCTGTCGTTTGAGGACTCCGGCTCGCGCTTTTCCAAGAACGTGACGGTCGAGGGTACGGTGCGCGGTTCGCGCGGCGACCTGTACAAGACGCATGTAGAACTCGATGTGGACGAGCACGAGGTTATCGACTACGACTGCGATTGCCCCGCCGCCTACCGCTACCCTGGCATGTGCAAGCACGCCATCGCTACGGCGCTTGCGTATCTGGACGCAAGCGGCACCGAGTCCGTCGAGGGCCTGCGCACGCCGGTCCGCACGTTTACGGCGGCGCCCAAGCAGCCTGCGCGCCCCGCGTCCGCCGCGCCGGCGGTCAACCCCAACTTTCCCTTTCCGGCACCAGTTCCCACGAGTCCGAGCCTCATGAAAGCACTCTCCGATCTTTCGGACGCGCGCATGGACGAGCTGGCGGGCATGCGCCGCAAGCTCGCCTCCACCGTCGACCCCGATGCCCCCAAGGCGGTATTGGAGCCCTCGCTGGTGCCGTACTACAATCCGCTGTTTGCCGACCGTTTTAGCTGGGCGCTCGAGTTTCGCATTCGCTGCGGCTCGGTGTCCTACGTGGTCAAGGACATCGACGGCATGGCCGATGCCTACGTGCGCGGCGGCACGTTCTCGTACGGCAAGAAGCTCACGTTCCTCCATACGCCCGAGGCCTTTGACGAGGTTTCGGTGCGCCTGCTCGACCTTGTTGCGACGACGGTTGCCTATCTCGGTGACATTACGAGCTCGCGCTCGACGGCGTACGATTTTGCGCGCAGCGGCTTTGTCGCCGAGCGCCAGCTGCCGCTGTCCGAGCATGACATCGTATACATGCTGGACCTGCTGCGTGGCCGGACCATTTCCTTTGAGCCCGCCTGGTCGCGGGGGACGACGACGCATCGTTCCTACGAGGTGGCGGTTGAGTCGGTACCGGAAGGGGAGGACGAGGCCTCGGCAAAACGCCCGCCGCTTCTTGCCGCCAAGATCGCGCCGGCGGCCGGCGGCAGCTATGACCTGCGCCTGCCCGCCGATGCATATTGCTTTGCCTCGGGCGATGTTGCCTATCTGGTCGACACGCACCGCGCGCGCCGTACCGACGCGGCGTTTGCTCAGCATGCTGCACCGTTTCTGTCGCGTTTGCTGCCCTGCCGCACGCCGGTCCATATCGCCGCCGAACAGGTGGGCGAGTTCTGCCGCATGGCGCTGCCCGTGCTGCGCGAATACACCGACCTCACCGCTCCCGCCGTGCTTGACACCGTGGCGCCCGAGCCGAGCTTTGCTATGGCAATCGGTGTTGACGACGGACTTGTGACCTGCAAGATCACGGTTGCCTACGGCGATTGGTCGGCAGATCTTTTTAGCCTGGGTGCTCCGGGGAGCCCCTTCGAAGACCAGCGCCCCGGAGTGCCACCCCGCGACATGGTGGCGGAGTTTCGCGTTATGGACACGGCTGCCATGTACTTCGATTTCTACGAGGGCGGCCTGGCGTTTGAGGAGCGCGATGACGAGAGCCTGTTCCGCCTGCTGACCGAGGGCCTGTCTGTGCTGTCTGAGCTGGGCGAGGTCATGCTCAGCGACCGCCTGCGCCAGATCTCGGTACGTCCTGCGCCCAAGCTCTCGGTGCGTGCGACCGTCAAGAGCAATCTGCTCGACGTCGAGCTGGGCGCGAGCGGGCTTTCGGCCGCAGACCTTGCCATCTACCTGGACTCGTACAAGCGCCACCAGACGTTTGCGCGCCTGACCTCCGGCGACATCGTGCGTCTGGACGAGGGCGCCCGCGCCGCGTTTGGCCTTGCCGAGGACCTGGGCGTCGATGCCGTCGACCTGCTCGACGGCGTGTCGCTTCCCGCATCGAGCACCCTGTTTGTCGATAGCATGCTCACGCGCACGCCCGCGCTCGAGGCCGATCGCGATGCCGCATTCCGTCGCACTGTCGAGCGTCTGGACACGCTCGGCAAGATGGACTTTACGGTGCCAGCCTCGCTCAGGGCCACGCTGCGTGGCTACCAGGTCGATGGCTATCAGTGGCTCGGCTCGCTCGAGCATCTGGGCCTTGGCGGCATCTTGGCCGACGATATGGGCCTGGGCAAAACACTGCAGATGATCGCGCATATCCTGGCGCGCGTGGAGGCGGGGGATACCAAGCCCACACTCGTGGTATGCCCGGCATCGCTCGTGTACAACTGGACTGCCGAGTTGGAGCGCTTTGCCCCGTCGCTCGACGTGTGCGCCATCGTGGGTGCCAAGGCGCAGCGCCGCGTGCAGATAGCCGGGGCCGCCGAGCATAACGTGGTCGTGACCTCGTATGACCTCATGCGTCGCGATATCGACGAGTATGCCGAGCAGGACTTTGCCCGCGTGGTGCTCGACGAGGCCCAGTACATTAAAAACCCGCTCACGCAGGTGGCGCGCGCCGCCAAGCGCCTGCCCGCCGGTGTGCGCTTTGCCCTGACGGGCACGCCTATCGAAAACCGCCTGTCCGAGCTCTGGAGTATCTTCGACTTTTTGATGCCGGGCCTTTTGGGCGCGCGCGAGTCGTTTGCCAAGCGCTTTGAGAGCCCGGTCGAACACGCCGAGGGTGACAGCGCTGCTCGCCTGCAGGCGCTCGTGTCGCCGTTTGTGCTGCGTCGTGTTAAGGAAGACGTGGTCGCCGACCTGCCCGAGAAGATCGAGGACACCGTCATGGCGCAGCTCACCGGCGAGCAGCGCAAGCTCTACCTGGCTAACCAGGATCGCATTGCCCAGCAGGTGCAGCATCGCGAAGCCGGTGAGTTTAAGAAGGACAAGCTCAAGGTGCTCGCCGAGCTCACTAAGCTGCGCCAGATCTGCTGCGACCCGCATCTGCACTACGAGGACTACAAGGCGGGGAGCGCCAAGCTCGACGCTTGCATGGAGCTCGTGCACGGCGCGCTCGACGGCGGGCATCACATTCTGCTGTTCAGCCAGTTTACGGGCATGCTCGATATCATTGGCAAGCGCTTGGCCAAGGAGGATATCGCCTTCCTTAAGCTCACGGGCGCATCGTCCAAGGAGAGCCGCGCCAAGATGGTCGCGCAGTTCCAGGCGGGCGAGGTGCCGGTGTTTCTGATCTCGCTCAAGGCGGGCGGCGTGGGCCTTAACCTGACGGCGGCCGACGTGGTCATTCACTACGACCCGTGGTGGAACGTGGCCGCGCAGGACCAGGCGACCGACCGCGCGCATCGTATTGGCCAGCAACATACCGTGACCGTGTACAAGCTCATCGCCAAGGACACGATCGAGGAGCGCATCATGCAGATGCAGGAGTCCAAACGCGACCTGGTCAACAGCGTGCTCGGCGGCGACGGTATCTCGTCGGCGCTGTTTACCCGCGAGGATGTTCTGGCGCTGCTGGGCGGCGACGGGCGCTAACCCGCTCGGGCGGGGCTGCCAGGGCGGATGGCACACGCTGCCCCATCGTCCCCGCCCGTTATGTGTTCATTTGCAATGCCGTGGATGGTTTGTCTGCCTTTGGGCATAAGAACCATCAAGAACATTGGCACATCAGCAAAGGAGAACATCATGGCGAAATTCTTTAAGGACCCCGACGGTAAGCTCATTGCCGCCCTTGGTAACGACGTTGCAACCCCTGCCGGCTGCACGGAGCTGACCGCGAACACCGAGGATGCAGCGCACGAGAAGCACGTGCCCGTCGTCGAGAGCGAGCGTGACGGTCACGTGATCCGCGCACGCGTGGGCTCGGTCGAGCACCCCAGCCTGCCCGAGCACTATATTGAGTGGATCGCCCTTGAGGCCGAGGGCCGCTTAGAGGTCCATTACCTTGAGCCCGGTATGAAGCCCGCGACGTTTTTTGCCGGCGGTTCCAAGACCGGTACCGTCTATGCCTACTGCAACCTGCACGGGCTGTGGTCCGCGACATTCTAGGAGCGCGCCCCCGCTCGGGGTATCATAGCTAGCATATGCACATGCGAGCGCCGACTGCATTATGCGGCCGGCGCTTTTACTACGACAACGATGGTTTACGACGGAAAGGGCTGAGCCATGAAGCTCGCGCTTGCACAGATCGATATGCGCCTGGGTGATATTGAGGGCATTTGCGGCCGCATCGAGGACCAGGCTCGTCTGGCCCACGAGCGCGGGGCGCGCGTGCTGTGCGTTCCGGCTCCGCTCTTTATGGGCGCCATGCCCGGGGGCCTGGTGGGCACTGCCGACTTTGAGCACGACATGCTTGCCGGCTTGACTGGTGTCGCCGAGCGTATCCAGGAGCTTGACATGATCTGCATCGTGCCCGCGGCGGTTTCGTTTGAGGGCCAGCCGCTGCTCGACTACATGATGCTCAAGGACGGTCATGTGGTGCCGGCGCGTTCGAGCATTGCCCTGCAGCGTGGTGAGAACAACGACACGCGTTGGGCGCCGCCGGTGTTCGACGTGGACGGCGTGCGCATTGCCGTGATTTTTGACTTGGACCGCGAACTCGAGATGTTGCCGACCGGTGTTGACCTCATTGCGTATTTCCAATTCAACGCGTTTGACATGACCGACCGCGAGACCGCTGCCGTTGCCGCCGTGCGCAGTGGAGCCTACCGCAAGATCGCATCCAAGCGTAGCGTGTGGTTTGCCTGCATGGCGCCGGTCGGTGCGTACGACGAGTCGGTGTATACCGGTGGCTCGTTTGTGCTCGACGACTGCGGCCGCGTGGTGGCCCAGGCGCCGTGTTTTGAGGAGAGCCTGCTGGTCCAGGAGATTCAGCGCGGCGTGATGCTCGACGCCCTGGAGGACCATGAGCTTCCGGAGTTTCGCTCCGAGGAGTGGCTGTGGCAGGCGCTGGTGCTCGCCGTGCGCGATAACGCCCGTGCCCACGGTACGTCGCGCGCCGTGGTGGCGCTCGAGGGCGATCTACCGTCGTCCCTGCTGGCGGCGCTTGCCGTCGACGCCTTGGGTCCGCGCAATGTGATCGGCCTGGTGCTGGGGCGCAACCGCATCTTTACGCCGGCGCAGGAAGAGGCCGAGGCTGCTCGCTGTGCCGCCGTTCGCGCGATTGCTGAGCGCCTGCATATTCGCACCGTTGAGCGCGATGCGCCGGATGCCGCGCGTGTGCTCGACCGCGATGTGTCGGCGGGCGACGCCGAGCGCCTGCGCTCTCGCACGCTGGGCCTCATGCTGGAGGACACGGCGCTCGAGCTGGGTGCGATGGCGCTGAGCCCGCTGTCCAAAACCGAGTACGCGCTGGCGGCGCCGGCGCTTTGCGGCGGCTACCAGGGCGACTTTGCGCCCTTTGGCGATGTGTACCTGTCGACGCTTGAGTTTGTGGCGCGTGTGCGCAACCGCACGTCTGCTGTGGTGCCCCAAGAGCTCGTGACGCTCAACGCGGTGGAAGATTGTATGGAGCGCGTGCTGGCGCAGGCGCTCTCGACGCTCGACGGTCCGGTCGATATGCTCGACCGCGCGGCACAGCTGCTCGGCGGGCTTGAGCCGGGTGAGGTCGATGGCGCGCTCGAGGCACACGTGGACCGCAATCGATCTTTCGACGACATCCCGATGGCCACTGGCAAGCCTGAGGCTTGCTCGCTGCTGCTGATGCTCGTTCGACAGGGCGAGGCCGCCCGCCGCATGCTGCCGACGACGCCGATCGTCTCGGCCCGTTCGTTTGCCGAGCGTGCCTGGCCGTATATGCTCGCGTGGTCCGACCTGGGGCTTAGCGGCAAGGAGCGTATGACGGTCGATTCGCTGGCGCGCGCCGAGGTGCGCCGCTTTGCTGACGAGGATACGAGCGAGCGCGTGCGAAACGAGATGATGGGCGTGCTGGGCGAGCTTCTGGGTATTACGCCCGAGCAGATGGAGGAGCTGCGCTCTGAGGACGGTCAGCGTCGTTTGCACGAGGGAATGAAAAAGTTCGAGGGCGAGGTTCAGGACGCCATCGAAAAGATGATGGGCGGCCGGGGCGGACCGCAAGGTGGTCCCCAGGGTGGCCCGATGCCGCATCCGCCGGTTGATCCAAGACAATTCCCATTCTTCTCTCAAAACTAGAACGCTGCGCGCCCACCAGAGCGGCAATCTGGCGTTCAATCGTCGGGCATGGCCATAAGGCCTATGCCCTCCTCTTTCACGCCACCTTGCTCGCTCTGGCGGGCGCTCGCTGGCGTGTGGTCAACCTGCGATTCGACCTTGCTTGGCTCATACTTCCCAGGTTGTGTTATTCTAGAACAGACGTTCGTGAATGATGCGCGGGGCCTTGTCTTGCGCTGTGCTTGTGGCGAGGGGAGGCTGGCTTGGTTATCTTGGGTATCGACCCCGGTTTGGCCCATACGGGTTGGGGGATTATCGAGGAGCGGCGCGGCGAGGTTCGCTGCCGTGCCTACGGTTGCATCGAGACCAGTGCCGGGAGTCCGCTCGCGGTGCGCTTGTCGCACATTGCCCATGACCTTAAGGGCGTGGTCGAGCGGTACCGCCCCGACACGGCTGCCATCGAGAGCATCTACTTTGGTGCCAACGTTCGTTCGGCCATCCCCACGGCACATGCCCGCGGCGCCGCGCTCGTTGCGCTTTCGGAGTGCGCGCTCGAGATTGGCGAGTACACGCCCATGCAAATCAAACAGGCTGTGGTGGGTACCGGTGCCGCAGACAAGCGGCAGGTCGCCTACATGGTGCGCACGCTCACGCAGCTCGACCACGACCCGCATCCCGACCATGCCGCCGATGCCCTGGCTTGCGCCATCTGCCACGTAAACCTCAGCCGTACCCGCGCCCTTACTGGCGGCGAGTTCTATCAACAGAGAGGAACCGGATACTGATGATCTCCCAGCTCCATGGAACGCTTGTCGAGGCAACAATGAGCTCGGCTGTCGTCGATGTGTCGGGCGTGGGCTTTGAGCTCGGCATCTCGGGCAGCACCGCTGCCACGTTGCCGACGCCCGGCGGCGAGGTCCGCCTCTACACGCGCATGCAGGTGCGCGAGGACGCCATGACGCTCTTTGGGTTTGCCTCCAAGGACGAGCGCACGATGTTCGACCGGCTCGTGTCCGTCTCGGGTGTTGGTCCGCGCCTGGCACTCGCCGTGCTTTCCACCTATACCGTGGGACAGCTGTATTCGCTGGTAATGGCCGAGGACGACAAAGGCATGGCCAAGGTGCCCGGCGTGGGTAAAAAGACGGCTCAGCGCCTGATTTTGGAGCTTAAGAGCACCTTTGCCAAGGATAAGGGCTTTGTGCCGGTCGACGTGATTCCCGGACAGGTCGCGATGCCCGTGCCCGCCGCCGCGCCCTCGGCGATCGATGACGCCCGTGCGGCGCTCCTTTCCATGGGCTTTAGCCCGCAGGAGACCGATGTTGCCCTGAGCGGGTATGATGGGCAGGATATGCGTGTCGAGGACCTGCTCGGCGCGGCGCTTAAGCGACTCGGAATGGATGCGTGATGTGGGAAGCCGATGACTCTCAGGACCTGTGGGCGACGCCCGGCAACTCGCCGGCGGCATCCATGGCGCATGGCGAGCGCATGGTGGGCTCGGAGCTGACGCCCGAGGACCTCGATGTCGACCGTACCCTGCGCCCTCAGCGCCTGGATGACTACTGCGGTCAGGAGCACATCAAGCAGAGCCTGCGCGTGTTGATCGAAGCGGCGCAGAGCCGTGGCGAAACGCTCGACCACGTGATCTTCTCGGGCCCTCCGGGTCTGGGCAAGACCACGCTGGCTACGGTTATCGCCAACGAGCTGGGCGCCCAGATTAAGACGACGAGCGGTCCGGCCATCGCGCGTACCGGTGACCTGGCGGCTATCCTTACCAACCTGCAGCCGGGCGATGTGCTGTTTATCGATGAGATCCACCGTCTCAACCGTTCGGTCGAGGAGGTCCTGTATCCCGCGATGGAGGACTTTGCGCTCGATATCGTGATCGGCAAAGGTCCGGCGGCGCGCTCGATTCGCCTGGATATCCCCAAGTTCACGCTGGTAGCGGCCACGACCCGCTCGGGCATGTTGACCGGCCCGCTGCGCGACCGCTTCGGCATTTCATATCGCCTGGATTACTACACGGTCGAAGAGCTCGCGCAGATTGTGACGCGTTCGGCGACTATCCTGGGCGTGACGATCGACCATCCCAGTGCACTCGAGATCGGCTCGCGTTCGCGCGGCACGCCACGTCTTGCCAACCGCCTGCTCAAGCGCGTGCGCGATTACGCACAGGTGCGCGGCAACGGTCCCATCGAGCTCGATATCTGTCGCCAGGCGCTCGAGTTCTTCGAGATCGATGAGCTCGGTCTGGACTGGATGGATATTCGCATTTTGGAGACGCTCGCTAAGACGTTCTCCGGTCGTGCCGTGGGACTTACGACCCTTGCCAGCGCGGTGGGCGAGGACCCGGGCACGCTCGAGGATGTCTATGAGCCCTATCTGCTGCAGTGCGGGTTGATGATTCGTACGCCGCAGGGCCGTCAGGCAACCCTTCGCACCTTTGAGCACCTGGGGATTGAACCTACCGTTTAGGGCGCTTTGTTTTGGCGGGCTGTTGGGCTATCGCTGGGCATCGGGTAAACATATCGCCGTTCATCGGTTATGGGTGTTTTACTATTGCGCGTGCGTGCTATGCTGGACTGGTCTTTTTCTCATCCGGTAACGAAAGGACCGCCCATGCCTACTGACATCGAAATCGCACGTTCTGTTACGCCGCTGCCTATTACCGAGGTGGCCAAGAACGCCGGCGTCGACGTTAAGCATCTGATTCCGTACGGCTTTGACAAGGCAAAGGTCGACTATTCCCTGCTCAACGAGCCAACTGATCACCAGGCCAAGCTTGTCCTCGTGACCGCTATCAACCCCACGCCCGCGGGCGAGGGCAAGACCACCACGACCATCGGCCTGGCCGACGGCCTACGCCGTCGCGGCGTCAAGAGTGCCGTGGCCCTGCGCGAGCCTTCGCTCGGCCCCGTCTTTGGCGTTAAGGGCGGTGCTGCCGGCGGCGGCTGGGCTCAGGTCATCCCCATGGAGGATATTAACCTGCACTTTACCGGCGACTTCCATGCCATCGGTGCTGCCAACAACCTGCTGGCCGCCATGCTTGATAACCACATCCAGCAGGGCAATCAACTCGGTATTGACGTTAAACGCATCACTTGGAAGCGCGTCGTCGATATGAACGACCGTCAGTTGCGCCACGTCATCGACGGCATTGGCGGTAAGGCCCAGGGCGTGCCGCGCGAGGACGGCTTCGATATCACCGTCGCCTCCGAGGTCATGGCAATCCTGTGTCTGTCTACGAGCATTAACGACCTCAAGGAGCGCCTGGGCGAGATCGTCGTCGGCTACAGCTTTGCCGGCGAGCCCGTCCGTGCCCGCGACCTTAAGGCCCAGGGTGCCATGGCCGCGTTGCTTAAGGACGCGCTCAAGCCCAACCTGGTGCAAACGCTCGAGGGCACGCCCGCGTTTGTTCACGGCGGTCCCTTCGCCAACATTGCCCACGGCTGCAACTCTATCATGGCCACGCGTATGGCGATGCGCTTTGGCGATGTCGCCATTACCGAGGCCGGCTTCGGTGCCGATCTGGGTGCCGAGAAGTTCCTCGACATCAAGTGCCGCATGACGGGCGTTCGCCCCAGCGCCGTCGTGGTCGTCGCGACCGCTCGTGCGCTGAAGTACAACGGTGGCGTCGCCAAGGCCGACCTCAACGAGGAGAACCTCGAGGCACTCAAGGCCGGCATGCCCAACCTGCTGCGTCACGTCGACAACATCCAGAACGTTTATGGTCTGCCCTGCGTAGTCGCCATCAACCGCTTCCCGACGGACACCGAGGCCGAGCTTGCGCTCATCGAGTCCGAGTGCCAGAAGCTCGGCGTCAACGTTAAGCTTTCCGAGGTCTGGGCCAAGGGCGGCGAGGGCGCGCTCGAGCTTGCCGATGAGGTTATGCGTCTGATTGAGCAGCCGAGCGAGCTCAAGTTTGCCTATGAGGACGGCGCCGATGTGGCCGACGCTCTTGAGGCCATTGCCACCAAGGTCTACCGCGCCGACGGCGTTGACTTTACGCCGGCCGCCAAGCGCCAGCTCGCCGAGCTGCGCGAGAACGGCTTTGGCAACCTGCCGGTGTGCGTGGCCAAGACGCAGTACAGCTTTAGCGACAACGCCAAGGCCCTGGGCGCTCCCGAGAACTTCCGCATCACGGTGCGTGAGCTCAAGGTTTCCGCCGGTGCTCACTTTGTGGTCGCACTGACTGGCAGTGTTCTGACCATGCCGGGCCTGCCCAAGGTCCCCGCGGCCGAGAACATCGACGTCGACAACGACGGCAACATCACCGGCCTGTTCTAAGCCTGTTGCCCCTAGCTGCCTGCCCGCCCCGCCGTGCCCCCAAGGCCCGGCGGGGCTTTTTGATTCGTTGGGGGACCGCGCATGTCTTGTAGATACCGGCGGGCCGTGACCATCATAGGCTTTTGCGCGGGTAGAATGCATGGATAACTTGATGCTTACGGGCGACGGAAAGGAATCGTTGCATGGATCAGGATAAGACGACCGTGATGGGCGGCTACGGCTCCGCGCAGGCTGGCGACAGCGCCGATGCGACCCGCGTTGTGTCCGGTCCCGGTTATGCCGACCCTGCTGCGACGCAGCCTTCTGCCGAGCCTACGCGGGTTATGGGTTATGGCGACGCGGTGCAGGATCCTTACGCCGCCTCTCCGCAAAGCCCCTATGGCAACGCGGTGCCGGACCCGTTTGATTACGCGCCGCAGAATCCCTATGCCGCCTCGGCGCCGGATCCCTATGATGGCCTGCCGCAAAATCCCATTCCACAGCCTCAGCAGACGACGTATATGCCGCGTACGGCGCAGCCTCGCTATGAGTCGCGCGATCCCTACGCGCGCGAGCCGTATCGCGAGTACCCCAAGTCGATTCCGCAGTACGGTGAGGATGAGGAGAAGAAGCCTTCGCGTTCGGCGGGTGTGATCAAGAAGATCCTGATCGTGCTGGCGATTTTCTTTGCCCTGTCGGTTGCGTTTGCCATCGTGTCTGGCATGCTCAACAAGCGAGGCGCCTCAACCGACACACAGGCCGAGCAAACTGAGGCCACCCAGTCCAGCGTTGTCGACCTGAGCGATATCCCGGGGCAGTACTGGTCCAACGCCAAGAAGCTCCTCAAGTCGCGTGGGGCCGACCTTTCGAACGCCGTGATCCTGACTGACGACGGCTCAACGCCTGTCGTCGATGCCAATTGGGTCGTTACTTCTGCCTACTATAACGACAATGGCAGTCTCGAGATCCAGCTAACGCACAAGGGCAACTCGTCGGGCAACGCGTCCAGCGAGCAGGGCACCACGGACAGCTCGAGCTCCAACACGCTGGAGGACCTGAGCAACAAGGCACAGGAGTTGGGTGATAAAGCCCAGCAGCTGGGCGACACGGCTCAGAATCTCGGCGATACCGCACAGAACCTGGGCGATATGGCAACGGATACCTGGAACGCGCTGCAAAACGGCATCTCGGGTGCGCAGGGCAACTAGCGTCTAGGCGGACTACAGCTTCTCGGCCGGTCGGTCGGGCGAGCTAAAGCCCGAGTCAAACGTGACGACGCACGAGGCATCGGGGCGGCGCTCGTGCACGATGCGGGTGACGAGCTCCAGCAGCTCCTCGTCGGATATGTCAAAGCCGTCGGGGCGCACCAGGTCAAACGAAACGAAGTCATCGTGCTCGTGCAAGTCGTGGATGGAGAGCGCGGGGTCGATCTGCATGATGCCACGCTTGACCCAACCGCGCAGGTCGTCGCCGGTTGTGGCGATGGGGTCGCAGTGCAGCGTGATGTCGATGCCCATCTGGCGCTTGATATCGTGCTCGATGGTGTCCAGGATCTCGTGATGCTCAAATGCATCGCCCTCGCCGGGCATTTCCACGTGCGCGCTGGCAAATTGTCGACCGGGACCGTAATCGTGCACCATTAGGTCGTGCGTGCCTAGGACCTGCGGGTAGGACATGATCTTGTCGCGGATTGTCTGGACAAGCTTAGGATCGGGCGCCTGTCCCAACAGTGGGCTGATGGCATCGCGCACCAGACCCATGCCGCTGATACAGATGAAGATGCCCACGCCCAGGCCTGCCCAGCTATCGAGGTCAAAGCCGGTTGTTTGCGAGATAAGCGCTGCCACCAGGACCGAGCCCGAGGTGATGACGTCGTTTTTGGAGTCCTGTGCCGTGGCGATAAGCGTCTCGGAGTCGATGCGGTTGCCCAGTGCGCGGTTGAACGCCGCCATCCAAAACTTGACGAGCATGGACAGAATAAGAGCTGCCATAGAGAGCGCCGAATACGCGGTGGGGGAGGGCTTGATGATTTTGGTGACCGACTCCAAGATCAGGTTGATGCCGACGGCGCAGACTAAGACGGCGACAAACAGCCCTGCTAGGTACTCATAGCGGCCGTGGCCATAAGGGTGCCCTTCATCGGCCGGGCGGCTGGCAAGGCGGAATCCGAGCAGGCTCACGATGTTGCTCGAGGCATCGGAGAGGTTGTTGAAAGCGTCGGCGACAAGCGAGACGGAGCCCGCGAGCAGGCCCGCGATGCCCTTGGCCAGGCATAGCGTGATATTGAGCCCGATGCAGATAAGGCTCGCGGCAAAGCCGGCACGGGTGCGGCAGGAGGTATCGACCGGCTCGCTTTCGCTGCCGGGAACAAGCGTATGTACCAGCCGATTTACAAATAGCATAACGGTCGTCCTCACAATCGTGTTTAAGGGGATAGTGTAGCTCGGACGGGTGCGTTATGGGCCGATGCTCAGAAAATGCAGCAATGGTCTACCTGTGCTAACGAGCACGGGGCGGAGAAGGGTGGTTGTCCGCGCGGCTGCGAGCCCGCTGCGCCTTCTCGTCCGTTCGAATGCTCCATTTTGGGCCATATGGGTATGGGCATGTGCCTGTTTGCTCGACATACTTAATGTCGACAGCCCCTGTGCAAAGGAGGACGTTTCCATGGACGAGATGTTTGCCATTAAATGCCAAAACTGCGGCGGCCCCATGTATTCGCACCAGGCAAAGCGCAGCTTTGAATGTGCCTATTGCGGAACGGTCGTCCCGTGGCAAGCGGACGCCGGGGAGCCCAAGAGTGCTCTGGGCATTCGCCATACACCGCTGACGGTGGTTGACGGGTTGCTCAAGCTCACGCATGTGTCGCAGCTCGAGCGCCCAGAGGACCCGGACTGGTATTTCTTTAATTCGCACTGGCGTAACCAGTCGGTTCTGGAGCATCTGCTGTGGGAAGACCGCGGCACGGCGCAGGAGTTCCAAGAGGCCACGCATGTGAGCATTCCTTGCCCCTTCTGCGGAGCGTCCTTTGAGGGCGAGTCAACGCAGCGTGTGTTTGAGTGCCCGTCCTGCGGCAACAAGATTGGTGTGGCAGACTTGCTCAAACCTGGCACGTTTAGCAAGCGCCTGACCATGGGCGTGGGTGCCGAGTATGTGCCAGAGCAGGGCATTCCGTGTGAGATATCACCGCAGCAGGCGCGTGCGAACGCACTGCAGCTGGTGCGTCAGTATCCGGATGCCTTTGCCGGGCACGACGTGGAGGATGCGATCCAAAACGACATGATGCTCTTCTATTTCCCCATGGCGCTTGCGGACCTGCGCATGATGGCGTCCTTCCCGGGCAAGGGCCTGAGCAAGGAGACCCTGGTGTACTACGAGGTGCTCGATTGGGCATACCCCAGGGCCAACTATCTGGACGTTCGTCTTATGGGCATTTTGGAGCCGTGGGACTTTGCCAAGGTAGGGCCGTTCGATCCCGCCATGCAGGAGGGCGACTTCCGCGTCGTCTCCGTCGATGCGTCCACCAAGGACCAGGTGGTTATTGACAAGCTGGCGCTCGACGTTGCGGGCAACGATGCCGAGGCGACCTTGGGGCTCAATAAAAAGAGCATTCGCACGTGGGCGCGCAAGGCTCGCAAGCACAAGGACGGTCTGGTGATGGTGCCGGTGTACTTTGTCGATCGCCCGGTAACGGACAGCCGCGACGGCGAGCAGGTACGCATCGCCGTAAACGGCCAGACGGGCCGCGCGGCCGCGGTGGTGTTTAGCGACAAACGCGAGACGCATATCGTGGCACCGCTCAACCCGAGCCTGCACCTGTCCGGCGAGAGCACCGTACACGCCACGCCCGTCGAGGTCAAATATGTTAAATCTCCGTTCCTATACCAGATCGTGCGCCGTGGAGGCGGCGAGCAACCGCGCCAGGTTGCAGCGGTTGCCGAGGGTTCCTACCGAGAAGAAAAGCCCAAACGTCGCGGCCTGCTGGGTGCGCTATTTGGGAAGTAGGGAAGCGTAGCGCGGGACGGCTCGCAGGGGTGCGGGCGTTTCGGTCGCAACGTGCTGCTACCCTTGCGTTTCGCCATTAGTCGCTTCGTTGATGGCGCGGTACTCGGCACTCAGCTCGCGCGCCAGCTCTTCCTTGCTTGGAAGATACGGCAGGTATTTGGCGGCAAACACTTGGTCGTTGTCTTCGGGCAGCGTGTACTCGACGATCGAATCGCTTTTGTCCGCGCAGAGCACGATGCCTATGGGCGGATTGTCGCCTTCGTTCATGAGCTCACGCGTGTAGTAGTTCACATACATTTGCATCTGGCCCAGGTCCTGATGCGTAAGGTCATCGGTCTTAAGGTCGATGAGCACGAAGCAGCGCATCAGATAGTTGTAAAAAACAAGGTCAATATAGAAATGGCGCCCATCAAAGGTGATGCGCTTTTGGCGCGCCTCGAAAGCGAAGCCACGGCCAAGCTCCAGCAGGAACTTCTGAAGATGTGTGATGAGCGCCTGCTCTAGATCGCTCTCGCGAAACGCAGTATCGTCCGAGAAACCTAAAAACTCCAGTACATATGGATCGCGGATGATATCCTCGGGGCGACGAGCTGGGGCGCTCTTTTGGATTTCTTGGGTGACAGCCTCCTTGTCTTTGCTGGCAAGTAGGCGCTCGCGGAACATGGTGTTGATCTGGCGTTCGAGCTGGCGCGTGCTCCAGCGAGAGTCGGCGCATTCGTTCATGTACCAGGTGCGAGCTTCGGGGTCAGGAATGCGTATTAACCTGCGGTAATGTGTCCAGCTCAATTCGGGACGCAGTGAGTCCCGAATTGGAAATGCAAGATAGAACTGACGCATTTTGCGCAGCTCTCTTGCTTCAAAACCTTTACCAAAATCCTTGGTAAGTCTGATTGCGAGGGCCTTGAGCAGCGCCTCTCCATACTTGGCGCGCTCCTCTCCGCCCTGCTCATCAACTATGCTCTTGCCGATCTCCCAATACGCCTCAACCATCGCAAAGTTAACGGCGGTATAGGCCTTGTCGCGAGCGGCGTTGAGAATCGAGGAAACCTGCTTGTAAAAACCTTCGGGCACGATTGCCGATTCTCCACGGTTTACCAGTTCGCCCATCACTGTCGCCCCACTTTCCTCTTGTGGAATGCATCTTTATCGCATCTAGTTTAAAGCCTCGCGCGGACACGAATTGCTGTGCTGTCTGGCACCTTCGCATGGGAGCCTTGCGGTGACTAAAATGTGGCAATAGAGACAGTTTTAGCGAACCCCACGGGAGTGACACGCATGGACAACAACACCTTGCTGTTTCAGGACAAGGGTTCGGGTAGGTTTAAAGACGTCAAGATCTACCCCAACCGTATCGAGGTGCTCAAGAAGGGCACGTTTGGTGGCAAGCACACCGAGATTGTCTATCTTAAGGACATTACGGGGGTCAACAGGATCAAGGGCCGCGATGTTTTTCTGCGCAATCGACTGTTGACCGCTTGCGTCTTTAGCCTGAGTAGCCGTGCGAAGGCCCAGGAATTTGTGAACGCGCTGAACATGGTGATGTAGCCTATAGCGGCGTTCGGGCCAAGGTAAAAATCGGGGGCACAGAACGGTGTCCTGCGCCCCCGATCGAGTCGATGTGTCTAAAAGGCCGGCTTGCCTATTCGCTACCGTCCCCAGCGTTTTCGCGGTCACTGGCAAGCATTGCTGCGCCGGCGACCGTCGTCGCCACGGCGGCGGCAGCGAGCCCGGCGGCAATGCCGGAGCCGTCGCCCGTGTCGGCGAGTTTTCCGCCCGAGTTCTTGCCCTTGTTGCCCTTACCGTTCTTATCAGCGCTGCCTGCGTTGGAACCCGTGCCACCGTCGGTGCCGCTGCCGGTGCCGCCCGCACTGCCCGAGGCCGCTACGGTAAAGCTTGCGGCTCCGTCGCTGGCGAGCGTGTAGTTCTGCGCCGCGTTGCCCAAGAGACCGTTCACGCGCACCCAGTACGTCCCTGCGGCAAATGTTTCGCCCTCGGCCATTGCCGTGCCCGGAGCGCCGTTCGCGTCGTGCACAAACTCGAGCTGGGCCGTGCAGGCATCGGTTTCGAGCTTGCCCTCGAGTGATGCCGCAATCTTGGCGCGCACGTCCTCGCCGGCCTTAAGGCCTTCGAGTCCCTCAAAATGGGGCGTCACCGCGCGTGGATCGATATCGATAGGCACAAAGCCCTGCAGACTTGTAACGGTCTCGTTGCCCAGGGCATCAACATCCACGTATTCAATGGCAAACGCATGGCCCGAAGCCGCCACGTTGAGTACGTTGCTGCTGTCGACGAGGCGGAAATGGCCCTCGCCAACGGTCTTGCCATCCTGGAGCGAGGCATCGCTCAGCGAGTCGCCGTACGTCATGCGCATGCAGGTCGGGAGGTAGTACGAAGCTGTCTGCTTGTGCTGTGTATCGTAATCGTAATTGCGCTGGTAGATGCTCCGGGCCAGCGCCGCATCAACAAAGTCGGATGCGATGATGCCAATGTGCTTGAGGTAATCTGACTTCGTATCCTTGTTGTCGCTGGGGTTGATGTACGGGCTCTTGTACAGATGCTCGTTGACCACTCGTGCCGAGGTAAAAGGATTGCCTCCGTGCGACAAGCCCGTGCAGCTGGTGTAGTTGATAGACCAGCAACGCTCCTGGACTGGCACATTGGCCCCGTCATCGTCCACGACGTCCACCTTGTTGCGCGTGCGCCCGGTCGTTTCCTTCAGCGCATTATCGACCCAGCTGAGCTTGTCGGTTCCCGTGAGTTTGTACTTGTCCTGGGCGTATACCTTGGTGCAATAGGGCTCTTTGTCGCCTGTTTCCCCCGCGGCTTCAAAGCCCCGCGCGTCTTGGACGAGACACATAGTGGCGCTGTCGGAGTGAGCCTTGATCCTGTCATCCCATTCGGTAAGGTCGAGGCCCCACGTGTGGCCGCTTACGCTGTCGCCGTCGAGCCTAAATCGACGCAGCAGGACGATCTTTCCGCGCACCTCGCCCAGCGTGGGGACGCGGCTCGACGTGTAGAACAGATCGGGGTTATCGGCCATAACCTTGGCGAAAGCCGTCGTAACACTTTCGTCGGTAGCCTCGTCGTTGCCTCGTGATACAAGCATGATGAGCGCTTCTGTCGGGTTTTCGTTCAAAAACGTATTGAAGTAACCTATGACATCGGAAAGATGCATAAAGTACGCGTCTTTTTTGAGCAGGTAGTAATCCCCGTGGTCGATACCGGGGTCGTCGCCCTTTCCGAGTCGGATATCAAAATAGCGGATTCCCTCGAGCAACTGCGTGGGAATGTATTCCTGCTGGCATTTTACTTGCGAGGATTGGGGCTCAGTGTCGTTGTCCACGCTGCAGGTGCCCGAATCGTGCGTACCCGGGATGCTCAGTTCGTCGAGGTACTTGTCGTCGTCGACGTGGCTCATCCAACATGGCCCATCAACGTAGCTGCTATACGTGATCCAGTCGATGCTGCTAACCGTGGCATCGTTCTTTTTCATGTCGTAACCGATAAGTTCGAGCTCCCACGGAATGCTCTCACTCTTATGGCAGATCTTATTGTTGTCCTGGTCTTTGCCGTTCGATTCTATTGCCAGGTACTTAATGTCTTTTTTCTCGGTTTCTTTCTCGACCGTGCGGTCTCGGATGATATAGGTTCCGTTTGATTGACGCTCGAACGCAAAAGCGCGGCTGGGCTTGTTGTCATACTCGCCACTCCATACGTGGATAACCTTTCCATCTTTGTCCGAGTCGCCATCGACCGACCAAATGCTGTAGCCCGTCTTTTTATGCTCTTCGAAATTGAGCAAGGTGCGGATAGCATACCAGTTTGTATCGTCATTCTTGGTCGTTACGTTCTCAAGGATGAGCTTGCTGGACGTGCCGTCATTAAACAGGTGGCAGACGTTGCCGATGACGTTGCCGTCTTCGTTGACGCTCGCGGTGCGAAAATAGCTCGCGGGGCGAAGGCGAATGACGAAATTGTTGAGGTTGGCCGACGCTGTGGTGGCGTCGTCTGCAAATGCCGCGCGCACGGGAAGGCCCAATCCCGCGGTTTCGGGCAGGCTTACAAATGGCGACAATGCTGCGAGTCCTAGGCCCAATGTGAATGCTCGACGGCTGATGGCGTGGTGTTCGGTCATAACTCCTCCGTTCGCAGGGTGCGGTTATGCGATAGTTTTGGTCACTATACTGCCCAGATGTTTAAAGATGCTGGTTTAATTGTCTGCGCGGCGCAATAAATCGGTGGGCGGACGCGTTGGGGCGCTTGTCTATTATGTGCTGCTACCGCGCTGGGGGTGATTTTGCCGCCCGACATCCTCGCGTTCGTCAGCTGCCGGCATAAGAAAGGGAGGGCCGGTGAGCCGACCCTCCCTTGGTACGAAGCGCTGGGTCACCGTCGCCTGCTTGCGCCGCGCTCGTGTTTCCCGTTGCGCTCGCCAGTCGCTTAGCGCTTAATCTCGATATCGTCGAGCTTGACGTCCATGGCCTCGGTCTTGGCCTTGGCAATGTCATCGGCAAACTCCAGAGACTTCATCATGGTCTCGACGGCGTCCTTGTGCTCCTCGACATTGTCGATGCTCACGTAGACGCTGCCGCCGCCTGCTTCGGTGAAGTACTCAGTCGTCACGCCGCCCGAGTGTGTATAGGAAGCGTTGCGCCAAGTCTTGCCGTTGTACTTGACGGGATCATTCTCGGTCCACTCAAAGTTGGCCTTCCATTTGGCCTCGTAATCGAACAGCTCGTCGGCGTTCTTGTCGGAGTCGAAGACGGGGATGAAGCGGTCGCCGGCGTGCTCGCTCTCGGTGAACTTAAACTGGGCCCTATCGGCGGTGTCGCCTGCGACGTCCGTGATTTCGACGCCCTCGGGCACCTCGACCTTAAACCAAATGAAATCGGTCCTCATATCCACGGCTGGTTTTTCTGCTCCGCCGCCACCGCCACTGCCGGTAGCGCCACCGCTTCCACCGCAACCCACCAGGGCAACTGCGGCAAAGAGACTCATGCAGAGGGTGAGAATCGCAAAGGCCTTCTTTTTCATGGTCGTGTCCTCCTCGATCTGTAGCCGCCCATGGATTACCTGCCTTTACTGTACGCGCGAGCGGCTCGTTCTGGTGGGCCATGTGTCCCATTCTGGGGGCTGGAATTGCGCCGACAAGTGGCAATATACGCGGGTCCAAAAGAGGGGAGGGCCGATGCTGTCGGCCCTCCCCGGGTTGGGCGCCCGTTGTTTTAATGGGCGCATGCGCGCTGGTGCGCGTAGGCGCGTGCGGGCGTCCCGTTACTTGATCTCGATGCTCGAAATCTCGACTTCGCGTGCCTCGGAAACTGCCTCTGCCATGTCATCGGGGAACTCGATGGAGTTGAGGAGCGCCTCGGCTTCTTTCTTGTGCTGGTCGAAGTTCGAGATGAGGACGTAGACGCTTCCCGGCTCAACGTCGGTAAAAAGCATGGTTGAGATGCCGCTGTTGTCCTCGTATGTTCCGACGAGCCACGTCCTGCCGTTATACTCGACGGACCCGCCATCCTTCCACTGGAACGTATCCCCCTTCTTTTCTGCCTGGTCGGCGTGGGACTCCTCGGCCGTCAGCGCTTTTTTCCAAACGGGGATAAAGCGATCGGCCGAGGCGTTCTCGTCTTCGGGGAAGGTGAGCTGGACCCTGTCGGCATTCTTGCCGGCGGAGTCGCTTACGCCGACGCCCTCGGGCATCTCGACCTTAAACCAGATAAAGTCGGTCTTCTTGGCGACGGGGGCCTTTTCCTTGCCCTCGCTCTTGGGGGCGCTGCCGCCGCCCGATGCGCTCCCGCCGCAGCCGACAAGGGCAAACGCGGCAAAGAGGGCGATGCAGAGGGAAAGGATCGATAGGGTCTTTTTCTTCATGGTGGCGTCCTCCTTGTCTGCCAGGGACATCGTGTGCCGCGGATCGCTGGGGCGGCGGTTACGCGCACACGATGGCTTTGTTTGCTGTGCTGTTGTTCCTCCATTCGTCGTCCGGTGCCGTGTTAAGCGTTGCCCCAACATAGGGCTCCTTACCTATATGTATGCCCCAGTTGCCGCTGCCCGGGAGTCTCGAAACGTGGGCCATGTGTCCCATGTTTGTGTCGCTGCCGCCTATCGTGTGCCATAGAAATCCGCGATGGCCAGGTGCGCTGACGCTTATGTACTTATGGGCTAGACTTAGCACCATTATGTGATCGATGCGGTCGGTCGGCGGTTTCCACCCGACCGATGTATATGACTTGAAGGTGCATGCGTATGAGCCAAGAGATGATGGACAAGACCTGCCGCGGGTTTGCCGAGGCGCTTGCCGCGCGCGAGCCGGTTCCCGGCGGTGGCAGCGCGAGCGCCTTTGTGGGCGCGCTGGGCGCCTCGCTGTGCGGAATGGTTGCCCGCTACGGTGCGACCAATCCCGCGCTTGCTGATTGTGCGGATGACCTGACGCGTGCGTTTGCCCAGGCTGATGAGCTGGCCCAGGAGCTTGTCGAGTTGGTTGCCGAGGACGTTCGTGCCTACAGGCGGGTGTCCGCGGCGTACGGTATTCCGCGTGACGATCCGGCTCGAGCGACCGCGATTCAGGATGCGCTGCATGTGGCCGCTATGCCGCCGTATCGCATTATGGATGCCTGCGGGCGTGCGCTGGCGCTGCTCGAGGACATGGCCGACAAGGGTTCGCGTCAGCTGCTGTCCGATGTGGCGTGCGGCGCCGTGTTCTGCCGTGCCGCTATGCAGGGCGCGAGCTTGACGCTCTTTGCGAACACCACGTCTATGAAAGATCGCGTTCGTGCCGAGGAACTCGAGACGGCGTGTGATGAGTTGCTCGACACGTGGTTGCCGCGCGCCGATGCGCTGGCGCGCCGCGCCGCCGACGCTGCAAGGAAGAGAGGATAGCCATGGCTGAGCTATTGAAGGGCGCTCCCGTTGCCCGCGCTTTGACCGAGGAGCTCGTCGCTCGCTGCGCGGCTTTGCGTGAGCGCGGCGTTGTGCCGACGCTGGCCATCGTTCGCGTGGGCGAGCGCGAGGACGACCTGTCCTACGAGCGCGGTGCGCTCAAGCGCTGCGAGAAGGTTGGCATTGAAGCTCGCCGCATTTTGCTTCCCGCCGATGTTTCGCAGGACGAGCTGTTGACGGCCATCGAGGACATCAATACCGATTCGGCTATTCATGGCTGCCTGATGTTCCGCCCGCTGCCCGCCGGCCTTGACGAGGACGCGGTTGCCGCGGCACTCGATCCTGCCAAGGACGTTGACTCCATGACGCCGGCTTCGCTGCTCACCACGCTTTCGGGGCACGGCGAGGGTTTTGCCCCCTGCACAGCCGAAGCCGTGCTTGCTTTGCTGGATCATTACGGCGTTGAGCTGGATGGAGCTAAGGTTGCTGTGGTCGGGCGCTCGCTGGTGATCGGGCGTCCTGTTGCCGCCATGCTTACGGCGCGCAATGCGACTGTGACAACGTGCCATACGCATACGCGCGACCTTGCTGCCGAGTGCCGTGCTGCCGACATTGTGGTTGCCGCTGTTGGACGCGCGCGTACGATTGGCGTGGATGCGGTTCGCGAGGGCCAGACGATCATCGATGTTGGCATTAATTGGGACGAGGCCGCTGGCAAGCTGGTCGGGGACGTCGATTTTGATGCCGCGGAGCCGGTTGTTAACGCCATCACGCCCGTGCCGGGCGGCGTGGGCGCTGTGACGACGGCGATCCTCGCCAAACACATGATCGAGGCGGCCGAGCGCGCGTCGAAATAGGCGTTTTGGGCTGTTTGAGGGGTTAGTTCTATACCCCGTGGACAAAAAATGCCAAATATGAGTACTGTTGCCAAGATAGTCACATATATTTTAGGTCAAATAGGCTCTCTAACGATATTTATTATCGATAGAGAGCCTATTTTATTGGACCTATGAGGAATTACATCATCTAATTTTTGAACAAATGTAGACTTTCGACACCCATACGTAGCAAAATTACTGTTACTAAATTGGTGACAGTACTCATATTTGGCATTTTTTGTCCACAGGGGTTGCCAGCGCCGCGGTTTCGCCCTTTCTGCGCCGAAGCGATACACTGTTGCCGTTTGATTTCTTCGCTCAAGGAGGATGCGCATGCCGTGCACAACGATTTTGGTCGGTAAGAACGCAAGCTACGACGGGTCGACCCTGGTCGCGCGTAACGAGGACTCGTCCAACGGGGTGTTTGAGCCCAAGCGCATGCGCGTGGTGCATCCCGACGAACAGCCGCGCGTCTACACGAGCGTCCTGAGTCACCTGACCGTTGAACTGCCCGATAACCCCATGCGTTACACGAGCGTCCCCGATGTTGTTCCGGGCCACGGCATCTGGGCCGAGGCCGGTTTCAACGAGCTCAATGTGGGCATGTCCGCAACCGAGACGCTCACCACCAACGAGCGCGTCCGCGGCGCCGACCCGCTCGTCGACTACGTGCCCGCCAAGGGCAACGAGGGCGAGGACGGCTATGTTCCGGCGCAGCCCGGCGGTCTGGGCGAGGAGGACATGGTGACCCTGGTGCTGCCGTATGCCAAGTCCGCCCGCGATGGCGTGCGTATCCTGGGCGACCTGCTCGAGCGCTACGGCACCTATGAGAACAACGGCATCGCCTTTAGCGACGTGGACGAGATCTGGTGGCTCGAGACCATCGGCGGCCACCACTGGATCGCCAAGCGTGTGCCTGATGACGCCTATGTGACCATGCCCAACCAGCTGGGTATCGACAGCTTTGACCTGGATGACGCCGAGGGCGCCCAGGCCGACCACATGTGCTCCGCCGACCTGCGCGCCTGGATGGCCGAGTGGCATCTGGACCTGACGCCGGGCGTTGAGGGCGACGGTCCGGCGACGGTCTTCAACCCGCGCGAGGCCTTTGGCTCGCACAGCGACAGCGACCACGTTTACAACACGCCGCGCGCGTGGTACATGCAGCGCTGCCTCAACCCCAGCGATGTGTGGGACGGTCCCGAGGCCGACTACACGCCCGAGAGCGACGATATCCCCTGGAGCCGCGTGCCCGAGCGCAAGGTGACCATCGAGGACATCAAGTACGTGCTTTCGAGCCACTACCAGGGCACGGAGTACGACTGCTACGGCAGCAAGGGCACGCCCGCTACGCGTGGCGCCTATCGCCCCATCGGTATCAACCGCAACAGCCAGCTCGCCGTGCTGCAGCTGCGTCCCTATGCGCAGCCGGCCTATCGCGCCGTGCAGTGGATGGCGTTTGGCTCCAACTCGTTTAACGCGCTGGTTCCACTGTACGCCAACGTCGAGACCATGCCCGAGTACTATGCCGATACGCAGGCTCGCGTGACGTCCGAAAACTTCTACTGGGCCAACCGCCTGATCGGCGCCCTGGCCGACGTCCGTTTCCATGAGTGCGGTCGCGCGGTCGAGGATTATCAGGAGAAGGTCGGTGGCATGGGCCACAAGCAGATCCATGACGTCGATGCTGCCGTAGCCGCTCTGCCCGAGGCCGAGGTACCTGCCGAGCTTGCACGCGCCAATGAGGCCTTTGCCGAGCGTGTTCGCGTGGAGACCGATGCTCTACTGGGCAAGGTGCTCTACACCACGAGCTGCGCCATGAAGAACTCCTTCGCAATGAACGATAACGTGAGGTAGGGATTCCCTATCGGTTGAATAGCGCTAAAACGCTTTGTCGCTTTCGCTCAATCTTGGGTACAAGAACGCCAATGCAGTTGTTTGTGATTGGAGACAACCATGGTTATGAAACTCGATCAGCTTGTTAACGGCGCCATCAACGTGGGCTTCGGCGCCGCCGCTGTTGCCGTCGAGGGTAGCAAGAAGGTCCTCGACGACCTCAATACCAAGGGTGAGCAGGTGCGCAAGGACGCAGGCGCCCCCGATATCGCCCGCAGCGTGTCCGACATGTTCGAGCAAGCCGGTGGCACCATCTCCGACCTGACCGAGCGTCTGGGCATGCAGGGCGAGACCGCGGCTCAGCGCGTGCTCGACGAACTCATTCTGGCTCGCGTCCGCGTCATGACCGCCCCCGAGCGCACGGCCTTCCTGGCCCATGTGCGCGACATCGTCGATTCGGTCGAGGACAACGTGACCTCGGTGCCCGTCGAGTCCGTTGAGCCCGACGATGCGAAGGATACCGAAGAGGCCGAGTAGCAGCGCAGATGGCAGATTCCACCACCGATTACAACAATCTAGATCCCTTGGGTGACGAGGCGGCGGTTGTCGATGAGGTCGATGCCGCCGTCTCGGGCGCTCGCAAGAAGCCGCGCGCTGTCGATATGGTCCCCGAGGAGCCCGACGCGATGGCGCCGGATGAAGAATACCAGCTCACGCCGGCGGGTCGTCGCGAACGCATCGGGCAGATTGTTCGCCTGGTCAAAAAGTACCGCGTGTGGGACAACCTCACGCCGGTTCGTTTGCGCCGCCTGCTCGAGGAACTCGGCCCCATGTTCGTCAAGATGGGGCAGATTCTGGCCAACCGGTCCGAGATTCTGCCGCAACGCTTTTGCGACGAGCTGCGTCGTCTGCGGTCCGACGTGGAGCCGGTGCCGTACGAGGTCGTACTCAGTTGTCTGGAAGAAGAATACGGCCTGCGCCTGGGGGAGATGTTCGATGCGATCGACCCCAATCCGCTTGGTAGCGCATCGCTCGCGCAGGTGCACCGCGCTCGTCTGGTGACGGGCGAGGACGTGGCCGTCAAGGTGCAGCGCCCCGGTGCGCAGCAGGTTATGGCACAGGACATCGATATCATCCGCTCGGTGGTGCGTATCGTTTCCAAGTTCGTCAACACTGATCAATTCGTTGACCTGCACGGCGTAGTCGAGGAGTTGTGGACCTCGTTTCGCGAGGAGACCAACTTTTTGGCCGAGGCCAAAAACCTCAACGACTTCTACGAGTTCCATAAGAGCGTTCATGGCGTGACGTGCCCTAAATCCTATCTGGACCTGTGCACCGAGCACGTGGTGGTTATGGACTACGTCGACGGCATTTCGATCGCCAATCCTGAACGCTTGGTGGCCGAGGGCTATGACTTGGAAAAGATCGGTGCCGCGATTGTCGAGGACTACTCGACGCAGGTGCTCGACGACGGCTTTTTCCATGCCGACCCGCATGCGGGAAACATTATTCTCAAGGACGGCATCGTTTACTTTATCGACTTGGGCATGGTCGGACGCATGTCGAGTCACGATCGCGGTATCGTTAAGGACATGATTTTCGCCGTGGCCGAGGGCGACGTGCCCAAGCTCAAGGATTCGCTCATGCGCTTCGCCGTGACGCGTGGCGATTCGGCCGAGCTCGATCATTCGGCCTTTTTGTCCGATCTTGACTTTATCGTGGCTGACTTTGCGGGCCTTGACCTGAAGGATCTGGATATCGGCGAGTTTTTGACCTCGCTGTTAAACCTCGCGCGTAAGAATGACGTTGAGCTGCCGAGCGTGGTGACGATGTTCGCGCGCGGCATGGTGACGCTCGAGGGCCTGCTGACTGAGTATATGCCCAACGTCAACATGATTCAGATAATCCAGACGCATATCAAAAACGAGAAGAGCACCTATGCGCGCGTGCGTGATATGGGACGCGATCTTGCCGCGAGCAGCTATCGCGCGGCAAAAGGCTCGCTCGAGGCGGCCGAGTATCTGGGCTTGGCTTCGCGTATGCTCACGCGCGGCCAGCTTAAGGTAAACACGCAGATCATGAGCAGCGATAAGGCGCTGCGACAGCTGGGCGGAATTATCGACCGCATGTCGATGGCAATTGTGATCGCTGGTCTGTTTATCGGTTCGTCGGTGGTGTACTACGCACGCATCGAGCCGGTTGTGTTTGGCATCCCAGTCATTGGCTTTATGGGCTACGTGAGCGCGCTGGTGCTGGCGCTTATGCTGGGCCGCAATATCTGGCTCAACAGTCACGGCGGCAAGCACTAGAGGCTGCGACCGTCACCGCATTTTCCTATCGCAAACAATAGCTTTTACCTTGGGCTTCGCCTGCGTGCGAGGCCCTTTTGCGTGATACCATTTTAAAGATAATAATCGATGGCCTAGATGGTGGTGCGGAGACGCACGAATGCGCGGTTTTCCTGCGCGTTTGGGAGAATCGGGGTGCAAGTCCCCGGCTGTACCAGTAACCGTAATTCCTCTTGGCTCGGGATGTTCGCGTCGCAGATCGGACGGCGCGCCTGAGCCGTTAAGGTTAAGTCGGATCGCCTCCCATCTTGCATGCGGCTGCGGCGTATGCCGTCGGTGTGCATAGGGCTCTGGAGGGAAGGGGACCCCGATGGGGGAACTCGAGCGCAACATGCGCGATGACGTGGGGCAGCCTCAAGGCAACGCTCCGAGTACAGACAATGGGGGACAAATGGATATGTTTGAGGACGAGCGCGAGCGCGCCTCGTTGCATCGCCGTGGCGCGATTGCACGCGGTGTAGCCAAGCGCTGCCTGGTGGCATTCCTGGCCTTCGCGATGGCCTTTGGCACCACGCCGGCTCAGCTGTGGGCCGAGGGCGCCGAGGGCATTGCCGAGGCTGTGGCTCAGGCTACGACGCCGAGTGAGGGCACGGTGGCCGCGGATGGTGCTGCCGACCAGGGCAACGCCGAGGCTTCGGATTCTGGGAGCGCGCCCGCAGCTAGTGCCGCCACAACAGGGGCGGCAGCTGGCGACGAAGGTTCGGCGACGGGGGAGAACCCTGCCGCGAGCGAGCAGTCTTCGACGGTATCCGCTGGCCACGCAGGATCTGCCGCCGCGGCTGCCGTCCAGACGGAGAGCCCGACAGAAACCGGCGATGTCGCCAAGAAGCAAGTCGAGGTCTCGTTCTCGATTATCGGCACCGATGCCGACGGCAAGGCTCAGACCTGGGTGGCGCCTACGCAGCTCAAGCTCGACGGGGGCGCGACGGCTGCGGATGCCTTTATTAAGCTGCAGGAGAAGACGGGCTTCAAGGCGGACTACGATCCGAACACGGCATACGGGTTCTACCTCAAAAGCATCACATCCCCGAGCGATGGCCGCACGCTTGCCTACGATCCGACGACTTATGCCTTCTGGCAGCTGTTCGTCGACGGCGCGTCTTCCTCGGTTGGCGCGAGCAGCGTCAAGCTCACCCAGGGGCAGAAGATTGAGTTTGCCTATACGGCTGGTAGCGCGTCCCCTGTCGTTAAGGACCAGGTTTCCGCAAATGTGACCGTCATTGGTCGCGATGCCCAGGGCAAGACTCAGACTTGGGTCGATAACGCGCAGTATGTGGTGACGTCCGGCTCGAGCGCACTTGACCTTACGAAGGTCGCGCTCGAGGCGAATGACATCGACGCCGTTGCTGCGGGCTCCTTCATTCTGAGCCTTAAGTACAACGGCGTTGAGCTGGGTACGCCGCTCGATTATTCGACCTATTGGCAGCTGTTCATCAACGGCAAGTCGAGCGACTACACGGCGGACAATGTCACCATTCATACTGGCGATACCGTTACGTGGTTCTACGGTGGTTGGGGCGACCAGTTGCCCTCTGATTCCGTCCATGCGTCCGTTCAGGTCCTCGGTAAGGACAAGGACGGCAAGCAGCAGGTGTGGGCCTCGACGGGCCAGACGAGTCTCAAGGCGGGCTCTACTGCCAAGGATCTCCTTGAGCAGACCGGCCTTAAGCTCGATGCTAGCGAATCGTCTTGGGGCTGGTTCCTCAACGGCATTTATTCGCCGTTCGATGGTAAGTCCTATGGCTGGGATGCTGCGACCAATAGCTATTGGCGCTTCTACGTAAATGGCAAGTTCGCCGACGTTGGCGCCGGTGCCTACAAGCTCCAGGAGGGTGACGCCGTCACCTTTATGTATGGTGCTGACGCCGATGCTCTCCCCGGTCAGGTTCTTGGGTCCGTCGATGTTATCGGTCCCGATGTCAACGGCAACAATACTCGCTGGGGCTCGGCAAGCAATGTTTCTCTGCCCGAAGGCTCTACGGCCCAGGACCTTATTGAGACGGTTCTGAAGGCGAAGGGCGTTACGTACAACGCCTCCCAGAGCGGTGCATATTGGTTCCTGAATTCCATTACTTCGCCGTTCGATCACAAGCCGTATGTATGGGATGCTGCGACCAATAAATATTGGCACCTGTATATCAATGGAGAGCCCTCCTTACTCTGCGCCAATCAGATTACGCTCAAGAGCGGCGATAAGGTTACGCTTGCCTATACCACCGACGATTCGGCCATGCCCGATCCCGACAAGATTGTCGTGGACCCGAGTGCGACGACTCCTGATTGGGATGCCGAGTGGGCCGGCTACGGCAACAGTGGCAACGGTTCGACCGTAACGGATGCCAAGACGCCTGCGCAGGCCGCCGGTCTTAAGTGGGCCTTCGATTGGAAGGCCGAGTCTGGCCAGCAGTATGCCAACTGCAGCGAGCCTGTCATCGCTAACGGCTTTGTGTACATCGCGACCGAGAACGAGCTCATTAAGATCGATTCGTCCACGGGCAAAAAGGTGGCCTCTGCGCCGCTTGCCTCCAAGGTGAGCTATACCTCTCGTCCGATCTATACCAATGGCCTTATTATCGTTCCGCTCAACGGCGGTGCGGTCCAGGCGATTACTGCAGACAAGCTGATCTGCAAGTGGCTGACGCCTGGTTTGACGGACTTGACGCAGAGCTCCTGCACCGTCGTTTCGGACGGCGAGTACGTCTATGTGGGCTCGGTCGATATTTCGTATGACGAGAATTACAACGCGACCTACGGCAACGGCTCCTTTGTGCGCATTAAGATTGCTACGGGCGAAGTTTCTTGGCAGAACATCGACCCTGCCGAGGGCTATTACTGGACTGGTGCGGCTTTGACGGATAAGTATGCCATCGTTCCTACGAGCGCGGGTACGCTTAAGTGCATTGATAAGACGACGGGCGATGTCGTTTCGACCATGAAACTCGGCGCTCTCGCGAACGCCGACTGTGTCGCCGATCCGTCCAATGGTTCGACCTTCTATCAGATGACGCACGATGGAAAGCTCCATGTGATTTCGCTTTCGGCGAAGGGCGTACTGAGCGAGCAGAAGACGGTCGACCTGGGTCTTACGAATAACATGAGCGCACCGGCGGTGGCTGGCGAAAACTTGGTTGTCGGCGGACAGACGGCTACTGGCTCTGCTCTGGCTTTCTATAATCTGAAGACCGGTAAGACCACGATGGTCACCGCTGCTGACGGTAAAGAACTGCCGACCGGATTTAACGGTATTGCTGCTACTCCGCTGGTGAGTGTTCAGGGCGGCAAGACCTATGTGTATTTCACCGTTAACAGCGCGGATAGCAAGGATTACGTCAACTACTCTGCTGGTGGTGGCGTGTATCGCTATACGCTCGGCGATGCAGAGGCGACGCAGATTTATGATGCGGCTGGCCATTACCAGCACTGCGACTCTCCGGTCATTGCCGATGCATCTGGCAACCTGTACTACATCAATGACTCGGGCACGCTGTTCAAGCTTGGGGCCGTTGAGTCTTGGACGGTTGCCTTTAATTCCAACGGCGGGTCTGCTTGCGACACTAAGTTTGTTGCTACGGCCGATGGCAAGCTGGTCAAGCCGGCCGATCCGACGCGCGATGGCTACACTTTCGGCGGTTGGTATACCGATGAGGCTTGCACGCAGGCGTATGACTTCAGTACGCCGGTGACGGCCGATCTGACGCTGTATGCCAAGTGGACCAAGAATGCTGTTAACCCTGGCGGCAATGGCGGCTCTGGCTCCAATGGCGGCAATGGCGGCGCTGGCAACGGTTCCGGTGCTGGCGCTGGCACGGGCACGGGTTCCGGCTCCGGCACGAAGGGCCAGCAGGCTGGCGGCGCTGTCGCTCCGGGTCATAAGCCGACGACCAAGACGACGGTGTCGACCAAGACCGAGACCAAGGACAACAAGTCCGACAAGAAGGACTCCGATAAGTCCGATAAGAAGGACGAGAAGAAGTCTGACAAGAAGTCTGACAAGAAGGACAGCAAGTCCGACAAGAAGTCCGATTCCAAGTCCGATGCGGGTGCTGCTTCCACGACTACTGCTAAGAAGTCCTCTAGTGTTTCCGAGCAGGAGACTGGCACCAATCCGCTCGCCATCGTTGGCGTTGCCGCCGGCGTCATCGGTCTCGCCATCGTCGGCGTGTTCGTGTTCACCAAACGTCGGTAGGTGAGGGCTGTGTCCAATAAATCCAAGGACGCTGACCCCAAGCAACCAGATTCCTCGTTCATTCAGTTCGACGATGCAAAGCAACAGGGCGCCGCTTCGGCGGCGTCCGCCCCTCGTCGCAAGGCGCTCCTTGGCGTTCTGACTGCCGCGTGCACCATTCTGATCGTCGTCTCGCTGGGTTTCGTCCATCCTTCCACAAGCGGTGTCTGGTCCATCGACTGGATCATTCAGACCGTGACGGGGGAGAGCGTCGTCGCGAAGGACGCCAAGGGGTCTGACTCGACTACGACTTCGGGCGAGGCCAGTTCCAAGGATTCCAAGTCATCGAATGACGCAAAAGATGAGTCCAAGGATTCTGATGAGTCCAAGTCCAAGGACGATTCCGAGTCTTCAAACAAGGAATCGGACAAAAACTCGGATAGCAAGAAGTCCGAGGAACAGGACGGCAAGAAGTCTGGCGATAAATCCACTGCCCAGAATACGGGAGCCGGCGATACTCCCAATGTGTCTGGCGGTGCTTCTTCGGGCGGCGGTCAGTCGTCTGATGGAGCCTCCAGCTCTAATGGCGGAAGCGCTCCCTCGGGCGGACAGGGCGGTTCGCAGGAGTCCAGCTACGTCACGGTGACGGTTTCGGTCACATCGAGCGCTGTGGGCAATCCTGTGTCCTCTGGTGGCACCTTTACCTTTAACGAAGGCGTTACCGTCTACGATGCCCTGTGCGCGCTGGGCCTTTCTGTCAACGCACATGGCTCGTCGTACGGCACGTATGTCTCCGCGATTGGTGGTTTGGCCGAGAAACAGTACGGCGGCACGAGTGGCTGGATGTACTCCGTCAACGGCTCAACGCCCATGACGGCCTGCAGCAACTACGTTCTCTCCAACGGCGACAACGTGGTCTGGTATTACGTTACAGGCTAGAGGCCTCGACATAGCGCGCCAGACGGGCGGTTCGGACAAACATCCGGGCCGCCCGTTTTTCATGCGAATGGGATTGGGTTGCCGGGTCTCTCGGCAAACAAAAAACCGGTTGGAATGGGAATTCCAACCGGTTATACATTCAAGCAAATAGTGAATCGACTACGACCGTGCGCCCTCGAGGAAGAAGCGGCGGCTAAAGTAGTTGTACCAGGTGACCAAGAACGTGGCGATGGCCTTCATGGCCTGGTAGCCGATGCTCAAAAACGTGACGCCCACAAACATATACAGATCGTTGAGGCCCAGACCGATCACCGACAGGATGGTGAAGATCGTGAACTCGCGCTTGCGGCTCATGCCCTCGCGATGGTCGAACACGTACTTCATGCTGAGCCAGTAGTTGACCACGACGGACGTGATGAACGAAACCGTGGTGCTCATCAAAAAGTCGAGGTGAAACAGCTCGACGAGCGCAATGAGCATACCCCAGTCGATGCCAAAGGAGATAAGACCCACGACAGCGAACTTGAGGAACTGCTTGGTATGAGGTTGTGCCAGTGCCTTGCGCACGTAATCACATCCAATGCGTTGGTGAATCGAGCAGAGGATACTTTAGAGCTTTTGCAAGGGAAACGTAAGGTCTTTGCCAAGAACTATACGAACTCGCCAAATTTTCAAGAGCTAATCCGCAAACGTTGAAAATTTGCCCGTAAACGAGCAAAGCCCACGAACAGCACAGCGCTCGACGCGCGTCATCCGTGGGCATCGTAAAGCTGTAAGGTTGCGAGTTACTTGGTCTCGCCGCCTTCCAGGAAGATCTTTCGGGTCACAAAGTTGTAGACCATGACAAGCGCGGTGGCGCAGATCTTGGCGATATTGGCCTCGAGTCCCAGGCCGGCGTTGAGTGTCAACACGATACCGTCGTTGAGTGCCAGGCCGATCACGGACAGCACGACAAAGATAATGAACTCGCGGCGGCGGCTCATGCCCTCCTTGTGTGCAAACACGTACTTCATGCTGGCGAGGTAGTTAAAGATGAGTGAGATGATAAAGCCGCTGGTGTTGGCGATTAGGATGTTGAGGCCCAGACCGTAGTGGAGCAGATTCATAATGCCAAAGTCGATGACCGTGGCAATGACGCCGACGACGCCAAACTTCATGATCTGCGCAAGGAGCTTTTGCATGGTACCTGCCTTAGGGTGGCGCCGGGACGCCGTGGGGATGACAAACTCAGCAAGTTTAGCCAATCCCCACGGGTGGAGCTAGGCGCGCTCCTCGATAGCACCGTTTCTATATGCATCGAGCAGCTGGCGCAGGTCCTGGATCTGGCTGCGGATCTTGGCACCGGAATCGGTGTCGCTCACCATGCGGCGACGGTCTGCTTGGTCAAAACGGTTGGTCTCGCTCTCGATGTCCACGTTGCGGGTGAGCGCCTCGGCAACGGTGGTAAAGGCCTGGTGCGATTTGAGGCGGCATCCGCGCGAGCTGGAGATAAGCGTGTATCCGGCGATGCCCGTCTTGGGATGGTAGGCGCGGCAGAAGCCGCCATCGATGACCAGCAGCTTGCCCTCGGCGCGGATGGGCTGCTCGCCCTTGGTGGTTTTAACGGGCGTGTGGCCGTTGATGATGTGGCCGGTCGGCGAACATGCCATGGGCGTGACGCCAAACTCGCGCATGATGTCGTCGCAGACCGAGGGCGACCTGGTAAGCGTAAAGTACGGGTCCATCGGCTCGACCCAGGTGCTCTTATCGGCGATATAGGCGCGCTCAAAGGTACGCACCAGGCGTCCGCTTGCGGGTGAGTTAAAGCCAATCCACAGGTACCACATCCAGTCGAGAGCGTCGCGGTCGCCCACGCGCCAGGCGCGGCGGGCGATGTGGTCGCAAAAATCGAGATAATCGCGGCCAGCGTGCCAGGTGCCCAGGCAGTTCATGCTGCTAAAGGTGCCGTCTTCGTTGAGCGGCACGCAGCCGTGGAACAGCAGGTTGCCGTTGGTGACCTTGTACATCGAGCCGTGCGTGTAGAGGAAATCGATATGGCGATGCAAGTGATCGGCGGTGACAAACTCAGACACGAGCTTGTCGATGATGTGCTGCTCCTCGGGCGTGAGCGTATAGGGGTCTGCCGGGTCGACGGTGGGGAAGTCGTTGGTCGTGAGGGGCCACACGCTGCCGTCGGCGAGCGTGACCGTGCCGGTTTCGTGGTCGATCTTGTCGAGCAGCAGGCGGTCGGTCATGTCGAACTCGGGGTGACGCTGGATGATCTGGCCCTCGAGCTTAAAGAGCAGCACGTTGATGGCCTTGATGAGCGGGGTGATGGACTCACCGGCGGTGTAGGTGGCATCGGCGAAGGCGACAAGCTCGCGCAGCGAGATGCCGTAGTCGTTCTCGAGGATCTCGTAGTTGTCGTAGCGCAGGTTATTGCGCAGCACCGTGGCGATGCACGCCGGCTCGCCGGCCGCGGCGCCCATCCACAGCAGGTCGTGGTTGCCCCACTGGATATCGAGCGAATGGTAGGTGAGCAGGCGATCCATAATCTTGGCCGCACCGCCGCCGCGGTCGAAGATGTCGCCCACCAGGTGCAGGTGGTCGACGGCTAGGCGCTTGATGAGTGAGGCGAGCGACTCGATAAAGTCGTCGGCGCTCGCGGTCTCCAGGATGGACTCCACGATGCGCTCGTGATAGCGCACGCGATAGTTGTTCTCGTCCGGGTGCGTGTGCAGCAGCTCGTCGATGATGTAGGCGTAGTCGCGCGGGATGGCCTTACGCACCTTGGAGCGCGTGTAGCGGCTCGAAAGCGAGCGGGCGACCATGATGAGCTGGTCGAGCATCGTCTTGAACCAGGTGGGGGAGTCCTCATGCTGAGTGCGGACCAGGTCGATCTTCTCGCGCGGGTAGTAGATGAGCGTGCACAGCTCGCCCTTTTCGTCAAAGGAAAGCGTGTCGCCAAAGATCTCGTCGACATGCTCGCGCACGACGCCCGAGCAGTTGTTGAGGATGTGCATAAAGGCTTCGTACTCGCCATGCACGTCGCTCATAAAATGCTCGGTGCCTTTGGGTAGGTTGAGAATGGCCGAGAGGTTGATGATCTCGGTAAACGCGGATTGCTCGGTGGGAAATTGTCTCGACAGCAGGCGCAGATACTTGAAGTCTTGCGGATTGCGATCGAATGCGACCATGAAACACCTTCCGATATGGTTGGTAAAACTGATAAAGCGGCGTCAAGCGTTTACCAGTATGCGCCGCCTTTGTTTCGATTTTGCGCCGGCGGCTGAATTGTCTGCTGAACGGTTTGCTAAATCGATTTAGTGGAGGTAGATGTGTCGGTTGAGTGGAGACGATAGGGATGTATTTGTCTATGTTGGCCCACGGTGGCGATGGAGATGCTCGTGGTAAAGATGTTCGCTATTTTTGGTTCGATTTGGTAAATAGTGGACATATGTACCGTATGTAGGCTCACTGTGCGATAATTTGCGCAGCAATGAGTAAGGAGCCCCATATGAGTGATTTTGTCCTGACCTGTGAATCCGCCGCCGATCGAACTCGGGAGTTCTTTGAATCGCGCAATATCCCTGTCGTGTGTTTTCATTACGAGCTCGACGATGTTGTCTATACGGACGATCTGTATCAGTCGATTACGCCGGACGAGTTTTTTGCCCAGATTGCCGCAGGCGCCATGCCCAAGACGTCTCAGGTGAGCGTGGGTGAGTACGAGGAGTTTTGGGAGCCGCTTGTTGCCGAGGGTAAAGACGTGCTGCACCTGACGTTGTCGTCGGGTATTTCGGGCACGTATGGATCGGCCTGCGTTGCGGCGCAGATGCTCGCGGATCGCTATCCCCAGGGCGGCAAGGTGCGTGTCATCGATTCGCTGGCGGCGTCTTCGGGCTTTGGCCTGCTGGCAGAATGTGCCGCCGACGTTCGCGATAGCGGCGCTTCGCTCGACGAGACGGCCGCTTGGATTGAGGAGCATAAACTCAACCTTCACCACTGGTTCTTCTCGACCGATCTGTCGAGCTACCTGCGCGGCGGTCGCATTTCGGCTGCGAGCGCGATCATCGGCACGGCGCTTAAGATTTGCCCGCTTATGACGGTCGATTGCGAAGGTGGACTGTCGCCACGTGAGAAGATTCGCACTAAGAAGCGCGCGATTTCCGAGATGGTCAAGACCATGATGGCGCATGTGCAGGACGGCGCGGATTATTCGGGCAAGTGCATCATGTCGCACTCGGCGTGTCGCGAGGATGCCGAGGCCGTTACGGCGCTGATTGAGGAACAGGTTCCGCAGCTCAAAGGCAAGATTGAGATCAATAACATCGGTACTCTGATCGGTTCGCATACCGGACCTGGTACGGTGGCGCTTTTCTTTATGGGCGACAAGCGCGTGGATTAATTTGCCCCATCACGTCGCCGCATGATTGCTCAAACGAAAACGGCCCGCCTCATGTTTGTGGGGCGGGCCCTGCTGTTGCGGTTAGCGTTTCTTTCCGCGGAAGAAGAAGCCGTGCAGCGAGGGCTTGAGTCCACGGTTGGCGCGACGCTCCTCGATATGATCGTGGATCGAAGCGACGCGCTCGATGACTTCGTCGGGAATCGGCACATCGGGATTCATGTTCTCGACCTGGCTGACCTCGGCGGCGGCGACCTGGTCGATAATGGGCACGTCGTCGCGCGAGATAACGGGTGTGGCGTCTTCTTTCATCTTGCGGTAGCGCTGCATCATGTCGGTCTGCAGCTGCTGGGCCGAAGGCGGCGTCCAGATGATGGCGTTGGCGCCGGCCGCGATGGTCTCGCGGATGCTCTCGGGCGTCTTGCCGCCCGGTGCGATGAGCGGCAGGTTGGGATAGTGCTCGCGCAGCTCTCGCAGGACCTGAGGCGTGTTCTTACCGGCGGCGATGTTGAGGATCTTGGCTCCGGCGCGAACCTTGGCATGTGCATCGTCGTCGCAGCGCACGACCGTGGCGATGACAGGGATGTCCGCCATGTTGGTGATGTGTTCGACCATCTCGGCAGTGGCGGGGGAGTTGACGACGCAGCCCGCCGCGCCCTGCATCTCGGAGACGGCCGCCATCTGTACGGAGCGCTTGCCGGTCGTGGTGCCGCCGCCCACGCCCACGAAGACCGGGCACTCGGCGACGGTCAGCAGCGCCTGCGTAATGGCAGGCTGCGGCGTGAAGGGGTAAACGGCAAAGACGGCATCGGCATTGGAGTTGCGGATGACCGCGACGTCGGTGGTGTAGATGAGCGACTTGATGCGGCGGCCGAAGAGCGTGAAGCCGCTGGCCTCCTCGATCTCGTCGGGCATGCGAAGGGCTGCTTTGCGCAGACGCCCATCGATGGGAAGCGGCTCCATGGGGAGCAGCCCGTTGGGGGTGACGGCTACCTGTGGCTCGGTGAATTCGTCGGCGAGCTCGACCTCGGAGAAGTCGACCGAGGCGACGATGTCTTCGTGAACTTCGGCGGGCACATCGATGGGGGCTTGGTCGTTTGCCGCGGCGGGCGTGTCGAAGGAGCTGGTGCCGACGAAGGCGTCGACGCGCTCGTTGAGGTCGTTGAGGGTATCCATGGAGGCTCGATTCTATATGATGGTTGCCGGCACATGCAGCCGGAGTTGCGAATGCTAAATCGTTTGACGAGTTGATTTTTCCCCGCTGCGCCCACCGTTAGACTGAAGGACTTGCGAACGTGAAGGAGCTGTGGTGGCGGGCGTCGAGGTGCTATCTTGAATGTCCCGTTTAAAAGAGAGGTGACGCGGTATGGAATTGACAGCAATGTTGGGCTCGATTGGCCTGTGTGTGGGCGCAATCGTGGCCGCCGCGGTCATCTACTTTGTGGTCACGGCCATTAAGGGCAAAAGGGCCGAGCGCAAGGAGCGCGAAGCGCTTAAGCAGCACCGTGACCAGCAGGACAAGCGCGCACGGAGATAGTTTGTTGAGTTTTTGGTCCGTGCGCTAGCTGCGTTTTCGGATCAGGGCGATGTGGAAGCCCTCAAAGTCGCGGCTGGGCGGAATGGTGAGCGTGCCGGGCAGGCCGTTGGCGATGGCCGAGACGCGGCCGGCAGCGATGGCCTCGGTGAGGGCGTTGCACTCGACGCGCGGCTCCTCGCCTGCTTCCTGGGCGCGGCGCGCTTCGCTTTCGCTCGGCGTGCCGTCGAGGGGGATGAGCTCGCAGTCCATGTGCTTGTCGAGGGCCTCTTGCAGGGCGTCCTCGTTTTCCTGCGGCAAGATCGAACAAGTGGAATAGACCAGCGTGCCGCCCGGTTTGAGGGCCCCCATGGCACGGTCCAGAAGTGCTCGCTGCGAGCGGGCGCACTTGCCGAGCAGCTGCTCGGTCAGGCCTCGCAGGCTCTTCTCATTGCCGCTGATGACGGTGCCCGTGCCGGTGCAGGGGGCGTCAAGCAGGATGCGGTCAAAGCGGAAGAACTCGTCGAGCTCTCGTGCATCAATGCGCATGACGGGTACGTTTTTGGCGCCCTGACGGGCCAGATTGGCCTCGAGCTTTTCGGCGCGGGGGATACTCATCTCGCATGCGGTGAGATGCACCTGCCCCTGGGTGAGGGCAGCGATCTGCGTTGTCTTGCCGCCGGGGGCTGCACACATGTCCAGAATGTCCTCGCCGGTCTGGGCGCCCAGGACCAGCGGCGGCATCATGGACGACAGGCTTTGCAGGTAGATTTTGCCGTCGCGGTAGATGTCGAGGTCCCACAGGTCGGAGACCTGGGCCTCGGGCAGGATGAAGGCATCCCGGTACCAGGTGACAGGGCTGTGGGCGATACCGGCCTCGTCGAGTGCCGCGGCGATGTCCTCGGCGGTCGCTTTGAGCGTGTTGGCGCGCAGCGTGACCGGTCGCGTGGCAGCGGCACCAAAGCCCTCGATCATAAGCTCGGCATCGGCGGGAGCATAGGCGCCGGCGACCGTGTCGACCATAAAGCGCGGCAGGTCGGCGGCACAGGGAAGGGCGGCAAGCTGGTCGGAAAGCTCGGTAGCGGCAAACTGCCTGAGCTTGAGCTCGGCCTTGACCTGCTTTTTCTGCTTACGACGACGCGGCTTGGACATCCGTCTTTCCTTCCCATTCCATTACATGTCGAGTGTTTTAGTACTGGCTCTCGTGCTTGCTGAAGAAGTCGAAGCGCGGGGGCAGCGGCTTCACGCGGTGCTCGCCGGGCTTCTCGCCCAGGCTCTCCACAAACTCGTCCGTGGAGGCAAAGATGTTATCCCAGCTAAAGAAGGCGACCGGATCGACGTCGAAGTACTCGCAGATGAGCTCGCAGCCGGCCGGCACAATACCGTGCATCAGGACGGTCGCCACGCGCAGCTCGGTAAATGCATCGACGAGGGCCTGCGTCATCGCGGCGTTGGCCGGTTCGCCCTCGAGCTTGTTGGCGGCCTTGGAGGCGTCGCTCCAGCGCTTGTTGGCGGCGCGCAGGTAGTCGTCGCACACGGCGAGTGCGCGGTGCGTCTCGAACTTGTACATGGCCTGCTCAAAGGCGAGGACTGCCTGCTCGGCGGCCTCGACCACGGCGGCAGAGGCGGCGCCGGCGGGGATGCAGCCGTTGCGGTAGGGGCTCTCGTCGCCCTCCTTGACGGCGACGCCGTAGAAGCAGCTGCGGGCCAGGCGGTTGAACACGCCAGTCAAAAGGGCGCTCTCCTTGAGGGCCGGGTCGATGACGCGCTTGTCGTCGCAGGCGCGCACCTCGTTGCCGTCCTTGTCCTTGCCGGTCACGCGCGTGTCGTATGCCTTGGGGCTAAAGCTCACCGGCTTCTCGGACAGACCGAGCGACAGCCAATGCGCGCGCATCTGCTCGCAAGTGTAGTGGTTGAGCAGGTCGTCGGCCGGCGGGGGAGGCGTCTGCGAGGACGAGCTGGCCTTTTTGCCCATGTAGAGCAGGTGGTAGCAGGCGCTGACGGTGCTCTGCGTAAGGTCCCAACCCAGGGCCTCCCACATGGCGGTCTGCGCGATGCAGTAGAAGTAGATGTTGTCCTGGCCGATGAACTGGTAGATCTGCGCGTCGTCAGAGCACCACCAGTCGCGCCAGTCGAGCGAGCTGTGCTGATAGGTGGGCGCAGGCACCTGCGTGGAATCGGCGGCGGGCTCGCCCATGAGGGCGGCGTCCTGGGCGGCGACACCCTCGGTCACGCCGGCGGCCTTGGCGTCGCGCGCGAGCACGGTACGGGTGTAGCTGATGGGTGCCCACAGGCTCTCGGGCCAACACCAGCAGGTGACGTCGGAAACGCCGTCGACCTCGGGCACCGGAACGCCCCAGTCGATGTTGCCCGTGATGCGGAAGGGCACGAGTGCCTTGCCGCTGCGGAAGCGCACGCCGCCGTTGGCGAGCACCGCGTGGGCGTCGTCGCGCTCCTTCCAGCTGGGGAAGGTGACGGTAAAGCTGCTCTTGTTGCCCTCGGGCTCCAGCACGGTGTGCTCGGGAAGCTGGTCCTCGACGGCGTCGAAGGCCTCGCGGAACTTGTTCTGGATGTAGAGCTGAGCCGGCAGCAGCCATTCCTCCATGGTCTTGGAGACCACGGAGCGAACCTGCGGGTTCTGGGCGAGCTTGGCGGTGTAGGTTTTCATAAAGTCGAGGTAGGCCGGCAGGTCGAAGTAGAGGTTGTCGACCGGGCGCAGCTCGGGCACCTCGCCGGTGAGCTGGCTCTTGGGCGCGATGAGCTCCTCGGGCTCAAACTGGTGACCCAGATCGCACTCGTCGGCGTAGGCCTTCTCGGACTTGCAGCCCTGGATGGGGCAACGGCCGATGACCTGGCGGCCGTTGAGGAACGTGCCGGCCTTGGCGTCGTAGAACTGCAGCGTGGAGCGCTTGGAGATGGTGCCCTGCTCGTGCAGGCGCTCGATAATCTCGGCGGTCACCTCGTTGTGGATCTGGACGGCCGGCTCAAGGCCCGAGCCGCCGTAGATGTCGCAGCTGATGTTGTAGTTGTTGAGGGTCGCGGCCTGGCGGGAGTGATTGGACTCGACGTACTCGCTAATGGACTTGTCGTAGCCCTCGTTCTCCTTGAGCTTGCGGTAGCTCTCCATGATGGGCGAGCCGTAGCAGTCGGTGCCCGAGGTGAAGATGACGTTTTCGCGGCCCAGGCGGTCGCGAAGGAAGCGGGCGAAGAAGTCGGCCGGGACAAAGACGCCGCCAACGTGGCCAAAGTGAAGGCCCTTGTTGCCGTAGGGCTCGCCGGCGGTAACGATGGCGCGGCGAGGCCAGCTGGGACGATCGTTCATGGAGTATTTGGATGCCATGGGACTCCTTCGCATATGGTGGGAGCGCGGCCGGGCGCAAGGCCTGGCGACGCGGTGGTCAATTCGTGCATATCGTTCGACATTATCGCACATGCGGACGGGTACGTGGCAGGGGCGCTATCCTAAGATGCTATGAATGAGATTTCCAACATACATGCGTTTGAGGACGAGGATTTTCTGCACGCTTGCTTCGTGTGGGGGATGGTCGTAGTCGGCGTGTTTGCTGTGTGCCTGGTGCCGGTGTTTATGCTGATGGGCGGGCCTGCGGACTTGGATGCGGCTGAGGTGGGCGGCTGGACAACCGTCGTGGGCTGGATGGTCGGTGTGGTTGCGGTTTCTGCAGCGTCGTTTGCCGTGCACGAGCTGGTGCATGCGGTGTTTTTTAAGCTGCTGGCGCCTGCCGGTGCGCACGTGACTTTTGGGGCGAACCGCGAGACGTGCATGATCTATGCCTGTGCCGAGGGCGTCGTGTATTCGCGCCTGCGGTATGTGGCGATTTGCCTGGCGCCGACGGTCGTTTTGACGGCGGCGTTTGCCCTGGGCTTTGCGTTTTCGGGCTATCCGCTGCTGTGTTACCTGGCGGCGGGTCTGCATCTGTCCGGCTGCGTGGGCGACTGGTATTACGCGCGGACCATCCTGCGCGACCGGCGCATCATCGCCTGCGAGGACACATCCTTTGGCGTTCGCTTTTTTGGGAAGTAGTCTTTTTGGGACGGGGCTATTTTAGCTGCCATGATGTCGGGATGAGTTTTCTGGGACGGGGATGTTGATGAAGCCGTTGCTGCTGCATGCGTGCTGTGCGCCGTGTTCGCTCGAGCCGGTTCGCCTGCTGCGTGAGGAGGGGTTTGAGCCCACGATTTGCTGGGCCAACCCCAATATTCAGCCGCGCGATGAATGGCGGCGGCGCTTGGACGAGCTGCGTCGGTGGTGTGCCGACGGCGACATCGAGCTTATCGAGGCCGGGGAGGACCGTGAACGCTGGGAGACCGGCGTGGCCCCGCTGGGTGCCGATCGTCCCCGTCGCTGTCGCGCGTGCTATGCCTTGCGCTTGGCCGAGGCATGCCGGGTTGCCGAGGAGCGTGGATTTGAGTACGTGGGCACGACGCTCGCCGTCTCGCCGTATCAGCTGTTCGACACCTGCAATGACGTGCTTGAGCGCCTGGCAGCCGCCCGTGGGCTCACCCCGGTGATTCGCGATTTTCGCCCGTACTATCCCGAGGCCACGCGCCGTTCGCGCGAGTTGGGCATGTATCGACAGAACTACTGCGGCTGTCGCTTCTCTGCTGTTGAGGCGGCCATGGACCGAGCCCGCATCCGCGACGAGCGCAAAGCGTCCAAAAAGTAGTTCTTTTGAGCTGACAGCCTGCTAGGATGTAGAGCGGACTTTGCCTATATAAGGAGAATCTGACGTGTCAATGCGTACCGATGATTTTGATTACAACCTGCCCGAAGAGCTCATCGCTCAGGCTCCCGCCGAGCCGCGCGATTCCTGCCGCCTGCTGGTGGTGGACCGTAGGGGTTCCGAGACGGGGACGCCGCTGGAGCACGGCGGCACCGTCGAGCACCGCGTCTTCCGTGACGTTATCGACTATATCGAGCCGGGCGACGTGCTCGTCATCAACCAGACGCGCGTGATGCCGGCCCGCCTGATCGGCCGCAAGGCCGGCTCGGGCGGCGTGGTCGAGACGCTGCTGCTCAAGCGCCGTGAGGATGTGGATCCGCTCGGCCATGTGTGGGAGTGCCTGGTCAAGCCGGGCAAGCGCCTGAAGCCCGGTGCTCAGATTGAGTATCGCGCCGGTGGCGCCCATGCGCCCGAGGGGGCTCCCGTGGTGCTGACGGCCGAGGTCATCGACTTTGTCACCGATAGCCGCGGTGGCCGTCTGGTGCGCTTTGAGCCGGCCGGTTGCAATGCCGCCGGCGACCCGCGCACGCTCGACGAGGCCATCCATGCTGCCGGCCACGTGCCGCTGCCGCCCTACATTACCGATTACGAGGGCGACCCCGAGAAGTACCAGACCGTCTACGCCATGAAGGAAGAGCACTCGGCTGCCGCTCCCACGGCGGGTCTGCACTTTACGCCCGAGCTTATGGCTGCCATCGAGGCCAAGGGTGCCAAGTTTGCCGCCGTCGAACTCGAGGTGGGCATCGATACCTTCCGTCTGGTGGAGGAGGACGATCCCACGCAGCATGTGATGCACACCGAGCGCTACCACGTGTCGCAGGAGGTTGTCGACGCCGTGCATAAGGCGAAGGCCGAGGGGCACCGCGTGATCGCCGTCGGCACTACCGCAGTACGCTCGCTCGAGAGCGCGTTTGACGCCGATGCTCCGGTGTCCGATCCGGCTGTGACGGCGCGCTATTTTGAGGGCCGCGAGGACGGGGCCGATACGCTCGGCCGCGGTGACATCGTGGTGCGCGAGAACGCGACGACGCAGCTCTACCTCATGCCCGGCTCGACCTATCACGTGGTCGACGCGCTGATCACGAACTTCCACGTGCCGCGCTCCACGCTCATGATGCTTGTGAGCGCACTTGCCACCCGCGACCAGATCATGGATGCCTACGCCGCCGCCATCGAGGAGCGCTACCGCTTCTTCAGCTTTGGTGACGCGATGCTCATTCAGTAGGTTACGGCGTTTTCCAAACGCCGTAACCGGTCGACGCTGCAAACGCCCCTAAGCGGCAATCTGACGTTCAATCGTCGGGCATGACCAGAAGGTCAATGCCCTCCTCTTTCACGTCACCTTGCTCGCTTAGGGGCGTTTTCGCTGACTTCGCCAAAGCATCGGCAGGTACTCATTGGGGACGTACTTAAATGAGTGTCTGCAGAATGAGAGTGGATAATCTCCCGTTTTTGGCCTGCTTGGGGGCTCAAAGTGGGAGATTATCCACTCTCGTCATTGGACTAGTCTTTGGGGACGTTCTTGTTTGACTAGTCGTTTAAGAACGTCCCCAACGACTACTTGCTTGCGAACAGCCAGATTGCGATGATCACCAGGATTGCGGCGACGATGCAGACGATGGCGCCGGTGAATTTGATGCGTGAGTCGCGGGTACGCTCGCGCACCGCGTCCTCGGTGGCCTCGAGCTGGTCGACTTCTTGCTCGGTCTCGGCGTGTTCGGCTTTGTCTCGGGCCAAGGACCCTGCAAGCGACTCGGTGATCTCTGGGTGGTCGTGCACCTCGGCCGCCTGTTCGATGATCGACTGCGCATGTGCGGCATCTGCTTGGGCGTTGGCGATGGTCTGCTCCTGCTCGCGGCGTGCCTTGTCCTCCGCGGCGATCTTCTCGCGCAGTTCGCGCTGACGAGTCGCGGCGGCGGTCTTCGCCGTCTGCAGCTCGTCGCGCGCGGTATCGGCTTCGGTCGTCACGGCTTGGTGCGCGCGTTTTGCGTCGGCGATAGGGGCTTGAGCCTGCTCGACGGCCTGCTCGGCTGCGGCAAGCGAGTGCTCAAGGTCGGCGGTGATGCGCGGGACATCTTCTTCGGCTTTACGCAGGGCATCTGCCGTGTCGGAAATCTGCATCGAGAGCTCGCTGGTGCGCACCGTATAGTTGGCGGGATTTGCCGAGGGATTGCGTTGCAGCTCGGCATACTCATGACGCAGCGTCTCGAGCTGGGCGCGCGTGGCGTCGACGGTTTGTTGTGCGGCGGCAATGCCGGCGTCTCGCTCTGCCTTCACCTTGTCGCGGATGCGCTTGGAATCCTCAAGACGTCGAACGAGGCGGTTGCCGGTCTCGCGTGAGCTCGCCTCGCGGGCCTCCACGGCGTCGAGCGTGGCCTTCAGGCGGAGCTCAGCCGCGTCATCCTCTGTCTTCATTTGTTCGAGCTGACCCTTGAGCTCTGTCGCTTTGGCGGCGTGGGCATCACGGTCAATCTCGGCGGCCGCTGCAATCTTTTGGGCCGTGGCAATCGCCTGGCGCTGGTCGGCGACGATCTGGTCGTAGCGGCCTGCGATATCCTGGCGCGTCTCGAGTTCCTCGGTCTGGTCGGCAATGCGCTGCTCAAGTTCGGCCAGGTGGGCACGGGCATCGGCAAGTGCCTTTTTCGCGGCGTTCATCTCGCGCATGGCCGAGGCGCCCTGGGCGATAAAGGTGCCCACGGCGTTCGCGGTGTTCGAGACGGCGGTCCCCAGATCGCGGCTCGCGGCGGGGGAGTGCGGGGCGGTCGGGCGAGCGGTGTCGGCAGCGTCCGCATCGGTAGCCTGCGACGCGGCGATATTGCCGGTGCCGCCCTCGACCACAGAAAAGCCTGCTGCGTGCGGGTCGACCGCATCGGCGCCAATCGTGGGATGCTCGAGCTGCAGAAACGAGGGCATGGCGCTGCCCTGGTCGGCAACCGGAGTCTCGCCGGGTACGAAGGTCGAGGCTGCCTCGGCGGCCTCCTCTTCCTCGGCGTCAACGTCAGCGTCGGCCACGGCGTCTTTCATCGCTTTGACGGCATCCATCATGGAGTCCATGACGGCGTCGAGCTCTTCTTCCGAAGAAACCTCGATAGGGCCCGCAGCTTGCGGAGCAGCATCCTGTACGGGGTGGTCGTCCTGAGCGGGCGCATCGTCGTTTTGCTCGCCGGCATCTTCGGCGCCGGGGGTTTCCGCCGTAGCGCTTTCGTCCAAGATGGGGTCGTCGAGGTCAATATCATCGCAGGTCACAGCGTCGGCATCTGCAGTGACGTCTGCGGAATCATCAATATGCTGTTGAGTCTGGGGGTCCAGCTCGTCTGTCATAGGCATGTGCTCCTCATCGTTGTTTGTCACCCTATGATAAAGTCTCGCGCCGACATCCCGCGCGCTGCAGCAAAGTTTCAAAACGTGTTCGATGGCTCGCGTCGATAGCAAAAACTCGGCCACTTTATCCAGTTTGTACTTGACATTCCCTTCGCCGAAAGACGTTATGCCGTTCGCCTGCCGAGGCCTTTTCTTTTCACTTGAACCCGTTAAAGTTGCATTTCAGCTTTTGTCGCGTTTATTTGGATGCGCGCAGTCGGCGGGTGCGCCCGTCGCGATTTGAAAGGACTTTATATGGGACTTTTCACTGGTAAGACCGTGATCGTCACCGGCGGCGGCAAGGCCACGCTCAAGGACGGCTCCGCTGGCTCCATCGGCTACGGTATCGATATCGCTTTTGCCAAGGAGGGCGCAAACCTCGTCATTACCGGCCGCAACGTTGCCAAGCTCGAGGCTGCCAAGGAATCCCTCGAGGCCGAGTACGGCGTCAAGGTTCTGCCTGTTCAGGCCGATGTCTCGGCTGGTCAGGACAACGAGGCCGTCGTCCAGAACGTCATCGACAAGGCCATTGAGGAGTTCGGCCGCATCGACGCCGTCGTCAACAATGCTCAGGCCAGCGCCTCGGGCGTGACCATCGCCGACCACACCATGGATCAGTTTAACCTGGCCATTTATTCCGGTCTGTATGCCACCTATCTGTACATGCAGAAGGCCTATCCGCACCTGAAGGAGACCAAGGGCTCCGTGGTCAACTTTGCTTCGGGCGCCGGCCTGTTTGGCAACTATGGCCAGTGCAGCTATGCTGCCGCCAAGGAGGGCATCCGCGGCCTGACCCGCGTTGCCGCCAACGAGTGGGGCAAGGACGGCATCAACGTCAACATCGTTTGCCCGCTTGCTTGGACCGCTGCGCTCGAGAACTTCCAGGATGCCTATCCCGAGGCGTTCAAGGCCAACGTCCACATGCCGCCGGCTGGCCACTACGGCGACGTCGAGAAGGAAATCGGCCGCGTTGTCGTTCAGCTCTGCGGTCCTGACTTTAAGTATATGAACGGCGAGACCGTCACCCTCGAGGGTGGCATGGGCCAGCGTCCTTAGGGGTTCCGCCGTTCTACCGAACGGCGGACCGGCCGACGCTGCGCGGGCCGCATTTGGACAATCTGCCGTTCAATTTCAAGGGCGCGACCAGAAGGTCAGCGCCCTTTCATTTCACGGCACCTTGTCTCAAATGTGACCCGCTCGCTGACGTTGACAAAACATCGGCGTTTCCGTGGTTGGTAAATAGCTCCACTCATTGGGGACGTACTTAAATGAGTGCCCACAAAATGAGCGTGGATAATCTCCCGTTTTTGGTCTGTGCTTTGGGCAAAAGTGGGAGATTATCCACGCTCATTCGGTAAGCGTCCAAAAATCCACGCTCATTTGCCGTGTCCCTGCCGCGCCACCTCTTGCGCCAGTTTCTGTCGAGTCGGTGCTTCTTGCGGGTTGCCCGTATAATGGTTTGCGTATGAACCGCAACCAAGGAGTTCCAGTTTATGGACCAGAACCTTTTTAAATTCGACCTGATCGCCGAGGACCCGACGACGCACGCGCGTGCCGGCGTACTGCACACCCCGCACGGCGACATCGAGACGCCGATTTTTATGCCCGTGGGCACCAAGGCAAACGTCAAGGGCATTCCTACCGAGACTGTCAAGAAGCTCGGCGCCCAGATCGTGCTCGCCAATACCTATCACCTGTCCATGCGTCCCGGCGAGGACACCATCGCCGAGCTGGGCGGCCTGCACAAGTTCATGAACTGGCACGGCCCCATCCTCACCGACTCGGGCGGTTTCCAGGTCTTCAGCCACAACGATGCCGTCAAGCTCACCGATGAGGGCGTGCGCTTTATCGTCAACGATTACGACGGCCGCCACGTGTTTTGGACGCCCGAGGACAACATGGAAATCGCCATGAAACTCGGCTCCGATATCTGCATGCAGCTCGACCAGTGCCCGGGCTATCCCGCCACGCGCGCCTACGTTGAGCGCGCCGTTGAGCTGTCGAGCATGTGGGCCGAGCGCTGCTATAAGGCGCATACCCGCGATGACCAGGCGCTCTTTGGCATCGTTCAGGGCGGCATGCACCTGGATCTGCGCCTGCGTTCGCTGCGCCATCTGGAGGAGTGCGGCGACTTCCCGGGCTATGGTATCGGTGGCTATTCGGTGGGCGAGGATCACGAGACCATGTTCGAGACCCTGGCGCCGCTCGTGAGCGAGTACATGCCCAAGCATAAGCCGCGCTACCTGATGGGTGTCGGCAACCCCACCACGCTCGTGCGCGGCGTGGGCGTGGGCATCGACATGTTCGACTGTGTGCTGCCGACGCGCACCGGTCGCATGGGTACGGCGTTCTCCAGTGAAGGTCGCCTTAACTTCCGTAACGCGCGCTTTGCGCACGACGACGGCCCCATCGACCCCACCTGCACCTGCCCGGTGTGCACAGGCGGCTACAGCCGCGCGCTCATCCGTCACATGGTCACGCAAAAGGAGATGCTCGGCGGCATTCTGCTGTCGATGCACAACATCTACTATCTGCTCAACCTGATGCAGCGTGCCCGCCAGGCCATTATCGAGGGTCGTTACGGCGCGTTCGTGAGTGACTGGATGAACAGCCCTGCGGCGGTGGATTACTAAGGGCGACAGACACGCTTGCAGAGCGTGGACACGGCAATGGTCGAGCGCCAGCCGGTCGTCACATTCGCTGACACCGGTTGCGCGACCGCTGACCGATAGCTTGCAAGTGCTTGATGCATCGTGGGTACCATACCGAATAGTTGGTGTTCGGGCGGGTGTTTGACGCATGGCGTCGACCCCGCCCGCTTTTCTTTTTCTCGATAGGAGTACCCATGATTAAGAATGAGAACGTCGAGGGCGAGCCTGCCTACGACGAGACGTACCGCCGCGGCCCCGTGGTCATGCGCGGCCCCATGATTCCTAAGGACAACACCTACGCCAACCTGCTGGCGCCCGAGGAGTCGACTGACTGGCTGCACGCCGACCCCTGGCGCGTGCTGCGAATTCAGGCAGAGTTTGTCGATGGCTTTGGCGCACTTGCCGAGCTTGGACCTGCGGTGACCATCTTCGGTAGCGCCCGCACGCCCAAGACCGATCCGCTCTACAAGGCGGCGCGTACCGTCGGGCGCAAAATCGCCCAGCGCGGCGTGGCGGTTATCACCGGCGGCGGTCCCGGCGTCATGGAGGCGGCCAACAGGGGAGCGGCGAGCGCCAACGGCAAGTCAGTTGGCCTGGGCATTGAATTGCCGCACGAGCAGGGGCTCAACAAATACGTGAACCTCGGCATGGACTTCCGCTACTTCTTTGTGCGCAAGACTATGTTCGTCAAATACAGCTCGGGCGCCATCGTGTTCCCCGGCGGCTTTGGCACGCTCGACGAGATGTTCGAGGTCCTTACGCTGGTACAGACGCACAAGGTCAAGCGCATGCCGCTCGTGCTGGTGGGCACCGAGTACTGGCAGGGCCTGTTCGACTGGCTCAACGGCCCGGTGATGGACGCCGGTATGATTAGCCCGCTCGATCCGGAGCTGGTGCACATCACCGACGACCTCAACGAGGCCGTCGACATTGCCCTGAGCGGGCTGATGTAGAGTAGCTAAAATGGGACGGGGCTAAAAAGACCGGTGCGTAACGTTACATGCCAGTCTTTTTAGCCCCGTCCCAAATGAACTGTTTCTAAGTTGCGGTGGAATAGGGATTGATTGGCGGCTAATAAGCCAAAAACAGTCCCTATTTCACCGCAACTGATGTGGGCGTCCCTAGCGAGTTGGCTGGTAGCGGGGGCAGTAGCTGATGGCGATGGCGTCGACGCCTACATGGGTGGCGATGGTGCAGCCGATGGTGCCGGCGCCGGCGTCTACGTAGTCCTGGCCCGCGAGCGCCTCGTTGACAAGTTCCTGCTCCTCGGCGGCGCCGGTCGTGAGCACGCGCACGCTTGAGCCCGGGTGCTCGTCCAAAAACGCGAGGCAGTCTGCCATGGTGTTGGCGACGATGCGCTTGGCGCCGCGGCCCTTTTTGATGGCCTTGATCTCGCCCGACTGCCACTCCGGCGAAACGGCCAGGCGAATGTTGAGCATCTGCGTCAGCTGGCCGGCGAGCTTGGGGGCGCGGCCGTTTTTGACCAGGTTCTCGAGCGTTCGGGGAATCAGCAGCAGGTGGGCGTCGGGCAACGTCGCGCGGATCTGCGCCTCGGTCTCGTCCAAGCTGCGGCTGTCCTCGCGCATGGCAAGCGCGTACTCCACCAGCAGACCCTCGGCGCCCGAGCCGGTGCGCGAATCGATACAGCGCACGTCGAGCTCGTGGGTCTCGGCGACCAGGCATGCGTTGGAATAGCAGGCGGACCACTCGCTGCACAGCGAGATAAAGATCGCGCTGTCGTGGCCATCGGCGCGCACGCGGTCAAACAGCGCCTTGAACTCGCCGGCGCTCGGCTGCGAGGTGTGCGGCAGCTGCTCGGAGCCGGCCATGCGGGCGACGTACTCCTCGGCGGTAATCTGCACCTGGTCGAGCAGGTCCTCGCCTTCGATAATCACATGCAGCGGAATCACGTAAATGCCAAGCTCTTGGGCGCGGGCGGGGGAGATGTCCGACGTGGAGTCGGTTATGATGGCAAAAGACATAATTGCACCTTTCGTTGGGGCGCGACGGCGCCGCCTTCTGAGAGCAAAGTGCGACAAGTATAGTGGAGTTGCTCTACATTGCTAGGTTCAATTGTTGAATAGTCAACAGTTTGAAGTGTCGGTGTGGAAATCATCAACTGGGGAAGAGGAATGCCGATGGAGGCGTTGGAGATATGCAGGCGGCCGGTCGTGCTGTTCGATTTTGACGGCACGGTGGCAGATACGGGCCGGGCGGTGATGACCTCGACACGCAAAACGTTGGCCGCGCGCGGGTTTTCGGAGGCGCAGATGGGTGACCTGCGCCGCATGATCGGGCCGCCCCTGTGGAAGAGCTTCCACGACTTTTACGACTTTACGCGCGAGGAGTCGCTCGTGGTGGCCGACGAGTACCGTGCCTATTTTGACGAGCTGGGTCCGGAGGAGTATCCCGTGTTCGACGGAATCCCCGAGCTGCTCGATGGCTTGGCGGCGCAGGGTCATCGCATGGCCGTGGCGACGTCTCGCTTGGAGGCAAAGTGTATCGACATGGTGCATGAGCTGGGGCTTTCTCAGTTTGAGGCGGTGGTTGGCATGAATCCGCCGCAGGGACGCGAGACCAAGGCCGATTCGGTCCGCGACGCCCTGGCGGCGCTTGGCGCGACTGCCGACGAGGCCGTGATGATCGGCGACCGCTTTAACGACGTGGAGGGCGCGCACGCGATGGGCGTGCCGTGCATCGGCATCTATTCGGGCGCGGCGGCGCCGGGCGAGCACGAGGCGGCGGGTGCCGATGCGGTGGTGCACTCGGTGGCAGAGCTTGCTAAACTTTTCGCTATCTAATAGACGTAATGTGAGGGGCGGGCGTGATCGCCGCTCATGGGTTAGGAGGTCGTCCATGAATCAGGTGGAGCAGAGCGTCGCTGAGTATGTCGACGAGGTCTGGGAGGATGTCGTCGCCGATATCGAGCGGCTGGTGAGTTATCCGTCCGTGGCAGTTTCTGCCGATGCGGAGCCCGGCGCGCCGTTTGGCCGCCCGGTCCGTGACGCGCTCGATTGCGCGCTCGGCATCGCGCAGAAGCTCGGCTATCAGACGAGCGACGACGAGGGCTATGTGGGAATCGCCGATATCCCGGGTCGCGGTGACAAGCAGCTCGCGACCATCTGCCACGTGGACGTGGTTCCCGCCGGCCCTGGCTGGAACACCGACCCGTTCGCCATGGAGCGCCGCGAGGGCTGGCTGCTCGGTCGCGGCGTGATTGACGACAAGGGCCCGGCGGTGCTGTCGCTCTACGCCGGCGCTTACCTTCTCAAGCACGGCATTGTTCCGCGCTACACCTTCCGCGCACTGCTGGGCTGCGATGAGGAAGTGGGCATGTCCGACGTTCATCATTATCTGGAGAACCACGCAGACCCCGACTTTCTATTTACGCCCGATGCCGAGTTCCCGGTCTGCAATGCCGAGAAGGGCCAGTTTGGGGCGACGTTCGTGAGCCCTAAGATCGACGGCGGGCGCATCGTGTCGTGGAGCGGCGCCGAGGCGAGCAATGCCATTCCGTCGCAGTCCATCTGCGAGCTCGCGATTGCCGCCGATGAGCTGCCGGTGCCGGTCGAGAACGCCGACCGCCTGGAGATCACGGCGCTCGATAACGGCCATGCGCAGATTTTCGCCCACGGTATTGGCGGCCACGCTTCGATGCCTGAGGACACCATCAACGCCGTCGGCCTGATTGTGGCGTATCTGCGCGAGGCCGAGGACGCGTTTGGTGCACGCGACGAGCGCCTGCTGACGCCTGCCGAGCACGAGTTCGTCAAGTTCCTGGCCTTTGTGCATGCGGATGCCTATGGCCGCGGCTTGGGTATCGATGCGACGAGTCCGGCGTTTGGCCCCCTTACCTGCAACGCTGGCGTCATCCGCGTGGCAGATGGCCATATTGAGCAGGTCATCGACGTGCGCTTCCCCGATAGCACCAGTGCCGATACCATTTGCGAGCAGCTCGACCTGCTCGTGGGCCGTTTTGGCGTGACGTGCCAGCTGGGTCGCGCGAAGGTGCCGTTCTCGGTGTCTGCCGACGATCCGGCCGTGAAGGCGCTTATCGATACCTATAACGAGTTTACGGGCAAGCATGCTGAGCCCTTTGCCATGGGCGGCGGCACGTACGCGCGCAACTTTGCCCGCGCCGTGTCGTTTGGCCCCGAGGAGACCGGTCTGGAGCTGCCCGCGTGGGGCGGCCAGATGCACGGTCCCAACGAGTGCGCCAACGAGGAACAGCTCAAGCAAGCGCTCAAGATTTACATCGTGGCAATCTTAAAGCTCAACGAGTTGGAGCTGTAGGGCTTCCCCTATATCCTGCTTGGATACAAACTTGCATTACGAGCCCGGTGCTTTTGCCCGGGCTTTTTCTGTTGCGGTGGGGCAGTCCATGGGGACGTTCCTCTGGTGTAAAAGGCTGGCCATGTTCGGCGCTGGATTGTTATCCGTTTGTAAAGGCTGGGCAGAGCTTGCGGTAAGGGTCTATCAAGTGCCCGTAAGAAACCGCAGTTGGCGCGGGCGCTGACCGATCGAGGCCGTATCTTTCCAAACAGCAAAGCGGGCAGGGTGCCCGCGAGTCGCATGTATGAAAGGAAGATCATGCTCGATCAGGCTTATTCTCGTCGTCAGTTCCTCGGCCTCGCTGGCGGTCTTGCCAGCATCGTCGGTCTCGGTCTCGTTGGTTGCGGCGGCTCCGGCGCATCCGACGCCGCCGACAAGGGTAGCGCTGCTGCTGCCGAGTCCGTCTCCGGTGAGGTGACCTACGACGGCGCCTCCTCGTTCCAGGCTCTCGTCGAGGCCGCTGCCGAGAAGTTCATGGATGCCAACCCGGACGTCTCCGTCTCTGGTTCGGGTAACGGTTCGGGCAAGGGCCTGACCGCTGTCGCCGCCGGCACCGTCACCATCGGCAACTCCGACGTCTTCGCCGAGACCAAGCTCGAGGCCGATCAGGTCAAGAACCTCGTCGACCACGAGGTCGCCGTCGTGGGCATGGGTCCCGTCGTCTCCAAGAACGTGACGGTCGACGACCTGTCCCTCGAGCAGCTCAAGGGCATCTTCTCCGGCCAGATCACCAACTGGAAGGAGGTCGGCGGCGACGACGCCAAGATCGTTGTCCTCAACCGCAAGGCCGGCTCCGGCACCCGCGCAACCTTCGAGGCCGCCGTCTTTGGCGACGAGGCCGTCGACTTTAAGGGCGACGCCGAGCTCGACAAGTCCGGCGACGTTCAGACTCAGATGGGCAGCACCGACAACGCCATCTCCTACCTCGACTTCTCGCACTTCGACGACTCCAAGTTCAACGCCATCAAGGTCGAGGGCGTCGAGCCCAAGAGCAAGAATGTCACCGACGACTCCTTCAAGATCTGGGCTACCGAGCACATGTACTGCGCAAAGGACGCCGACGAGGCCACCAAGGCTTTCCTGGAGTTCATGCTTTCCGACGACGTCCAGGGCAAGCTCGTCGAGGAGCAGGGCTTTATCCCCGTCTCTGCCATGAAGGTCGTCAAGGACGCCAGCGGCAAGGTCTCCGCTAAATAAGTAATCGCCCCGGAAAGGTTTGCAATGGCAAAGCAACTGCCAAAGCGCGACCTTGAGAACGTGGGCCTGGGCGTCACGGGCGCGTGCGTAGCGCTCGTGACGCTTGTCGTTGCCGCGCTCATCTTTATGGTCGCCCAAAAGGGCCTCTCGGCTTTTCTCAAGGACGGCGTTTCGGTCGTCGAGTTCTTCACCGGCACCAAGTGGGACCTGGCCAACACAGCCGAAAGCGGCCTGCCCTACACCGGCGCCCTGCCCCTGATCGTCACCTCGTTTGCGGTCATGGTGCTCTCCACGCTTATCGCACTGCCCATCGCCATCGGCTCTGCCATCTTTGCGGTCGAGATCCAGCCTAAGTTTGGCTCCAAGATCTTTCAGCCGCTTATTGAGCTTTTGACCGGCATTCCCTCGGTCGTCTTTGGCTTGATCGGCTTTCACGTGGTTGTCGGCCTTATGAAGAGCGTTTTCCACGTGAGCACGGGTCTGGGCATCTTGCCCGGCGCCATCGTGCTAGCCGTCATGATCCTGCCGACTATGACTACGCTTTCGGTCGATGGCCTGCGTGCCGTGCCCGATAGCTACCGTCAGGGTTCGCTCGCGCTGGGCTACACCCGCTGGCAGACCATCTGGCACGTGGTGCTCAAGTCCGCCATGCCATCGCTCATGACTGCGGTCATCCTTGGCATGACCCGCGCCTTTGGCGAGACGCTCGCCGTGCGCATGGTTATCGGCGGCATCGAGGCCATGCCGACGTCGCTGCTGTCGCCGGCGTCCACCATCACCACCACGCTCACCACGTCCATGGCGGTCTATGCCGAGGGCTCGGCCCAGGACGATGTCCTGTGGGCGCTCGGCCTGCTGCTGATGGGCATGAGCCTCATCTTCATCCTGATCATCCACCTCATTGGCCGCAAGGGGGCGAAGGCTCGTGGCTAGCACGCACATCCATATCGACGAGGCGAGACTCGGGCGCGTCCAAAAACAGGACCGCATCGCCACGGGCGTGCTGACGGCAATCGCTGCCATCGTCATGCTCATCGTCATCTCCATGGTGGCTTACATCCTGTTCGAGGGCATCTCGACGCTGTTCCAGCCGGGCTTTCTCACGCAGCCCGCGCGTGCCAACGGAACCCAGGGCGGCGTGCTCTACCAGCTGTTCGACTCGTTCTATCTGCTGCTGATCACCTTAGCTATCTCGGTGCCCATCAGCCTGGGCGGAGCGGTCTTCCTGGTTGAGTACGCACCGAACGGCCCTATCCGCGACATCGCCTCCACCGCTATCGAGACGCTGTCCTCGCTGCCCTCCATCGTCGTCGGCATGTTCGGCTTTCTGGTGTTCTCGGTGCAGCTGGGCTGGAAGTATTCCATCATCTCCGGCGCCGTCGCGCTCACCATGTTCAACATCCCCATCCTGGTGCGCGTGATTCAGCAAGCGCTTGAGGACGTGCCGCAGGCCCAGCGCGATGCGTGCCTGGCCATGGGCCTCACCCGCTGGGAGGCCATGCTGCACATCCTGATCCCCGAGGCCATGCCCGCCATCGTGACCGGCATCGTGCTTTCGGCCGGCCGCGTGTTTGGCGAGGCCGCGGCGCTGCTCTTTACTTCGGGCATGAGCTCGCCGGTTCGCCTGAATTTCTTGAGCTTTAACCTGTCGAGCCCCACCTGCGCCTGGAACGTGTTCCGCCCCGGCGAGTCGCTTGCCGTGCACATCTACAAGATTTACGGCGAGGGCAGCCCCGAGGCCCAGCAAATCGTCTGGGGCACCGCGGCACTGCTGATGATTTGCGTGCTGTTGTTTAACGTAGTCGCCCGTATCGTGGGCAAGCAACTGGCAAGGAAGATGACGGCCGAATGAGCGAGATAAATGCAACGCCCGCAACCGAGGCGGCCACGTCCGAGACCCAGGACTTTCTGTCGAGCGTGGGGGAGAGCGAAAAGCACGTGCGCGTGAGCGGCAAGGCCGTGAGCGACGAGGTCGTGCTCTCCGCCAAGGACGTCAACGTGTACTATGGCGACCACCATGCGCTGCACAATACGTCGCTCGACTTCCATAAGGGTGAGATCACGGCGCTCATCGGGCCTTCGGGCTGCGGTAAGTCGACCTTCTTGCGCAGCCTCAACCTTATGAATCGCGAGATTCGCGGCTGCCGCGTGGAGGGCGAGATCAACTACCGCGGGCGCAACGTGAACACCAGGACCGAGAACACGTACGAGCTGCGTCGCTCCATTGGCATGGTGTTCCAGCAGCCCAACCCGTTTCGCAAGTCCATTCGCGACAACATCACGTTTGCGCCTAAGCGCCACGGCATCACCGACCGCGACGAGCTCGACCGCATGGTCGAGGAAAGCCTGCGCGGCGCGGCGCTGTGGGACGAGGTCAAGGACAAGCTCGACAAGAGCGCCTACGCGCTTTCGGGCGGCCAGCAGCAGCGTCTGTGCATTGCGCGCACGCTGGCGCTCAACCCCGACGTGATCCTGTTTGACGAGCCCTGTTCGGCGCTCGACCCCATCTCGACGTTGGCGATCGAGGACCTTATGTCGTCGATTGTGGCCGAGCGCGCCATCGTCATCGTGACGCACAACATGGAGCAGGCGTCGCGCGTGTCCAACCGCACGGCGTTCTTCTACATGGGCGATATGGTCGAGTACGACGAGACCGACGAGATTTTCCAACGGCCCAAGGATAAGCGGCTGAATGATTACCTCACCGGCATGTTCTCCTAGTCCGGGGCATGCTTGAGGCCCGCGGCGGCCACGGTCGCCACGGGACTGATTGGAGAGGCGGGTCATCTCTTGCGGGAGATGGCCCGCCTTTTTGTGTCGTGTGCGGCCTGCCTTTTCGCTGCTATCATGGACAACGTTGAATTTCTAAGAAGGAGCAGGGCATATGGCGATTCTTTTGGGATGCGATTCCGTCAGCCTAGAGTTTCCCACCAAGCATATTTTCGATAGCGTGACGCTCGGCGTGGGCGAGGGCGACCGCATTGGTATTGTCGGTAAAAACGGCGACGGCAAGTCGACGCTGCTGAGCGTGCTCGCCGGCACGCTGGAGCCCGATGACGGACGCGTGACGCACCGCCGCGGCACCACGATCGGTCTACTCGGCCAAAAGGATCAGCTTGTCGACACCGATACCGTGCATCATGCCGTTGTGGGCGACACGCCCGAGTATGAGTGGGCGTCGAGTCCGCGTACGCGCCAGATCCTCGCCGGCCTCATTAGCGATGTGCCTTGGGAGGGCACGGTGGGCGAGCTTTCGGGCGGCCAGCGCCGGCGCGTGGACCTCGCGCGCCTGCTGATCGGCGACTATGACGTGCTCATGCTCGACGAGCCCACCAACCACCTGGACATGCGCACCATCAACTGGCTTGCGCGCCACTTAAAGGCTCGCTGGCAGCGCGGCCAAGGTGCCATGCTCGTGGTCACGCACGACCGCTGGTTCTTGGACGAGGTCTGTACCAGTATGTGGGAGGTCCACGACGGCCAGGTCGATCCCTTCGAGGGCGGTTACTCCGCATATATCCTGCAGCGCGTGGAGCGCGACCGCATGGCCGCGGTTACCGAGGAGCGCCGTCGCAACATGGCACGCAAGGAGCTCGCGTGGCTGAGCCGCGGTGCCCAGGCTCGTTCCACCAAGCCCAAGTTTCGCGTGGATGCCGCTCGCGAGCTGATTGCCGACGTGCCGCCCGTGCGTGACGAGCTGGAGCTCAAGCGCCTGGCCGTGAGCCGCCTGGGCAAGCAGGTTATCGATGTGGTCGACGTGGACGCCGGCTATGCGGATACCGATGGCGCGCCCAAGCAGGTGCTCACCGATGTGACCTGGCTCATTGGTGCGGGCGACCGCTATGGTCTTTTGGGTGAGAACGGCGCCGGCAAGTCGACGCTGCTCGACGTGATTCAGGGCAAGATCGCGCCCCTGCGCGGCCGCGTGAAGATTGGCCAGACGGTGCGCTTTGGCGTGCTGTCGCAGCAGCTCGAGGAGCTCGAGCCCTACATGGGCGACACGATCCGCGAGGTGCTCAGCAACTATAAGAAGTACTACGTCATCGACGGCAAGGAGACTTCGCCCGAGAAGCTCTGCGAGCGTCTGGGCTTTACGACGCAGCAGCTCTGGAGTCGCATCGGCGATCTTTCGGGCGGCCAGCGCCGTCGCCTGTCGCTGCTACTGACAATCCTGGACGAGCCCAACGTGCTCATCCTGGACGAGCCCGGCAACGACCTGGATACCGACATGCTGGCGATTGTCGAGGATCTGCTCGACGGCTGGCCCGGCACGCTGATCCTGGTGACGCACGACCGCTTCTTGATGGAGCGCGTGACCGACCAGCAGTGGGCGCTGCTCGACGGCCACCTGACGCATATGCCCGGTGGCGTGGACCAGTACCTTCGCCTGTGCAACGCCACCGCCGAGGGCGAGCCCGTGGGCGCGCCGAGCGCCAAGACCGGCACGTTTGACACCGGTGCCGCGGCAGCTGCGGCCGAAAAGCCCAAGTCGAGCGGTCAGCCCAACGGCCTGTCCAACGCCGAGCGCCAGAAGCTCCGCCGCGAGGTGAGTTCGCTCGAGCGCAAGATGGAGACGCAGCGCACCCGCGTTGAGGAGGCCGAGGCCGCGATGGCCCAAGTCGATCCCACCAACTACACGGCGCTCGGCGAGCAGCAGGCAAAGATCGACGAGGCTCACGCTGCCATGGACGAGCTGGAGATGGCGTGGCTCGAGGCGAGCGAAAAGCTCGAGGGCGAGGAGTAGGCGAGGATGATCAAAGCCGCGTTTTTCGATATCGACGGCACGCTGCTGAGCTTTAAGACCCACCGGATTCCGGCGTCGGCGCAGCAGGTGCTCGACAGCTTTCGCGCGCAGGGGATTGCGTGCGTGATCGCCACGGGCCGTCCGACCTACCAGATGCCGGACTGGCTGTTCGACCTGGGCTGGGATGCGTACATTACGCTCTCGGGCCAGCACTGCTTTGATGCCGAGGGCGTCTACCGTAGCTGCCCGATTGACCCGGACGACGTTGCAGTGATTGTGGACCAGGTGGCGCAGGGGCGCTACGACTCGCTGTGCATGCAGGGCGAGAACTCGTTTGTGAACCGCCTGTCCGAGCGCGTGGTGACGGCCGGCAACAACGCGGGGATCGTCTACCATGAGGAGTCGTTTGAGCACGCCTTTGACGCACCGGTCTACCAGTTTTGCGCCTTTGTGGATCCGGCCGACGAGCATATCGTGACTGATGCGGTGTCGCATTCACTCACTACGCGCTGGTGCGACCTGTTCTGCGACATTATTCCTGCTAACGGCGGCAAGGACCTGGGTGTCGCGGCGACGCTGGAGCGCCTGGGTGTCGATGCGAGCGAGGCGATCGCTTTTGGCGACGGTGAGAACGACCTGTCGATGTTCTCGGCCGTGGGCACAAGTGTGGCCATGGGCAACGCGCAGGATACCGTGAAGGCCGCGGCGACCTACGTGACGACCGCCGTGGACGACGACGGCATCTATAACGCCGCGAAGCACTTTGGCCTCGTGTAGCTGCGACCCGGCACTTGGGGACGTTCCTTATCTGCCGGCAGCTGGGGACACTCCTTGCGGGGCGTGTCCCCGTTTTGTTTTCGTCCCGTGCGTTTTGTGAAACACGGTTAACTTTTTAAACAACGTAGTAAGACATGGGCAACTTTTGCGGTAAAGTAAATCAAGTAAAAGTATCCAAAGGCTAACTAGAAGCCATCGCGAAAGGCGGCCCATGGCCCTACGTGAATCTGGAGAAGACTATCTCGAATCTATCTATGTGCTCTCGGAGCGCCAGGGCGTCGTTCGCTCGATTGATGTTGCCGAATTCCTGGGCGTAACTAAGGCAAGCGTCTCTAAAGCCATGGCGACGCTGGAGAACAGCGGCTATGTCGAAATGGGCAAGCGCGACGTTCATCTGACGGAGCGTGGTCTGGAGGTCGCTCGTCAAATGTGGGAGCGTCACTGCTTTTTTGTTGGACTGTTAGAGGACGCAGGCGTTTCGGCAGAGGTCGCGTCGCAAGAGGGCTGCCACATGGAGCACTGCCTGAGCGAGGAAAGCTTTGAGAAGCTAAGGTCGATGTTGGGACGGGATGGTGCTTCGGCGCCAACAATGACCGACTAGCACTTCCGCAGCGGCGCGCCTCCCGCGCCAAAGGCGCGGGACAGCGATTGGGACTAGTGGTCCCATCAGCTAAGCCCAACTCAGATAAGGAACCCCGCCAGCAAGCGATGCCCAAGAACCACCAGCAACGTTACCGCAGGCCGGGGCCGGGCTTGGTTTTGAAAACATTCCGCACTGATATTTTCTGTATTGAAGACGTCGATGATGCACCCGTATACCATTGGCGTCGACACCATCAGA
>CAKUOD010000001.1 GCA_934668695.1 uncultured Collinsella sp. | reverse complement strand
ATCATGCTTCACTCTCAAATCAACGCGCATAAAGAAAGCCTCCCATTTCTCATGTCCAAGAAATGGGAGGCAGTTCATGAGGATAACGGGCTTCTCATTTTAAATGGTGCCCCCAGCGGGATGTCCGCGTGCGGCTGGCGCCGCCCGCATTCGCTGCGTCGCTTCGCTCCTTGCGTGCTGCGCTGGAAAACGCTTCGCGTTTCCTCAGCTCCGCACCCTGTCGGGTTCGAATCCCGGCATATCGGTAGCAAAAAGCCCGTCACCGCGAGGGTAACGGGCTTCTCAGTTTAAATGGTGCCCCCAGCGGGATTCGAACCCGCGATATCCACCTTGAAAGGGTGGCGTCCTTGGCCGCTAGACGATGGGGACAGCGGGAAAGAGTATAGCAGACTTTTTTGCCGGCGCGTATATCGTTGGCAAACTGGAAAACCACCACACAGGAGTAGGCTTTTATTCCGATTTTCAAATATCTCAATCTGTAACATCTGGGCGGGCAAATCGGCTCTATCTGTTACAGATCGAGATAGACGGCGGGCGTCGGCACCAACATCTCAATCTGTAACAGTAAGACGACTTTTAACGGTCTAGATGTTACAAATCGAGACAAACTACCGTGGCGGGTCAAAACCACCACAAAGGTGCCTGTCCCTTTGTGGTGGCGGGCGTTAGGGGAGGAGCTTCACCGCGGCGTCGTGGGCGGTGTGCTCGTAGGTGTCGTCGAGGGGCTTGAGCGGCAGCAGGGCTGTGGCCTGCGCATCGCCGCGGCGCTCGAGGGCGTGGGTAATGAGCCAGTCGGCGAGCTCGGGGTTCTTGGGTAGTGCCGGTCCGTGCAGGTACGTGCCGATGACGCCCTTGTAGATCAGTCCCTCAAAGCCATCGTCGCCGTTGTTTCCGGTACCCGTGACGACGGACGTTCCGAGCGGCGTGGCATCTGCGTCGAGCAGAGTGCGGCCGCCGTGGTTCTCGAATCCCACAAAGGGCTCGGGTGCCAGGTCGGTCTTGACGGCGACGTTGCCGATCAGGCGGTCGGAGCCGCGCACAGTCTCGGCGGCAATGACGCCCAGACCCTCAATGCGATCGTCGCCCATATAGTACGAACGGCCGAGCAGCTGATAGCTGCCACAGATGGCAAGCAGCGAGCCGCCATCCTCAACATAGGCCGCGACCTTGTCTTTTTGGGCGAGCAGCTCGTGTGCCACGGCTAGCTGGTCGCGGTCGGCACCGCCACCCATCATGACGATATCGGCATCGGTCAAATCAAGCGTTTCGCCCATACGGACCTCGTCTACACGCACGGGAATGCCACGCCAGGCGCAGCGGCGTTCGAGGGCGATGACGTTGCCGCCGTCGCCGTAGAGGTTAAGGGCATCGGGGTACAGATAGACGATGCGCAGCGGGCGCGAAAGCTCGACCGGCGCAATATCGGTGGGGACAGCGCTACCATCGGCGCACGGTGCAGCGTGGGCGGCAACCGTGGCCGCATCGGTGCCTTTGAGTCCGTCGAGCTCCTTGACCAGCGGCGGGAAGGCCGTGTAGTTGGCGACGGCGTAGAAGGTGCCATCGGCGGCCTCGTCTGCCACGGCGCCGATCGCCTGCGCGACGTCCGAGATAATCGCGGCATCGATGCCGGCGTACTTGAGGCGTACCTGCATGTCGTGCGCACGCGTGCCTCCGGCAAAGGCGACAAGACCCGGCGTGTCGGCGATGCGCTCGAAGTCGACATCGTAGATCCACGAGACATCGTGGCCGTCGGCATCGTTATCGTTTAGGAAGAAGGCGCAGAGTCTGCCGCCTGCCGTCTTGATGGACTGGATTTGTCGATCGAAGCCTACGGGATTCTTAGCCAGGTTGGCCTCGACGGTGCGGCCGGCGATATCCCAGCGCCCCATACGACCACCGGCGGGCACATAGGCATCGAGCGTAGGCTGTAGAAGCGCCGTGTCCACGCCTAACTCATGTGCGGCAAAGAATGCAGCGGCAACGTTGTAGACCATGTACAGGCCGTTGTAGCGCGTGGCGATGTTTACGGCAGCCGCGTCGGACGCAGATCCAAAGACCAGGTCAAAGCCGTAGCCGTCGCAGCCGAGCTCCACGCCCGTCACGCGACGGACAAGCGCGGGGCGTGCCCAACCGCACGAGGGGCAATGGTAGGCGCCGAGCTGGCCGTATTGCACGTAGTCATACTCCAGCGGCGCGTTGCACTGTGAGCAAAAACGTGAGTCGCTAATACGGTCGGACTCGGTGTTGGTGGCGCCGTCGATGCCAAAGGCGATGCTTGCATTGGGAACGCGTGCGGCGATCGCGGCACACAGCGGGTCGTCTGCGTTGTAGATGAGCGTCGTTGCCGGAGAGAGCTCCAACGCGTGGGCGATGACCTCCTGGGTGTGATCGATTTCGCCATAGCGATCCAGCTGGTCGCGGAACAGGTTGAGCAGCACAAAGTACGTCGGCTTGAGCTTGGGCAGAACGCGTACGGTGTAAAGCTCATCGCACTCAAAAACGCCCACGCGCTTGCCGCTGTCAGTGTGCTTAAGGCCGCCGCGGGCCTCGAGCAGAGCACCCACCACGCCCGGCTCCATGTTGTTGCCGGCACGGTTGCACACCACGGTAGCGCCGCTGGCAGCAACGGCGTCAGCGATGAGGTTGGAGGTGGTGGTCTTGCCATTAGTACCGGTAATCACCACGCTGCGGTCGACAAGGCCGGCGAGGTCGCTCAGCAACTCGGGGTCGATCTTCATGGCGATGCGGCCGGGGAGTACGCCGCCCTGGCGCTTAAGGATAGAGCGCAGCCCCCAGCGGGCGATATCGCTCGAGGTGCAGGCAAGAGATGAGCGGAGGTTCATGAAACCGTTCCTAACGTAAACGACATGGTCGGGTCGAGTGCGTCACTAAAAACCGTAGCGGCGCGCAAATTCCTGGGCAAGCTGCGATACGTCTTCGCAAGCGTTGGCCCAGGGGGCAAAGTCGGGAGTGTCCGAGATAATACCGTCCGCTTCCCAAACGGCCTGGTGCGAAAGATCCCAGGGGTCGTGCGGTTCGGGCCGGCAGGGAAGGTACGGCGTCTGATACATGGGGTTCAGCAAAAAGAACGCGCCGCCCTCGCAGCGGTTGGCAAACTCGCGCAGCGCGCGTGTCGCCGGACGCATCTTGTTCGTTTTGAACAATAGGATTGTGCGGGCGAGCAGGTACCAAGGAGAGTTCTCAAGCGCGTCAGCCCCGACCTCTTCCTCGAGCTGGTGAGCCAGGGCAAAAAAGCCGTCCTGGTCCTCCAGGCGAGCGAGGGCGAGCAGCACGGTGCCTGCGGCTCGGGTGGGATAGCCTTCTGCCTTAAGGACGCGGCGGGCGTAGTTGGCGGCAGCGCGGTAGCGGGCGCTCGCCATGCACAGCTGTGAGATAGCCTCGAGCGTATGGAGCCACCCGATAAGCGCCGGCTCGCTCAGGGTGAGATCTGCCGCTGTCACGCCGTCCGTCATAACCTTGTTGGCCCAGTAGTGCGGGGCTTCCATGTCGAACCCGGGCACGCTTTGCTGCAGGTAATCGGCCGTGGTCGCCTCGAGCTTCATCAGGTCGCCCAGGCAGGCGTCGACGGGAGTGTCCGCCAAAATGATGGCGAGCAGTTGGGCATCGAGGACATGCGCATCGATGCGGACGATCTTGAGCAGCTCATCACGCATATCGTCGAACAGGCGGTTGCGCGTCTGCTCAAACTCTTCGTCGCTGCCCATGTCCTCGATACGATGGAGCTCGTCGAGCAGGTGGCGATGAACGCCGGCATAGGACAGCAGTGCCTGGGCATGCTCGGTCTGCGCATACTTATGAGGGTTGACGCTCACGTCGTTATGGACAAGCTCGCGTGCTGCATCGGTGAGCTCGGGGTGCGACGCAACGTAGGCGCGCTCCAGGTAAGCGGGGATGTAGACGCTCGGATCCATTAGAGGTCTCCTCCCTTAAACGGCAAACCCTGCTCGGCCGCCCGCAGGATGCGCTCGTCGATCTGGGAGCGCACGATGTCGTTGGTGGCGACCCAGGCGGCAAAGCTGGCGTTGTCGGGAGCGCCCAGGCCCTCCTGTAGCACCGGCGTCGCCTCGGACAGGGCAAGGACGAGCTCGTCGGTGGAGCCCGGACCTACGTTGACGCGGGCATAGACGCCATCGGGAAACTCGGTTTGGAAGTAGAGCGCTTCGGCCGCGTGCGGGCATGAGCGCACCAGGATGCGCAGGTAGTGTTCGGCGCCCTCGTAATCCAGCTCGCGCCAGGCAGCGCTCATCAGCGCGATGAGCGTCCACGGGTCCAAGTCGCGTTCCGCATCCTTGGGACGACGGCGCAGCGGCGTGTTGGCGAGATAGGGGACGGAGTGGGCAGAGCGAAAGCGCTTGAGCTCCTCAGCGGGGTATTCGAGCTTTGCCATGGCGAGCATTGCGGTGTGGCGGACGCCGGCAGGATCGTTGGGGGCAAAGTCGAGGCTGCGGTTTGCGGCTTCGAGCGACATGCGGTAGCGGCCGCTAATGAGCGCGCGCGATGCCAAGGCGGCAAGCCAGCGCAGGTAGGGACGGCGGGTCAGGTCGCCTGCGGCCTCGCGCTCGTAGGGGTCTTGCGCCGAGGCGATCTTGAGTGCCAGATCGTGCTCCACCTCGTCGCACTTGGACACCAGATACTGCACGTATTCCTCGTTGGAGCTGGCGGTGAGGGCGGTCAGCATGCGCTGAGCGTCCCAGTTGGCCGGATCGAGCGCGGCTGCCTCGCGGAGCATGTTCTCGGCAGCTGCCTCTTCTTGCTCTGCTTGGGTATCGTCGGGGATAAAGGGGATGCGGTAGTCGACAGCCTCGACCACCTTGGCAATGAGGTGCCCGGCGCGGTCGCGGTCGTGCACGATGAGCGGTGCGGGGTTGCGGGTGAATTGTTCCATCAGACGCTCTACGGCGGCAGCGTCGGTGAGCGGGATATTGTCACGGCGCAAGGCCTCAAGAACGAGGCGATGGCAATCCTCTTGAATGGGATCGAATGCCATGGAGCCTCCTTTGCTGCGGTTAGGGTTCAAATATCTCTATATAAGGTTCTAGTTTACCCGCATGTGACACACCGGGGGTGCCGCACTTGGACTTGCACCTTTGCACCACGAAGACGGATGTCGCACAAATGTCGGCACCTTGGACGACCGAGTGGTATCACGGTGCCGCAAACGGTCGATTTTTGGCGGCGAACGGTGCATATTTTGGAGGGGCACCGTCCTGCCCGGGATATGTAGTCAACCTTGATAAAACGTTTGCCCAGCTTGGGAGTATGAATGCCGCACAAGGGTCTTCAGGGATAGAAAAAACGTTTCATCATTGGCGTCTTTAGGTGAATAACTGACCAACCAGAACGGTAAAATAGTGTTTGTCTGAGCGTTGAGACGTTTAGACATCGCGCATTGTCATCGCCGGCAACGCGCAAACCGGTCCTAACGGAGCCAATTGGGTGCTCCGTTATATACGCAAGTCTAAGAGGGGCTTGTTTAGGAGGCACAGTATGGGACGTTTTACCAATCCTCGCGATCTGTACTTTGGTGAGGGCGCTCGCCACGAGGTGAAGAACCTCAAGGGCAAGAAGGCCATCATCGTTTCTGGCGGCAGCTCTATGCGCCGTGGCGGGTTCCTGCAGGACGTTGAGGCCGACCTCAAAGAGGGCGGCTTCGAGGTCAAGCTGTTCGAGGGCGTCGAGTCCGACCCGTCCATCGAGACGGTCATGAAGGGCGCCGAGGCCATGCGCGAGTTCGAGCCCGACTGGATTATCGCCATCGGCGGCGGCTCGCCCATCGATGCCGCTAAGGCCATGTGGGTCTTCTACGAGTATCCCGAGGAGTCCTTCGACAACATCATCCAGCCGTTCAGCTTCCCCGAGCTGCGTCAGAAGGCTCATTTCTGCGCTATCTCCTCTACCTCCGGTACCGCTACCGAGGTCACCGCGTTCTCCGTCATTACCGACTACGCCAAGGGCATCAAGTACCCGCTGGCCGACTTCAACATCACCCCTGATGTCGCCATCGTCGACCCCGAGCTCACCTACACCATGCCCGCCAAGCTGTGCGCTCACACCGGCATGGATGCTCTGACCCACTGCATGGAGGCCTACGTTTCCACCTTCGCCTCTATGTTCACCGACGCCAACGCTCTGCACGGCATCCGCGAGATCGTCGAGTGGCTGCCCAAGTCCTATGCTGGCGACCATGAGGCCCGTCAGCACATGCACGAGGCTCAGTGCATCGCCGGTATCGCCTTCTCCTCGGGCCTGCTCGGCATTGTTCACTCCATGGCTCACAAGACTGGTGCCGCTTTCGAGAACGGCCACATCATCCACGGTGCTGCTAACGCCATGTACCTGGGCAAGGTCATCCAGTGGAACTCCAAGGACCCGCGTGCTGCCGAGCGTTACGCTTACGTGGCCAAGGAGATCATGCACCTTCCCGGCGAGACCAACGAGGAGCTCATCGCTGCGCTCGTCCAGAAGATCCGCGACCTCAACGACCAGCTCAACATTCCGCAGTCCATCAAGGATTACGCAAATGGTGGCGTGAAGGTCGACGCCGAGAACCCGCAGATGGTTTCCGAGGAGGAGTTCCTCGCCAAGCTGCCCGAGATCGCCGCGAACGCCGAGACCGACGCCTGCACGCCCGAGAACCCGCGTGAGACCAAGGCTGCCGACTTCGAGAAGATCCTCAAGGCCTGCTACTACGACACCGACATCGATTTCTAATCGACTCTTGTTATCGTAACGAGGGGCTCCGCACGTATCTGTACGGAGCCCCTTTCTTTTTTCTTTTAGAGAATGGGATAGTTATGGCTGCAATTTTCAATAGCCCCAGCAAGTACATCCAGGGCCCGGACGAGCTCGCCAAGCTCGGCTCCTATGTCGAGCCGCTCGGCGCTAAGGCCCTCGTCATCGTGACGCCTTCGGGCAAGAAGCGCGTCGGTGCCAAGATCGAGGGCGGCTTTGCCGAGGCTAAGGCCGAGCTGCTGTTTGAGGACTTTAACGGCGAGTGCTCCAAGGGCGAAGTTGATCGCCTGGTTGCGCTCGCTCGCGACAACGGTTGCGACATCATCGTCGGCGTCGGTGGCGGCAAGATCCTCGACACCGCGAAGGCCGTCGCCTATTACCTGGAGTCCCCGGTTATCATTTGCCCCACCATTGCTTCGACCGATGCCCCGTGTTCGGCGCTTTCGGTGCTCTACACCGACGATGGCCAGTTCGATAAATATCTCTTCCTTAAGGCAAACCCCAACATTGTCCTGATGGATACGACGGTTATCGCGGCGAGCCCGGTGCGCCTGACGGTTTCCGGTATGGGCGATGCGCTCGCAACCTACTTTGAGGCCCAGGCGACGCATGATGCCGACGGTGGCACCTGCGCTGGCGGCAAGGGCGGCATGGCCGGTCTGGCGCTCGCCAAGCTCTGCTACGAGACGCTCATGGCCGATGGCGTCAAGGCCAAGGTCGCGCTGGAGAAGGGTGCGCTCACGCCTGCAGTCGAGCATATCATCGAGGCCAACACGCTGCTCTCCGGTATTGGCTTTGAGAGTTCCGGCCTTGCTGCCGCGCACGCCATTCACAACGGCCTGACGCTGCTGCCCGAGTGCCACGGCATGTACCACGGCGAGAAGGTCGCCTTTGGCACCATCGTCCAGCTGGTGCTCGAGGATGCTCCGACCGAGAAGCTCGAGGAGGTCTTGGGCTTCTGCATCGAGCTGGGCCTGCCGGTCACGATGAAGGAACTTGGCGTTGCCGAGCTTACACGCGAGCAGGCCATGATTGTTGCCGAGGCCGCCTGCGCGCCCGATGACACCATGTGCAACATGCCGTTTGAGGTGACGCCCGAGATGGTCGCAAACGCCATTCTGGGTGCCGACGCGCTGGGTCACTACTATCTCATGGATGAGTAAATCAAGCTAAGGAAGGGGCAAAGCCAACAGATGGTTTTGCCCCTTTTGCTATGGTGCAAAGGGGTCAGGTTACTTTGCACCAATCGTTGTTTGATGAAGGGCGGATTCTCGTATGGCGCTTCCTATGGTTTATGGCGGCCCCGGCCGGTATGTTCAGGGGCCGGGCGAACTTTCGCGTCAGGGCAGGTATTTGTCATGGTTGGGCTGCGCTGCCTATGTCTTGTTTGACCAGGGCACCGAGGATCGGCTGTGCAGGCAGATCGTCGATGGATTTCTGGACGAAGATCTAAGCGAGCCGTTCTTTAAGATTTATAACGGTCCGTGTACGGAAGAGGCCGTTGTCGGAATGGCTCAGGAAGCCCAGGCCGAGTATTGCGACATGGTGGTGGGCATTGGCGGCGGCAAGATGCTCGATATCGCCAAGGCAGTAGCGTTTTATGCCGAGCTGCCGTTGTGTGTATGCCCCACGGCGGCTTCGATGGACGGCCCGTGCAGTGCGATTTCGGTGCTGTATCACGAGGATGGGTCGTTCGACCGCTACCTGATGCTCGAGAAGAATCCAGACCTGGTCGTGGTCGATACCGATGTGGTTGCTGCGGCCCCACTGCGCATGACGGTTGCTGGTATGGGCGATGCGCTGGCAACGTACTTCGAGGCGCGTTCGTGCGCCGCAGCGCACGGCACCAACGAGCACGGTGGCGCGCCAGGGCACTTGGCTCTGGTTGCGGCTCGCGCCTGCTATGACACGCTCATGGAGTGCGGCGTCGCTGCCAAGCGCGATCTTAAAAAGGGACGTATATCGACGGCGGTTGAGCGCCTGATCGAGTGCAATATTCTGCTCTCGGGCGTCGGCTTTGAGAGCGGCGGCTTGGCGTTGGCGCATGCCATCGCCAACGGTCTGACGATTCTGCCCGAGTGCAAGGCCATGCATGGTGAGGCCGTGGCATTTGGCTTGGTGGTGCAGCTGCGCCTGGAGCGTGCGCCCGAGCTTGATCAGGTGCTCGAGTTTTGCCAACGCGTTGGTCTGCCGACGACGCTCGAGGAGCTGGGCCTTGGCGAGATTTCCGATGCCGACCTGCAGAGTGTTGCAAATGCGGTCTTTAGAAACGAGCGTAATATGGCCAACGAGCAGGCCAAGGTGACCAAACAAAAGCTCGTGCAGCTCATGTGCAAGGCATAGTTTGGCGCTTGATTGACCTTGTGCAATCGAGGCGGCGATAGGCCATAGGCTATTTGTCCCAAAGGTGCTCCGCGTGTAATTTGCTCGAGGCACGGGCCGATGGCGTATCATTATTTCTTGCTTGTTTGCACTGCTCAGGGAGGGGCCGCGCATGGCGCAAGAACACGATCTGTTTGATGACATTATCGAGATCAGCAAGGGTTTCGATTTTCTTAAAAACCCGCTTGGCGGCGTGACCGACGCGCTCGATCCGTCGGCGCCGCAGTGGAATCCTGCCGACTATAAGGAGCGTCCGCGCGGCAACACCATTCCGTGCTTGACCTGCAAAAACGAAAAGAGCGGCTGCACCGCGTGCATGGACGTGTGCCCGGTCAACGCTATCGAGGTCGAGGAAGACGCTATCGAGATCCTCGACTCCTGTCGCAAGTGCGGCCTGTGCGCCGCTGCCTGTCCGACCGAGGCGATCATCTCGCCGCGTCTGGCGCCCAAAAACTTGTATGACGATATCGTCTCTGCTGCTACGAGCCATGAGACCGCCTACGTCACCTGCACGCGCGCCCTCAAGCGCATGCCGCGCGAAAATGAAGTCGTCGTCGCCTGTGTGGGCGATATTACGGCCGAGACCTGGTTCTCGGTGCTGGCCGATTATCCCAACGTGAGCGTGTACCTGCCGCTGGGCGTGTGCGATAAGTGCCGTAACACCGGTGGCGAGGACATCCTGGGCGAGGCCATTGCTACCGCCGAGGAGTGGGCGGGCACAGGCATGGGTCTGGAGGTCGATCCCAAGAGTCTCAAATGCCATAAGCGCCGCGAGTATGAGCGCAAGGAGTACATGGAAAAGATCGCCCGCACCACGGGCCTGACCGTGACTAAGCTCAACCCAGCGACGGCGGCGTTGGCCTCGGTGACGCAGAAGCTGAAGGCTCACCGTCACCAGATTACCCAGCTCGAGCGCACACTCAACACCATGTGCGGCACCACGACGACCAAGCGCCGCCGTACACTGACGCACGGCCGTCAGCTGGTGCTCTCGACGCTGCAAAACCACCCGGAGCTTGCCCAGAACATGCAAGTGAGCACGCCGGAGTGCGATTTTGACAAGTGCACGTCGTGTGGCGAGTGCGTCAACGTGTGCCCCACGTTTGCCTGCGATCTGGTGGGAAGCGGCCGCTTTGCGCTGGAGTCCACGTACTGCCTGGGCTGCGGCGCCTGCGTCAAGGTTTGCCCCGAGCATGCGCTCAAGCTCGTTGAGCACGATGCGTCCAACCTGGTCGTCGTCGATCCCGAAGCCGAGGAGAAGGCCGCCCAGAAGGCCAAGGCTCACGAAGAGGCCGAGAAGGTCAAGGCAGAGGCAAAGGCTAAGCTCGACAAGATGCTCGACCAAGTGGAGAAGCTCGCGGACTAGCTAGCGACCGAATCTCTGCTTCATTTGCGCCGCCGTGGTGTCCGGGTTCGCCCGGATGCTGCGGCGGCGCTATACTTATGCAGTTTGAAATACTTGTACCAAAAGGAGCTGTCGTGTCCCTTTCCATCGGTATCGTGGGCCTGCCCAACGTGGGTAAGTCGACGCTGTTCACCGCGCTTACCAAAAAGACCGGCCTTGCCGCCAACTACCCGTTCGCTACGATCGACCCCAACGTGGGTATCGTCGACGTGCCCGATAGCCGCCTGCAAAAGCTCGCCGACATCGTCAACCCGGGCCGTATTGTGCCGGCAACGGTCGAGTTCGTCGACATCGCAGGCCTGGTGAAGGGCGCCAACGAGGGCGAGGGCCTGGGCAACCAGTTCTTGGCCAACATCCGCGAGACCGACGCCATCTGCGAGGTCGTGCGCTACTTTAAGGATCCTAACGTCATGCGCGAGGTGGGTCGCACGGGCGAGTTCGTCGATCCCGCCGGCGACGCCGACACCATCATGACCGAGCTCATCCTGGCCGACATGGGAACGCTCGAGAAGCAGCTGCCCAAGCTCGAGAAGGAGGCCAAGCGCGACAAGGAGCTCATGCCCAAGTTCGAGGTCGCCAAGCGCCTGCTCGCCTGGCTCAACGAGGGCAAGCGTGCCGCGTCCATGGAGATGACCGATGAGGAGCGTGCCGCCGCCAAGGGCCTGTTCCTTCTCACCATGAAGCCCATCCTGTACGTGGCCAATGTGGACGAGGACATGCTCAACGACGACCTGGCGCCCATCGATGGTGTTAAGCCGCTGCCCATCTGCGCCAAGATCGAGGCCGAGCTTTCCGAGCTCGATCCCGAGGACGCCGCCGATTACCTGGAGAGCCTGGGTCTGGAGCAGCCCGGCCTGGACGTGCTTGCTCAGGCTGCCTACAAACTGCTCGGTCTGCAGTCGTTCTTTACGGCCGGCGAGATGGAGGTCAAGGCCTGGACGGTTCGCCAGGGCGCGACCGCCCCGCAGGCCGCCGGCGTCATCCACACCGACTTTGAGCGCGGCTTTATTAAGGCTGAGGTCATTGGCTACGACGACTACATCGAGCTTGGCGGCGAGCAGGGTGCCAAGGCCGCCGGCAAGCTGCGCATCGAGGGCAAAGAGTACGTCATGGCCGACGGCGACGTCGTGCACTTCCGTTTTAACGTGTAAGGACGACGTGCATGTTCAAATATGGTAAAAAAGCCGGCTACATGGGTATCGCGCTGCTCGTGCTTGCGGTGCTTCCGCTCGTGGTTGCGGCATGTGTCCTTCCCAACATTGGACCCGAGGTGGCGACGAAGTTTAACGCTGCCGGCGAGGCGACGCGCTGGGGTAAGAGTTACGAGCTGCTGGCGCTGCCGGTGCTCAACTTGCTGCTTGGCGTGGCGACGTACTTTACGGCTGGCCGTCAGGCTAAGAACAACGAGGACTCTGCCGTGATGGCGCGTCTTACGTGCGAGCGTTATCTGCGCAACGGCTGCGTCACGGGTGTGTTCCTCAATGTAATCAACGTCTACTTTATGTACTCGGCAATTACCGGTACGGGCTTTGGGCTGGGGTTCTAGCTTGCCCCTCTAGGCAACGAGCCTGCAAGCATATTCGATGGCTGCTGCGAGGCCGCCGCTCGATCGTGGTTTAAAGACCACGTCGGCGGCGGCCTCGTTTTCGTATCCCGCACCGCGTAGCGTGAGGGCGACGGCGGCTTCTAGCAGCAAGGGAAGGCCATACTGGGTAGTGGCGATAACGGCGGCACGGGCGAGTGCACAGCCGTGCTCTTGGCATAGACGTGCGAGATCGCCTTGCTTTGGGTCGGAGAGCAGCGCCGTGGGGACACGGCTCGATAACAGCGCACGTGCCGTGCGCTCGTCGGGCGTGAGCTGGTCGGCCTCGATAACGACAAGAGCAATCGGCGTGTCGCGCTGGCGGCAATCTGCGCGCCGTACGTAAATCGAAGAACCCGACATAGAAAACTCCTGTGTATTCGGCAAAACGTAAACTATAGTTTACGTTTTTGTTCGGCTCCATTTCAAACTCGGCTGCATGGACGAACGTGCGAAACAGATTCTTGGCAAGCGAGTCGAACAGACACGCAGGGACCTTGGTATCTCCAAGGTCGATTTTTGCGTGGCAGCAGGAATCAGCCGCCCCTATCTCGACAGAATCGAAGATGGAACGGCAAACTTCACGCTCAAGATTCTATTTAAGATTGCGCCCGCCCTCGGCATGACGGTGTCAGAACTTCTCGAAGGTATTGAATAGGAGATACCGATCGATATCTGATTACGCCATCGGGATACGGTCGTGGTTGACTTGGCTGTAGAACAGGCGCTGGATCTCGGCGGCGTCGCGTGACTGGCCGAGCGCCCACATGGTCTTGGCCACGAGCGTCTCGGTGGTCATGTCGTCGCCGCGCAGAATGCCCGGATGATCGGCGTAAGCACGGCCGACCTCATAAACGCCCAGATCGAGGCCCTCTTCGGGGACCTGCGTGGTCATAACGACGGTGCGGCCCGAATCGACCCAGCGGAAAATTGCCTCTTGGAACGACTCGCCCGACTCACCAAACTCGGGGATACCGCCAATGCCAAAGGTCTCCAGAATCACGGCGTCGTAGCTATCGGCAAGGGCGTCGAGGATGCCCGGGTTTACGCCGGGCGTAAGCTTGAGTACAAATACGCGCGGGTCGATGCTGTCGTAGAAACGAACCGGGTTCTCGTTCTGGTGAGTGCCGTGGAGTCCGTTGCGAACGATGCGGTCGTTACGGATGTAGGCAATGGGCGGATAGTTGACGCTAATGAACGCGTTAAAGCTCATGGTGCGCTGCTTGCGGGCGCGCGTGCCGGCAATGGCGACGCCGCCAAACACGATCGAGACATCGTGCGAGTGCTCGTCGAGTGCATAGAGCAGGCTTTGGTACAGGTTGAGCTTGGCGTCGGTAAATGGATTGCCCATGGGCTTTTGCGAGCCGGTGAGCACGATGGGCTTGGGGCTGTCCTGAATCAGATAGGAAAGCGCCGCCGCGGTGTAGCTCATGGTGTCGGTGCCGTGCAGAATCACGAAGCCGTCGTGGTCGGCATAACCCTCGACGATGACGTCTCGGATACGCATCCAGTCACTGGGGCGCATATTGGTGCTGTCGATGTTCATGGGCTGCACGACGTCGAGCTCGCAGAGGCCCGAGATCTCGGGGACGCTCTGGGCGAGCTCCTCACCGGTCAGGGCGGGGGAGAGGCCGTTGCCGTCCTCGGTCGATGCGATGGTGCCGCCCGTGGCGATGAGAAGGATGCGCTTCATGCTGGTATTCCTATCGTATTTGCCGCCGCAGAGGCGGAATCGTTCGGCAGTATTGTGGCACAGGGCGTCCAATGTTCAAACGTATTACATCATCTGTGACGTTTGGTAACACTTCAATCGCCGTCAAATAGGGCCCAGGTCGTGCGTTTGCCGTGCGCTGATGGCTGCGAGGGACGAGAAACCCCATATAACGTGTACACTATGAAAGCTGTTTTCGTTTATTCGCGCGGGTGGGCGCCGGCTCCCCGCCAACAAGAGGGGGAAACCATGGATCAAAAGGCTTCCGCAAAGGTCCTCGTACTCGACTTTGGTGCGCAGTACGGTCAGCTCATTGCCCGTCGCGTCCGCGACCTCAACGTGTATTCCGAGATCGTTCCCTGCGACATCTCGGCCGATGAGATTCGCGAGATGAACGCCTCTGCGCTCATCCTTTCCGGCGGCCCGGCCTCCGTGTACGCCGAGGACGCTCCGTCCATCGATCCCGCCATCTTTGACCTGGGCCTTCCCGTCCTGGGCTTCTGCTACGGCCATCAGATCACGGCCGTGACGCTCGGCGGCAAGGTCGGCCACTCCGAGGTGGGCGAGTACGGCCGCGCCACCATCACGCGTACGGCCGGCGCCAAGCTCTTTAACTCCACGCCCATGGAGCAGACCGTGTGGATGAGCCACCGCGACGCCGTGTCCGAGGTGCCCGAGGGCTTTACCGTTACCGCCAGCACCGACGTGTGCCCGGTTGCCGCCATGGAGTGCGTCGAGCGCAAGATTTTCACCACGCAGTTCCACCCCGAGGTCAAGCACTCCGAGTACGGTCAGCAGCTGCTGAGCAACTTCCTGTTTGAGATCTGCGGCCTGGAGCCCAACTGGAGCATGGACAACCTGGTCGAGACCATGACGGCCGAGTTCCGCGAGAAGGTCGGCGACGACCGCGTGATTCTGGCCCTGTCCGGTGGCGTCGACTCCTCCGTCGTGGCTGCGCTGGGCGCTCGCGCCGTGGGCAAGCAGATGACCTGTGTGTTCATCAACCACGGCCTGCTGCGCAAGGGCGAGCCCGAGCAGGTGGAGGAGGTCTTCACCAAGCAGTTCGATGTCGACTTTATCCACGTCCACGCTGAGGACCGTTATGCCGAGCTTCTGGCCGGCGTGACCGAGCCCGAGGAGAAGCGCCGCATCATCGGTACGCAGTTCTGGAAAGAGTTCTTCGCCGTGGCGCAGCAGCTCGAGACCGATGGCAAGCCGGTCAAGTACCTGGCTCAGGGCACCATCTACCCCGACATCATCGAGTCCGGCGCTCGCAAGACGGGCGGCAAGACGGCCACCATCAAGAGCCACCACAACCTGATCCCGTTCCCCGAGGGTGTGCGCTTCGACCTCATCGAGCCGCTCGATCACTTCTTTAAGGACGAGGTCCGTGCGCTTGGTCTGGCGCTCGGCCTGCCGGGCCATATCGTGTTCCGTCAGCCTTTCCCGGGCCCGGGTCTGGCCATCCGCATCATCGGTGCGGTCGACAAGGAGAAGCTCGAGATTCTCAAGAATGCTGACGCCATCGTGCGCGAGGAGCTCGACGCCTACAACCAGCGTCTGTTTGAGCAGACCGGCGAGCGCAACTCCGAGCACAGCTGCTGGCAGTACTTTGCGGTCCTGCCCGACATTAAGTCCGTCGGCGTTATGGGCGACGAGCGCACCTATCAGCGCCCGATCATCCTGCGTGCCGTCGAGTCCAGCGATGCCATGACCGCCGACTGGGCCAAGCTGCCCTACGACGTGCTGGCCCGCATCTCCGGCCGCATCGTGGCCGAGGTTCCCGGCGCCAACCGCGTATGCTACGACATCACGTCCAAGCCGCCCGCGACCATCGAGTGGGAATAGAACAGACGTTCGATTCTGTGTTATAATATCCTGCAATGGGCGCGGCCTCTTCCGAAGCCGCGCCCATTGCTATATTTGATCGGATATCGACGGAAACCCAAGCTCAGGGAGGTTTGTTGCGATGGCATACGATTTCAAGAAGGAGTTCAGGGAGCTCTACAGGCCGTCCGGCAAGCCGAGCGTCGTAACCGTTCCGCCTATGAGCTACGTCGCCGTGCGGGGCAAGGGCGACCCCAATGCCGAAGGCGGCGAGTACCAGAACGCGTTGCCGCTGCTCTACGGCGTCGCCTATACCATCAAGATGTCGAAGAAGGGCCCGCGAGAGATCGAAGGCTATTTCGACTTCGTCGTGCCTCCGCTCGAGGGCTTCTGGTGGCAAGACCGCACCGATGGCGAGGTCGATTATGCGCGGAAGGATGACTTCAACTTCATCTCGTGCATCCGCCTGCCCGATTTCGTCACTCGCGAGGACTTCGACTGGGCCGTCTCGGAAGCCGCTGCCAAGAAGAAGCTGGACTTCTCGGCGGTCGAGCTGCTGAGGGTCGACGAGGGTCTTTGCGTTCAGTGCATGCATGCCGGGCCTTACGACGACGAGCCGGCGACCATAGACGGCATGCGCACATTTGCAGCGGAACGGGGTTACGCCCCCGACTTCTCCGAAGCCCGTCAGCATCACGAGATCTACCTCTCCGACCCGCGCAAGTGCGCGCCGGAGAAGCTCAAGACCGTGATCCGTCATCCCATAAAGTTGATTTAGCGAAGCGAGTGACGCCGCGCGCTCCGGCTTTTGGGGTTTAGCAATTGCCGGTCCATGTTAATCGGGCAGGCTGCCCAGCCTCCCGGCGAAAACTTGCGCGGATCGTGGCATATTGCCTTCTCGGTTTCGAAACTTTCAAATAATTAGAGTTTCGAAACCGAGAAGGAGCGAATGATGACTTGGGTAGACCGCAATGCATACATGGAGCGGCTTTGGGCACTCGAAGGCACCCGAAACATCAAAGTGATCACGGGGATGCGCCGCTCCGGCAAGTCCGAGCTTATGAAGGCGTTCTCCGCCTCTGTTGCTCAGAAGGATCCGTCCGCCAACAACATCTACATTGACCTGCTGGATCTCGACAACGAGCCGTTGCTCGAGTGCCACGGTAAGCGCCATAACTGCCGCGTAGGGTACCCGAGCACGTCGGCCAGCAGGTCGAGGACGTATTCCAGGTATTCTGCGCTTGACGCCATGCGATGCCCCTCCCTTAATTGACCCAGGTATCACCCGTCTCCTATAGCGATTGAATATAAAAATAGGGCAGAGTCGCTTGCGCAAGTCCGCCCCTAAAACCGTGAAGGTTTTGCTATCTGCAGGCTATTCTACCAACCCGAGCGATTCTGTCAACCTGCGAAGGAACTCGAGCGCGGAGCGAGCTGCGGCGTCGGGCCCCTTGTCGGGCAGCGCCTCGGTTTCGCCGTCGGCCCTGGCGAAGATCTCGGCGAGCTCGGATGCGGCGCGCGAGCGCGAGGAGCCCTCGGGTACCAAGCCGGAGTGCGCCACGAGCACGGTCGCGACCTCCTGCATGGCCGTATTCCCCATCCACTTCCTCCTGGTCGCCTTGGGAATTCCCACGGCGGCGACCCTTCGGGAGACGCCGCTGGACGCCGAGCCCCGGGCGGCGCCCCTCTCGGCGAAGCAGTTGATCAGGCACGAGCCGTGCGCGGCGCAGTTGCGGACGGACTTCACGCGCTTGAGGTCGTAGTGGGAGGCCTCGAGGCGCCTGTCGCCCCATCGCCTGGCGCAGAAGCGCACGAAGTCGATGAGGGTGCCGAACGAGGTGAGCTCAAGGAAGGCCCAGGCAGGCATGTCGCCGGAGTACTTCGCGTAGAGGCTCGAGCTGTAGGGGCTGCGGCCGCTCATCTTGAGCTCGCGCAGGCGGTACTCCCTGTTTGCAGTGGTAAGCGATGCCATGTAGTCGGCCACGATGGCGTAGCCGTCCTCTCCGCGGTCCTCCATCTCGCGAAGCAGTGTCACCTTCTGGAAGTGCTCGATGTCGAGCGTCATGCCGAGCAGGGCGTGGCGTAGCTCCTGGTCGAGCGCCGCGAGCAGGCGCAGCTGGCCGAAGTCGAGGTCTACGTAGCGGCCGTCGCGCGGGCCTCCCTCGTATTTCGAGAAGAGTTTGCGGTAGGATGCGAGCTTGAAGAAGTTGCACTTGTCGCGCAGGTAGTCCGTGGCCTCTTCCTCGGAACACAGCTCGAAGGCTACGCCCTTCTGCTTGAGGTGCTCTATCTGCTGCTCGATCGTGAGGATCGGCTTCCTATCGTGGGGTTCGGCCATGCTCGTTCTCCTGTCATAAAAAGTATTGCCTATTTTACCAGCATGTTCTCGACATTCGGTGGAGGCCTCATCGTCGACTCATGAGCAAGCCGCCTGATACGACTCCCTTTCCCTGCCAGCAGCGCAGTCGCCTGACCTGCGGCTTTGGAATCGCGTTGGAAGCCGCCCGCGACCAATCATTTGCAGTTGTTGCGAGTGGCTTGCGCGTGATGCTGCGGTTGAGTTTCAGAAACGGGCGATTCCGCCCAATCGGGCACCCGAATCACGGCCGGAAGCTCCTTTGGGACAAAAACAAAAACTCAAAGCCCTGAGTTTGAAAAAAGTTTTTGAAGTTGTCCCAACTATTGTCCCCGAAGCCGACGAAACGCGACATCGCGTCATTCGGAGGCACGCGTTCCGTGTCGATGCCGAAAACTGGGTGCAACTGGAATGACGGGACGGCAGAACCGACGCCATCGAGTGGGAGTAGGACGACAGGGTTCTGACCTGCGATTTTGAGTGCCGCACTATGCCGCTGAGTTTCGTTTCGTACGAGAGTCATGACAAAGCCACCAGCGACGGAGATGAGTAAAAGCGATTAAAGAGCCTCCGTTCCCTGCGTTGGGACGGAGGCTCTTTCTTTGCCGTTTTACTCCCTTGTCTCCGTTCGGGGATTATTTCTTGCTCATTTAGGGCTATTCGCGCTGAAAGATTTTGACTAGCTTGGTGTCCTTTATTTCGTAGACAATGTCTGCGACGTTCTCGACCAGCCTCTTATCGTGGGAGACGAACACTATCGTTCCGGCATAGGCGCTCATCATCTGCTCGAGGGCTTCGGCGCTCTTGATGTCCAGGTAATTTCCAGGCTCGTCCATGAGCAAGATGTTGTATCTGCCCAGCAGCATCTTCGCGAGTAGCAGCTTGATGACTTCGCCTCCCGAGAGAACGCCAACGTCCTTTGTCAGGTCGCGCGGTCCGATTCCCATAGAGGCGAGGATGCCTCGAATTTCGGTCATGCTGTACTCGCAACCATTCTGCATGAACGAGATCACAGACTGGCGGGCGTCGAACTTGTAACCTGTCTGTTCGAAGTAGCCGATCTCTGCTTTGGGAGAGATGTTGATACCGTCGGCGCGTCGAACGATTGCCTTCAGCAGGCTGGTCTTTCCTGTGCCGTTGCCACCGGTGATGGCCACTTTGGCACCGAGCGGTATCTCGAATTTCGCGTGGTCATAGAGCACGCAGTTGCCGAAGCTCAAGCTGAAATCATCTGCCGAGATGGGAAATTTGCTGTGCAGTTCCAGGGCCTTGCTCTGGCGGAAGCGCACGGCGCGAATGCTATCTGGGGCCTCGATCCCTTCGAGCGCTTCGAGGCGCTTCTCCATGTTCTTAGCTGCCTGATGCATTTTCTTCTGCTTGGTGCCGGTTGTTTTCTGATGCCCCAAGCGACCTGCATACTCGTTGCTTTTTTTCGCACCCTTCCGCTTGGCGTCGACCTGCCGTGCTTTTTTCCGCTGTTTTTCGATGGCGGCTTCGAGGCGATCGCGCTCGCGCATCGCCTCTTCGTATCGAGTCGCCTGAGCTTTGCGCTCTTCTTCTTTCTGTCGCAGATAGTCGGAGTAGTCACCCCAGAATTCGGAAATACCGCCGTCTTTGAGCTCCCAGATCTTGTCTACCACCTGGTCGAGAAAATGACGGTCATGGCTCACGATGAGCAGGGCCCCATCAAATGCCTTGAGTTGTCCGACGAGAAGGCGGATGCCGTCTTGGTCGAGGTGGCTCGTAGGCTCGTCGGCGAAGATCGCGCTTGCATGCTGGGAGAGCGCAGAGGCAATCTTGGCGCGTGTTTCCTCCCCGCCGCTCATCGTCTCCTGCGCCACTTCGGCGACGTTGAGACGGGAGAGCATCTCGCCGTTGTCCTGAGCCGCATCAAGGTCGAGTTCGTCGAGCTGGCCGATGAGGGCAATGCTGCCGAAGCGCCTGACGTCGGCGTCCGCAATGGTTAGATTGCCGCTCAGGATTTTTAGTAGGCTGGTTTTGCCTGCACCGTTGTCTCCTACCAAGCCGATGCGATCGTAGGGGTAGATTTCCAATTCTTCGATGTCCAGAATATCGCGGCCGGCATATTCCAAAAAGATGTCTTTAGCTTTGACTATGAGTTCCATAAGTTGAACCACCTTTTGTGTATTGTCGTTTTCTGGAAGCGCAGCCATGCCAATAAAGAATCGTTCACGTCGATTTTTCGCCTTTGCCCGATTGCCGGCGTGAGCGTTTTGGCCTTGCACAAGCCGGCAAATCCGAAAATGATAGTTGGCGGCGAATAAGGAGCGCGATGTGGGATGTCGGCGCAATACCTCGTCGTCGCAAGGGCTTGAAGGCTGACGCGCGAACCGATGGCTGCCGCCTCTTTTTTCGAATGCTTAGGCTATTGAATCTGCCCGGAATCTTTTTTCCCCACGTTTCGGACGCTTGGAGCGAGAAGCATCGCCAACGCAAGCAGTGTCATGGTCGCTCCAGAACCGACGGACCACAACGGAGCTCCGAGCAGGTCCGCAAAAACGGAGGGGGCTGCGAGGCCCATGGGCATGGCCCACGCCATAATGGTTCCATAGAGACCAAAAACGCGGCCTAGGTACTCAGGAGGTATCTGCTCCTGCATAAGGGCAGCCTGGGTTCCCGCGTACAGCGGGGAGCATGCGCCCATAAGAAAGCTCGCCGGTAGGAAAGCGGCGAACAGCGACGGGCCGAGCAATCCGGATGCGATTGCGACGACGCCGAAGCCGGCGATCGCGGCGACCATGGTGAGCGACCTATTGCGGAACCCTCCCGTGGCCGCCAAAATGCCGGACCCAGCCAGCATGCCTGCGGAGAAAAGGACCTCCACCAAAGCAGCATCCCCCGTGCTACCGCCAAAATGTCCCAAGGTCATTATTGGGAACAATGCCGCGAGTGGGGAGAACGCGAAAGCGAAGACGAACCCGCACCAAAGAAGGGCGAACAGTCCCCTGTATCCCCTGATCAGCTTGTAGCCGTCCGAAATCTCAGAGAAAAGTTCTCGAACTTTATTGGAAAAGGACGAGCTGCGGTCGGCTTCGTCGAGTCCTCCTGCGTCTATCTGAGCGGCGAGGACAGCTAGAGAAGCGAAAAGCGCCCCCAGCACGTCGAGGGCAATCATGGCGGTAATGCCCGCCACAGGATAAATCACTGCCGCGAGCGCGGCGCCAAGAATGTATCCGGCGGACTGAATCGCTTGCATCACTCCCGATAGGCGAACGAGATGCTCTGGCGGGGCGAGATGGGGCGTGAGGGATTGGGAGGCCGGCGTGTAGAACGAAGTGCCAGCTGCGCGGAGAAACAGGGCGATGAGTATTGACCGCGCAGGTAAGCTGCCGGCCAACGAGGCAATCGCCAAGGCGGCGCCCACCGCGGCAACGAAGAGGTCGGCGCCGATGAGAACACGTTTCAAAGGCAGTCTGTCGACAACGGCGCCCGCAAGGACTCCGAACAAAGCAATCGGCAGAAAGCCTGCTAACGATGCCAGGGAGAGGAGGGAAGATGATTCTGTCGTGAGGGCGATATGCCAAATGAGACCCATTTGGAGAATCGAGCTCGTCAATGTCGACACGAGCTCCCCGCCCCATACGAAACAAATCTTAAATTGCCATGAATGGCACAGCGAAACAGACCTGCGCCGAGAGGTTTCAAACATCATGGTTATGTCCAATCGTGGAATGGCGTGCAAAACAGCGCGACGCCATAACAGCGCCGCTTTTTAGGCGCTCATCCACGTGCGGAAAAGACCAACCACGACACCCCTCCTTCGCTGACTCAGTTCGGCAAACCACGCAATTTTAAGGAGGCTGAAGCTCGTTTGTCAAGGATTGCCTGTCGGCAAGGACAATCCTTTCTGGCCATTCGATCCCTTTTGTATCTTTGGTTGCATAGGTGACCCGCCAGGGCTATTACGCGTGGAAGAGGCGCCTGCCGAGCTGGCCGATGAGGCGCTGAAGATGGCCCTGGTCAGGCGAAACGATTCCAAGGGATGCGTACATCATTCGGATAGTAAGAATGTTGCCAGCAGGTTTTGCGGCAACCGCAAAGGAGCCGTATCCTGCAGCTGGAATCACGTTGCAGCATCCTGACCCGCATTCCGATTGGCGGACTGCCCGCTTCGGCATCCTGACCAGCACAGCGATCGAGCCTTGTCATTCCTTGGATATACCGGTTGCTCGGGGCGGTCCCGACGGAGGCCCTCGCCTCCCCGGTCCGTGACCCAAGAAGGGCAAGCATGCTGATCTGCATGGCTGGTTCCTCCTTTATGTAGACGACCATGCAAAGAAGGGACAACCGAGGAGGCAGGTTACTGATGCGGGCTCCCGCACGCCCATGACTACCCGACGGGCTGTTTTTCATCTCCGATGCCCGCATTGCAGCATGAACGAATGTGCCTCGACATCTCTGCTGGCATGGTACGACTGGGATCGCACCTCGACGCATCCTTGCGCATACTGCCTTCCAGGTTTCGAAACCGGGAAGGAGAGTGTATGTGAGCGACGATATCGGCGCCGATTCGACGCTCGAGAGGGAGATTGCGCCGATTCTATCCATCGGGGATGCATTCCCGAAGATTCTCATCACTCGCACGAGGCATGAGCCCCATACCCGGGAGGGCGTGCTCGTGCTGAATTTCGCGAGGTGGCTGCTTGACGGGTAGGGTTCTGAACGTCGCATTGGGATATCGCGCGACAGGGCACGCAGGGCTGTTTGTGCCCGCACGGGAAACGCCGTCGCCATGCGGGCGGCCTGTCGTGTCCGATTAGCCTTTTGCTAAACAGGCTTACGCCAACTCATGGGCAAGCCACCTGAGACTATTCACTTTGCTTATCGTTGACAAAGACCTGTGGCCTGCGGTTTTGTGAACGGCTCGTAAGCCACCCGCGTCGACTCACTTACAGTTGAAGCTGGTGGCTTGCAGGCTCAAAGGCGGTTGAGTTTCAAAACGGGCGTTTTCGGCGATATCGAGCCTCCAAAGGCGGCTCTCCGTGCCCCTTGGGACAAAAATAAAAACTCAATACTCTGAGTTTGAAAATGGTTTTTGAAGTTGTCCCAGCTTTTGTCCCCGAAGCCGATGAAACGCGACGTCGCGTCATTCAGCGGCACTCACTTCGAGATGCCGCCGAAAACTGGGTGCAACTGGAGTGACGAGACGGCAAAACTATAACCACCGAGTGGGAATAACTGATATTCGTTGATTTCAAGCCTCTGACCTGCGAAAACAGGTCGGGGGCTTTTCTTTTGGCAACCTCCGGGCAACCCTTACGGCTTCATACCGCGATTCATGTCGGTCCTAATCAACATCCGCGATGCTTCGCGAGCGCGCAGCACGAGCGTGGATTTTCGGACGCCTGATGAATGAGAGTGGATAATCTCCCACATTGAGCCCCAAGCAAGGCTCAATGTGGGAGATTATCCACTCTCATTTTTTCGACATGTGCTGTGTTGGTAGCTCTGGTGTGCGCCGAGCGCGTGCGGCTAACGTCGCATAATAGGGGTTTGTGCTGGCCGTTGTCGTAACAAGCCCTCACGTTGTCAAGGGGTTGGAAGGGGTCTAGGTGTTCAGCCATGACGGCGGAGACATCGCGCCCATGCGCTTCATTAGTCTTATCGGATTTTCGAACTGTTTGCGGCGGTAGATGAGTGTGAGCAAATGCTAGCGAGCCTTTTCACCATGTCGCCGTTCTCGTCAACGAAGATGCTGGGCTCTTTGACCAATGGGGCTCCTAATGGAAATAAATATAAAATAGCCGGGGAACTTTCCTGGCACTTTGAGGTAGCCAAATGAGCCGTAAGTAACTATATGGCAATCGCCAACGGTGAACGTAGGGGGGCGTGGGATGAAGTTGATAATCAAGGGTTCTTCTGCGGTGCTCACAAATCAGCAGGCAGCTAAAAGATAGGAGGTTCACTAGGCGTAAAATCTTTAGGCTGTATGAACAAATTTCATTTCGCGGATACGCGACTTCGGTTCATGGAGTGCCTCGCGATAATTTCTCACCCTATATAAGGCAGGCGGAGATACCGAGAAGGGAGAACCATGGGAAAGAGCATTAATGATATGAAGATGCCTGACTTCGGGGATATGGCCAAGGGCATGGTGCAGGGGGCCGCGAACGGAGCGAAGAGGATTCATCAGGCTTTCGGCGGTGAATACGGGGATTCATTCGAGGGAAACGTCGTTGCTGAGAACGGCGAATATATCCTACCGGATCCGATAATTGACGACCGCGAATGTGAGGAGATCGACTCCCTCGCCAAACGCTACGAGAAGATGACCTCTCCCGGTATTCTGGCAAAAGCCGGGAAGAAAGCCGACGAACTCACGCCCGCTCCGGTCAAGGAGATTGCCGGTAAAGTTGGTGACATCGCCAGGGGCACATTCGAGGATCTGACTGAGCAGGAGCTCATGGCGGCTGCCATCAAGAAGGCTGCCGATGGCTTCGGAGAGCTCGAGAAACAGGCGGCAAAGGCAAGCGTGAGCAAAGAACACGTCATACAGTGCGTCAACGCGGGAAAACAGGCACAAAAGGTTTCGGATATTTCGCAAATCTGTCTGCTGCGCGCATATGACGTCGCTGCAATCTCGGCCAAGGAGCGCCCGCAGCACATGGGAATCGCACTTGCCGAGGGCGGAGGAACGGGCGCTATCGGGTTCTGGGGTCTCCCTGCAAACATCGCGCTCAGCATGCTTGTCTATTTCAGAGCAGTCCAGTCAGTGGCCATGTTCTATGGTTACGACGTCAAAGATGACCCCGCAGAGCTCATCATTGCCAGCGAGGTGTTCCAAAGGGCGATGTCGCCGAGCCCCAAGGGGAACCCAGCTACTGATTATATCGGGAAGGTTCTCGTATACGCTGAGAGCGCGGCCGTGAAACAAGCCGCAAAGAAGGGCTGGACCGCGATGGTCGAGAAAGGTGGCGCCGCGCTTGCTATCGCCCAGATGCGCGCACTCGCCAACAAAGCAGCCCAAAAGGCTTTGGAGAACGGTGGCAAGAAGGCAATCGAGGCTGGCGTATTTAAGAAAACCCTTACTCAAATTGGTCAGAAGCTGACGCTAAAGAACGTCGGCAGACTTGTTCCCGTGGTGGGAGCGGGTTTCGGTGCCTTTTTTGACACAGCGCAAATGAACAGTATCCTAGACTTCGCCGACCTCTTCTACCACAAGCGTTTCATTGTCGAGAAGGAACAACATGTGCAGAGGCTTACGGGAGAAACGGCTAAGTCTGCAGAGAGTTAGGGTCGTCAACTAGACCTGTCGGGCGCAACTTCATGCGCCGAAACGTAATCAATCGGAAGCTATTTGGCTGCCCTCGGCCATGCGGCTTCCGCCTTACTCTATCTCGCCGTCAGGTACTCCGAGCTCATGTGACGTCCACCCGCATCATCGCACTCGTGCACGTCTGCGCCGGGGGTGGAGGTCCTTGGCTCTTGGTTGGCGAACAGTTTGTCAAACGTCATATCTGGCACCCCGGTTCAGTATTTAGATTTACATTCTATTGTCCATGCCCGCAGCCATTTTAGTCCCAGCTACGGCCTCTTTGGCACCTGCGGCAGCCTGGCTCCGCAGGAAGAGCAGTACGACGCGTCGCCGGATGCCTTGACGCCGCAATAGGGGCAGAAAGACGCGCGCACCTTGCGGCCTCCCGGCGTCCAGGTCCTAATTCCCTTGGCAATCAGGACTGCTACGCGCTCGGGGATACCCGAGTCTTCGTTTGAGCTCGCTACGGTGTAATCGCTTGTGAGGTGGCCCTTGTAGTCAAAGTCAATTACGAACTTCCATGAGCTGATGCCGCTGAGAGTAGCAACGGCTCCGTAGACTCTGTGCTCGACTACGGTAAGGGACTCAAGTCTTTTTACTGATCGTCGCGTACTGGCGACAATTTCCTCAAGCTCTTCTTGGGTCACATCGTCTCTGAAACTCTCGCTCGCACGGTCCCACTCGGCTTTTGCTTTGACCTTTTCGAGTTCGACCTTCCGTTTCTCCTGTCTGTCGGATGCGAACACTACGATGCCAAGGAGAATGAACATGGGCAAAAGTGACGTCAGCATATCCATTAAATGCTCCCTAAATAACTCCAGCGCTGCATGCGAGAAAAAACAATGCGACGTGTAAGATGATAAAGGCGGACAGCCCCGCTGTGAAATACCACCTGAACGTCTCGTGGTGGGCGACGCACATCACGACGATGCTGCCAAGGGCTCCTTCTGCGAGTGTAAACCCTGCAAAATTGATTCGGAGAACTGGCGGCAGTGGTCAATCGCTCTTTTCGATGGAGACTGCCTCTGGATTTACTGCTGACGCTAGTGGCGGCCACGGTCCAAGTGTATTCGAAGTCGCTGACTAACTTTCGTCGAGCTCCTTCAGCCGGGAGAGGCAGCGGTCCAGAAACCCGCTCCTGGCTTGCGCGGCAAGGAGTCCGTCGCAGAAGCGGTCGCCACGAACGCACCACGTGATGCATGCGCGTATCAGGTCAATGTCCCCATGGTCGATATCACAGCTGTCTATGCCTTCCGAGGTGTCGATGCTATGGCGTTCAAGCGTCTCGAAGTAGCTGGTGTCCGCGAACCCGTCCAGTTCATAGAAATCGTCGACGAAATCCTCGAGTCCAAGCGTTCCGCCCCCAAGCTCGACATTCATGTTTCTGTCCGCCAGCTTGCCAGCGTACTTGGTTAGTCTTTCGAACGTGTTCGCTCCTTAGCTCAAAAGTCCGTTGTCGCCCAGGTAGTCCACGAAGGCATCGATGATCCGTGCCGTGCGAGTCGCGATGTCTATTTCGGTGAAGTCTCCCATGACTTGTGTCAGGCGCTTGAGTTCCGCGATCTTTGTTCCGGCTTTGCGCTTGCCATTGCCGTCGGTGTATCCCTCATAGTACTTGCGTTTATCGCAGAATCTGTAGTCGGCCGCGCGGATGTTTACACGCTTCTCGAGCAGCGCCTTGTTACCCAGCGCCTCCAGGTTGGATTGGTCGACGAGAGGGTCTACCTCGTTGCGCTTCTTGGCATAGATGTGCTCAATTTCGAGCGTAGTGTCTAGGTCCATGAGTGGTTGATCTGGGTCTGCGTACGCCCACCAAGTGAGCATGGACTTCGTTACAGGCCTGCCGTTGGTGAACACGTAGGTTCGGAATCGCTCAGCAATATTTGCGCGATTGAAGTGGTGGTTAGGAAACTCCACCGGGCGGTGCTCCACGATGTTGATCATCTCGGGATACACTGGCGAACGCAGCGCATTCACGCCGGGACGTTCAATGGCGTAGGCGAGAATGAATGCCGTGATCTTGTTTAGAAAGCCGTAGAGTGCCTCGTCATCGAGGGCACTTTTGCTGTCGCGGTTGGCGAGGAACCAGACGCTTAGCAGATAGGTCCACATGCCGTTGGGGGCGTAGTCCAGCACGAAGAGCCTGCGGAGCACGCGCTCGCTGAATCCTTCCTGCGCGTCGACGCGTTTCCAGAAGCCGAGCAGGGCCTCGAGATCGTCGAGCGTGGCGTCCTCCTTGAGCATGGCGTAGCCATCGGCACCGAAGAAGTCGCGCAACGATGCGGTGGTCGTGTCGCGGATGCTTTTCTTCGCGCGGCGGTAGTACATGTAGCGCGTAAATAGCTCATCGGTTGGTGTGCCGCGCATGGGCCGGAAGATAGCGTTCGCTCCCTCCTCGAGTGCCTTCCAGCGACGGATGAACTCGTCCTTGCGCCCCGTGTCGGAATAATGCTTGTAGAACTGGCTCTTGAAGATGTCGGCATCCGAGAGAGGCAACCCTCGGTCGTTTAGAGTCGAGAAGATGCGTAGCGCGGTGTCCTGCGACTCCGCTTCAATGGGCAACAGTATCACATTGTTGATAACGCGTGTGGCCATGTAGACGGTGTAGGTGGGCCACTCGCTCACCAGTTGTTCAATTTTCCTCTGGAAGAAAGCGAAGTTGCGGGCATAAGCGCTCTTCCAGCCATCGCCTACGTTGCCCTCTCGTAAAATCTCGAGGAATTCATTCTTGTCGTTGTCCGATGCAACCTCGGAGTCGATCTTGAGGCGCTCCATGTCGGGCTCGTCGAACTCGTCGGTTTTCCATACACAACGGGCGATTGCCTCGCGCATCTTCACAGACTGCTTATCCTTCATGTTGGTGAACTTGTCGTAGAACGCGCGGAGCAGCAGCATGATGGTGGTGAGGCGCTGCTGGCCGTCAATGATCTCAAGTTGGCCAGAGAGGTTCTTAAAGGTGACGATGGGCCCTAGAAAGTATTCGTCGTTTTCGCTGTCGAAACGCTCGTAGTCATCGCCTGGAAAAGCGAACGAGAACAGGTCATCCCACAGCGTTGCGCATTCATCCTCGCCCCAGGCGTAGGGCCTCTGGTAGTCGGGGATGAGGAAGTCTGATCGCTTATCGGTGAGAAGATCGCGAATCGATCGCTGGTCGATGTTGAGCTTGGACATGAGCTGTACCTTCCGCGCAGGAACAATCAAGATGACACGGATTATATCGCCGAAGTCGTCATTCGCTCCATTGCTGAGAGCTATTGAATCTAGCAACCTCTGGCCAACCCTTACGGTTTCATGTCGTGATCCATATCGGCGCCGATCAATGCCCGTGATGCTTCTGCTTGCACCTTCTTTGGGGAGCGCGAACGAGAGATGCAGTCTACAGACGACTGAATAGCTCCATTCGTTTTGGTTACAAGAAAACATGCTGCGCGCCTGCAGCATGAAGGAGGGGGAATCCTATGAATATCGTTGTATTGAGCGGCAGCCCGCGCAAGGGCGCCAATACCGACACTATGGTCGAGGCGTTTGCCGAGACCGCGCGCGAGGCCGGCCATACGGTCGAGGTCATCCGCGTTGCCGGCAAAAAGATCGCCGGCTGCTTGGGATGCCAGTACTGCTTCGCCCATGAGGGCACCTGTGTGCAGAAGGATGACATGGCCGACGTGATCGAGTCGCTGAAAGGCGCCGACATGGTTGTCCTCGCTTCGCCTATCTACTGGTTTGATATCACTGCGCAGGAGAAGGCCGCCATCGACCGCCTGTACGCCTTCGGTGCTACGGGCTTCCCGTTCACCAAGACGGCCCTTTTGCTCGATAGCCACAGCGAGGGCGTCTATGATGCGGCGATCGCTATGTACAAGTCGGCCTGCGCGTACTGCAAGTGGGAGGACCAGGGCATTGTCGCCATCAGCGGTATGACCGAGCGCGACAGCATGGCATCGTCGCCCAAGCTGGAAGAGGTGCGAGAGCTCGCCCGCAAGCTCGCCTAAGGGCAAGAAGAACGCATGGCAATCGGTGTTGGTGGAAAATGCTTGCTATTCTTACCAAGAGGAATGCTGATTGCCATGCGTTGATGCTTCCGCGGACAATTCCGGCGTGCTAAAACGCCTTCTCGTTCAAGAATTCCCTGAACGCGGGAATGTCAAAGCCAACGAGACCACGCCCGCGCTCTCCAATGACGCCATCCTCCAGGAGGCGGCGTTTGTATTGGCTTGCGTAGTTGCTGGCGACGCCCATGCGTTTGGCTATCTCCGAGACCCTGCTGGGGCCAGAATCGGGCAGCATTGCGAGCAAAAACTCAATGTCTTTATCGGAAAGCTCCCGATAGGTCGTTTCGAGAATTCGATCACGCAGCTCCATGCGGGCAAGCAGAGAACCCTGCTGGACATCGGGTGTGCTGATTTTGGGCGAGTTCTCCGAAACATCCCATGTGCGATATCCGACGAGCTGCATCATATAGGGAAATCCGTCGACGGCCTTCACGGCATCCTCGAGCGCTTCTGGCGTGATTGAGCGGCCTCCGGCCTCAACGGTTTTGCGGAATGCGTTTGCAATTTCAACGTCAGTGATTCGTCCTAACTGATGATATTGGGAACGCCTGAGGAACGAGACGGAATCGTTACGCAGCAACGCCGATACTTTGTAGGGCAGTCCTGCCATGAGTAGGGCAACTTTTTTACCTTCGCGTACAAAGTGCTGGTAAACAGAGGCAAATTGAAGCATTTCTTCGAGATCTACTGTGACTTCATCGATGGTGATGAGAAGTCCGATGTCATGTTTTTCGAGTTGCTTAAAGATGCCATTCATGCGTGTGCGCCAGTTGCCCTGGGCCTCTTGAGCATATGTCCAATCGATGCCCACTGGACCAATTTGAACGCCGTTTATGCGCGCGTGAGGCTGTGAGAGGTAGCTATCTGCGGCTTCTTTGGCTCGCTCGATAATATCTTCGAGCATGCCTGGCATGGCGGAGACATTTGCTGCGATCCAACCGTGTTCAAGCGCCGTTTCTGAAAGGAGCGAGAGAAGCGCCGTCTTGCCCGTTCCCCTTGCGCCCGTAAAAATAGTCGACAGGTTTGGATCTCCCGGGCCGTTGATAAAGCCACGGTTGATGTCACGCAGAATATGCTCGCGACCCGCTAGAAAGGGAGGGACGCTTCCAAATGTTGGGGTAAAGGGGTTCTTGCTGTACTCCATGGTAGCTCCTTTGCAAGTTTTGCTAATTTTTGCAACTTTTGCTAACTTTTGCAAGTTTTGCTAACGGCTTAACATGCCTTGTGCCGTGGGGTTGCAGGAGTGAAAAACGGGGATTCCTATTATTCCGACTACGTTGCAGCGAGTGGGGCCCGGAGCGCGATGTTGCTGCGCTCCGGGCCCCACCGTTTTGAGAGCTTATGGCGGTTCTGCCGTCGTCCTAGTCAAACAGACTCGGCATGTCGTTTTCCTTCATGAGGGCGCCGGCAGAGGGCAGGCTCTGCGCGGTGAACTTCTCGGCCGAGACGCCGGCGCCAAGAATCTCCTCGGTCGTGCCGACGGTGGTGAGCGAGCGGCCCTTCTTGGCCGTAAAGGCCTGGACGCCCTGCGTGTTGGTGGTCGTCTTGGTCTTGAGCAGCGACGTATTGAAGTTCATCAGACGGTAGTCGCTCGAGACCAGCGCAATGTCGCGGTCTTCTTTGAGCACTTGGGCATACAGCAGCTTGCTGCCGCCGTAGATGGCGTTCTTGAGGCGCTTGCGGTTGGTCTTGGTGACGTATCCGGAGAGCGCGACGCGAACCACGCGGCCGTTCTCAAAGACAAACAGCACGTCGGCCTTATAGTCCTCGGGATCGATGACCCAGATGACGCTCTCGTCGGGTTCCATCTCAAGGTCGGTCGGCAGGTATGAGCCCAGCTGGGCCGACTTGGTGTCCTCAAACGCCGCAACCTTGCACTTGTACACCTGGCTCTTGTTGGTAAAGACCAGCAGCTCGTGGGTGTTGGAGGACGGGAACTCGATAAAGGGTTTGTCGCCGTCCTTGTACTTGAGCGTGGTCGCCTTCTTGAGTACGCGGTCTGTCATCTTCTTAAGGTAGCCATCGCGCGAGAGCATGATGGTGACCGGGTACTCCTCGACCTCGGGCTCCAAGCTTACCTCGATAACCTCATGGGGCTCGATCCTACCCGTGCGGCGCGGCATCACGTACTTCTTGTTGACCGCGGCGAGCTCGTCGCTGATGACCTTCTTGATGTTTTCCTCGCTGGAGAGGATCTCCTCAAGCTCGGCAATCTCGCCCTCAAGCTTGGCGATGTCCTTGGTGCGGTTGAGGATGTACTCCTCGTTGATGTTGCGGAGCTTGAGCTCGGCAACAAACTCGGCCTGGGTCTCGTCGATGTCGAAGCCGCGCATAAGGTTGGGTACGACCTCTGCTTCGAGCTTGGTGCCGCGGATGATGGCGATGGCTTTGTCGATGTCGAGCAGGATTGCCTCAAGGCCGTGCAGCAGGTGCAGGCGCTCGGACTTTTTGCCCAGGTCAAAGTTGATGCGGCGGCGCGTGGACTGAATGCGCCACGCAACCCACTCGTGCAGAATCTGGCGCACGCCCATAACGCGGGGATAGCCGTCGACGAGCACGTTAAAGTTGCACGAGAACGAATCCTGCAGCGTGGTCGAGCGGTAGAGCTTGGCCATGAGCTTGTCGGGGTCGACGCCGCGCTTAAGGTCGATGGCGATGCGCAGGCCCGAAAGGTCGGTCTCGTCACGGATGTCGGCGATCTCCTTGACCTTGCCCTCCTTGGAGAGCTTTACGATGCGCTCGATGATGACATCGGTCTTGGTGGTGTAGGGGATCTCGTAGACCTCGATGATGCGCTCTTCGGGAATCCAGCGCCAGCGGGAGCGAATCTGGAAACTGCCAAGGCCGGTCTCGATGATCTTCTCCATCTCCTCGCGGCGGTAGATGATCTCACCGCCGGTCGAGAAGTCGGGCATAGGCATGTACTCGAGCAGGTCGCAGTCGGGATCCTTGAGGTAGTGCATCGTGGCGGTGCAGACCTCGTTGAGGTTGAAGCCGCAGATGTCGGACGCCATGGCGACGCCGATGCCCTTGTTGGCTGAGACGAGGATGTTGGGGAACGTGGTGGGCAGCAGGCGCGGCTCCTTCATGGCGCCGTCGTAGCTGTCAACGAAGTCGACCGGGTTCTTGTCGATGTCCTTGAAGATCTCGGCGCTGATGGGGGAGAGCTTGGCCTCGGTATAACGCGAGGCGGCGTAGCTCAGGTCGCCCGAATAGTACTTGCCAAAGTTGCCCTTCGACTCCACGAAGGGGGCAAGCAGCGCTTCGTTGCCCGTCGCCAGGCGCACCATCGTCTCGTAGATCGCGGCATCGCCGTGCGGATTGAGCTTCATGGTCTGGCCCACGATGTTGGCGCTCTTCTGGCGCTCGCCCTTGAGCAGACCCATCTTGTACATGGTGTAGAGCAGCTTGCGGTGCGAGGGCTTAAAGCCGTCGATCTCGGGGAATGCACGCGAGACGTTGACGCTCATGGCGTAGGGCATGTAGTTGACCTCGAGCGTCTGCGTGATCGGCTGGTCGGTGACCTCGGAGTGCAGGCCGATGACGTTCTCGGCGTTGACCTGCTTTTTCTTTGGCTGGGTTTTCGTCTTCTTCTTTGCCACGATTTCCTCTTGAACTTCTTATGGGCCGTCGTTGTCGATTTGCTGCTACTGCAGGTCCAGCTGGTCCAGATATTCCTTGCCGTGCTCGGAGATATGGCGCTTGCGGCCCGCCTCGTCGTTGCCCAACAACAGGTTGAACATGGTTTCCATCTTGGTGACGTCCTCGGGCTCCACCTTAATCAGGCGACGCGTCTCGGGGTTCATGGTGGTGAGCCACATCATGTCCGGATCGTTCTCACCAAGACCCTTGGAGCGGTTGATGGAGCACTTTTGGTCGCCGATCTCCTTAAGAATGCCGTTCTTCTCGAGCTCGGTGTAGGCAAAGTAGGTCTTTTCTTTGCAGTTGATCTCGTAGAGCGGCGACTCGGCGATATACACGTAACCCTCGTCGATAAGTGTGGGCACCAGGCGGTAGAGCATGGTGAGCACGAGCGTACGGATGTGATAACCGTCGACGTCGGCGTCCGTACAGATGATGACCTTGTTCCAGTTGAGGTTGTCTAGGTCGAAGGCACCGAGGTTCTTGATGCGCTTGTCTTTGATTTCCACGCCGCAGCCCAGCACGCGCATGAGGTCCATGATGATGTCGGACTTAAAGATGCGCGGATAGTCCTCTTTCAAGCAGTTGAGGATCTTACCGCGGACGGGCATGACACCTTGGAACTCGGCATCGCGCGAGGTGCGAATGGCGCCTGCTGCCGAGTCGCCCTCTACGATGTAGATCTCGCGGCGGCTCTTGTCCTTGGAGCGGCAGTCGATGAACTTCTGCACGCGGTTGGCCATGTCGGTCTTCTGCTGCAGGTTGGTCTTGATGCTCTGGCGCGTCTTCTCGGCGTTCTCGCGCGAACGCTTGTTGATGAGCACCTGTTCCATGATCTTGTTGGCGGCGTCCTTATTCTCGATCAAGTAGGTCGAGAGGCGTTCCTTAAAGAAGGCAGTCATGGCCTGCTGGATAAAGCGGTTGTTGATGGCCTTCTTGGTCTGGTTTTCGTAGGACGTCTGGGTGGAGAAGCAGTTGGTCACCAGTACCAGGCAGTCCTGGACGTCCTGCCACTTAATGCCGCTCTCGTTTTTGTTGTACTTGCCCTGTTGCTTGATGTAGGCATCGATGGCGTTGGTCAGAGCGCTGCGGGCAGCCTTCTCGGGCGAGCCGCCGTTCTCGAGCCACGATGAGTTGTGGTAGTACTCCTGCATCATGAAAGTGCGCGAAAAGCACATGCAAGCAGTGATTTTTACGTTGTAGTCGGGCAGGTCCTCGCGATCGCGACCGCGACGGTCGGCCTCGATAAAGAAGGGCTCGGTAAGGTAGTCGGTACCGACCTTCTCGAGCACGTAGTCCTCGATGCCCTTGGGATAGCAGAAGTCCTCTTCGGAAAACTCGCCGTCGTCGCCCTCGATGCGCAGGCGGAAAGTCACGTTGGCGTTGACCACGGCCTGACGGCGCATGGTCTCGCGATACCAATCGTGGGGAATACTGATGGAGGTAAAGACCTCAAGATCGGGGCGCCACTTGATGGTGGTGCCGGTGCGGTTCTCGTCGCTGGGCTCAATCTCGAGCGCCTTCTTTTTGGCACCGACGACTTTGCCCTTCTTAAAGTGCAGAGAGTATTTGTTGCCGTCGCGCCAGACGGTGACGTCCATGTACTCGGAAGCGTACTGGGTCGCGCAGGAGCCCAGGCCGTTGGTGCCGAGCGAGAAGTCGTAATCGCCACCCTGGTTGTTGTTGTACTTGCCGCCGGCGTAGAGCTCGCAAAAGACGAGCTCCCAGTTAAAGCGCTTCTCGGAGGGGTTCCAGTCGAGCGGGCAGCCGCGGCCGTTGTCCTCTACCTGGATAGAGCCATCGCGAAAGGCGGTAAGGGTAATGAGCTTGCCGTATCCCTGGCGCGCCTCGTCGACGGCGTTGGACAGGATTTCGAAGGCAGCGTGCGCGCAGCCGTCGAGTCCGTCCGAGCCAAAGATGACGGCGGGGCGCAGACGTACGCGCTCCTCGTCCTTGAGCTGACGAATACTGTCGTTACCATAGTTTGCGGTGTTTTTTGCCATGCTCGCTCTCTTGGTGCTTCCTCTTGTGCATTTAAGTCGTATAGATAGTCAAGGTAGCATAGCCCAGCCCGTGAACGATTCCATCCAACACGAAATCCATCGAACAATCGTTCGTAATTTGATGGAATGGCGCTTACTCGGGCAAAACCGAGTCGGTTCTGTCCGAGTAAGTTTGAAGGCGGCTGAAGGCGCCCTATCTTGTTTGCGGCTGTTGGTTCAAATCGAACATTGGGACAGGTGTCTCGTTTTATGGGCCGAGGGTATGCGAACCACGGCCCTTTTGGCCTGAAAGGGGGTCTAACGGGGCGTTATTTGGGCCGCGGGGCACTTCGCCCGCGCCGCTTTTCGTCATACGCTCATAGTGGAAGCCGATGCCACGGGGACGACGAAAGGCCCGGGCAACGGATGAACTGCAAGCCGAAAGGAGCGGTGAGGATGATGAAGCCCATGACGAAAAAGCTGCTGTTAGGAATTCCCACCGTGACGCTTTCGGCCGTGCTGGCGTGTTCGGTGGCCGGCTGTGGCGGTGGTGCTCCAAGCGGCTCGGCTGGCAGTTCGGGCGGCAGTGCTCCCGTAGAGAAGAAGGGCAAGGCCTATGAGTCGCAGACGGTCGAGGTGGCTGGCATAACCTACGAGTCGGTAGCCCACGGTACGTTCTATCGCGGCGACGCTAAGCTGCAGGACGGCTTTTACCTGCACGTCAAGATCACCAACAACAATGAAAAGAACAGGACGTTTAACTCCTTTAACGTGCATGCTGCCCAGGGCGATCTTGAGGCAGGCGACCCGTTGTTTACTTCCGGCAAGGCGGCCGTGCTCGACTACGTTGCAAGCGAGGCTCCCGATGAGCTTCACGAGGGCATCGATCTTTCCAAGAGGCAAGATATCGGTCCGGGCGAGACCGTTGAGTATGTCTACTTCTGGGCGCCCAAGACGGCGTACTACGGGCCCATCACTGTCGAGTTCGTAGACGCTTACGCCCCCGCCAAGAATCATGAGGCTATGCATTTCGACACCACGGGATGCGAGACCAAGGAGTTCAAGGCGGCCGGCGGCGTGGCTGATTCTGGCGAGAAGGCAGATCTGACCGGCATCGATTGCGCATCGTACAGTATCGAGGCCGCCGATGGGTACACGCTGGATTCGTCCAACGAAGAGCACGAAAAGGCAGACTTCTTCCATGACGAGACTGGAGGACGCCTGCACATCAGCATTTTCCCACGCTCGCCGGAGGAAGAGATTGCAAGCCTAGAGCAGGTCTATGAAGGCAAGGAGACGACAACCGACCAGGTCGAGTACAACGGCATAACGTGGCTGCGCTTTACCGGTCCCGACAACGGCCATACGCTGTTTGCGACGGCTCCCGCAACGGGCGAGACCGTCCGCGTGTCGATTGGCTGGAAGATCGACTGGGATGCTGCCGTGCCCATGATGGAGGCGCTGAAACTCAAGTAACGGGCCGCGATTCCCGCGTCAGGCGACTCAGGGCTGGCTCCGAGTAATCGGGGCCAGCCCTTTTTGTTGTGCGATGAGCAGGGCCAGTGCCTCGCGCGGTTTCGGGTACAGCGGGGCACCGTGCGCGCAATGACAGACATGGTTTTCATAATGACAGATATAGTTGACATGCATTGATGGATGCAATATATTTCTGTCATGTTGCAACGGATATCTGTCCATTACTACGAAAGGAACTCCATGCCGGGCAAAAAGAACCTACGCATGAAGGCGGCGCGCGCGGCGGCTGGCCTTTCGCAAGCCGACTTAGCCGAAGCCGTGGGCGTTACGCGTCAAACCATCGGCCTGATCGAGGCGGGCGGCTACAATCCCACGCTCAACTTGTGCGTGGCAATTTGCAAAGCGCTGCGCGTCACGTTGAACGACCTGTTTTGGGAAGACGAGATCGACGTCGACCCTAACGCTCTTTAGGAGTTCGCTATGAAATTTGAAGATTTAAAACTCGTGCAAAAGTGGCGCGAATATGCCGGCCCAAAGGATGAACGCCTGGAGGCTGAGAACGCGAAGATCTACAAGATTGGTTTTGGGCTGCTTTCGTTTGGTATGTTGATGATCTTTTTCTACCAGTTTATAGCGCGACAGGTAGCGTGGGTTCACAGCGACGCCTGTGAAATGCCGCATGTCTTTGCAACGCCGTTTGAGGCCGCCATGTATGTGTGGCTCGTTCTCGTGATGTTGATTTGTGCAGGACTGCAAACGCGGAAGGGCTATGTCGATACCAATCGTTTTGGGCAAACCGAGCATCTTCCCGTTGGATACTTCTTGTTTGTCAGCGGTCTTAGCGGCGCCGCGTTCGCGCTTGTCATTGCCGCGATGCGCTGTATCGCTGAGGCGCAGATCGTACCGCTCGAAAGCGTCTTTTGGTTGGCGAACCTGGCTACGGGCGTGTTCTGCGGTGCGACGATTTTCATAGCCACATTCGCCGTTCTGTGCGCATCGTTCTTCACGGCGAAAAAGCGCCGCGCCAAGATCGAGGCGGAGCTCGACGACGCCAGCGATATCTAATGCGCAAGGGGCTGGCTCTGGGTATCCAGAATCAGCCCATTTTGATGTTCGATGAGCCGAGTCGGCGTCTCTCGCAAAAGCAACTAGGAGTTAGCGAGGCTTATCCGAATTGACCTCATCGGCGGTGTCGTTTTCGAGCGCCGTGCGGCGGGCGCTGTAGGCGACGAGGCCGGCGCCAGCTGCGGCGAGTGCTGCTGCGGCTGCGGTTAGGGGGATGTTGCTGTCGCCCGTGCCGGCGAGCGTGCCCGCTTTTCCGGAGCGCTTGTTATTGCCGTGATCCTTGCCGCTGCCAGAGCCACTGCCGCCACCGGAGCTGCTTCCGCCGGAGCTGCCGCCCTCGCCAGCACCGCCCTCGCCGTCGACCGTCATCGGGGCGTCATGAAGCCCCGTCGTATCCGCGCTGTCGCATACGCCGACCTGCACTTCCGAGCGTTCGCATACTGCGTCGGGCATGTGAAGCTCGTGCAGCACAGCGCCCAGAGCCGAGTTTGCGCCCGGTCGAATCTCTTCGAGCGTTATGGGGTCGAGCGCCACCAGGTCACGCGCCTTTGCGTAGAGCGTGACGCGTTTGCCCACCTCGTCGCTCCAACTCTCCGGGATGGCAAAGCTCATGCGGAACTGTGCCGTGCGGCCCGGTGCCAGCACGGCGTTGCCGTTGTCGGCTACCAGCGGGTGCGTGGCAAAGCGCTCGCCCAGTGCCTCGAGTGTGTACTTCACATGTGCCATGTCGTTGGCCGAAGCGTCCTCGGCAAGCTCCGGATCGTAGATTGATGCCATGCGTGCGTTCGCGCCGAATCCGATAGATGCGCTGGAGAACGGTTGGTCGGAGCCCTCTCGGTACAGATCGACTGTTCCTGCGGTCAGCAGCGTGTTGCCGTCATTCCGTACCGTTACCGTAAACGACTCGCTTGCCGCTCCGGGTACCACGGCGCCCAGGTTGGCTATCGCGCCCAGTGGCGTGGCGCATGCCACCAAGGGCACTTCGATGCCGTGCAGTTCTGCCTTGCTCTGCTCGGCGCTCACGATGTGCGTGGCAAGCGCCGAGAGCATGCCTCCGGAGGTCAAAAACGTCGTTATCTGATCGATGGGGTGTTCCAACTCGCAGAGCACGAACGGCTCCGTGAACAGATCGTCTATCAGGGTGCTGGCGAAGATGCGGAAATGCTTGCCCATTACCGCCACCGGCTCGCCCTCTTCATCGTAGGTTTGCCCCACTTTGCCGTCGGTGTTCTCGACGTATAGGACGCACCTGCCGTTGTTGCTCATACTAAACGATGCCGGACCGCAGCCGGCTGCGCCCACGGGCGTCGTTGCAAACGTCGATGCGCCTCGCGCCCAGGTAACATGCTGCAACTGCTCGTTGACGGTTGCCAAAAAGCCCGTGTGCTGCGGCCACGGCACCACGTGCGGCACCGAGGCGTCCGGCGACATGACGCCCCAACCCGCAATTGACTGACCGATGACGGCGTACGATGCGCAACCGCAGCCGTCTGCGGTTTCGTATGCAACGGGCACCACCATTTTGCCGTTGATATTCTCGGGCGCGCCCAGCTCGATGCTCGACGGCGCTTGCGGAAAGCGGAGAACCTGACGGCACGTGAGGCTGTCACCCGACAGATCTGACCACAGGGTAAAGCACTCGAGCGCGATTTCTGCCTCGGTGCCCAACGCCTTCTCGGCGGTGGCTCCGCGGCGATGGAGATAGGCGCCCGACAGACGTCCGTCGACAAGCGTCTTGCCCACTGTGATACGCGGACATTGCAGGCAATGGTAGCCGTCCTCCTGCAGGCGGCCGCGCGAGATGCTGCGCCATGACGTGTGCGATATCACGCGAACTCCGTCGTTGCTTATGCGCAGGCGCACAACGGACAGTATGCCGGCTGTACTTGCCGTATCGAACCGGGTTGCGTCGCCTTCGGGGCGCTCTCCCGAGACCAGCAATACGTAGGCGTCTTGGTTTTCTCTCCCGTCCGTATATTCCACCACGTCGAAGTCGTAATCGAACGTGCCGCCACGCTCCACGTCGCCCTCGCCAAAGCCCAGGGGGAAGTCGACCGGCATGGGCGCGGACCACGCGCCGTTTGCCTTCGTGTGTACCACCAGGCGCGAGCGGCCATCCTCGCCGTAACGCACCGAGGCGATACGGAACAGGCACTCCACGCCGGCGATCTTCGCAAATTTCATGTGGGTTTCACTGAGCACACCGGAAAACATCACGTTGTCGCTCGAGGGCTTTATACCGCCGCGCTCGTCCTCCGACACGCCGGCAGAATTGGCGTTTGGGTCCGCAATGGCATTCGTCGCCTGCCCGATGTAGGTGTACTCATACATCGGTGCAGCATTTTCGTCATCCTCCATCAGAGCGTGGACGAAATGCTCGACCTGTCCCGTGTCATTGCTCTCTGCATCCGCGTCGAGCTCAATGCGCGTGACCGCTTGCTCCCAATCGCGCACGACCGGCGCGGCGTTTACGGCGGTGGCTGCAACTTCGGCGCATGCGAGCAGCTCGGCATTGGTGACGATGGTGGCCGACGCGATAAACTGCGGCACGCCGCCCGACTCGGCATTGCCAGCCGCGCCAAAGCAGGCATCCAGCGTATATGGCGTGTCTCCGTCCAGTGCCAGCTCTGAGCGCTGGGGCACATACTGGTCGCCGTTGTTGACCGACATGTTCCACGAATCGAGAAGTGTGGGCCACGACCCCGACCAGGCCTTGGTGGTCCACTTGAACATGATGAACTGGAGTATCACGTCGACATCGACGTCCGCGCCTGCGCGCAGACGCGGAAGCTGCTGACCGTCTGCCTTTTCGTAGCCGATGAACAACGTGAGAGATGCAGCACCGCGCACGGCGGATGATGCGACGCCTGCAACGCCGGCTCCAAAGGTGACGGCAAGCCCGATCTGGATGGTGAATGATCCCGACGTATTGGAATAGTCGAGCGAAATGTTTTTGAAGAACGCCGCGCCGCTGCCGTGTGTGTGGGCGCCTACCGCGAGCGCCAGCTTTGCCAACACCCAAGGATTGACGTTTAGGAAAAACGGCACCGGGCCCAAGGTGAACTGCTCGGTCCAGTTGAGGTCGGTTTTTACTTGGAAGAGGGCCTTAATATTGCCAAACGCCGGATCGTTGTTATCGCCCCAAGCTTTGCCTACCCAGTCGTAGGCGAGCGATCCGTACACCTGTGTTGCGATATCCATCGTGAACAGCAGCGTGCAATGGTGACGAAGGAGCTTAGTGTTTCTTGGGTCGGTGCCCGAGCCAGCGCTCATACTCTTGTACTGATTCCACTTCCCCTCCATCTCGTCGAGGTAGCGGTTTGCCTGCTTGGCGCCCGACTCGCGCGGCGACTTCTTCCAGTATTCCGGATCCGGATTGCCCGAATCGTTCATGTAACTGACTGGTTTGTATCCGCCGCCAAACAACACGTACCCGGCAAACGAGAAATCGAAGAGAATCGGAAACGTGGGCATCCAGCAGGTGAACTTGTTGCCGCCGATGCCGGGGAACGCCGCGGGGAAATCAAACGGAGTGACCTCTTGATCCATGGTGGTGGGAATGATGGTGGTCGAGCCCGATTCCGCCTTTGCGGCCGGCGCGGTGGCGACGGCCATGGGGGAGGAGAGCGTGTAGGTTTTGCCCTGATAGTCGAGGACAAAGCGCAGCTTGCACCCTTCTTCCAGAAGGCCCGATGCCGCATCGAGGAACTTGTCTTCGAGCGTGAACGTCGTCAGATTATCCGCACCCGTTGCGCTGGCCTTGACCTGGCCAATCTGCGTGACGGTTTCGGGTGAGCCGCCCGCGGCAGGCGTCACTTTGTTGATGCGCAGCGTCGCCTGCCCACCCTGCGGCAGATGGGCCTGTACAGTGAAGGCGTGCGTGTCGGGCTGCGCATTTGCTGCATCGTCTTTGGGCATCGCCATGAACGTGGCGTCGGCGTACTGGATGTCCCATTCGTCAAACGTGAGCTGGCGAAAGTACGGCTCACCGTCGGAGAGCGGACGCGTGGGCGCGGTAATGGCGGTGCCGCCCTGGATGCGCGCGAGGGGGATCTCGACATCGCGGTAGCCCGGCATGCTGATGGAGATGCCGCCGTTAAAGTCGTACGCGTCAAGGAGCGTCGCCTCGTCCACGTAGCCTTCCGAAAGCGGGGCAACCTCAAAGATGGCCGTGCCTTCGTCATCGGTGGTGGCGGTGAGCTGCTTGCCTGCGACATAGCGCGACGTTAGTGTGACCTGGGCACCCGTGATGGGCGTATTCTTGTTGGCGACGTCGACCACGACCACGCCGAACATGGTGCGCGAGAGAACGAGCACCTTGAAGGGGTCTTCTTCGTCGGCATAGGCTTCGGTGGGCGCGAGCGGCAATATGAAGGCGTTTGCGCTTCCCGGCACGTGCGGCAACATAATGCTCGCTAGCGAGGACGCTCCGGCAACAAGTAACGAACGGCGATCAAGCATCTTGGGCTCCCATCCCGCAAATATCGGTGGAAATAATCAAATTATGCGAGAAGGTGTCCTGTCGCGGTAGTGCCGTTCGAGGGGCAAAATGTCCAATTTGAGCATGTTAAAACGGGCGGCGCTGGAATGCGTTCGATGCACTTGGTAGCTTGGCTGCTAGCGCAGCATATGTGCGACCAACTCGGCGCGAGTTCCGATGCCAAGCTTTGCATACACACTGGACAGGCGGTTCTTTACGGTGCCCGGCGACACGCCCATATGGCGCGCGATTTCGGCGTTGGTCCATCCACGGCAGGCGAGCATGGCCATGGTGAACTCGGTAGTCGTCAGATCGTCGGCCACGTCCTCGCCCGAATCGGGGTTATGGATGCGTCGCCATCCGTAGCTAAAGCGGTACGTGATCTCGATGACGCGTGCGAAATCGTCAGGGTATTGCTGCTTTAGGCATGCCTCGATAAGTCCCTGCAAAAGGCCATGGTGCTCGCCGATGAGCTCGATAAGGCCGTCGGGGCGCGCTATGCTCCAAGCGGTTTCGAAATGCACCTTTGCGGCGTCGATGTTCTTGAGGCTCATGCATGCCATAGAAGCCGCCAAGTGCAAGAACAGCTCCGATATGGGATAGCTCCCTTGTTTCATGATCAGGGCGTTTTCCGCCATGCCCAGGCTGCGGCCGTATTCACCGCGCAGATACAGGGCATGCGCCATCACGTAACTGGCGAACAGGCGCAGGCCTTCGGGCAGATGCGACGCAAGCGGATAAAACTCTTCGGCGGAATATGGGGAAGGTAGATGCAGCAGGACGCTTGCGGCCGAGGCGAACAGAATGTGCGTGGCGTGAACGGCAGGCGATTCCTCGTCAGTTGGCGTGTCGAGGATGCCCGCAAGGCAACGGCGGGCGTCGGCGATGCGGTTGAGCGACAGGCTGGCATATCCGCAGATGAAGCATGCAGAATAGCGAAGTGCGGGATCGGTGGCGTCAAGATAGGGACGTGCCGTCTCGGCAGCGAGAGTGGCCTGTCCGCGAAAGTACAGCGCTTCTGCCGTGGCGATGACACGCGAATCGGCGTCAGTGATGCTTGCGACCGCGGCATCCATTTGCCCCGGCACAAAGGCGGTGCACATCAACGGCATAGGAACACGCGCGCAACCATCGCAGTCCATCTTTCATCTCCCATCAGCTGACAACGATAGCAGCCATTGTACCCCGTCATTTGAAAGCTGGATGTTAGCGCGTATTGCGTACGAGTGCGCCGAGCGTATAAACGACAAGTTTAGCGGCCCTGCCCCTGAGGTGGTTATCGAAGCCTAGCTGACCTTGGGATATAGAAAAACTACCGCCCCTGCAAAAAGCTCCATGGGAGCGATGGGAAATGGGCCTCGTTCTGCATATAATGAGGTCATATGACGGTGCGTTTGCATATGTGCAACGCATTTCCATCGAACCGAAAAGGAGCTCTGCATGGATCCCAACAAGCGTCCCGACGACATGGTGCGTATCACCACTCCCGAACTTGCTCAGGCGTTCATCGACGAGCAGGTCACCGCAATCCGTGAGCAGATCGGTGACAAGAAGGTCCTGCTGGCCCTTTCCGGCGGCGTTGACAGCTCAGTTGTCGCGGCGTTGCTCATCAAGGCAATCGGCAAGCAGCTCATTTGCGTGCATGTGAACCACGGCCTCATGCGCAAGGGCGAGAGCGAGCAGGTTGTCGACGTCTTTAAGAACCAGATGGATGCCAACCTGGTCTACGTGGACGCTACCGATCGCTTCCTGGACAAGCTCGTCGACGTGGACGAGCCCGAGGCCAAGCGCAAGATCATCGGCGCCGAGTTCATTCGCGTGTTCGAGGAGGAGGCCCGCAAGGTGGGCGACGAGGTCAGCTTCCTCGCCCAGGGCACCATCTATCCCGACATTCTGGAGTCCCAGGACGGCGTGAAGGCCCACCACAACGTGGGCGGTCTGCCCGAGGACCTGCAGTTTGAGCTCTGCGAGCCCGTCAAGCTGCTGTTCAAGGACGAGGTCCGCGTGGTCGGCCGCGAGCTTGGCCTTCCCGAGAACATGGTCGAGCGCCAGCCGTTCCCCGGCCCCGGTCTGGGCGTTCGCTGCCTGGGCGCCATCACCCGCGATCGTCTCGAGGCGCTGCGCGAGGCCGATGCCATCGTGCGCGAGGAGATCGACAAGGCCGGCCTGACCATTTGGCAGTACTTTGCCGTCGTGCCCGATTTCCGCGCCACCGGCGTGCGCGAGGGCAAGCGCGCCTACGATTGGCCCTGCATCATCCGTTGCATCAACACCGTCGATGTCATGACCGCCGAGGTGCCCGAACTCGACTGGGCACTGCTCAAGCGCATCACCGCTCGCGTCACCGCCGAGGTCCCCGGCATCTGCCGCGTCTGCTACGACCTGACCCCCAAGCCCGTCGGCACGGTGGAATGGGAGTAAGCTTCTGCTCTTTTGGGCGAATTGCATTGACAGAGAGGGGTCCCGCGCAAACGTGTGCGGGACCCCTTTCGTTTTACTGTTCGGCTTACGCTGCGGTCCGTTTTGGAAGGGTCGTGAGCATGGTGGTCCCGTTCTTGGAACTTGCTTCGACCTCAACCGTGCCGCCGTGCAGCGCTGCAATCTCCCAAACAAGCGCTAGCCCGAGTCCTGCGCCGCCATATGCCCTGCTACGGGATTTATCCAGGCGAAAGAACGGCTGGAAGATGCTCTCACGGTACTGCTCGGGTATTCCCGGGCCCTGATCCTCGACTCGTAGGAACACGTGGCTGTTGTTATCGCAGATGGAGACGTTGACAGTCGAGCTGGGGCGGCTGTAACGGATGGCATTTTCGACCAGGTTAAACACCAGCCGATAGAGGAGCGTGTCGCTTCCGATTATCAAAGCGCCTCCACTGCAATTGAGGACGATGTCTTTATGCTCGGCAAGTGGAGCAAGGTCGGCGAGGACTTCTTCGGACAGGGGACCAAGTTCAACATCGTCCTCGCAGGGAACGCTGCGGAGCTCACTCATCTCAAGCAGCACCTTGGTCATTCGCGACATCCGCTCGGTTTGTTCTTGTAGCAGGCCGAGCAGCTCGGCTGTTTGAGGTTGCGATGTGGGGTGCTCGGAGACAAACAGTTCAATCTGCGCTTGCATAAGGGCGAGCGGGGTGCGCAGCTCGTGTGCGGCGTTGCCGGTAAACTGACGCTGTGCAGAGAACCCTTCGCCAAGACGGGCGATCATGTCGTTGAATGAGGCGCTGCATCGCTGTAGCTCGGTGGGTACATCTTTGCTGAGCTTAATATCGCTTAGGTTGTCAGGCTGCACGCGCTCAACCTGGGCTGCAAAAGCCCGTAGCGGTTTAAGTGCACGGCCGCTCACAAAGTATGCCAGCGCGCCGCCAAGGAGTGTGACTCCAGCCGTGATGTACCAGGTTGTCGTGCCGAAAGACTCTTGTGCGTCGTTTACGACGATCGTTACCTCGTCATCGAGGGCTGTTTTTGTTGGGTCAAACGCTTGGGGCGCATCCGCGCCGGTAGCGTTAAGGGCCGAGATGTCGCTGCCAATGGCATCCATGTAGCGCATGCCCGTATAGCCGACCAGGCAGTTCGTCAGCACGCACGCCGCACACGTTAGCAGTGCCGTCATGATCGTTATGCGCCATTGCAGCGAAAGCCTTTTCATTCGCCATCCTCCATAACGTAGCCCTCTCCAATCCGATTGCGAATCGGGTCGTATCCCAAAGCGCTGCGCAACTTTTTTCGGAGCGACGAGATGTGAACGCGAGTTGCGTTGCTAAAGCTGTTCACGGTGCTATCCCAGACGTGTTCGATAAGCTCCTCTTGGCTTACCGGTCGCCCCTGATTAAGCATCAAGTATTCCAGGATTCCCGTTTCTTTGCGTGTAAGAGATAGGGCGCCACTGTCCACGGAGGCGATGCGCGCCTTGGTGTCAAAGCTGAGCTTTCCGCAGGTTAATACTATGTCGCTTTGTGCGAAACGCCTGAGGGTAAGGCTGCGGATCCTTGCCGCAAGCTCGTCCAGATGAAACGGCTTGGTAAGGTAATCGTTGGCACCGGCATCGAGTCCAGCGACTTTATCGGATACTTCGCCACGCGCGGACAGAATCAGTACCTTGGTCTCGCAGTCGGTTTTCCTAAGTTCCCTGAGCACGGTCATGCCGTCGATGCGGGGAAGATTGAGGTCGAGCACCACGAGGTCAAAGACTTCGACGCCCAGCAGGTCGAGTGCCTCCTGCCCATCATGGCAACAGTCGACGCTGTATGCCAGGTTTCGCAAGCTGCGTGCGATTGTGTCGCACAGTGCTCGCTCGTCTTCGACGATCAAAATACGCATAACAGGCTCCTTGCACATTCCAAATCGCGCTTAACACGGATTTTATGGTCGATATGGTCCAATGGTCGCGTAACGAAAGGAGTGGTCAGGTTGTTCAAAGCGGTAAAACCCGTGGTACAGGTCGCTTTGTTGATCGTCGGAATTGCCATGGTGTGCTTTGGCGTTATGCGTGGCGAGGCGGATGCCGTGCTGGCCAAAGCGATTAGGCTGTGCTTGGAGTGTATCGGAATTGGATAAAAGAGAAAACACTGCGTCGCATGTTTTGGCCCGATTTCGCGGATTCATTCAGGCGGCGGCGACGCTCATCACCAATATTCACCTGCCAAACTTTGCCAAAGGCGGCATCTATCAGGGCGCGGGAAAAACAGTCTGCGTACCTGGGCTTAATTGCTATTCGTGCCCCGCGGCATCGGGTGCGTGCCCCATCGGGTCGTTCCAGTCGGTGGTAGGTTCATCCAAGTTCAACTTTTCTTACTATGTTACCGGTACGCTCATTTTGCTCGGCGTGCTGCTGGGACGCTTTGTATGCGGGTTTTTGTGCCCGTTTGGCTGGCTGCAGGAGCTGCTTCATAAGATTCCCGGCAAAAAGCTTTCGACAAAAAGGCTCAAGGCGCTTACGTATATCAAATACGTTGTGCTGCTGTTAGCTGTGGTATTGCTGCCTGTGCTGGTGGTCAACGATGTGGGGATGGGCGATCCGTTCTTTTGCAAATACGTCTGTCCGCAGGGCGTGCTCGAGGGCGCCATTCCGCTGGCAATTGCCAACGCCGGCATTCGATCTGCGCTGGGGCAGCTCTTTACCTGGAAACTTGCCGTTCTCATTGCCGTGGTAGTGCTGAGCGTTTTGTTCTACCGCCCCTTCTGCAAATGGATTTGTCCACTCGGCGCATTCTATGCGCTCATGAATAAGGTGTCCCTACTGGGGATTCGGATCGATGCATGTAAATGCGTTTCGTGCGGCAAGTGCTCAAAGGTTTGTCAGATGGACGTTGATGTGGTCCACGCACCCAATCATGTCGAATGTATCCGGTGCGGAAAGTGCATCGGGGCCTGTCCTGTCGATGCCATCAGCTATCGCTATGGCCTGGATGTGTCGGCAGAAAAGCTCCCCCTGACCGCCGATAAAAAGTAAAACAAGCTTCGACAAAACGGAGGAATGACCATGAAGCTTTCTAAGATTGCGGCCCTGTTTATGGTGCCGGTGCTGGCCTTGTGTCTTGTGGCGTGTTCGGCGCCCGGTGGCAACGCGAGCGAATCTACGGGCTCCGATCCTAAGATCGCGGAGCTCATTGCGCAAGAGCCGGCCAACGCCGACGAGGCTGCCGAGCTGTATGCGAAGCTCATGCAAAAAGAGAACGATATCCTTTCGAGTGATAATGCGCTGTGGGAAAAGGTATTCAATGCGGCAAATAAAGAGTCGACAATGATTGAGGACGGCAGCAATTACGGCGATTTCCTGCTCAAGACCATCGACGGCGCCAAGGACGAGTTTACGACAGATGAGCTGAAGACGCTCAAGGCCGGCGCGCAGCAGATCAAGGAGATCGAGGACAAGCTTGAGGGCCTGGAAAAGGAGTTCCCCGGCTGTGGAAGCACGCCGAGCGCAGGCGAGAGCGTTGACGCTTCGGCCGCTGGCATGACGGCTGGCGCCAATGCTTCGAGCGAGGCGACGAAGTTCCCTAGCTTTACGGGCAAGGACCTGGACGGCAACGACGTGAGCAGCGACGAGCTGTTCTCTAAGAGCAAGGTCACCGTCATGAACTTCTGGTTTACCACTTGCAAGCCGTGCGTGGGCGAGCTGGGCGATCTTGAGGATCTGAATAAGGAGCTTGCCGAGAAGGGCGGCCAGGTCGTAGGCGTCAATTCCTTTACGCTCGATGGCAACAAGGGCGAGATTGCAGATGCCAAGGACGTGCTGAGCAAGAAGGGCGTGACATATAAGAACATCTGGTTCAAGTCGGATAGCGAGGCCGGTAAGTTTACGTCAAATTTGTTCTCGTTCCCGACAACGTATGTCATCGATCAGAATGGCAACATCGTAGGGGATCCAATCGTGGGAGCCATCAGCTCCGCCGAGCAGCGCGCAGCACTCGACAAGCTTATCGACCAGGCGATTGCGAATAGCGAGCAGTAAAAAACGCGTAAAGCATAGCGAGGATCGTGTGTCGCTGTGCGAAGTAGTCCGCTACCTTTCAAGATAATCTCCACCATATAGAGGTCCCGCTCGGGACCTCTTCTTTTAGGCGCCGTCCCGTTCGTTTTTTGATGCGGTTCCCTACATTCCTCACTGGTGTCGGCAAAAAAATGGGAATAGAGTAGGAAAAACGCGTCGAATACGAACGGCGGGGGAGAGCGGGCGAGTGCGCCCGCGCGGGAGAGGTTGCCGTCCATGCTGGAACTCAAAGATATTTGCAAAAGGTACGTCACGCAGTCGTTTACGCAGGTGGCGCTCGATAACGTGACCCTGGCTTTTCGCGATAGCGAGTTCGTGGCCATTCTGGGTCCCTCGGGCTCGGGCAAAACTACGATGCTCAACGTTATTGGCGGACTGGATCATTTCGATTCCGGCGATTTGCTCATCGACGGTATTTCGACCAAGGACTTCCGCGATCGCGATTGGGACGCCTACCGAAACAACCGCATCGGCTTCGTCTTCCAGAGCTATAACCTCATTCCGCACCAGACTATCTTGGAAAACGTGGAGCTGGCGCTTACGCTTACGGGTGTGGGCCATGCCGAGCGTCGTCAGCGTGCGCGCGAGGCGCTTGAGGCAGTTGGCCTGGGCGAGCATGTGAACAAGCGCCCGAGCCAGCTTTCGGGCGGACAGATGCAGCGCGTGGCCATTGCTCGCGCCCTCATCAACGACCCCGAGATCGTGTTGGCAGACGAGCCGACCGGCGCCCTGGACTCGACAACGTCCGTACAGGTCATGGACTTGCTCAAGGAGGTTGCGCGCGATCGCCTGGTCATCATGGTCACGCACAATCCCGAGCTGGCGTACCAATACGCCACGCGTATCGTTAACTTGGCGGACGGCAAGATCACCGATGATTCCGACTCCTTCGACGTTGCCGAGGCTACGCGCCGTGAGGCCAAGCCCACGCGCAAAACCTCGATGAGCTTTGTGACGGCTTTGGGGCTTTCGGCACGCAATCTCATGACCAAGAAAGGCCGCACGGCCATGACGGCCTTTGCGGGGTCCATCGGCATCATCGGCATCGCGGCGATTCTGGCGCTTTCCAACGGCGTAAACGGTTACATCAAAAAGGTCGAGGAGGACACGCTCTCGAGCTACCCGCTTACCATCTCCAAGCAGGACTACGACCTGTCGTCCATGATGGGCGGGCAGGGGACTGCGGATGATGGCACGTCGGAGGAGGATTCGACCGACAGTTCTGGTAGCAAGGCTAAAGGAACCGATAAGATTCCCGTGATCACGGCTGTAAAGGACATGTTCGCGAGCGTCAAGTCCAACGACATGACGAGCTTTAAGGCGTGGCTTGACGATGGCGGCGATGGTATCGACAAAGAGATTAATGCCATTCAGTACGGCTATGGCGTGACGCCGGTTGTGTATCGAGCGGGCAAGGGCGACGAGAAACCCGTCCGGCTGGTGCCCAACGCGATGACCGAGGCTATGAGCGGCGGCGCGAGCTCGGCGGCGACGGTGAGCATGGATTCCATGGGAACCTCGGTCTTCAACGAGATGATTGACGACCAGAGCCTGCTCGACAGCCAGTACGATGTTGTCGCCGGTCATTGGCCCACGTCTGCCAACGAGGCCGTGATGGTGCTTTCGAGCCGTGGCACGGTGGGCGACTACACGCTCTATAGCATCGGCGCACTGGATATCGATGAGCTCAACGACCTGGTTAACAGTGCCATGACGGCTGACGGCGGGGTCGAAACGTCCCAGACTGACACCGACTTTACCTACGACGATGCGCTGTCCACGACGTTTAAGGTGTTGTCGCCGGCCGATGCCTATCGAAAAAATGACGAGACAGGCACGTGGACTGACATGTCTGGCGACGCCGACTTTATGGCAGCCAAGGTTGCCGACGGCATCGACGTGCGCATCGTGGGCGTGGTGCGACCCAACGAGACGGCCAACGCGAGTGCGCTGTCCCCGGGCATCGCCTACACGCACGCACTGACTCGCCAGCTTATGGAGCGCGCGGCCGATTCGAAGATTGTGCAGGAGCAGCTTGCTCATCCCGAGACGGATGTCTTTACCGGCAAAACGTTCGACGAGTTGCAGGGCGAGGCCAAGCAGGGTGTGGACCTGGGCAGCATGTTTAGCGTGGACGAGGCGGCGCTCAAGAGTGCGTTCTCGTTCGATGCGTCTGCGCTCTCTGGTGCGACCGGCGGTATGGATCTTTCGGGTCTTGACTTGTCCGGGTTGGATATCGACCTTTCGGGCGTTGGCAAGGATATCGACTTCAGCGACATCATGGCCAAGGCGCCGACCCCCGATTTCTCGGGCGTCTTCGATGGCTTGGAGCTCACGCCCGAGCAGATGCAGCAAGTGGGGGCGCTCGCCAACCAGCTGTTCACGGGCTTTATGCAGTCGGATCAGTTTAAGGCCCTGACGCCCGAGGATCTTAAGGACGCATCGAAGCTTGCCGCCGCGTTCTCGGCGTATCTTGAGAACGATGCCGCGGCGCAGCAATGCCTAGCTCAGCTCAAGGCGCTAGGCGGCGATGCCTTGGCCGAGCGTCTGCAGCAGGCGATGACCGACTATGTGCAAAAGCAGCTGGCTCCGTATCTGCAGCAGGCTATGGACCAGGTGATGAAGGCGATCAGCGACCAGATTGCGACGAGTGTGTCGTCCCAGCTCAAAGCGGGCGCGGCGGGGCTCATGGGGCAAATGGCGACGCAGATGTCTTCGAGTTTTGCCAACCTGGCGAGCGCCATGCACGTGGATGCGAGTGCCTTTGCCCGTGCCATCCACTTCAACATGGATGCCGAGGACCTGAGCTCTCTCATGATGAGCTACGCCAAGTCATCGCAGCTTACCTACGACAACAACCTGGCCACGCTGGGTTATGCGGATGAAGCCGACCCCATCTCGGTTAAGATCTTCCCGCGCGACTTTGAGGCCAAGGAGCGCGTGCTCGACCATATCGATGCGTATAGCAAGCAGGTCAAAGCCAACGGGCACGACGAGCAGGCGATCTCGTATACCGACTATATGGGCATCATCATGGGTTCGGTGACCGACATCGTGAACACCATCAGCTTGGTACTCATCGCGTTTGTAAGCATCAGCCTGGTCGTGAGCTCTATCATGATTGGCATCATCACCTACATCAGTGTGCTGGAGCGCAAAAAGGAGATCGGCATCCTGCGCGCAATCGGCGCGTCGAAACGCAACGTGGCCAACGTGTTTAACGCCGAGACCTTTATTGAGGGCCTTATCGCCGGCGTTTTCGCTATCGTCGTGGTAGTGCTCGTGAGCTTCCCGGTCAATGCCTGGGCGCTTGCGACCAAGCAGGTTCCCAACCTGATGAGCCTGCCCGTACGGGATGCGCTGGTGCTCATTGCGATTTCGGTGCTGCTGACGGTGGTCGCCGGCCTGCTGCCCGCTCGCAGCGCATCCAAAAAAGACCCCGTGGAAGCCCTGCGCTCCGAATAATGTGACAAAGGGACAGCCCCTTTGTCACGTTCGTTGATATGAGAGAAGAGTAGATGAAACTTTCGCTGGCCCCTATGGAGGGGATTACCGGGCATGTGTTCCGCCGCGTGCATGCGGAGTGCTTCGGTGCGCTCGATTGTTATTACACGCCGTTTTTGCCGCCGCCGCGGGTGGGAAACCGCTTTGGCGGCAAGGCGTTTAAGGAGATTGATCCTGCCAATAACCAGGGGCTCAACGTAGTGCCTCAGCTGATGTCCAAGAATGCGGACGAGTTTGTATGGGCGGCACAGGTGCTCGCCGACATGGGCTACCGCGAGGTCAATCTCAACCTGGGTTGTCCCTCGGGAACGGTTGTTGCCAAGGGCAAGGGCTCGGGTTTCTTGCGTAATCTCGACGAGCTCGAGGTGTTCTTGAGCGATGTGTGCGAGCGGTCGCCGTTGCCGGTATCGGTAAAGACCAGGCTGGGGCTGGAGAGTGACGACGAATACGAGCGCGTGCTCGATCTGTATTGCCGCATGCCGCTGGCAGAGCTGATCGTGCATCCGCGCGTACAGAAGGACCGCTATACGGGCTCGCCGCGCAAAGAGTTTTATGGCGAGACGCTGGAGCGTGCGCCGTTCCCCGTGGCCTATAACGGCGACATTTTCGATCTTGAGGATATGGACGCGCTGGTGGAGGCCTATCCCGGCACGCGCCATGTGATGTTGGGGCGTGGCCTGCTCGCGAATCCCGCGCTCGCTCGCATGGTCAAGGGCGGCCCTGCTGCAACGGCTGCTGAGCTGCAGCGCTTCCACGACACGCTGTTTGCAGCCTATGCGGACGAGATTGGCGGCAATGCGGTCTTTCGCATGAAGGAGTGGTGGTTCTACGCCAAGTGCGCTTTCGACGACCCCGCTACCGTTCACAAGCTTGTGCGTAAGACCAAAAAGGTCGACGAATACCGCGCCGCCGTCGAGCGCGTCTTTCGCGAGCAGCCACTTGCACCCATAGCCCGCTTCCACGGCTAATTGATCCGAAGGGGACGGAGGAAAACGGATCACTGCGCGATGCCCATGCAAAAAGTTGTGCACCAGCATCCAAAGATGTCGAAAAATGTCGTTTTTGGATGCTGGTGTACACGTTTAGGGCGATGTTGCTCCCTGCTATCTGATGGCTTGGACGGCAAGTGCATTCAACACGCGCTCCGCGCTGGCGTCGATCAGAATGCTGCGATTGGCGATTTCTGTCGGAGCGACTGCCTCGCCAAGGTTGACGCATGCATACGTGGCGTTCTCGTTTTTGGCCGTCATCTGCCAAAACGGATACTTGATGATGACGGGCGTGTTGCCGCCTACGCCAAGCTCCAAGAACAGAACGCGCATGTTGCTGTGACGGCGCAAAAAGTCCTGGTAGCGATCGGCTGCAGCGTGCCACCCCTTATCCTGCACAAACGTATCGTCGGCGCGCAGGTTCATCGTAAGCGGGGCGCCACAGTGGGGGCAGTGGGGCACGAGCGTAGATGGAATGCGCAGGTCCTGTTGAGCGGCGACCATATGGCGTACGAGCTCTTCGTTGTCCCATGTCTCCTGGCAGCAGGGTTTGCTGCACTGGAACAGGCCGTAGTCTCCCTGCGTGTAGAAGAGTCGCTGCTTGTCAAAGCCGGCGCGCTGGAAACAATGGTCCACGTTTGTGGTCAGCACAAAGTAATCGCGCCCGCGCACTATGCTCAAGAGCTGTTCGTAGAGCGGCGTCGGTACGGGATCGTATCGGTTGCACATGATGTAGCGGCTCCAAAACGCCCAGTACTCCTCGAGCGAACCATAGGGATAGAAGCCACCGGAATACATATCGGTAAAGCCGTAGCGTGCGGCAAAGTCGCCAAAGAGCTCGTCGAATCGCTCGCCCGAATAGGTGTATCCGGCGGCGGTCGAGAGTCCTGCTCCGGCACCGATTACCACGGCGTCAGATGCATCGAGTGCAGCTCGGAGCTTATCGATTTGTTTGGAGAAGGCTGCGGTAGATTGCCTCGTCAGACGCGAGAAAAACATTGAAGATCACCTTAAGGTTGGGGTCGTTATGGTCTAGATGATGACGAACGGTATCGATGGCCACGCGCGCGGCGGCATCTTGCGGATAACCAAACACGCCCGTCGAGATGCAGCAGAATGCAAGCGTGCCGAGTCCTCGGCGTGTCGCTTCTTCCAGGCAGCTGGTGTAGCAGCGGCGTAGCAGCAATTCCTCGCGCGGGCCAGGCTTATGGCTGGGCACGATGGGGCCGACGGTGTGGAAAACGTAGCTGCTGGGCAGGTTGAACGCCGGTGTGACCTTGACACGCGCCGTTGGTTCCTCGTGCCCTTGCTCGTTCATGAGATTGGCGCACGCCAGACGTAACTGCATGCCGGCGTAGGTGTGGATAGCGTTGTCGATGCAGCGATGCCCTGGCACAAAGCAGCCGAGCATCTGACTGTTGGCGGCATTGACGATGGCGTCGGCCTTAAGCAGCGTAATGTCGCCGCGCCAGATGGCAACGCGATCGCGGTAGGGGAGCGTGTCAGCACCGGTTGCTCCGTCGCGCTCAAGAAGGCGTTGCTGCAAGTAGGTGTCTTGTATGTCGAGCGTCTCGGCCGCAAGCGCCTCGGGCGGGCGTACGTTCATGAGGGCTCTGAGCAAATCGCGTTGTTCGTTGGCTCCGGCAGGTACAGCAATGCTGCGCCCGTCTGGTCGCTCATCGAGCAATGCCTTGATAAGCCAAACACGGCGCTCTGCCTGATTCATGGCCGACCTCCTGTTCGATTGAGATGGTTTCATTCGACAGTAGTGTGCGGCCTAACTCGTTTCTTCAAAAGAAGGCACAAAAAGGTAAGCGCCGTGGAGCGATATGCCCCACGGCGCTCAATTTGCAGAAGCCCGCCGCTGTTAGGAGTTTCGCACGAGCTGCTGATAGTCGGTGCCCCATTCCACTAGGGAATCGATGATGGGCATGAGGCTGTGGCCCAGCTCGCTAAGCGCATATTCGGTGCGGATGGGCGTCTCGGGGATGACGGTGCGCGTAATGAGGCCCGCGGTATCCATTTCCTTGAGGTTGGACGAGAGTACCTTTTGGCTAATGCCGGGAATAGCGCGGTGCAGTGCGTTGAAGCCCATGGGATGGTTAATGAGCTGCTGGATGATATAGATCTTCCACTTGTTGCCAAAGAGTTGAAAACACGTGGCAACAGGGCAGGGAGGCAGTTCTTCTTTGGTAAGCATGGAGACTCCTCAATCGTGTGGACAGCTTTCATTATCGCAGCCGCTGTCGTTTGCGGCTACTACTTACCTTTTGGTAACTGGCTAATAGATTGGTGCCTTCTTTTTGTCGTTGCGCACTTTTTGCATGATGCATATAGACGCAAAGAGCGTCAAAAACTGGATGGCTTCGCCCGGCCATCCTCGACCGAAAGGAAATGCCATGTCCGAGAATCTTGAGAACGTTGCCGCTTTCGCCTCCTGCGGTACTGCCGATCCTGCGCCCGCTTGCGGCTCCGCCGACCCCAAGGCCGCTCCCGCTTGCGGTTCTGCCGATCCGGTGGCCGCTCCTGCCTGCGGCTCTGCTGACCCGGCTGCTGCCCCTGCCTGCGGCTCCGCTGATCCGGCTGCTGCTCCTGCCTGCGGCACCGCTTGCGGCGCTGCGGACGCTCAGTAGGCAATCGTTAGGAGGGGACTCGTAATGGATGCTCAGACTTGTCTCAAGAAGATGCAGCTTGCCGGGACGCTCTCTCTGACAACCGTGGACGAAAGTGGCGCGCCGCAAATTCGCTGCGTGAGCGCTGTCCATTACGAGCCCCGTACTGTCTACTTTCTCACGGCACGTGGCAAGGAGATGGCTCGTCAGCTTATGGCCGACGGGCGTGTCCAAACGCTCGTCCACACGCGGTTTAACGAGATGATTCGCATGTCCGGCGTTGCCGCCCCCGCTCCGGATTCAGAGCAAGTTCACTGGCGCGATGTCATTTATGCCGAGCAGCCGTATCTTGCCAACGTTTATCCCGGTGATACGCGCGAGATCAACATCATCTTTAAGGTCGAGAACATAGTGCTCGACTACTTTAACCTGGGAGTTCATCCCATCGAGCGCGCGGTCTTTACCTTGGACGAGAGCATGGCACCTGCGCCCGCCAAGGGCTTCTGCATCGATGCCGATGCGTGTATCGGTTGCGGCGCCTGCCTTGAGCACTGCCCTCAGAAGTGCATCGAGCCGGGAGACTCATATCGCATAGAGCCCGAGCATTGCCTGCATTGCGGTGCCTGTGCCGAGAATTGCCCCGTCGGCGCCGTTGCGCGCCTGTAGCCCAAATACCGCCATCAGTTTCAACATCGACCAAGGGAGTCCCACGATGCAAAAGCCTGCGTTTGCCTTCCAATGGCATATTACGGATGAATGCGATCAGCGCTGCAAACATTGCTATATCTTTGCCAACGGTGCCTGCGCCGGTTTTAAGCGCATGCCGTGGGAGCAAATGGTCCAGGTCGTCGATCAGGCCCAGGCGCTTTGCGAGCGCATCGGTCGTCAGCCGTACTTTTACGTTACAGGTGGCGACCCCATTCTTCATCCCGATTTTTGGCGCCTTGCCAAGCTTTTGCACGAGCGAGGTTTTATGTGGTGCGTAATGGGCAATCCGTTCCATCTGACCGACGAGGTCTGTGTTCGCATGAAAGAGCTGGGTTGTCGCAAATACCAGCTCTCGCTTGATGGACTCGAGGCAACGCACGATTACTTCCGTAAACCCGGCTCGTTTGCCGAGACCATGCGTGCTATCGGTTGTCTTAAGCGCGCGGGTATCTGGGTTGCCGTCATGAACACGGTATCGAGCATGAATGCTGCCGAGTTGCCGCAGCTCATCGATCTGGTGGCAAGCCTCGAGGTCGACGTGTTCGCCTTTGGTCGGTACTGCCCCACGTCGGGCCAAAAGCGCGACGAGTTCCATTTGGAACCGCTGGAGTATCGCGATGTGCTGCTGGCCGCACAGGAGCGTATGGAGTTCCATCAGGCGGCGGGCTGCAAGACGTTCTTCCAGCTCAAGGATCACCTGTGGACGCTGCTTTTGTGGGAGCAGGGTAAGTTCACCATTCCCGAGGACGCCAAGCCCGGCATGATCTATGACGGCTGCCACTGCGGTACGGGTCATATGACGGTGCTGCCTACGGGTGATGTCTATGCGTGTCGCCGCATGGAGAGCAAGGTGGGTAACGTTGCCGAAAACTCGCTGGAGGAGCTCTTCTTCTCTCCGCAAATGGAAGCCAAACGCGATTTTAAGAAGTTCAAGAAATGCGCCAAGTGCAAGCTCTTTGGTTGGTGCCGCGGATGTCCTGCGGTGACGTACGGTTACACGGGCGACATGTACGATGCCGATCCCCAGTGCTGGAAAGAGATTGAGGAGTAGGATTGTCGTCTAGTCATCGGGGAGGGGTCTTTAACGAGCGGCCATTTAAGAACGTTCCCAATGACTACCTAAAAAGTTGTACACCAGCATCCAAAGATGTCGAAAATGGTCGACTTTGGATGCTGGCGTACATGTTTTGGGCTGGCGGGGGAGCGGGGGTCTAGGCAATCATCGCGTCGAGCGTAATGAGCTCTCTGAGTCGCTCCGTGCGTGTTTGACCATGACGTTTCGCCTTTTCGTCGAAGGCTGCAAGAATCGATTCGCCTACACGTGCCGATAAAACAACGCTTGGCTCGTCGGAGATTGGCGGTCTTCCCAACTTGATGGTGTGGCCCTTCGGCCATTCATCCCTCTCGTATGCCTCTGCGGCTTTCTCAAGCTCTCCAGGGGCAAATCCCATCATCTTTTCGAGCTGCTTAGCATCCATTGTGCCTCCTATCGATTGGTATAATGTCGAGCGCTGGTTCTCAGAATCTCTTTTTGTATACAGTTTTGTAGACAAAAATACAAGCAGTTTGTCAAGCTAATCAGCTTCTTCTGACTTGGTTTATCGATAGGAAATGAGCATTGACGGCTTCGATACTCCTTTGCTTTTCAGCTTGGAATTCGGATGCTCATTGAACTTCCGGAGGGGAGCGTTTTATTAAGCTATCGAGATTCTGGGCAGGAGCTCTCACCGGTCTTCGGTAGTGGGACCAGCTTAATTCGCGACACAGTGTGTCACGAATTGGAGTAGTCGTTGGGTGTCCTTTAATGGCTAGGCATACAAGAACGTCCAAGTGCCGGATTTTGTCATTTAGAGTCGTCCCGTGGTCAAAAAGTGGCAAATATGAGTACTGTTGCCATTATGGTTGCATTTATTTTGCTATAAATAGTAGCTCCTGATGAGATTTGTTCCCATTAGAAACAACTTTTATTGAACATATGAGGAGAAATAGCATCGTCTGCGGGCGCATGGGACGTTGAATAGTTCCTGAAATGATCAAAATTGCTGCTACTAAACAGGTAGCAGTACTCATATTTGCCCTTTTTTGACCACAGCCCCCTCGGAAACTTTTTCCTGAGGCATCAAACAGCCATAATCCAAAGGTCGCCTCAAACAATTAGCCGGTTAAGAGCTCCATGACTACCTAAAAGTTGTACACCAGCATCCAAAGATGTCGAAAAATGTCGACTTTGGATGCTGGTGTACATGTTTGGGTCGTATGGGCTGGGGCGTCCCGGCCGCGACGCGCGTGTTAGAGCAGGTTCTCCTGCACCCATGCGATGATGTCGCTCGACTCGTAGAGCGGCTTGCCGTCGATGAACAGACAGGGAACCTGGCGCTTTCCTCCGACGGCGATGAGCGTCTGCTCGGCATCGGGGTCGGTCGAGATGTTGCGCTCGGGGATGGTTACGCCGTTATCCGCCAGGAAGCGCTTCACCTTAATGCAATACGGGCAGCCGGTCATAACGTACAGCACGAGTTCGTGATGAGTAGCCATAGGTCTCCAATCAGTTGAGGTTTCGATTGAAATACCCAAAGCCGCCGCGGTCTATGCGTGGGCTAGCGACGACTCGATGGCCTGGACCAGGAATGCTGTAGCTCCATCTCCGCAAGGCTTGTCGTAGTAGTCTACAAAGCGTTGGTCGGCAAGATAGCCGCGTGCGAGTCCCAGGTATGCCTTGTCTTGGGGTTCGCTGCCCCAGTTAAGACCAATCCATCGACGGTGCATTGCGACAAGTTTGCAGGCCTCATCGCTCTTTGGGCCGCCATCGCCCATGGCAATCGAGAGCTGGCCCAAAATGGCACGTTCAAGCTCCTTCATGTCGTTCCATGTCTGAGGGTCCATGTCCAGCAGCGCTTCGTTTGCCGCATCGACGGCTTCGTCGCCATAACGCGCCCGGGTCTCGGCACCGTAGCGCTCCTCGTTTTCCTGAACGGTGCGCCAGCGCTCCAGTTGCGGCAGGACGGCGCCCATGAGCGAGACGGCTTCGTCGAGCGACATGCCGGTGTTTTGTGCCAGGCGCGGGGCACAATCCTCGATCATTGCCTCCATGGTGGTCTCGTAGGTGTACTTGCCGTGGTCGTAGCACCATTTGCAGTAATGATCGGTCGTGGCGCCCGTAGCGTCGGTGCCGCAGTCATCGGGCGTGAGCAGCATGCCGCAGCTCTCGCAGTAGTGTTCGGGCATTTCGAGCAGGTGAGACAGTGGCTCTCCGGTTACGGCGGCAATGAGCTTCATCATATCGATGCCCGGCGTGACCTCGCCGCGCTCCCAGCGGCTGACGGCTTGGCGCGTTACATAGAGCTTGGCGGCGAGCTGCTCTTGGGTGAGATTGTTGGCGCGACGGACGGCGATGAGTTTTTCTGCAAAGGCCATGACGGCTCCTCTCTGCTGGTTGATGGCTTAAGCATACGCGGCGGTAGGCACCCTTCCAAGCAACCGTTGGTTGCACGTTCGGCGACCGCGGTGGGGGATTGTGCGCAGCGCCTCGTGCGCCCATGCCGTACAATGACCGGCATGGAACCTATCGCACACATACATACCGATCTGCCGCAGAAGTTCGGCATTCCGCGCAACAGCTTTTTGGCGCCTCATCTACAGGGGCGCATTGTCTTTGAGCCGGAGTTTGCCTCTAACGCCGCGGTTGCGGGACTCGAGTCTTTCTCGCACTTATGGTTGCTTTGGCGTTTTGAAAATGGAACGCCCGGCGGCACGGCAGAGGATATTGCTGCCGATGTCAAGATGCGGGACAAGGCCGGTACCAATGCTAGGTGGTCAAAGACCGTGCGTCCGCCGCGCCTGGGTGGTGCCGAGCGCGTGGGCGTGTTTGCCACGCGTAGTCCGTTTCGCCCCAATCCTATCGGCCTCACCTGCGTAAAGCTTGACCGTGTTGAGCTCACCGATAACGGTCCCATCATCTATGTGTTGGGCGCCGACCTGCGCGACGGCACGCCCATCTACGACATCAAACCCTACATTCCGTTCGCGGACTGCCACTCCGACGCGACGGGCGGCTGGATCGAGGACAGCCCGTGGCAAGAGCTCAACGTCGAATTCCCGCAAACGCTGCAAGACAAGGTCCCGTCCATAAAACTGCCAGGCCTGATCGAGGTCCTTCGCCAAGATCCGCGCCGCGCTGGTAGCAAGCACGAGCCCGACCGTGTCTACCACTTGGCCTACGCCGGGCTCGACGTGTCGTTTACGGTCGATGGGACACAGCTGACCGTAACGGCCGTCACCGAAGCTCAGGACTAGCTGGCCGCCCGCCCTCATCAGTCAAATTCAACCCCAAAACCCGTGCCAAAGCCGTCCATCCTGGTGGACAATAACGCCTACCGAACCAATCCACTTTGCACGGGAGCCCAGCATGAAATACGACTTCACCTCGCTTATCGACCGCCACGGTATGGATGCCATCGCCGTTGACTCCTGGGGCGAGATCCCCGGTATGGCGCCAAACGCACCCGATGAGGGCTTCGACCGCATCCCGATGTGGGTGGCGGATATGAACTTTGCTACGGTGCCGACGGTTCAGGAGCACATCATTCAGCGTGCCCAGCACCCTATGTTTGGCTACTTTGATCCGCGCGCCGAGTACTTCGACCGCATCATCGAATGGCAGAGCCGTCGCAATGGCGTCGAGGGCTTGCTTCCCGAGCATATCGGCTACGAAAACGGCGTGCTGGGCGGTGTGGTATCGACGCTGCGCGCCTATGTGCAGCCCGGCGACGCGGTGCTGGTCCATAGCCCCACCTACATCGGTTTTACCAAGTCCATCGAGGCCGCGGGCTATCGCATTGTGCACAGCCCGCTTAAGCTCGGCGACCAGGGCATATGGTGCATGGACTTTGAGGACATGGAGCACAAGCTCGAGCAAAATCACATCCATGCTGCCGTTTTCTGCTCGCCGCATAATCCCTGCGGCCGCGTGTGGGAACGCGACGAGATCGAGCGCGCCATGGACATCTATCGCCAGCACGATTGCGTGGTGATCTCGGACGAGATCTGGTCCGACATCATCCGTCCTGGGCACAAGCACATCCCGACGCAGTCGGTGAGCGAGGACGCCCGCATGCGCACGGTCGCCCTTTATGCGCCCAGCAAGACCTTCAACCTCGCGGGCCTAGTCGGCAGCTATCACATCATCTACAACGAGACGCTGCGCGACCGCGTGTGCGCCGTGTCCAACAAGACCCATTACAACGAGATGAACGTCCTCTCGATGCATGCGCTCATCGGCGCCTACCAGCCGCAGGGCTACGAGTGGGTGGACGAGCTCAACGAGGTCATCAAGGGAAACGTTGACTACTTCTGCGACTACGTGGACGAGCATTTTAAGGGCGTGGCCTATTCGCGTCCGCAGGGCACGTACATGGCGTTCCTGGACTGCACGGAGTGGTGCCGCGCACACGGTCGCGACGTTCAGTGGCTGCTCGACGAGGGCGCGCGCGTGGGCGTGGGCTATCAAGACGGCCGTCCGTTCCACGGGCCTTGCCACATTCGCGTGAACCTGGCCCTGCCGCTTTCGCGCGTGAGGGAAGCGTGCGACCGCCTGGACCGCTACGTTTTTAATGCACGGTAAGTGCGCGCTGCATGCGGGGCCTTCTGCCAAGTCGGCTAGAAGGCCCCGCAGGGTAAAGCGTCTGTAACCATTGGGCGCTCGAGTGGTTTCATTTGCTATTATTCTTAACCATTTCAGTCTGTAAACAGGATCGTCTGGAGCTCGATGAAAAGACCTCGCCGCTCGGTTGCCATATCGTTGTTTGTTGCGCTTGCGGTAGCGTGTGCTTTTGTCGTAGCGATAGCTGGCTGTTCTGGGTCGAATGACGAAGCCTCGACGTCTGCATCAAAAGGCCTGGATGCCTCTCAGGTCAAAGACGACGACCTTAAGACGCTCAACGTCGGCAGCGACCTCTACCCACCGTTTGTGTATACCGACGAGTACGGCGATATCGTTGGCCTGGATGTCGAGATATTGACCGAGGCTTTGGCCCGCATTGGTTACAAGCCAAAATACCAGCTGATCGACTGGGAAAAGAAGAAAGAGCTGCTGGCGAGCGGCGAGCTCGATTGCGTCATGGGCAGCTTTAGCATGACGGGTCGCGAAAGCGAGTATCGCTGGGCCGGCCCGTACCTTGCGAGCCGCCAGGTGGTCGCGGTCAATCCCGAAAGCGACATCTACACGCTCGCCGATCTTGAGGGCAGGGTCGTGGGGGTGCAGTCCACCACCAAGCCCGAGGGCATTTTGCTCAACCGTACCAATGAAAAGGTTCCGCAAATCAAGGAGCTCTACAGCTTCTCGGACCGCTCATACCTGAACCCGGCGCTCGTCGAGGGCCTGGTCGACGCTATCGCCGCACATGAGTCCTCGCTGCTCACCTATGAAAAAGACTATGGCGTGACGTATCGCATTCTGAACGAGCCGCTGCTGGAGGTTGGTTTGGGCACCGCTTTCGATCTCAACGATACGCGCGGTATCGACGTTAAACTCACCCATGCCTACCAAAAAATGCTTGCCGATGGCACCATGGAACGCCTGGTGTCAAAGTACTTTGATGACCCTGCACCATTTTTGAATATGGAGGGCCTGTCGTGATCGATGCGCCCGACTACACCGCTCAGGAGCGGGGCAATCATTCGACCTGGGTATGGCTCCTTGCCGCCCTGGTGGGTATAGCGCTCTCGGTTGTTGCCGGCATGATGAGCTACGGCTACACCACGGCCCAGGCCGAGCAGCGCTTTGCCGACGTTGTCGACTACGTGGTGACGCAGAGCCTTTCCTACGATGCGTTCAACAGCGCCTATACGACCAAAAACCTGATTCGCGTTATGGAGATCGCCGGAGAGGTGGCGCGCGATATGGAGCGCGACGGCTCGGTGGATAACGCCGCGCTGGAGCAATATGCTGACCAGTTCAACGTGAGCGCACTGATCGTGACGGACGCATCGGGCAACTTGGTGTCCGAGTCCTCGACGGATGACGTGGGCTACGAGTTGCTCGCTACGTATCTCAAAGAAGCGCCCGTGCTGGAGGTGGCAACCCATCCGCTTAAGTCCTATACCGATCGTATTACGCTTGCGGATGATTCGATTGCAGACATTGGTTGCGTGACTCGGCAGGATGGCGAGGGTATCGTTATCGCGGTAAGGCATCAGAGCGCGAAGGCAGTTGCAAGCAATACACTCAAACTGCAGAGCCTGCTTGATGGCTATGAAACCATCGATAGCGGCAATATCGTGATCGAAAACGATGGCAAGGTCGTTGCGACCAATGCCGTCGAACCCACCGTATTGGGCGTGTTCGACCTGCCCGCGACGGACGCCATCATTGTCGACGAAATTAAGGATCGATGCCCGCCCGGCAAAGTCCGACTGGTCAACGTCAACGGCGAGTGGTATTTGGGCACATACGGCAAAGCGCGAAAATTCTACGTGTACACCTATGCCTCGGCGCAGCGCTACTTTGAGGTCGTCGCGGCTGTCGCTGCCGGCGTGCTGGTGCTCTACAGCGGTGCTATAGCCACTGTTGTGACGGTGCGTCGCCGCGCTGATCGTCGACGTTTGACGGACTTGCTGCAGCAGGAGCGCGACTATGGCGACAAGCTGGCAAAGGCGGCGCGTGAGGCCTCGTCTGCCAACTCGGCAAAGACGGAGTTTTTGCGTCGCATGAGCCACGATCTGCGCACGCCCATCAACGGCATTCGCGGTATGGTTGAGGTCGGCGATGCCAATGCGGACGATCTGCAAAAGCAGACCGAGTGCCGCTCAAAGATCTGGACGGCATCGGGACTGCTGCTCGACCTTGCGAATGAGGCGCTCGATATGAGTCGCCTGGAGAGCGGGCAGGTCGACCTGGAGCTTGTTCCCACAAACTTGGTGACCCTCAACCACGAGGTGCGCGATATTCTGGAGCGCCAGGCCGAGGAGCGCCTGGTGACAATTATCTGCGATCAGCAGACGCTTAATCATCCCTATGCGCGGGTGAGCGTGACGCACCTCAAACGCTTGTTGCTCAATATTGCCGGCAATGCCGTCAAGTACAATCGCCGGGGCGGCTATGTTCGCCTGGCGTGCCGCGAGGTGGAGCCAGCGGATGGCGTTCCTGTCTATGAATACACGATTGCCGATAACGGTATTGGCATGAGTGAGGAGTTTCAACAGCACCTCTACGAGCCGTTTTGTCGCGAGGAGCAGCAGGTGGAAGGCGCTTTATCGGGAACTGGCCTGGGTGCGCCTATTGCCAAACAGTTGGTCGAGCTTATGGGCGGAACCATGAGCTTTTCGAGCATTTTGGGGCAGGGGACGACGTTTGCCATCCGTCTGCCGTTTGAGAAGTGCACGCGCTCCGAGATTCCTCAGGCAGTGCGCGTGAATGCGGGCGACGGCGATGCGCTCCAGGGCTTGCGCGTTTTGCTCGTAGAGGATAACGACCTGAATGCCGAGATCGCACAGTTTACGCTCGCCCGCGCCGGTGCCGTCGTGACGCATGCTAAGGATGGTGAGTCTGCCGTCGAGATGTTTGCCGCGAGCGCGCCGCACGAGTACGACGTGGTGTTGATGGATATCATGATGCCCGGTATCGATGGCCTTGAGGCCACGCGTCGGATTCGAGCGCTCGATCGCGAGGATGCCGCGACCACGCCGATTATCGCCGTGAGCGCCAACGCCTTTGCCGACGATCGCAGGCTTTCGCGTGAGGCGGGCATGAACGCGCACCTGAGTAAACCAGTGAGTTCGCAGGAGCTCGTTGAGGCGCTTGTGCACATAGCCGCCGACGCTTCATAAGCATATGGCCCGGTTCCAAGGTGGGTTGGAACCGGGCCATATTGCTATTGATGAGGCTTGCTGAGGGGCTTACTTTTCGTGAATCTGCTTACCGCAGAGATGCTCAATCGTAATCTCGTAGAGTTGGACGCCCTTGATGTCTTTGGCGATTTCCTCCTCGACTTCTTCGGCGGAAGGGTAGTACTTAAGCGCGAGCTGGCGGACTTTGTCCTCGATAAACGCGGGCGCTTCATCTACCAGGCGACAACGACCAAAGACAACGGTACTCATAACGTAGGGAGCCCAGTCGCCGTCCTTGTACCACTCGTTGCCGTAAACGGTAAAGCAGATCTTGTCATCGCGCTTGAGTGCGTCGACCTTGTGGCCAGCCTTGGCGCCATGGAAATAAATCTTGTCGTGCTCGGCGTCGAAGAAGTAGTTGACGGGAATGGCGTACGGGTAGCCATCGTCGCCGTTGACGGCAAAGACGCCGCGCTTGCAGGTGGCGAGCAACTCGCGCGCTTCCTCGTCGGTGATGGCGCGTTTCTTTCGACGTAAGGGCCTAAACATCGTTGGTTTCCTTTCTGGCCGTGCATGGTGGTTGAGCACAAACTATAGCGAAACGGATCCGTATTTCTTGATGCGGGCGAGCATGTTTTTGAGCTTGTTAAAGTCGAGCGGCTTGGGCAGGTGAGCGTTCATGCCGGCATCGTGTGCCGCCTGGGCATCCTCGGCAAAGGCGTTGGCGGTGAGCGCGATGATGGGGATATCGGCCGCATCGGCCTTCTCGCTCAGACGAATCGCGCGGGTTGCCTCGTAGCCGTCCATGCCCGGCATCATGATGTCCATTAGAATCGCATCGAAGCTACCCGCGGGACGGCCAACGTATAGGTCGACCGTTTCGTTGCCGTCGGCGGTGCGAGTTACGACGATGCCCTCGCTTTCGAGCAGAGCCTGGGCAATCTCGGCATTGAGCTCGTTATCTTCTGCCAAGAGGACGTTCATGCCGGCAAGCGAGCAGCTGTTTGCCTGGCCGTCCGCACGTTCCCTTGCCTGAGGGTTCTTGTCGATATCGAGCGGAATCTGGACGTTGAACGTACTCCCCGCGCCAACCTCACTCGAAATCTCAATCGTGCCGCCCATCAGGTCAATAAGTGACTTGACGATTGGCATGCCCATGCCGGTTCCCTGGAACTTGCTGCGCGCATCGTCACCTTCCTGGGCAAACGGCTCATAGATATGCTTTAAAAACTCGGGAGCCATGCCAATGCCGGTATCCGAAACGCTAAAGCAAAAGAGCGCGCGCCCATCATCGAGTGGCTTGGTCTGTGAGCTAAAGGTGACGGAGCCGCCGCGCTTGTTGTACTTAATGCTGTTGTCTAGCAAGTTGATTATGATCCGTCGGATATGGGTGGGACTGCCGATCATGTATGGCCCCGTAGCGTACGGCAGGCTATTGTCCTGCAATGTGATGCCGTTACCGGACGCGCGGAGCTTGCACAGCACCAGCGCATCGTCACAGAGCTCTTTGAGGTTAAAAGGAGCATGTTCCAGTGTTAGCTTGCGGTCTTCGATTTTGCCCATCTCGAGGATATCGTTGATCAGCGAGAGCAGGTGATTGGCGGCAACACGCGCCTTGGCGCGGCTTTCGCGGGCGACTTGCATATCGCCGTCTTTCAATTCCTCAATTTCGATAAGACCCAGGATGCCGTTGAGCGGCGTGCGGATGTCGTGACTCATGCGCGTGAGGAATGCTGTCTTAGCGGCGTTGGCGGCATCGGCTTTCTGCTGTTCTTTCTGCGCGCGGTGAAGCGACCAGACAAGGATGACGATGCCGGTGAGCAAAATGCAGATGACGACTGCCGAAATGACGATGCGGTTGCGGTAGAGAAGTCGGAACGCATCCGATTCTTGCGCCGAGTACGATGTGGGGGAATAACTGCTTGCAGAGAGCGATTCGCCGGCATTGACGATGCCCTTATTGATAATTCCCAACAGCTCGGGCTTGCCGCGCGAAATCAAACACGATAGTTGCGCCGTGTTGGTGAGTTCCTGCGTTTCGAAATCCTCGATGCCATAGGTGTCGCGGATGGTTTCCAAGCGCGTGCTGGGGACAATGATACAACTTGCCTCCCCCTTATTGAGGGCTTTGAGCGCCTCGCCGCCATTTGGATATTCGGTTATCGTTGCGTCGGGGAAGAGGCTCTCGAGCTCAAGACGGTTGACGATCGCGCTCTGCGTGCAAGCGATTTTCTTAAGGTCGCGGTTCAGGTTATTGCTGCTGTGAATGGCGGTCAGGGAAACCGTTCCCATCGGGTTTGACTGCACGACCCCTTTCTGTTCGGCAAGCCAGTAGTCGCGAAACAGAGGTAGGGCGACATCGATAGTTCCGTTGGAAAGGGCTTTGACCATTTGCTTGTTATTTGAGATCGCGACTGTTTTAACCGTAATGCCAAACTTGTCGCGCAACGTCGTTGCAAGCGAGGCGAGCGACCCTTCCATCTCGCCGTCGTCATTTTGCGTGCAGTAGGGAAGTTGGTTTTTAAGATAGCCAATCGTGATGGTGTTGCCGTTTGCTTTGAGCCAGGAGGTCTCGGTGCCGGTGAGCGATGATGAGCCGCTGTTTTGGGCCGAGTAGCTCGATTTGACTTCGTCGTTATAGCGCGGGTTGACGCGGGCGATTGCCGTCATGGCGGCATTGATGTCGTTCATCAGATCGGGGCGGCTTTTGGGAACGGCAAAATAGTAGTCGCTCGAGCCTACGTAGAACATGGGCGAGGCATCGGGCGACGAAATGGTGTCGTTCATGATGACGGCGTCGACCTCGCCGTCTGCAAGCGCCTCAAAGAGGGCACTGCCGGTGTCGATTTCTTTATAGCCGCAGGCAACGCCTTCGTCGGCGAGCCACTGCTGGCCGACGATAGTTTGCATAACGCCAGAGTTGCAGCCGATGGTGAGGCCTTGGAGCGCTTGGGGGTCGCCCTTGGCCAGATCGTCGCGGTCGGGCCTGGCGTAGATGTAGTAGCGCTCGGTGCCCTCGGGGTTCGAGGAAAAGAGCAGCTTCTGCTCGCGCTCTGCTGAATACGAGATGTTGGGCATGAGGTCGATTTCGCCAGCCTCGAGCATGTCCATAAGCTCGGAGAAGGTGCCGCTAACGTATTCGTATTGCCAGCCCGGCGTGTAGTATGACAGCGTCTGCAGGTAGTCATAACCCCAGCCCGAAAGGCGCTCGCCCGGCGTGCCCTCCTGGAAGCCTTTGTTGTTGACGAGCCAGCCAACGCGGACCGTCTTGACCTGCTGATCGGAGTCGGCGGCAAAGGCGGGGGCGGGCATGATGGTACTCAGTATGGCGAGCGCGGCAAGCGCGACGGCCAGGGTGCGATATAGAGCCAAGCGAAGGACGGCGGAAGGTTTCACATGAAATCCTATCGAGTTGAGACAGTTTCGCATAAGGATACCAGCTCAGCCTGCCCATTCAGCCGCCGCACCGCTAAACGGTCACACCCGGCACTTGGGGACAGTCCCTTTCTGCCGGCACAAAAGGAACGTCCCCAAGTGCCGGGTGTGGGACAATAACGAGCGAACGTGATTGGTTGTCCGTGGAAGGGGTCGCAATGAACAGGTTGAGGACGCTTGCCGATGTGCTGCGACAGGCTGGCTTTGCACGCATCACGGGCCTGTTTCTTATCTTTTACCTGCTGTGCTCGACGGCTGTCTGGCTGTCCGAGCCTACGACCCTCACGTTTGGCGATGGCCTGTGGTTTAGCTTTGAGACCGTCTCGACCATCGGCTTTGGCGATATTCCGGCCGAGACGCCGGTTGCCCGCGCGATTACCGTCGTCCTGAGCGTCATCAGCATCTTCTACATCGCCATGCTCACGGGTGTGGCGGTGAACTACTGCAATACGCTCATCAAGCTGCGCCAAAAGGACACCATGGCGCGCTTTATGGACGATCTTGAGCATTTGGAAGAGCTCGATCGTGACGAGCTCGCCGACCTGTCGCGCCGTGTGCGCGAATATCGCCGCCGCCAACGCTAGAACTGGCGCCGCGCGTCACGATGAGGGGGATTGCATATGAACATCACGGTGTACCTGGGCGCGAGCGTCGGCAACGACCCGGCATTTCTGCCTGCAGTGCGAGAGCTCGGCACGTGGATTGGCTCTAACGGGCACGCGCTGGTATACGGCGGGTCCAAATCGGGCCTGATGGGTGCGCTCGCCGATAGCGTACTCGATGCTGGCGGTCATGTGACGGGCGTGGAGCCGAGCTTTTTTATCGAGGCCGAGTTTCAACATGACGGTATCGATGACCTCATTGTGACGAGCGATATGGCCGAGCGCAAGGCCAAGATGATTGAGCTCGGTGACGCGTTCGTCGCCTTCCCGGGTGGCACGGGCACGCTCGAGGAGATTGCCGAGGTCATGTCGGCCGTGTCACTGGGGCATCTGAGTGCGCCATGCATCCTGTATAACCTGGACGGTTACTACAACGACCTCAAGGCGCTGCTCGGGCACATGATTGATAAGGGGCTTTCGAGCCCGAGGCGCCAGCACGGCATCTACTTCGCCGACGATTTGCGCGAGATTGCCTCGATTATCAACGGGTAAGTCTTGAGCCTGCTCCGCTATGACTCCCAATGGTGCCGTTTGCGGCGCAGATGGTTGGCTCGTTCGGGCAACGCTCGCTCTACAATAAAACGTATCTATGTCGATTTTGACCACGGGAGGTCCCGATGGATAACCTTGCAAAACCCAAAAACCGTGCGCTGTTTTTAGTGAGCGTGGCCGTGACCGGTGCGTTTGCGGGCGCCGCGGTCTGGCTGTTTTTCTTTGCGATGGAGCACGGTATCGACTATCTATGGACCGAGATCCCTCATATGCTGGGCGTCGCTTCGCCCGAGCTCGCGAGCGGTCCGTTCGGTTTTTTGCCGTACCCGTTTTTCGTCTGCCTGCTGGGCGGCCTGCTGATCGGCCTGTACGAAAAGATGACGGGCACCAAGACCGATGACCTTAACCAGGTGATGGCCAAGGTTAAGCAAGACGGTCGCTACCCGTACGACAACCTCGGCAAGCTTTCACTTGCGGCATTGCTGCCGCTGCTGTTTGGCGGAAGCATTGGACCGGAGGCCGGCCTGACCGGCGTTATCGCGGGTCTGTGCAGCTGGGTCGGCGACCGCATGCGTCGTTTTGGTGCCGAGTTTAGGGAACTCACGCTGCTGGGCACCCAGGCTGCCCTGACAGCGCTCTTTACCGCGCCCGTCTTTGGCTTTGTGGCACCGCTTGCCGGTAGCGCCGATGGCCAGGGCGCTGGCGAGGACTCCGCGTCCGACGAGATCACCATCAAGCTTCCCAAGGCGCAAAAGACTGTGGTCTACGGCATTGCGATTGCCGGCGGTCTGGGCACCTACCTGCTGCTTGGCCAGCTTGTGGGCGGCGGCATGGGCATGCCGAGGTTCGAGGCTGCCGTGGTGGGCAACCTGGAGCTTACCTGGCTCATTCCTCTGTCGCTGATCGGAACGATCTGCGGCTGGCTGTACTTTGTCTCGGAGCACGCGAGCGAAGCGCTTGCCCGTGCAATAGGGGCGCGCCCTGTCGTCAAAGCCATGCTGGCCGGTCTGGCGCTCGCCATCTGCGGCACGGTCCTGCCCTACACCATGTTTGCCGGCGAGACCCAGGCCGACGTGCTCATGGAAACCTATCTGACCATTCCCGCCGGCGTGCTTATCGCGACCGGTCTTGTTAAGGCCATGCTGACGCCCGCCCTCATCAACCTTGGTTGGCGCGGCGGCCACTTCTTCCCGGTTATCTTCTCGGGCGTAAGCGTGGGCTATGGCCTTGCCATCCTCACCGGCGCAGATCCGGTCTTTTGCGTCGCCGTCTGCACGGCATCGACGATGGGTGCGGTCATGCGTCAGCCGGTCATGGTCGTGGGCCTGCTGCTTATGTGCTTTCCACTCAAGGGTATCGTCTGCATGATCATCGCGGCCGTCATCGCCGCCGGCATTCCACTGCCCAAGCCGCTGCGCAAGTAGCGCGGTTTTTCACGAGTCAATTCCAGGGGTACGAGATGATCCTGTACTTTAGCGCGACAGGGAACAGCGAGCATGTGGCGCGTCGCATTGCAGCGGCGACAAGCGACAAAGTTATGTCGATTGAGCGCTTTGATGCCGAGATCCTTCACCTTGCTGTGATGGAAGGCCCCTGTCGGCTGGGGTTTGTCGCCCCGGTATACGCCTGGGGCTTGCCGACGCCAATGATCGAGTTTTTGAAGACTGTCGACCTATCGGTTGCTGCCGGCACAAAGGGCGGCGAGCGCCCCTATACGTTCTATGTCTCGACATATGGTTCGACGACCGGGCAATCGGCCAAGTTCGCCCGCGATCTGCTACACGAGCGTGGGCTCGAGTTAGATGCGGCGATGAGCGTCAAGATGCCCGATACCTGGACGCCTGTTTTCGACCTGTCTGACCCTCAAAAGGTTGAGGGTATCAATAGAGCTGCCGAGGCGCAGATTGATGCCGTGATCGAGGCGGTGCGGGCACGCCGCACGGGCAACATGATGCGCCATCGCGTGCCTCTGTTTGCATCGTGCGCGTATCACGCAATTGGGCTGCCGCGCATGCAACAGACGAGCAAGTTTGCCGTCGATGCCGATCGCTGCATCGGCTGCGGCCTGTGTGCCAAGCGCTGCCCCATGGCGGCGATTGAGATGCGCGACGGCCTTCCCGTCTGGACAAAGCCGGAGTGCGCAGCCTGCCTTCGTTGCCTGCACTGTTGTCCCAAATTTGCCATCTCGCACGGTAAGCGCACGGCATCCCACGGTCAGTACAGGCATCCCAAGCCCGGCGTGAGGATGTAACGGCTGCTGCCATTTTCCAAAACTCATGAAGAAAGAAGCCGCGCGAGGCCGCATCCCTACGGCCCCGCGCGGTTGTCGTTTAGAGCTTCCTCAGCACGATGGCGATGGTGTTGAGGTATTCGAGCGCGCCGGCTTCAACGGCAGCGCGGTCGCCTGCTGCGTACTCGTTGTCGCAGGCGAGCCAGTCTTCCCATGCTTCGTCCGTGCAGAGCATAGAATGCATCGAGACAATCTCGACGCCGGGGGTCGGCTCGATCATAGCGCGCCACCAGTCTATGTCATGCATATAGTCGAGCTGCTCTGGTGTCCAGGATTTGAGCAGGCAAACGGGCAGGTTGTCGTGGCAGTCGCGAACCATGCCGGGGATGCTTAAGTAGAGCATCCCACCTTGCTTTACGTAGGGGAGTAGGCGCTCGCCCAGATAGTGCGGGTCCCGACCGTAGTAGTTGTACGAGTCGATGCTCACGACCGCATCAAAATAGCCGTGCTCAAATGGTAGGCCCTGTGAGACGTCCGCCTGAACGGGATGAATCGTGTCGCGCGAGATACCGAGTGAATCAAAGAACGCGCGGTTTTCCTGTGGGTCGCTCCACAGATCGACAGCGTACGTGTCCAACCCGTATTCGTGGGCAAGCAGGGCGCTGGTGATACCGGTGCCCGATCCAAGGTCACAGACGCGAGCGCCGCAGGGGATGTTTGCGCCACAAAGAAGCTCTTCGCAAAGCTTGAGGGGGTTGGGCCCCATGATTTTAGAGCGTATGAGCGCCGAGTCGAAGCTGGTGGCTTTTGGGAAGGATTGAGATCTCGTTGATTGCATTGTCCTTTCCTATCACGTGCATATGTGGCAGATGACGGAGGTGGAACGGCGCAACAAACCACGGCCGTTCGACGGCCGTTTTGCGTCTGTATGCGATTGACCGTTCCCTAAAGAACAATGACCAAAAAGACATCCCCTTGGATGATAGAAATTGGGCCGAGGCCCGTAACGCTTTCATTATAGAACGTCGCGCACGGGCCGGGGACATGCCATTTGTCATGGGTTTGCGGTCGACCGATTTCGACCAATTGTGGCCTGCGTGGGCCAGGATTCGCGTGACTACAGGTCGCGTACTCGATAAACCTTGGTGCTGACGGTGCAGCTGATTGCGCATAGTGCGAGGGCCAGCACGGCAATTCCTGCGCACAGACAGCCCAGAACGGCAGGATCGGGATTCGCTCCGGCAATCAACATGAGCCAGTTGCTAATGGGGTTGGAAGAGCTCAGCATTGCCATGGTACCGCAGCCCATCAGGGCAAACAGGCCGACGGAAAGGCGCAGCGCCTCCATGTGTCCAAATCGAAAGAACAGCGGCTGTGCTAAAAACACCATCATGAGGGAGATGAGCATCGATGCGGCGGAGGCTATTGTGATCTCAAAGACGGTCTGTCCCGTCGAGGGAATGCCCGTGTGATCGAAGAACGGAAGGGCGATGATGTTCAAAAGCACGGCGGCGCATGCCATGACGGCCGAGAAAGCAATAATGCACAGGTAGCGTGCGCAGATGATGTCTTTGCGCGAGAACGGCAGCGTTGCCCGATAGCGCTCCCAACCGTTTTGGTTATCGTAGCCAGCCAGTGAGTTCATGATTATGATGGGTGACATGGCGCTGACCGCGCAGGCGCCGGCGCTCATACCGGAATCGCCGTCCGATGCGTTGGCAAGGGTTAGCACGACGAAGATGAACAGGCCGACGCCCGCAATGCTCGGGATGAGCGTGCGAGCGATGGCGAGCTCGGACATAAAGGCGCGTTTCATTTTGAAGCCCCTTTCAGCGTGAGGCGAAGATAGTCGTCAATGGTTACCCGATCGCAGGGAATCTCGGGAAAGGCCTCGAGCGTTTCGCGACGGTTGGGCACGAGCACGTCCACGCTGTAGGCGTGGCGGGCGGCATGGGCACCTTCGACGCAAGCCATAAGCTCGGCGGCCTGCGCTTGGGTGCAGTGGGCGATGCCGGCTCGGTCGGTAATGTCCTCGCGCGGCAGGTCAAACACAATCGAGCCGTTATCGATGCAGATGACGCGGTCGGCGGCGCGATCGAGGTCGGACGTAATGTGGCTCGAGAGCAGCACGCTGTGCTGGCCGTCGGCGACAAAAGCAAGCAGCTCATCGAGCAGTTCCTCGCGCGCCATGGGATCGAGGCCCGCGGTGGCTTCGTCCAAAAGGAGTAGCTTGGCATTATGGCTGAGTGCACAGGCAAGCTGCAGTTTCATGCCCATGCCGCGGGAGAGGTCCTTGACCTTTGTCTTGGGATCGAGGCCAAATCGGTCGATGAATCCGGCGAACGTTTTGCGGTCCCACGTGGGGTACGCCTGGCCTACGAGTGCCTCGATCTGGCCCACCTTGAGCGTTGAAGGGAAGGGGCATGTGTCCAGGACGAGACCGACGCGGGAGCGCAGGCAGCGCTGTGTCTCATCGGGCGCGTCGGCGCCACAGCGCTGCCCAAACAGGCGCACCTCGCCGGCATCGAGCTTGATAAGCCCGAGCGCGGCGCGAATGGTCGTTGTCTTGCCGGCACCGTTAGCGCCCACAAAGCCAACAATCTGGCCAGGCTCCACGGCGAACGTGACATCACGCAGCGAAAAACGGTCGCTCACGCGGCGTGAGACACCTTTGAGTTCTAACAAGTTTTGCATGGTATAGCCTTTCTTGCAGATGGCTACTGCATGGTTTCGGGGGCTACCAGGTCGAGCATCTCGTGCAGTTTGTCGCGCGTGACGCTCAGGGCTTCGGCTTGTTCTGCCGCCTGCGTAAGCAGCTCTTCGATATGGCAGAGCTGGTTTTCACGCAAGAGTTCTTGGTTGCCGTCGGCAACAAAGCAGCCCTTGCCCTGCACGGTACAGATAAACCCGAGCTGCTCCAGATCGGCGTAGGCGCGCTTGGTGGTGATGACGCTCACGCCCAGGTCGCTCGCGAGTGCGCGGATGCTGGGGAGTTTGGCTCCCGCGGCGAGCGTGCCCGAAAGGATTTGAGCTTTGACCTGCGAGGATATCTGCTCGTAGATGGGCTTGTCGCTCGAATTGGATAGGATAATGTCCACAGCGGCTCCTTAGCTGTTGGGCTACACGTGTATATAACCGGTAAGCACAGTATATATACACTATGCACAGTTACGCAAGAGACAAATTCGGATTAAGCCGGCTACCCAGACCCCAACTGATGAATTTGTCCTGATAGGTGCCCTATGGCGAGGTTTCACGGCTACAATAGGGCAGTTACATCGACGTAATGCATATAGAACGCAAGAAAGGATCCGCATGGCAAGCCTGTCGGATGAAATCTCGTCGCGCCGCACATTCGCGATCATCAGCCACCCGGACGCCGGTAAGACCACGCTTACCGAGAAACTGCTGCTCTATACCGGCAGCATTCAGACCGCCGGCTCGGTCAAGGGCAAGAGCTCGGCCAAGCACGCCGTCTCGGACTGGATGGATATCGAGAAGGAGCGCGGTATTTCCGTTACCTCCTCGGTGCTGCAGTTCACCTACAACGGCGCCTGCGTCAACATCCTCGATACCCCCGGCCACCAGGACTTCTCGGAGGATACCTACCGTACGCTTATGGCTGCCGACGCCGCGGTCATGGTCATCGACGGCGCTAAGGGCGTCGAGGCTCAGACCAAGAAGCTCTTTAAAGTCTGCACGCTGCGCCACATTCCCATCTTCACCTTTGTGAACAAGCTCGACCACGAGGCTCGCGATCCGTTTGAGCTCATGGAAGAGATCGAGAATGTCTTGGGCATCAATACGTATCCTATGAACTGGCCGATCGGCAGCGGCCGCAACTTCCGCGGCGTGTTCGACCGCCAGACCCGTCGCGTTATCGCCTTTGAGGGCGACGGCCACGCCAACGCCACCAAAAAGGTCGCCGAGGTCGAGGCCGAGCTGGGCGATCCTTCCATGGATGAGCTCATCGGCGAGGAGAACCACAAGAACCTGATGGACGACATCGAGCTGCTCGATGGTGCCGGCGACGAGCTCGACTTGGATGCCGTGGCCTGCGGCAAGCTGAGCCCGGCGTTCTTTGGCTCGGCGCTCACCAACTTTGGCGTGGAGCCCTTCCTCAAGGAGTTCCTGCGTCTGGCCCCGACGCCGCGCGCCTATACCGATACGCTCACCAGCGAGCCGGTCGATCCCTGCCGCGATGACTTTAGCGGCTTTGTGTTTAAGATCCAGGCCAACATGGACAAGAACCACCGCGACCGCATCGCTTTTGTGCGCATTTGCTCGGGCAAGTTCGAGCGCGGCATGGACGCCTTCCACGTGCAGGGCAACCGCAAGCTTAAGCTTGCCACGGGCACGTCGATGATGGCCGATGACCGCGCCATCGTGGACGAGGCGTACGCGGGCGATATCGTGGGCCTGTTCGATCCGGGTATCTTTAGCATCGGTGACACCGTGTGCTCCGGCAAGCGCCACGTGCAGTATCCGCAGATCCCGACGTTTGCCCCCGAGATGTTCGCTCGCATTACGCAGGTCGACACGCTCAAGCGCAAGCAGTTTGTGAAGGGTATGGAGGAGCTTGCCCAGGAGGGCGCCATCCAGATTTTCCGCGAGCTTGGTGCCGGCATGGAGAGCGTCATCGTGGGCGTGGTCGGCGTGCTGCAGTTTGAGGTACTCGAGCGCCGCCTCAAGGCCGAGTACCGTGTTGAGGTTCGTCGCCAGCCGCTGCCCTATACGGACATCCGCTGGATCCAGAACGATCCCGACACTATCGATATCCCGGGCCTTTCGCTCACGCGCGACACGCTGCGCGTCGAGGACATGCGCGGCGGTAAGCTGCTGCTGTTCACGAGCCCGTGGAACGTGGACTGGGCAACCGACCACAACCCCGACCTTATCCTGTCGGAGTTTGGCAACGTAGCGTTTTAACGCATCGGCGCGGTGGCCCTGTGGGGCTGCCGCGCCATTTGCTTGCCTGATGCCGTGTGAGCGGCTATCATACCCACCGTCGTCTCAAGACCGGGGCGTCCGAGCAGTTCGGGTCCGATATCCTGCTCGTTAAACCTAAAACCAAAGGAGTACATAATGATCAAGAAGGTCATGGAGGACTATAAGGTCCTGTTGCGGAGCATTCCCGCGGCGACGGTTTCGCTGTTTTTCGTGAGCGTCATCATGATGAACCTGCTGGCCAACAAAGAGCTCATCAGCCTGCCGTATCTGGCACTCGATTGCGGCTTTGTGGTGAGCTGGGTTTCGTTTTTGTGCCAGGACATGATCTGCAAGCGCTTTGGCGCCAAGGCATCCATCAAAATCTCTATCCTCGCGCTGCTGGTCAACCTGGCCGTGAGCCTGTGCTTTTGGGCATGCTCGCTCACGCCCGGTATGTGGGGCGCCTACTACGACACGGGCATGATCGAGGTCAACACTGCCCTTAACGCCACCATCGGTGGCACCTGGTACGTGGTACTGGGCTCTTCGCTGGCAATGCTCGTCTCTGCCGTGGTTAACTCCACGCTCAACCAGTCGCTCGGCCGCATGCTCAAAAAGAATAATTTTGCGAGCTTTGCCTTTCGCTCCTATGTGTCCACGGGCATTGGCCAGTTTATCGACAACTTGGTCTTTGCCATTGTGGTGAGCCATACGTTCTTTGGTTGGACCTGGGTGCAGGTCCTTATGTGCTCGCTGACCGGCGCTGTTGCCGAGCTGCTGTGCGAGGTCTTCTTGAGCCCCGTGGGCTACAAGGTCGTGCGCGGCTGGGAGCGCGAGAATGTGGGCTCCGAGTACCTCGAGCGCCACGCAACCGCCTAAGGAGCAAGTATGCGGGTTTTGATCACGGGCGCTTCGGGCGGTATCGGAGCCGCGTGCGTGCAGCGCTTTTTGGATGAGGGCCACGAGGTCGTGGGCTTTGACCTGCTGTCGCCGGCGATCGAACACGAGCGCTACCGCCATCTGATCGTTGATGTTCGCGAGCCGGACTCGTTTCCAGGCGACCTTGAGCCTCAGGTAATCGTGAACGTTGCCGGTACGCAGGATTCGGCCGACGACATTGCCGCCAACCTGTGTGGCACCATCAACGTGACCGAGCGCTACGCCTTTGTGGGGGAGGGGCTTGCCGCCAAGCCGGCACCGACTATCAAATCCGTGGTCAATGTGGGGTCGGCGAGCGGGCATACGGGATCGGAGTTTCCCGCCTATGCCGCCAGCAAGGGCGGCGTTATCGCCTACACCAAGAACCTTGCAAACCGCCTGGCACCGCAGGCCATCGCCAACAGTGTGGACCCGGGCGGCGTTATCACGCCGCTCAACCGTTGCGTGATGGAAGACGAGCAACTGTGGAGCCAGATTATGGAGCTCACGCCGCTTAAACGCTGGGCCACCGCCCAAGAGATCGCCGAGTGGATCTACTTTGTGGGCGTGACCAACCGGTTTATGACCGGACAGAGTCTGCTCATTGACGGTGGCGAGGCCGGCCGCACACAATTTATTTGGCCCGAATAGGAAACGCGCCCGATGGAAAGCCGTCGGGCGCGTTTTTGATGTATCGGTTTTTAGCCGAGGCAAGTCCAGTTGACGGGGGTCGAGCCGTACTGCTCGAGTAGCCGATTGGCAGCGGAGAAGGGGCGCGACCCCATAAAAGCGGGGAGTTCTGCCGTGGCACGGTTGGCCGAAAGCGGTGAGGGATGCGTAGAGGCAAGGCAGAACTTGCCGCTTGCCTTGCCCGCGCCGGTCGCGGCGAGCTTTCCTTCGACCATCTGCTGGGCAAAGCGACCCCATGCCAAAAAGACTACCGGTTGGGGTAACTGGCAGCAGCGTTCGATAATATAGTCGGTGAGCGTGCTCCAGCCCAGCTTGGCGTGCGAATTGGCGGCATGCTCGCGCACGGTGAGCGTAGTGTTGAGGAGCAGGACGCCCTGTTGTGCCCATGGGGTCAGGTCTCCCGTGGCGGGGATGGGGCAGCCCAGATCGGCGCTGAGTTCCTTATAGATGTTGCGCAGGCTCGGCGGCAGTTTGGTTTGCGTCACGGGAACCGAAAACGACAGTCCCATGGCCTGGTTGGGTCCGTGATAGGGGTCTTGACCCAAGATGACAACCTTGACCTGGTCGGTCGGTGTATAGGCGAGGGCATTGAGGATGTCGTCTTGTGCCGGGTAGATAGTCTGCTCGGTACGCAAAAGGGCGATGCTCTCGAGCAGCTGATTCGTTGTGTCACGTACCGGCTGCGGCGCATCGCCCAACCAAGTTGCTATGTTGCGGTCGCGCGTTGCGGTGTCCATGGGGCTCCTTTATGGCAGATGCTCTGTTGGCATCTATTGTAAAGGCAGACCGGAAACCTTTATGCCGCGGCTGCATAAGGAGTGGGGGCTACGAGACGCGCTCGGGCGCTCCTGCCATACGGGCCTGTCCATGTTCACGGAGGCGCGGAAGCTCGACGGTTGCCACCATGACACCGGTGAGGATGAGGGCGGCGCCAAAGAAGGCGATGGGGCTCAGGACCTCGCCGACCAGGAAGAACGAGAAGACGGCAGAGCAGACCGGCTCGAGCGAGAAGGCGAAGCCGGTGGTCTCGGCGGGCACGTGGGGCTGCACGAGCGTCTGGGTGATAAAGCCGTAGGCAGAGCAGATGAGTGCGAGCGCGACGACCACGACGATCTCGTTGGGCGTGCTGGGAAGCGTGAAGCCGCCAAAGGTGCACGCGGCGATGCCCGAGAACAGGCCGCCAAAGCCCAGCTGCCAAACGCCCAGAGCCAGCGGGTCGACATCTTCGACAAAGCGCTTCGCCACAATGATGTGGCCGGCATAGACAAAGGCCGAGAGCAGCATAATGATCGCACCGGGATTCAGGCTGGTAAAGTCGGCGCCCGAGAGCAGCAACATACCGCAGGTGACGATGGCGGTGCCGACGAGCACCTTGCGCTCGGGGGCGCGACGCAGCAGGGCGGCGTTGGCAAACGGCACGATCACGACCGTCAGGCTCTGCAAAAAGCCGGCGGTGGAGGCGGAGGTGAGGCTAGAGCCCAGGCACATGCAGGTGAGCTCGGTTGCCATAATGGCGCCGATGATGGCGGCGCGGACCATTAGGTCGCGGTTGATGCGGAACGCGCGCTTGTGGAAGAGCAGCAGGCAGGCCACAAAGGCGATGATGCAGCGCAACGCAACGATGCTCGTGGCGTTCATGCTGTCCATGCCGATCTTCATGAGGGGGTACGAAAAGCCCCATGCGACGGGAACGGAAAATGAGAGCGCGACTGCTTTTTTGCGATCCATGGGACTCCTTTTGTTACAGAACGGTTTCGTAAAAAGGATTCTGCTCCCAGATGTGGATGTAGTAAAGCGAATGTATCTTCAGTATGATTAAGAAATACTAATGTTGGCAGAAAAAGCCCTGGCAAAACGTTTTACGGCTACATCGATGTGGAGGCACGATGGCATCGCGGTATCAGATTGTTTGTATGGTGGTCGATCGCGGCAGTCTTAAGGGCGCGGCGGACGAACTGGGCTATACGCAAAGTGCGGTGAGTCAGGCCGTCAAAGCGCTCGAGCGCGAGCTGGGTACCACGCTTATCGAGCGCGGTAAGCAGGGCGTTTCGCTTACGCGCGACGGCAAGCAGTACCTGCCGTATCTGCGACAGATCGTAACTGCCGAGGCCGAGCTTGAGGGCAAACGTCAGGAGTTGCTGGGGCTCTCCTCGACGGATATTCGTATCGCGACGTTTACCAACGTGAGCCGCACCGTATTGCCGCGCGTGATTCGCGACTTTGGTGCGCTGCACCCGGGCGTACGCTTTACCCTCAAGCAGGGCGATTACACGCGCAACGCTCAATGGGTGCACGATGGCGTGGTTGACTTTTGCTTTACGGCGCGCGGGTTTACCGCAGGGCTCGAGAAGCGTGTGGTCTATCACGACGAGTTGGTGGCATTGTTGCCGACAGCGCATCCGCTGACGGCAAAGGAAAAGGTGACGCTCGCCGACCTGGCGTCCGAGCCGTTTGTGCTGCTGGATGAGGGCGAACAGAGCCTGGTGCTCGATGCATTCGCGGCGCATGGGCTGTCGCCCCACGTGATGAGCGAGGTGACCGACGACTACACCATCATGGCGATGGTGGAGGAGGCCCTAGGCGTGAGCATGCTCTACCGTCGTACCGTCGAGGGCATGCGGGCCGATATTCGCGTACGTCCCATCGTGCATGCTCCCTCGCGCGACGTGGTGGCAGCTTGGCGCAGCTGGGACACCATGCCTATCGCCACGAGGCGTTTTATCGACTATATGAGCTCGCATATTGTCAATTAATGACTGGCGTGACGTTGAGTGCGGTGTTTAGCGGGCAGTCGCTTTGATTTGGGCGGCGCGATAGGTGCGTGCCGGGTGGCAGAGCAATACCGCCACGACCATAAAGAATGCCGTGGTGCCCAGACTGATGGGGTAGACCATCATGATGTTCGCAAAGGTGCGGAAGTGCGGGAACACGCAGAATACCCAATAGAAGCGAATACCGCAAACGCAGATCATGGTGATGAGGGCGGGCATAAGCGAGATGCCAAAGCCGCGTAGGTAACCGGACATGTTTTCGTAGAACATGCTAAAGGCATAGGCAGGGAAGATCGAGCACACGCGGATATAGCCGATCGAGACGATGTTGGGGTCGCTGTTAAAGAGCGATAGGATCTCGCGCCCCAGACCGACGATGATGACGATGGTGGTGAGCGCAACGATGCCGCCTTCGACCAGGCAGACCTTGAGCGTCTTGGTGCAGCGGTCGATTTGGCGGGCACCGTGGTTTTGTCCCACAAAGGTGGTGCAAGCCTGGCTAAAGCTGTTGAGCAGGTTGTAGCACACGTACTCCAAGCTCATGGCGGCGCTCGATGCCGCCATGACCTCGGTGCCCAAGCTGTTGATGGCGGACTGGATGATGATGTTGGCGACGGCAAAGACGGCGCTTTGGATGCCGGCGGGCAGGCCGATCTTGACGATGCGCTTGAGGGCGACGGGGTCTAAGCCTAAGTCGCGTGGGGTGACGCGGACGACGGAGTCGGTCTTGAGCAGGCGGATAAAAAGCGTAGCGGCGCTGACGGTGTAGGCGATGGCGGTGGCGATGGCGACGCCCGCGACGCCCCAGTGGAGTACAGGGACAAAGATGAGGTCCAGGCCAATGTTGAGGACGGTGGATACGGCAAGCGCCTGCAGCGGCATGCGGGTGATGCCGACGGAGCGGAAGATCGCGGCCTCAAAGTTGTAGAGCAAGATCGAGGGCATGCTGAGCAGAAAGACGCGCAGGTAGAGCGAAGCGAGCGGCATGGTTTCGGCGGGAACGTTGAGCGCGGTGAGCATGGGCTCGGCAAAGATCTCGCCCAGTGCGATGACGACAAAGCCCACGAGCGCCATTAAAATCGAGGTATGGACGGCGCGTTTGACCATGTTCTGATCGTTGCGGCCGATAGCGTTGGCGATGACCACGTTGGAGCCAAGCGACATGCCAATAAACAGATTGAGCATAAGACTGGTAAGCGGAACGTTGGAGCCGACCGCTGCCATGGCGAGGGTTCCCTGGTCGCCCGAGAAGTTACCGATGATGACCGTGGCGATGAGGTTCGACAGCTGCTCCAAGATGCTCGTGGCGGCCACGGGGAAGGCGAACAGGGGAATATTGCGCCATAGCGAGCCGGTGGTCATGTCAATGTGCTTAGATGCGGTGTCTGCCATACGCTCTCAATCTCTAATATGCTCTTTCGTGCTTATTTGCGCAGACGATGATACTCCTAATGCAGCCAGCCGGCACTTATAGTCGTTGGGGACGTTCTTAAACGACTAGTCATTCAAGAACGTCCCCAATGACTAGGCGGGGAAGGCGTGCGACAATGGTGGGCGTTGTGTTGTTCGCGCTAAGGAGTTGCCATGTTGTTGTGTCCCGTTTGCCATGAGCCGTTGGTGGACGACGAGCGCGGTGCTGCATGCGCGGGCGGACACCGGTTTGACCGTGCGCGCGAGGGCTATCTATATCTGCTGCGCTCGTCCAAGAGCGGCGACTCCATGGGTGATCCCAAGTCGCAGGCGCGCAGCCGTCGTGACTTTCTGAACCGCGGTTACTATGCACCGTTGCGCGATGCGATGGTCGAGCTGGTACGCAAGCAGGTGTCTGGGCGTGCCGCGACTACGAACGGCCCCATGACGCTGCTCGATATATGCTGCGGCGAGGGTTACTACACCAGCGCCATGGGCGCGGTGCCGGGCGTGGACGCTTATGGCTTTGACCTGGGCAAAGAAATGGTACGTCTGGCCGCCAAGCGCGGCGATGCGACCTATTTCGTGGCCAACATGAAGGATATCCCCGTGGCCGATGGCGCCTTCGATAAGGTGACCGAACTCTTTGCTCCCTTTAACGAGCGCGAATTTGCCCGCGTGCTGGCGCCAGAGGGCTCGCTCTACACCGTGGTGCCGGGCGCCCGTCATCTCTTTGGGCTCAAGGAGGTGCTCTACGACACGCCGTACCTTAACGATGAGAAGCTGCCGAAGACCACCGAGCTCGAGTTAGTCGGAACGCAGCGGGTATCTGCGAATATTACGCTCCGGACGCAGGCCGACATTGAGGCGGTGTTCCAGATGACGCCGTACTACTACCGCACGCGCCCTGTCGACAAAGAGCGCCTGGCAAATTTGGACACCCTTCAAACCGACATCGACTTCATCATCGCCGAGTACCGCCACAGCTAACAACCTGCCAAATAGGGACAGGTTTATTTTGCTAGGTTTTATCTGGGCAAACGTAAAGGGCCGACCGCGGAGATGCGCGATCGGCCCTTTTTAGTTGCTTGGCTGCAGAGGTTATGAGAAGCGAGCGCTTATAGGCGGTCCTTGTTCTCGGCCTTAACGGCGTGTGCCTGCTGAACAAAGAACAGGTCGTACACCACGATGACAAAGGCGCCAAAGTTGATGGCGTCGCCGCCAAACGCGGGAAGCGTGAGCACCGCTTGGGCAAGCGTGGCGACCGCGGCAACAATACCGAGCTTAAACGCGCCGTCCACCTGCGAAGGCTTGTTGGCGCCCTTGATACCGGCGACGCCTGCGGCAAGGTCGACGAGACCCTTGGCGATAAGCACGACCGCTGCGAGCGTGGCGTACGAACCGTACGTGGAATCGAGACCGCCCGTGGCGATACCGACGCCGGCGGTGACGAGGCTGGCGATGCCCAAAACAAAGTAGATGAGAGCAAGGATTTTGAGAGTCTTGCGAGTGAAGCTCATGGCCGGTCCTTTCGATACGAGTACGCCAACTTGGCGCACCCAATGTACTGCACATATGGTGAAGCACATTGTAGTTCAACGCGGCGATGCATGCGTTTGAAAGCGCATTGAGCCCGCGCAGCCAAACCCAACCTTTCAAAAAGGAAAGCTGGGCGTAAGTCAAATCGATGGCAGCGTATGCGCGGCGCTGCGATGATGGGTCCATGGTAAGAGCTGGTCTCAAGGAGGAGCCATGATGTACGGAGCAGGGCAAGTGCATGAGCCGCGGTCGTTGGGAAGGCGCATGGGTGATTCTGTGATCGCTGCCGTGTGCACGGGATTGATGGCGGTGCTTTGCATTGGGATGCTGTGGGCCATGTCGCATGTGGGACAATAGCGGACGGTTGGGTGCCGACATAAACGGCGCTCACGTATTCGTTTTGCTTGTTAAGGAGTACCCATGGACGTCGTCGATCCCTTTTCTATTGCTCGGGCCGCGGGGCTTGAGCTGACCGGGACGTCCGAGGGCCTCACGCTCACCGACGGCACGATGGAACTGCGTGCCGATTTTACTCGCATGCTTCCGCGGCTCAAGCAGGGCCGTCTGCAGCAAGAGCTGCTGGTAAAGGCTGCGCGCGCAAAAGGCATCGAGAGCCCATGGGCGATTGACGCCACGGCAGGCTTTGGCGAGGATTCGCTGCTGCTGGCGGCCGCGGGTTTTACCGTCGATCTGTATGAGCAGGATTGCGTGATCGCGGCGCTCCTCAAGGATGCCCTGGATCGCGCAGCAGATGATCCGGCGCTTACGACAGCCGTGGCCCGCATGCGCTTACATGCGGGCGAGGACAGCATTGCCGGCCTTCGCCATACAGCTGAGCTGATCGGGCAGGGCGAGCTCACCGCTCCCGACGTGGTATATCTGGACCCCATGTTTCCCGGGCGCACCAAGAGCGCGGCGGTGAAAAAGAAGTTCCAACTCTTGCATCATCTGGAACAGCCGTGCGCCGATGAGGAGACGCTGGTCGAAGCCGCGCTTGCGGTGCACCCGCGCAAGGTCGTTATCAAGCGGCCGGTGAAGGGGCCACTGCTTGCCGGCGTTAAGCCGAGCTATCAGCTTGCGGGCAAGGCCGTTCGTTACGATGTGTTGGTGCCGCCGCGTCCATAGCCCGTGCGCAATGGCCGGCATTGCGCCAATGGGGAGCCTATTTCCAAGGGTGCGACGTCAGGTGCCAGCCGCCGCAGTATTCGCATTTGTAGCAGGCTAAGCCGCGCCGCCCGCGGTTTTCGCAGTCGGCCATAACGGCCTCGGCCTCGGCGCGCGTGTCGTAACGGTTTTTGCGTTCGCACGACTTGTAGCGCCAGGCCTCATCGCGCTCGGCGTTCAGGGCATCGCGGCGCTTGTCTTCGCGCGCAAACAGGTCGCTCATATCGCCGCCGGTGGCAGCGCCCAAAAACTCGCTTTTGGCCTTTGACCAGGCGGCTCGCTTTTTGCTCCCCATCTGCTTCGTGCCCTTCTCAAAACGTTGGTATCATTGCTCAATCAAAGTGATACCAATAAACGTGAGGTCGCCGCGTGATGATCAGAAAAACCCTCGATACCGACATTCCCGCCGTCATGGCTATCTATGACGCGGCCCGCGCCTTTATGCGCGCGCATGGCAACGCCACGCAGTGGCCCGAGGGCACGCCTTCTGCCGAGCAGCTGGCTGCCGATATCGCCGCCGGTGGCAGCTATGTGTGCGAAGTCGACGGTCGCGTGGTGGCGACGTTTGCCTTTTTACCGGGCCCGGACGAGTGCTATGACGTAATTGAGGACGGTCAATGGCGTAGCGACACTCCGTACGCCGTGCTGCACCGTGTGGCATCCGATGGCACCGTGCACGGTATCGCGGCTGCGATGTTTGCCTTTGCCAAAGAACGTGCCGATCACTTGCGCATCGATACGCACCAGGACAACCTGCCCATGCAGGGCGCGAGTATTAAGGCAGGGTTTGAGCGTGCCGGCGTCGTGTATGTGTCAGACGGCACGCCGCGTGTTGCGTTTGACTGGCTGCGCGTGGCATAAGAGCGAGAGCTCGTGTCAGTAATGCGCGTGAACGAAAATGGCCCCGGGCGGGGCCGTTTTTGGTTGCTGCGCTGTTTTGCAAGATAGTAGACGCTGAGCGCTATCGGCTTTAAGACCCTACGCCCGGGGTAGCTCGCTTCCGCAGTGGCAACACTTGGTCGCGCCCTCGTGTACCTCTTCCAGACAATACGGGCAGACGGGCGCTGGTGCGGCTTCCTCGGCGGTGGCACCGGCGAGCCTGTCGCCAATCTCCTGCGCCTTGTTGAATGCTTTGACGATGGCAAAGACGATCGCCGCCACAATCAAAAAGTTGATGCACGCGCCGATAAAGGCGCCAAAGTCGATATTGGTGCCCGGCACCACCAGCCCCGAGATCTCGGTGGCGCTGCCACCGGCAATCACGGAGATAAGCGGGTTGATGATGTTGTCGGTAAGCGAGGTCACGATGGCAGTGAATGCGCCGCCGATAATCACGCCGACGGCCATGTCTATCACGTTGCCGCGATTGATGAATTCCTTGAACTCGTTGAGCAATGCCTTCATGGTGGTTCCTCGCAGTTGTGGGGCTCGCGTTGTTACTGCCCCAGATGAGCCCGGGCAGACAAAAAGGGGAGGTGCCGGCTTTCGCAAGGCGCGAACCTACGAAAAACGCCGCGCGGCAACGCGGGGCGATGAGCTCGGTCGGGGGATAGGGCCCGCTTCGCCCGCCGGCCCGTAAATTGTATCATCCAGTGTGGAGCGTGAGCGCCCGTTGCCGCGTGCGATGGGCTTGTAATAAGAGGAGAGCCATGTCGAAGCAAGCGGTCGTTGGAATCTTGGCGCATGTCGATGCCGGCAAGACCACGCTGGCCGAGGCCATGCTGTTCAACTCGGGTCGCATTCGCAAGCGCGGGCGCGTGGACGATGGCGATTCGCATCTGGACACTAATGCGATCGAGCGCGAGCGTGGCATCACAATTTTCTCGTCGCAGGCCGTGTTCGACCACGGTGATACCCACGTCATGCTTGTGGATGCGCCCGGCCACGTCGATTTTTCGGCCGAGGCGGAGCGCACACTGCGCGCGCTCGACTATGCGATTTTGGTTGTGAGCGCCAACGACGGCGTGCAGGGGCACACCGAAACCCTGTGGCGCCTGCTTGCGCGCTATGACATTCCGACGTTCATCTATATCAACAAGATCGATTTGGAGAATCCCGGCCGCGATGTTTTGCTGGCACAACTTGGGCAACGTCTTTCCGAGGGCTGCCTGGATGCCAACGAACTGCTGGCGGGCGGCGCCGTTCAGGAAGACGCTGCTGCGTTGGACGAGGCGGCACTCGAGGAGTTTCTTGAGGCGGGCGAGCTTTCTGTTGCAACGCTGTCGCGCATGGTTGCCGAGCGCAAGCTCTTTCCCTGCTTTGCCGGCTCGGCGCTCAAGGACCAAGGCGTGGACGAGCTGCTGGACGGCATATGTGCGCTGATGCGCGAACAGGCGTGGCTCCCGGAGTTTGCCGCGCGCGTCTATCGTGTCAGCCGCGGGGATCGCGGTGAGCGCTTGGCTTGGGTTAAAGTGACCGGCGGCACGCTGCATGCCAAGCAGATGATTGGCGGACGTTCCGGTGCCGAGGCATGGGAGCAAAAGATCGACCAGGTGCGCATCTATAACGGCGAGAAATACGAGCTTGCCCAGGAAGTTGCCGCTGGCGGCATCTGCGCCGTGACGGGTCTTGCGCACGTTCGCCCAGGGGACGCCCTGGGCGCGGAGCCCGCGGGCGATGCGCCCGTCATTGCGCCGGTCCTCACCTATACGGTGCTGCCGAACGAGCACGATGTCCATACGGTGTTCAAGGCACTGACTGAGTTGGCGGACGAGGATCCCATGCTCGGCGTAAGCTGGAATACGCATCTTGAGCAGATTCATTTGCAGTTGATGGGCGCCGTGCAACTCGAGGTCGTACAGCGGGTGTTGGCAGATCGCTTTGGCCTTTCGGTTGCGTTTGAGTCTGGCGGCATTCTCTATAAGGAGACTATTTCGCAGCCGGTCGAGGGCGTGGGCCACTTTGAGCCGCTGCGCCACTATGCCGAGGTGCATCTACGCCTGGAGCCGTTGCCAGCGGGTTCGGGCGTGCAGTTTGGTACCGTGACCTCGACCGACGAGCTCGATCTTAACTGGCAGCGTTTGGCACTCACCAACGCCATGGAGCGCGATCACCTGGGCGTGCTGACCGGCTCGCCCATCACCGATGTGCGCATTACGCTCACGGGCGGCCGTGCGCATGCCAAACATACCGAGGGCGGCGATTTTCGCCAGGCCACGTACCGCGCGATTCGCCAGGGTTTGATGCAGGCGCGCGAGGCCGGCGCGGCGGTGCTGTTGGAGCCGTGGTATCGCTTTGAGCTCGAGGTGCCGGGGGAGTGCGTGGGTCGGGCGCTCTCGGATGCCACGCGCATGGGTGCCGAGTACGAGCCGCCGACGATGACAGGCGACCGGGCGAAGCTTGTGGGTCGTGTACCGGCATCAGAGGTGCAGGATTACGCGCTGGAGGTGGCTGCCTACACGAGTGGTCGTGGGCATCTGTACCTGGAGTTCGCCGGCTATGCGGCATGCCATGATGCCGAGCGCGTAATCGAGACGGCCGCCTATGAGCCCGAGGCCGATCTGCCCAACACGCCCGATTCGGTCTTTTGCTCTCACGGCGCCGGTTACACGGTCAAATGGTACGACGTACCCGCCGCGGCGCACGTAAAGATCGATCCCGCTATCTTTCGCCCCTGGCGAGCGGCAGACGCAGAGTTCTTCGGCCATAGGTGACAAAGGGACAGTTCCTTTGTCACCTGCTGTTGGTATAACTCGGTATAAGTTGGTATAACTATAGGCAGCGTTTGCCAATCCGAGGAGGCCGACATGAATCCAAATCCCTTTAAGCCCACGGCTGGCAAGCGGCCTCCGATACTCATCGGTCGAGAGTCGGTCGTCGAAGATTTCGAGGAAGGGCTCGACAACGGCGCCGGAGCGCCGGGCAGGCTCATGCTCATTACGGGAAACCGCGGCTGCGGCAAGACGGTTCTCCTGCGGGAGCTGCAACGTCTAGCCAGCGAGCGCGGATGGGCGGTTGTCTCCGATTCCGCTTCGCTTGGCTTGTGCGACCGCCTGGCCGACGCGCTTCGCTCGAATAAACCCGTTGTGACGTCAATGGAGTTTGGGCCGTCGTTTGGGCGGATGTCGGTCGAGGCGGCGCGAGCAAAGGGCGAGACGTTGCGAGGGCTGGTCAACGAGCGCCTCAAGAAGCTCGGTCCAGGCAAGGGCATACTGTTTGCGATTGACGAGGCTCAATCTGCGTCTATCGAGGAGCTGGCGGCTCTTGCCGTTCTCTATCAGCAGGTGCTCGGAGACCAGGATGCCACGGGCTTGTCCGATAGCGACCAGCGCGGCCTTGCGCTGGTGTTCGCCGGCTTACCCAGTATGGTTGACGATCTGCTCGAAGAGCCAAGCGTGACGTTTTTGCGGCGTGCCCAGCAGCGTACGCTGGGGGCGATATCTTTGCCCAAGGTGCGCGATTCATATATCCAGACGGTCAAAGACGCTGGTCTTTACGTTGATGCGGAGACGGCGGACCTTGCGGCACACAAGAGCATGGGGCATCCCTATATGGTTCAGCTTGTGGGTTATTACATGTGGCGATCTGCTGTCCGGCGTGGCTCACAGGTCATCGAAAGGCGCGATGTCGAGGATGGCCATGCGGATGCCGTCTCCGAGTTCTATGAAGCGGTTGACGCGCCCCTGTATTACGGGCTGCGCAGTCCACAGCGCCTTTTTATCGAGGCCATGGCGGTTGACGAGGGCAAGCCGACGCGCATGGCGGATATCATTGAGCGCTGCGATCGTACCCAGAGCTGGGCGAGTAAATATCGCGCAAGCCTGATTCGCGAGCGCGTCATCGAGGCTGCCGGATACGGCCTCGTCCGATTTACCGTGCCCATGCTGGGCGCGTACATTCGCGACCGCATTTTATGGCATGAGTGATGTGACAAAGGGGCTGTCCCTTTGCCACATCGATATTTGAGAGGCTAAATTATGGCGATTCATACTGAGCGTTTGACGCTACGTCCGTGGCGCGAGACGGACGCGGCAATCCTGTTTACATATGCGAGCGACCCGGACGTGGGACCGGCTGCGGGCTGGCCGCCCCATCGAAGCATTGGGGAAAGCAAGGAGATCATTCGGACAGTCTTTGCGGCACCCCATACCTTTGCCGTTTGCCTGGCTGCGACAGATGAGCCCATGGGCAGCATCGGGCTCATGCCATCTCGCTGCGAGTTAAACCGTCGAGATGACGGTCTCGAACTTGAGGTGGGCTATTGGATCGCCAAGCCATTTTGGGGCCGAGGCTTTGCTCCCGAAGCGGTGCGAGCCATGCAGCGTTATGCGTTCGAAACGCTTGGCTGCAAGGCGCTTTGGTGCGGATATTACGAGGGCAATGACAAGTCGTTACGCGTTCAACAAAAGTGTGGATTCGCGCCGCATCACGTTGAGCGCGACGTGCCCTGCGAGCTTATGGGCGATGTGCGTACCGAGTGCTTTACGTATTTGACCTGCGAAGACTGGCTCAGGCAGACAATGTGACAAAGGGACAGTCCCTTTGTCACATTCGATCAACTGGAAGGGGAACGATGACGGTGTCGCAACAACCAAGTGCTATCGAGGTGCGCGGTGCACGTGTCCACAACCTCAAGGACATCGATATTGATATCCCGCTGGGAAAGCTCGTGGGTATTGCCGGCGTATCGGGTTCGGGCAAGAGTTCGCTGGCGCTGGGGGTTCTTTATGCCGAGGGCTCGCGTCGCTACCTGGAGGCGCTCAGCGCCTATACCCGCCGACGGCTCACCCAGGCCGAGCACGCTCAGGTGGATGAAGTGCTGCACGTGCCGGCGGCGCTCGCGTTGCATCAGCGCCCCAGTGTGCCAGGCGTGCGCTCGACCTTTGGCACCATGACCGAGCTCAACAATAGCCTGCGTCTGCTTTTTAGCCGTTGTGCCCATCACGTGTGCCCGCATTGCGGGGCACGTGTGGAGCCGAGCCTTAACGTGGCTGCGGGTCTGACGCTTACGTGTCCCGAATGCGGCCGCGAGTTCTACGCGCCGAGTGCCGAGGATTTGGCTTTCAATAGCGGCGGTGCGTGTCCCACCTGCGGCGGCACCGGTGTCATGCGCGAGGTGGACGAAGCGAGCCTGGTGCCCGACGAGTCGAAGACTATCAACGAGGGCGCAGTGCTTCCCTGGGGCACGCTCATGTGGGACCTGATGAAGCAGGTGGCCGGCGAGATGGGCGTGCGCACCGACGTGCCGTTTAACCAGCTCACGCCCGCCGAGCGCGATATCGTGTTCCATGGCCCGGCGGTTAAGAAGCACATCCTCTACGTTCCCAAAAACGGCGAGGGCGCCACGCCGCTCGACTTCACCTATTACAACGCCGTCTATACCGTTGAGAATGCGCTCGCCAAGGTTAAGGACGACAAGGGCCTCAAACGCGTTGCACGCTTTTTGCGCGAGGGCCCATGCCGCGATTGCGGCGGCACGCGCCTCTCCGAGGCTGCGCGTCAGCCCCGGGTGCGCGGTATCAATCTGGCGCAGGCGGCTGCCATGACGCTGGGCGAGGCGATTGAGTGGGTGCGCGGGGTGCCCGCATCCTTGCCGGCCGAGATGCAGCCCATGGCGACGGATATCTGCGATTCATTTTTGCGCACGGCCCGTCGTCTGGTCGACCTGGGTCTCGATTACCTTTCGCTCGATCGCGCAGGCGCCACGCTCTCCACGGGTGAGCGCCAGCGCGTGCAACTCGCCCGCGTGGTGCGCAACCGATCGACGGGCGTGCTCTATGTGCTGGACGAGCCCTCGATTGGCTTGCATCCTGCTAATGTCGACGGCCTGGTAGGCGTGATGCGCGATCTGGTGGATGACGGCAACACCGTGGTTGTTGTCGACCACGATACGCGCGTACTAGCGGAAGCCGACTATCTGGTCGAGATGGGCCCCGTTGCCGGAGCAGGCGGCGGTAATGTGATTGCCGCGGGCACGGTAGACGAGGTCGAACAATCGCAGGGCAGCCGCATCGCGCCGTTTTTGAGATCGGACTCCAAGCGTTTGCGTCCGCAGGTGACTGACGACGAAATGTTCGACCAGGGCCACATCCGCATGGCGACCGATACCATCCATACCGTCAAGCCGCTCGAAGTCGATATCCCGCGCGGTCACTTGGTCGCGGTGACGGGCGTTTCGGGTTCGGGCAAGACGACGTTGGTGCTCGAGACGCTCATCCCGGCGCTTAAGGCGCAGGCGGCCGGCGGGCGCCTGCCAAAACATGTGCGTTGGGTCGATGCCGAAGGCATTGCCCGCGCAAATCTGATTGACGCTACGCCCATCGGCGCCAACGTGCGCTCGACGGTGGCGACTTATGCCGACATCCATGACGAGCTGCGTCGCGCCTTCGCCCGTACGCCCGAGGCCAAGGCAGCCGGCTACAAGGCGGGCGCATTTAGCTACAACACTGGCGCTTTGCGTTGCCCTACGTGCGATGGCACGGGCTCGATATCGCTCGACGTGCAGTTTTTGCCCGATGTCGAGATCGTCTGCCCGGCATGTCGCGGCTCACGTTATGCAGACGCGGCTTCGCATATCCATCGCGAGGGCAAGGACGGGAGTCTGCTTACGTTGCCGCAGCTCATGGACATGAGTGTGGACGAGGCCCTCGACGCCACAGTGGGACTCAAAAAGGTGCAGGCGCGCTTGCAGACCTTGCACGACCTGGGCTTGGGCTATCTCACGCTCGGTGAGCCCACGCCGGCGCTTTCGGGCGGCGAGGCGCAGCGTCTTAAGCTCGCGAGCGAGATGGGCCGTGTGCAGGATGATGCCGTATTCGTGTTCGACGAGCCCACGATTGGCCTGCATCCGCTCGATGTTCAGGTGTTGCTGAGTGTATTTGACGGCCTCGTTGCCAAGGGCGCCACAGTTGTCGTGATCGAGCACGATCTCGACCTTATCCGTAACGCCGATTATGTGATCGACATGGGCCCGGGCGGTGGCGACGCCGGCGGGCAAATCGTCTGCGCCGGCACGCCGAGCGACATCGCGGCCTGCTCCAAGAGCATCACCGGCCGCTACCTATAACCGAATGTGACAAAGGGACAATTCCATTGTCACATTCCCGGAAAGCCTGTTTGGCGCAGGGCTTCGTAGAGGACGATGGCGGCGCTGTTGGAGAGGTTGAGTGCGCTGATGCGGTAGTCGTCCGGATTGACGAAGTTGCCGCAGATATCCTGCCGAAGGATGGCCTCATGGCCGTCCTCGATATGCCCGAGTGATTCCTCGTGGGCTTCCCAGGCCTCGGCGTTATTGAGTGAGTCGCAATCGCGCAGCATCGGGATGCGCTCGCAGCGCTCGGGCGCCGCGGCGAGCAGCTCCTCGGGAATGCCCGAGCTCTCGCTGCCAAAGACCAAATAGTCACCGTCACGGTAGGTGCTTTGCGCATAGGTGCGGCGTGCCTTTTTGGTTAGCAGATGCAGGCGACCATCGGCAGGGGAAAGGCCGTTGCGCGCAACGAAATCCTCCCAGCCGGCATAGGTCGTCACGTCCAAGTTTTGCCAGTAGCCCAGGCCGGCGCGGCGCACCGTCTTATCATCGAGCGAAAAGCCCAGTGGCTCCACCAGATGCAGGCGGGCGCCGGTAACCACGCAGGTGCGGCCGATATTGCCCGTATTGGCTGGAATCTCGGGCGCATACAGCACAATGTTGAACATGAATCTCCTTGGCTCAGAACGAAAAACCACCACGAAGGGCAGTGCACCTTCGTGGTGGTTTGGCGGTTACGTAGCGGAAAAATGCCCGCTTGGATAAACCTAGGCGCGGTGCCAGTCGGTCAGGCAGGCATCGAGGGAGGCGATGAGGGCATCCTTGTCCATGTGACGGCCGATGATGCATAGGCTCGTCATGCGGTCGCCCGTCTCGTCGTCCCAAATCTGCATGATCTCGGGGTTCTCGTCGATGATCTTCTGCTTCTCGCCCTCGGGCGCGGAGTCAACGAACAGACCGTTCTCCATCAGGCGCATCTGGTGGCCGGCCTGCTCGAACATGTAGCACATGTCCGGATTGCTGGCCTGCCACAGCGGACCCTTGACGCGAATGACCTCATCGGGCCACTCCTGCTCAACAAAATCGGTGAACTTCTGCAGGTCAAACGGCTTGCGGCGTGAGTACACAAAGGTCTCGATGTCGTACTCAAGCACCTCGGGGTCGTCGTGCTCCTCGGGATGCTCCATGGCCTCGATCCAAGCGGCGGAGTTGTAGGCGCGCATAAAGTCGAAGCGGTCGGTGTCGAGCAGCTCCTCCATGGGAACCTCGCCGTTTTGGGCCTCGACAATTACGGCGTCTTTCTGCAGGCTGCGCACGATGGCCTTGAGCTCGGCGATCTGCTCAGGGCTCACGGTATCGGTCTTGTTGAGGATGAGCGTGGAGCAGAATTCAATCTGCTGGATGAGCAGACTCTCGATGTCGTCCTCGTCGATATCCTCTGCCAGCAGGTCGCGGCCGCCGTTGAACTCGTCGTACATGCGGGCGCAATCGACCACGGCCACGATGTTGTCGAGCGCGAGCTTGGGCTTGCCGCCCACCTTGGCCTCGTCGCAGAAGCTCGAGATGGTGTAGGCGATGGGGATAGGCTCGCAAATGCCCGAGGCCTCGATGATGATGTAATCGAAGTTGCCCGAATCGGCGATGCCCTGCAGCTGGTTGGCCAGGTCGTCCGAAAGCGTGCAGCAGATGCAGCCGTTGGTGAGCGGGATGAGGTCGTCGGTCTCGGAAAGGCCGCCGTCGGCGATGAGGCTGGCGTCGACGTTGATCTCGCCGATATCGTTGACGATCACGGCGGCGCGGATGCCGCCGTCGTTAGCGAGGATGTGGTTGAGCAGCGTGGTCTTGCCGGCACCGAGGTATCCGGTAAGCATGATGATCTTCACGGGTTTGTTGGGCATGTGCCCTCCTTTGTTAGACATGGCTTACAGTTAAATCTTATGCCAAACGCCTGCTCTTATACCCACGCGCCGGCAAATAACACAGGCTACTCCCAGGCTCCCCATACATCGGGGCAATAGCCGACGGTGGCCTTTTTGCCGTTGCGCACGATGGGCTCGGCTAGAACCTGCTGGTTCTCGAGCAACTTGTCGAAGCGCTGACTAGGGGTGAGGTGCTGGATGAGCGCGAGCGTCTCCTCGTCCTTGGCCTTGGGATTGAGCAGCTTGTCGATGCCGCCGACCGCCTGCATCACGCTCGTGAGCTCGCCCTTGCTCATCTCCTTTTCCTTAAGGTCGATAAACTGCACCTTAATACGGCGCTCCTTAAAGAAGCGCTGAGCCTTCTTAGTATCGAAGGACTTTTTGGTACCAAAAATCTGGATATTCATGTTCCGCCGTTCTACCTGATAAAGTTGGTGCGCTCGCGATCGGCCTCGGGGGCATCGATGCCGGCAGCCTTGCCTGCCTCGATGCAACGCAGAAGCCATGCCATGTTTTTACCGATGTTTCGCATGGTAGCAAGGCCCTCGGCGTCCTGGGCGGCCTCGCCCGGCGCAGCGCCAAAGACGTTGTTCCAGTACGTGGAGGCCACCACGGGCATCTGGTTGATAGTGAAGTATTTGTTGAGCACGTCGAAGGTGGTCGACGTGCCGCCGCGACGGGCGACGGCGACCGCGGCGCCGGGTTTGTGCGCAAAGGCCTTGCTGCCGGCATAGAATGCGCGGTCGAGGGCCGAGAGGATGCGTCCGCTGGGATGCGCATAGTAGACGGGGGAGCCAAAGACAAAACCGTCGGCCTGCTCGGCGGTGGCAATGAGCTCGTTTACCACGTCGTCATCAAAGGTGCATCGACCGCCAAGCTTGGCGCACTGACCGCAGCCGATGCAGTCGCGGATGGGCTTGGCGCCCAGTTGGAATACCTCGCTGTCGATACCCTCGGCGTGTAATTGCTCGGCGACTTCGGCAAGCGCGCGAGCGGTGTTGCCGTTTGCCTTGGGGCTGCCATTGACCAAAAGAACCTTCATCACAAACTCCCTCTGCTGTTGGTGACTTCTGCAGAGGATTATCGCACGATGGGGGAGGCGGTGTGGGCGCGGTGCTAATCCAGTTTGGTACCTGGCACCTGCACGGCTTTCCCGAGCAACGCTTTGAGTTCATTCAAAATGGAAACGGGCTGTCGGTCGACGGCGTCCAGATGAAGCGTAGCCACGCGAATGGGCGGCTGGTATTCAAGCGATCCGATGAGCACAGGCGAACCCAGGAACCGCTCGATCTCCTCTGCAATCGCGTTGGTCTCTTCGGGATCAAGGTCGTCGAAAAGCGCCACGAATGTCGGTCCTGTTGAGCGGAACAGGCGGCCCTTGCCACGCGAACAATCCATGAGGCAGGCGGCGCTTTCGGCGAGCACGCGGTCGCCTGCATCGAATCCAAAGCGGGCATTGACCTCGGCGATATCGTCGACCTTAATGGCAATAAAGCCAGCCTCGCGCGGCACGCGGCGCATCTCTCCGATAGCGTTGACCAGGGCGTGGACATCGCCCAGACCCGTTACCGAGTCGGTCGTATCTGCCAAGCTGCGGTTGATAATCATGCCCACGTACATGTTAGGCTCGGTATCGGTGCCGTCCAAGCGGTAGCCCGTGCAGTCGCAAAGCGCGTACGCTCCGGTAGCATCCATAACGCGGTACTGCATGTAGTGGAAGTGCCACGTGCCGTTTATCACCATGTCGAGCTCGGCGCGTACGTTGCCGCGGTCCTCGGGGTGGACGCGAGCAAGCCACATATCGACCGAGTTAAAAGGGTGCTGGGAGGGCAGGTCAAAATCGCGCACGGCGTTAACCGACCATTGCGATTCGCCCGTATCGAGGTTAAGGATGAACGGATAGCGCGTCTCAGAGCTCATGGAGATCGCTTGGAACACCCGGTCGTTGCAGGGAAGCCGATCGACGATTGGGTGTTGTGGCACGTCATTGTCTTTCGGTTGCTGCACACGATGCATAAGCTTATAGCGATACATTTTGCGATCGGCATCCATCGTCATCTGGCGACGCGTATCGCCTGCAAGCGGGTCGACGTGCGAGCAACCAAAACTAAAACTGGCGATCATGGGCGCCTTGCCACCTGAGCTCGCCTCGATCAGCCCGGCACGTACCTGCTCCAAGCGCTGCTCGAGTTCAGTCTCGTTTGCGGAGAGCGAGATAAGCATAAACTCGTCTCCACCGATGCGGAACAGCATCTCATCGTGCTCCATGGTTTCGGAGAGCGTGCGGCAGATGCTCAGAATATAGCGATTGCCTTCGGCGTGGCCAAACCTATCATTGCAATGCTTGAGATGGTCGATGTCAATATAGGCGCAGGTGAAGGGGTCGCCTTTGCGCCAGAGCTGCTCGACGTGACGGTCGAGTCCGCCGCGGTTGCCCAAGTTGGTGAGCGGATCGATATAGGCGTTGCACTCAAGCAGCTGGCGCTCTTGTTGCAGGATGGCATGCGTCTTTTGCAGTTGCTCACCAACGGCGCGTAGCTCAGCAGGCAGCGCGGAAACATCGAGTTCGGCGGTCGAGACACCATTCGCAAGTCGCTGAAGATAGGCAATAATCGATTGCTCGCCCAAGCGGTATGACTCGTTCATGATGAATAACCTCCTTGGGCAGAACAACGGTTTGTATCATATCCCCAATTCGGTTTGAATTGGGGATATAAGTTAGCTAATGGAGACAAATGCCCCCTTCGGCGGTGGCGTTTTGCGCGCGAGCGTATCAGTTGTTATTGCCACCATCGAGCAATGCCTCAAAATCATTCGCCGGCATGGGGCGGTAGTAGAGGAAGCCCTGAGCGTAGCGGGCGCCCATCTGTCGTAGCATGTTCGCCTGCTCATTTGTCTCGACGCCTTCGACCACGACGGGCAGATGGAGCGACTGCGCCATATCGAGCATTGATGTAATGATTTGCGCGCTGCGGCCTTGATCTCCGTCGGCGGGAACAAACGTGCGGTCAAGCTTGATGACGTCGACGTTGACGTTCTTGAGCATCGCGAGCGTGGACTGGCCGGTGCCAAAGTCGTCCATATAGGTTGAGAAGCCGCGGGTGTGCAGGTCGGCAGTCAGTTTATCCACGGCCTCGGATTCTCCCGTATAGGCTGTCTCGGTGATCTCGATGCGCATGAGTTCGGGCGGTAGGTTGTATTGGGCGGCAAGTGCTCCCATATGTTCGGCAACGTCGCAGGCAAGGATATCCACGCGCGACACATTGAGCGAGATCGGAACCACGCGAAGCCCCCGGTCGATGCGCTCGCGCAGCCACGAGGCGACGCCCTGCCAAATGTACTTGTCGAGCGTCACTACAAAGCCGCTTTCCTCGAGTGCGGGGATAAACGTTACAGGCGAAATGAGGGAACCGTCCTTGCCAATCCAGCGCGTGAGCGCCTCGGCGCCAACGATCTCGCCAGTTTCCATGTCGACCTGGGGCTGCAGGTAGTAGGTAATGCGGCCGTTTGAGAACGCATACTGGAATTCGGTCAGCGTGCGGTGGAACGCGGTTTCGCGCTCGTACTCCTCGGGGCGGAAAATGGCGACACGCTCCTTAAAGTCGTTTTTTGCGCGCCGATTGGTAAACATGGCCTTGGCCTGCGCGTCGATGGTGATTTCCTCGTTGGGGTCGATGGGGCAAACGCCCATGGACGGCCAGAAACCCACGCCGTCATCATGCTTGGCCACGGCGGCGCGAACGCGGTTATAGATTTGATGGACGGTGTCGTGCTCAAAGGGGATGAGAATGCAAAAGTCGTCTTGGCCCCAGTATCCTGCGACGCCCATCTCGGCATTCTCGATGTCTTTGAGGACCGTGCCCACATCGGCGAGCACGCGGTCGCCCTCGGCCTGTCCGCGCCATTCGTTAAACAGTCGCATATGACCCATGTCGACGGTGGCGATACACCAAGCGCCGTCGCGCCCTGTCCTCAGAAATGCGTTGGCGCGCCGCATAAACTCGCTGGGTCGATAGAGGCCCGTGAGCGTATCGATGCGTTCGGCGACGGCGCTTTTACGCTCAATTTCGGGTATGGGGAGGCTGTCGTTGGGGGCAAGCCCGCCGGCGGCGCGAAGACGACGGTCGAGTTCGCCTAAAACAGCGGTCGCTTGATTGATTAAGCGCTCGTAAAAGGCCGGGACGACAAGACAGACGGGGGTAATGGTGTCGTTCGCGATTCGAACAGGAGCGAAAACGGCCTCTTTAAGATGATGGGTCAGTTGCTCGAATGCCTCGTGGTCCAGATCGTTGCTGAGCACGACGAACTGGGCGTTTCGCGAGCGGAAGACGCGACTTCTGCCGCGGGTGATCGATAACATGCGGCCTGCGTATTCGGCGAGCATGTTGTCGACAGCCTCGGCCCCGTAGAGCTCGTTGAACTTTGCCGTGCCACAAACGCGGACCGCTATAAGCCCCGTCTCGCAACGGTCGCGACGGCAGGCATCGATAGCGTTGATCAGCATACGCTGCGTTCCGAGGCCCGTGGCGGCGTCAACGGTCTCGGCGAGTGAGTGGTTAACAAGTTCGCCGACATAGAGCGAGGGGGTATTTCCGTCGCCGTCGATGCGAAACCCGCGAGCGCGGCAGAGGACGTAGTCGCCCGCGGCATTGCGCATGCGGTACTGCATGACGCGGCGGTGTTTGGAGCCATTATAGATTTGGTCGATGTCGTTGATGTAGGCCTCGAGGTCATCGGGGTGGACGCGCGTTTTCCAGTAATCGTGGCAGTTGTCTACATGCTCAGAAGGAAGACCGAGATCGCGCAGGGCGCCTTGTGACCAAAGAGTGCGATGTTTGTCCAAGTTCTCGATAAAGCAATAACGGCCTTCGTTGAGCATCGAAAAGGCGTCAAAAACGCGATCGCTTATTTCGAAGTCGTCGGTGTGGACTTGCGCGATATTGCGTCGATCAAGATGCATGGCATGGCGTAGCTTGTAGTCGTACATGCGATGGTCGGCATCGAGTGTCATGCGATTGGAGACTTCACCCAGGGCGGGGTCGGCGTGCGACACTCCGTAGCTAAACGAGTGAGGCATCTCGGAATCGTTGTTTTTGAGTAGGACCGTTCGGCAGTGTTCCAGGCGCTCGGCGAGGTCGTCCTCGGTCGCAATCGTAGACAGGATGGCAAACTCGTCGCCGCCTATGCGAAACGCCGCCTCGTCCACCTTCATATACAGCTTGAGATAGAGACTTACCTGCAAGATATAGCGGTTGCCCTCGTCATGCCCAAAGACGTCGTTGCAGTGCTTAAGGTTATCGATGTCGATAAACGCCATGGTCACGGGCAGTTCCTGCTCCCAGATTTCCTCTAGGGAACGGGTAAAGCCGCCGCGGTTGCCAAGTCCGGTGAGCTGGTCGGTAAAGGCCGTCCTAATCAGATCATCCTGACGCTCGAGAAGGTCACGGACGGTCTTTTCGAGCGTTTCGGTGTAATTGCTGACGGTGTCCATGTTGTAAGTGGCTTTCTGGGGTCGGGGCGGATGGCGTCGGGCGAGCTCGTAGTGTACACGCGTCGTTGCTCGGCGCCTTGCGTGTATCCAGGCCCCCGCCTTGCTGCGTTGTTGAGTTACTTTGCCGGCTAATGTTCGCTGTTGATAACTGCTGAGTAGTGTAAACAACAGTACGCAATTATATATGGGTGTCCATGCTGTGGGCGGCTACTATTCGCCAAGCGGTAGCGCGACGATGCGATGTTCGATGAAAATGCGACTGAGTCGATATATGTTGACGGGTATACTTGTTCCGTTTTAAAACGCAGGAACGGAGATGGTCACATGGCACAGCCGGATACGACGCGCACGGTGGGGCTTGCGCTCGAGGGAGGCGGCTACCGCGGTATGTATACGGCGGGCGTGCTCGACGCTTGGATGGAGCACGGTTTGACCTGCGACCATATGGTGGGTGTCTCGGCGGGCGCGGCGTTTGGCTACAACTTTAAATCGCGCCAGATCGGCCGTGCCATTCGTTACAACAAGGCCTATTGTGCCGACAAGCGCTATGCGGGCGTGACCAGCTGGCTGCGAACCGGCGATATGTTCAATGCCGATTTTGCCTATCATGAGGTGCCTATCGAGCGCGATCCCATCGACTTGGAAGCGTATCGCGCCTGCCCCATGCGATTTACGTGCGTGTGTACCGATATCGAGACGGGCAAGGCTGTCTATCACGATTTGCCGTATGGCGACGAGCGCGATATCGAGTGGATCCGGGCGTCGTCTGCTATTCCTGTGGCGACGCGTCCCGTTGCTATTGGCGGGCATAAGTATCTGGATGGTGGCGTGGCTGATTCTATCCCCAGCGCATGGCTGTTTGCGCAGGGGTATGACCGCAATATCGTGGTGCTCACGCAGCCGGCGGGCTTTGTGAAGCAGCCTAACAGCGTGATGCCCATGCTGCGTCGCGTGTTCCGTCACTACCCGGAGTTTGTTGCAGCGCTTGAGCATCGGCATGAGGTCTACAATGCCACGCTCGATGACCTGGCGCGTCGCGAGGCTGCCGGCGAGGTCTTTGTGGTGCGACCGAGCGAATCGGTGAAGGTGCCGTCGCTGTGCCGCGAACCGGATGAGCTCGAGCGCATCTACCAGGTCGGCCGCCACGATGCGGAGGCGACTTTGCCGGCGTTGGAAGCGTATCTGGCGGGGTAAGGGTCGCATACGGAAAGCGCATCCCGGAATGGACGTTCGAACCGGGATGCGTTTTCCGCTATTGAAGATATGAGATTGCGAATCAGCTGCTCGGCCTATGTCTATGCCTGCTGCCAGGTGTCGACAAGCTCCTTGGCCGCGGCGTAGGGATCATCGGCGCTGCAGACGGCGCTCACCACAAAGAAGCCATCGACGCCGGTGGCCTTAAGCTGCGGCAAGTCGGCTGTTTTAACGCCGCCGCCCACCACGATGGGCACGGGGCTTGCCGCGTGGAGTGCGGCCAGGTCCTCAAAGCTCTTGGTGATGATGGAACCGTCGGCCGCACGTCCGCAGTCGCGCTTGGTCTCGGTCTCGTGGAGCGGGCCGATGCCCAGGTAGTCGACCAGGCTCATGTCGGCGGTCTTGACGTACTCGAGCATCTCCTCGCAGCGGGCCGAAAGGCCCACGATGGCATCGGGGCCCAGAAGCTTGCGGCAGACCTCGACGGGAATGTCGCTCTGGCCCACGTGCACGCCGTCGACGGCAATGCCCTGTTCGCGCGCGGCAAGCACGCAATCCAGGCGGTCGTCGATGAGCAGCGCGACCTGACCGGTCTTGCCGGCTTGGGCGATAGCCTGCGCGGCATCGTCCGTCAGCGCGATGATCTCGCGCGCGCTTGCCACCTTGGAGCGCACCTGGATGCAGGTAAAGCCGGCGTCGAGCGCCTGGGCCACCACATCGCCCACGGGGCGACCGAGCGTGTTTTCGGGGCCGAGCACCAGATAGGCCGAGATATCGAGGTTGTCGCGGATGCTCATCGTGCTTCCTCCTGCTTCTTGATTTGCGCTTCCATGCGCTCGAGCTTGCCGTTCATGGTGTCGGTAAAACCGGGGCGAATATCTGCCTTGAGCACAACTTCGGTGCGGATGCCCTTGTTTGCCAGTACAAAGGTGGCGTCGCGTACGACCTGCATGACCTCGTCCCAGTCGCCCTCGATCTCGGTGAACATCGAGGTGGTGCGGTTGGGAAGGCCGCTCTCGCGAATGACGCGCACGACCTCGGCGACCTCGGCGGACAGCTCATCGCCGGTGCCGCACGGGGCGATGGCCACGGCGACGAGCGTGTTCATGCCGGCATTGGTTGCGGGCTCGGACATGGCTTATGCCTCCTCGAGCTCGAGTTGGTTATCGGCGATGTCTTGGGCGGCCGCGCGGTAGAGCTCATCGATAAAGGCGACCTTAAAGCTTGCCGGGGCATCGGCGACAGCGGCGGCACGCGTGCCGGCAACGTTGTAGACGGCGGTGCCACAGATGGCTGCCGTAAACGGATCGGCAGCGCAGGCGTACACAGCCAGCACGCCGCCCTGCGAGCAGCCACAACCGGTGATCTTCGACATGAGCGGGCTGCCGCCGTGGGACTTGGCCACGGTCGTGCCGTCGGTGATTAGGTCGACTTCGCCCGAGACCACTACGGCGCCGCCAGTGTAGCGGGCGAGCGCCACGGCGGCATCGCGGGCGGCATCGACCGTGTCGGTGGTATCGACACCGCGCACGCGGCTCAGATCGGCTGCCTCGCCCTCAAGACCCCACAGGCCGGCAAGCGCGATGATCTCGGAGGCGTTGCCGCGCACGATGGCGGGCTTGTACTGCTTGAGCTCGTTTACCAGCTGGGTGCGCAGGCTGCCGATGCCCAGGCCCACCGGGTCGAGCACCCAGGGCTTGCCGGCGTCGTGTGCCGCCTTGGCCGCGCGGGGAATCGTCTGCTCGTAGATGGGGAAGAGCGTGCCCATGTTGAGATAGATGGCACCGCCGCCGGCAACGAGTGCCTCGCCCTCGTCTGGCAGATAGACCATGGCGGCCGAACCGCCCACGGCGAGCTGTGCGTTGGCGACAAAGTCGATCGTCACCGTGTTGGTGATGGAGCCCGCCATTGGGTTGGTGGCGCGAATCTCGTCCACGGCCTTGACTACACGTTGTTTAAGCTGTTCCGAATCAATCACTGCACATGCCTCCTTGGCATAGAAAAGGGGCGCTGTGCATAGACAGCGCCCCTGTAAAGGCGGCATGCTCCCTACGCCAGCATTAACTGACAGGTTCAAAGGATTGGGCCCATTGCCCTCTCAGCCTTGTGGTTTGCACCGCCGGCACTCCCGCATCGAATCTGTTGTCCCCTATACTAGCGCACCTGCCAAAAAGGGTCAGGTTTATTTTGGCAGGTACCAACTGGGGCGTGCGTTTTCCCAGATAAAACCTGCCAAAATAAACCTGTCCCTTTTTGGCAGGTCGGTACAATAGACGGGATGAGAATGACCGAGGGGGCCCTATGATTAAACTTGTGCTGACCGATATGGACGATACGCTGATTCCCGCTGGACAAGACGGCGCCAGCGACTATGCCATCGATGGCATTCATGCTATGCAGGCAGCGGGCCTGCATTTTGGCCCGGTTTCGGGCCGTCAGCCGTCCGCGATGGGCTGGATGTTCCGCAATCGCTCCGAGTGCTTCTCGACCGGTGCGTTTTGCAACGGGCAGGTGATGTTTGTCGACGGCGAGGTAGTCGCTTCGCGTGCAACCGACAACGACGCCCTGATGCGCCTGGCCGACTACCTCGAGCAAGAGACCGACGATACGTATCTAAAGGTCTACAGCCTGGGCGATGACTTTTGGGACAACGACGCCTATTGCGTGACGCGCGACCCCGAGCGCGTGCGCCGCGCCATGGAGTCGGGCGGAAACGCGTGGCTCAAGGGCGAAGAGGCCCCGTGCCGCCCCGTATTCGACGATGCCCCGGTATACAAGGCCAATATCTGGAGCGCCCGCTCGCGTGAGGAGCTCGCCGAGCTGCGTGAGCGCGTTGCCGCCGAGGTGCCGGAGCTCTCGCTCGTGTTCCCCAACAATCGCGTGCGCCTGTTCGACATTCTTCCGGCCGGTTGGGACAAGGGCTGCGCTGCGCTGGAACTGGCGCGCGCTCTGGGCCTTACGCCCGACGAGGTGGCCGTGTTCGGCGACTCCGATAACGACCTGCCCATGATTGATGCCGTCCCCAGCTCCGTTGCAGTCGCCAACGCCAACGAGGCCGTCACGGCCGCCGCGCGCTGGCATATCGGCGCCGCGGCAGACGATGCGGTTGCCGCGGCCCTACACCAGATTGCCGCCTGCGCTGCTACGGGGGAGATGCCGTCGTTTATGCGCCAGGCAGATGCGGCGGGTCCGCACGTCGCGAACGCCTAGGGAGGCCACTATGAAGCTCCAGCAGCTCAGATATGTCGTCAAGGTCGCCGAGTGTGGCAGCATCACCGAGGCCTCGCGCCGCCTTTTTGTGTCGCAGCCTTCGATTACCGCATCGATCCGTGAGCTCGAAAACGAGATGGGCGTTCATATCTTTGAGCGCACCAACAAGGGCGTTATTGTGTCCGAGGAAGGCGAGACCTTTTTGGGTTACGCGCGCCAGGTGCTCGATCAGGCCGATCTGCTCGAGGACAAGTACAAAGGCGCGTCCGAGCAAGTGCCACATTTTAGCGTGAGCTGTCAGCACTACTCCTTTGCCGTCAACGCGTTTGTCGATGTGATTCGCGAGTTCGATGCCGCGCGCTACGACTTTACCCTGCGCGAGGAACAGACCCACGAGATTATCGAAGACGTTGCGCACATGAAAAGCGAGCTGGGCATCCTGTACCTGTCCGAGCACAATCGCGAGGTTATCGAGCGCATGCTGGCGGCCAACGAGCTCGTATTCGAAGGGCTCTTCTGCGCCGCGCCGCACGTTTTCGTGTGTGCCGAGCATCCGCTGGCGGGCCGCTCCAGCGTAACGCTCGAGGATCTGGAAGATTACCCTTTCCTGTCCTATGAGCAGGGAAGCTATAACTCGTTCTATTATTCCGAGGAGCTGACCTCGACGTTTGAACGCCGCAAGAACATCCGCGTGCGCGACCGCGCGACGCTGTTCAACCTGGCCATGGGCCTTAACGGCTATACAGTATGCTCGGGCGTGATCAGCCATGAGCTCAACGGTCCCGGCATTATCTCGATTCCGCTCGATGTGGACGAGTATATGGAGATCGGTATTATCACGCGCAAGAACACGACGCTCACCCGCTACGGCCGGGCCTATATCGACGCAATCCGTCAGCATATCTAACCCGTGCGGACCGCGCGTGCGAGCCGCATCCCTATTGTTTGTTATATAGATAATACCTATGGCGAACAGAAATAAATGCATATTTTACGATGGCTGTTAGAGCGCTCATACTCTGTCTCGTTAAAGCAACCAATTGCAAAGGGAGATACCTATGAGCACTTTGACCCAGCTGAACGCGCCGTTTCGCGCCGATATCGTCGGCAGCTTTCTGCGCCCGCAGACCGTAAAGGACGCCCGTGCCGCCCATGCCGCGGGTACGCTCGACGACGCCGGCCTTAAGGCCGTTGAGGACGAGGCCATTCGCGACTTGGTGGCCAAGCAGAAGGCCGCCGGCCTGCAGGTGATCACGGATGGTGAATTCCGCCGCAGCTACTGGCACCTCGACTTTATGTGGGGTCTCAACGGCGTCGAGCGCCGCACCTCGCGCACCGGCTATATGTTCCACGACGAGGAGACCACGGCCGATACCGCCGTGGTGACCGGCCCCATCAGCGGCGAGAACCACCCCTTCGTTGCACACTTTAAGTTTGTCAAAGCCCTCGAGGGCGAGGGCCAGGTCGCGCGCCAGACCATCCCGGCACCGATCCAGACCTTCTCCGAGGTTACGCTCGATCGCTGCGATGGTCAGCAAGAGAGCCTGCGCGCCGTCTATAAGACCGACGAGGAGCTTGCCGACGCCATCGCAGCCGCCTATCGTACCGTGATTGCCGACCTGTACGCTGCGGGCTGCCGCAACATCCAGTTTGATGACTGCACCTGGGGTATCTACTGCGATACCGACTTTGTCGCCAAGACCGGCATGAGCCCGGTCGACCTGCAAAAGGTGAGCGAGCTGGGCGTGGCACTCAACAATGCGGCTATCGAGGGTAAGCCCGATGACCTGGTCATTAACACACACGTGTGCCGTGGTAACTACCACTCTACCTATGCTTTCGAGGGTGGCTATGACCCCATCGCGCCGTACTTGTTCGCCAACGAGGACGTCGACGCGTTCTATCTGGAGTTCGATACGCCGCGCGCCGGCGGTTTTGAGCCGCTCAAGTACGTTGCTCCCGGCAAGAAGGTCGTGCTGGGCTTGGTGACCACCAAGGCGGCAGAGCTCGAGAACGAGGATGTTATCGTCGAGCGCATCCGCGAGGCGGCAAAGTACGTGCCGCTCGAGAACCTGTATCTGTCTCCGCAGTGTGGCTTTGCCAGCTGCGAGATTGGCAATAAGCTGACCGAGGACGAGCAGTGGGCAAAGATTGCGCTGGTCAGGCGTATTGCCGAGCGCGTCTGGAAGTAACGCTACCGTTCGTCGGGGCGGCGGGCGTGATTGGGGCTACATCGCATACAATGGTTCGGATCGTATCGTTCGGGCAGGTAATTCGCTATGCCCGGGCGCCCTTCCATTCGAAAGGACTTCCATGTCCCAGTCTTCGACGCCCGCCGTCGCCGATGCCATCTATGATGCGTCATCGCTCGGCCGCCCGCGCATGTTTGTGTTGGGTTTGCAGCACATGTTTGCGATGTTTGGCGCCACGGTGCTTGTGCCCGTGCTCACCGGTCTTTCCGTTTCGGCGACGCTTCTGTTCGCCGGCATCGGCACGCTGCTGTTTCATTTTCTATCGCGCGGTAAGGTGCCGGCCTTCCTGGGCTCGTCGTTTGCCTTCATCGCGGGCTATGCCGCGATTGCGCCCAACGGCGAGACGGAGCTTTTACCTTACGCCTGCCTGGGCGTAGCCTGCGCCGGCCTGCTCTATCCGGTGCTGGCGGCGCTGTTCCGCGCATTTGGTGCCAAGCGCGTCATGCGCTTCTTTCCGCCGGTAGTGACTGGTCCCATCGTTATTTCCATCGGCTTGATCTTGGCGAGCTCTGCCATTGCCAACTGCCAGACCAACTGGCTCGTTGCCGTCATTGCCGTCGCCGTTATCGTGATCTGCAACATCTGGGGGCGCGGCATGGTCAAGATCGTGCCGATTTTGCTGGGTGTCGTGGTGAGTTATGCCGTTGCGGCGGCACTGGGCGAAGTTGATTTTTCGGGCGTTGCGGCCGCTCCGTGGGTCGGCCTGCCCATTGCATGGGACAACACCGTGTTTGCGCTCTTTGGTCCGCAGTTCGATAGCGGTCTTGCCACGACGGCCATCATCACCATCATGCCGCTGGCCTTCGCGACCATGATCGAGCATATTGGCGACATCTCGGCTATCGGCTCTACCTGCGAGCGCAACTACATCGCCGATCCTGGTCTGCATCGCACGCTGCTCGGTGATGGCCTTGCCACGATCCTGGCCTCGCTCTTTGGTGCTCCGGCAAACACCACCTATGGCGAGAATACCGGCGTCCTTGCCCTGACGCGTGTGTTCGATCCGCGTGTGATCCGCATTGCCGCGTGCTGCGCCATCGTGCTTTCGTTCTGCCCCAAGTTCGCCGCGGTCATTGCGGCCATGCCGGCGTGCGTCATCGGCGGCGTGTCGCTCGTGCTCTACGGCATGATCAGCGCTGTGGGCGTCCGCAACCTCATCGAGAACCAGGTCGATTTCCAGAACAACCGCAACGTGCTCGTTGCCGCGCTGGTGCTCGTGCTCTCGCTCGGCATTGCGTACAGCACCGCCGGCGCCATCGTGTTGGAGCTGGGCGGCGCGACGATTTCGCTTTCGGGCCTTGCCGTGGGTTCGCTGGTGGGCATTGTGCTCAACGCCATCCTGCCGGGTAACGACTTTGAGTTTGATGTCTCCGAGCTTGAGGAGGCTGCTGAATAGTAGCTGCGTTCAGCCAAATTAAAAATGGCGTCCATGCGTATGTACGCGTGGACGCCATTTTTAATGCGTCAGTATCCAGTGGATGCCGCGTGCCATGCGCAGGTCAGTTTGGGCAAAGTGATTGCCGGGGTTGAGCTCCAGCGTTGTTGAAATGTCACGCTCGATAAACAGCTCTTCCATCGCGCGCGTATCGTCGAGTACGTGCCGCATCATGCGGTTGGGCGTCTTGGTTTCCTTTTTACCGAGTGACAGGTAGACGGCATCGGGCGCGTTCGGCATCGTATGCTCGTGCGCGTAGTCGATAAAACCGGGAAACCACAGCGATCCCGATGCGCTTGCGGCGCGGTCAAAGGCATCGGTCTGCCAGAGGGTCCAAAGCGAAAAGAGGCCCGCCAATGAGTAACCGGCAATGCCGCGCCAGGTGGGCGGGCAGGGAAGTGATGATTCGACCTCTGGGATTATCTGATTCAGCAGTTCATCGAGAAACTCAGACGCCTGCCCACCAAAGGGATCGGCATCGCGCACGGTACCGTCGCATGCCCAGGGGCTCAGCTCACGATTCCAATCGAGCCCGCCAATGGCAACAAGGGTGAACGGCGTGCAGTCGAGCTCTCGGCAACACTCATAAACCTCGCTGCCGTCGCCCACGACCACAGGAAGGTAGATGACAGGCGCGCTTTCCGTATGATTCGAATAAACGGTTATCTGCTTTTGATGCGCTTCCATGACGGGCTTCTCTCAGTGTTGTGATATCGGCAGCCTCAATTGTCGCACGCCAGCGTATGCCGGTTGGACAGCATCAAGAACATTCGCGTGCGCCGCGCGGGCGCAAATGAAAAACGCCACCGCCGGAGTGGAGCTTGGCGGTGGCGTTGCTAAACGGTGTGCAGGCTAGCACTTCTGTGGGTGCCGTCCCGTGCGTTAAAGGTCAAAGCTGTCTATGAGCGCTTGCGGCTCACCATGGTGCCTGCGGCGATAGCGGCTGTTCCCGCAAGGACGGTTGCCACGATGACCGCACCCGAGGTGTCGCCGGTTGCCGCGAGCACGCCGGTAGTCTTGGCTTTCGTGGTTGAAGCCGCAACGGCCTTGGTCGGCTTTGAGCCCTCAGGCTTGGGGTTCTGCTTGGACTCCGCGGGCTTGCTTTCTGCGGGCTTGGTCTCGTCGGGCTTGGGGTCTTCCGGCTTGGCTACCTCGGGAGGTGCGGTGGTCGTGCTTTTGGCGACTGCTTTGATATAGAGGGAGTCGACCGTGGCGTCGCCCGTGCCGATGGCTTGGCCTGCCTCGTAGATGCCGTCACGGAGCTTGCGATAGTCAATGACCTTGCCGCCTTCGGGCGTCTGGATGGCGGCGTTCTCAATCTTGATGGTGCCGATTGTCTTGCCGTCAGCGCTCATGGCACGGGCAAAGATTGCCGCTGTATCTCCTTCGGCCGTTACCTTGCTGCGGATGATCGAGATGACTGCGGGTGTGACGCCCTCGCTGGTCTGGGCGATGATGCCGATGTTCTCGCCTTGGGGTTCGCGCCTCGTCTCGCCATCTTGGTTTTCGCTGTAGGGGATGGGGCCGTCGCCGTTCTCGACATAGCGGGCTATGGCCTTGACAACGGAGTCGCTGATGTAGATGTGGCCGCCCTTCTCGTTGGGTCGATCGTTTCTGGTGGAGAATGCAGCCGAAACCTCGCCTTCCGCAAACGCGTCCACGGTGGAGCCGTTCTTGACGACGATGTCGTCCTGGCAGGTGAAGAGGGCGTTGGCGCCACCGTATCTGCCTTTACCTGCACGGACCGTCACGTTTGCATGATCGAGGGTGATGCCCTTGCGGCCATAGGCGCCATACTCAACACCGTTTACGTTGAGGGAGGCGTTTGTGGCTGCGAGGCTGCCCTTGGCCTCGACGGCAGCGTCTTTCTCGGAGCTTGCCTTGACCTGGCTGCCGTCCGAGATGTTGATATTGCCGCCGCTCCAAAGGGCCTCACCATCGGCTGAGCTTGCCTCGACCGTCCCGCCACCCTTGATGGTGAGGTTCTTGTCGGTTCCAATACCCTTGTCCTTGGTAGCCCTGGCGGTGACGGCTCCGCTGTCGTCAATCGTGATATTGCCGTTTGCCCTGATGCCATCCGATGCACCCGTGGCGTTGACGTTGCCCGAACCTTTGATAGCGAGATCACCCCCGGCATTGATGGCATCAAACCCAGTGCTCGTGGCGTTGACGGATCCGGCTCCGTCGATGTTGATATTACCCGTGGAGAGGATAGCGTCCTCAGTAGATGTCACGCTGAGCGTGCCGCCCTCGTCGCCTTGGATATTGAGCTCGGCATTCTCGTTAGTGCCATGAGAAACGTTGATGCTTTCGATCCATTCGGCAGTGACGATGTTGGTTCCCGAGTAATTCACGTTGAGCTTGCCTGCGGCCTGGATCTCGCCGCCGTTATAGTTGTTGAGCTTCAAGTCGTCGGCGCCGTCCCACGACCAGGTACCGGCTTCGTCGCTCGCCGCGGTGTTGTACTTGTTACCGCCGACCTTGACCCATTCCGCTGCGAGCGAGACGCTCGGCATGAGCAGCGAGCTTACCGTAAGCGCGCATACGGCGCCTACAACGGTGCGGCGCGTCACGCGGCGCCAGCTGCCGTGCGCGAGTCCTATGCGACGGCGAACGTCGGGTTCGGCAACATGGGTTCCGGCGGTAGTGTCATTGCGTTTGGGGGTCGTGAACAAGGCTGCCACGGTTGCTCCCGTTCTCATAGGGCCTATACGACTAGATTCAGCGTATCTGCAGGATATAGCTGGCGGTAGTGCCGTTTGGAGGGCAAAATGTCCAAAACTCGGGAAGCAATCCATCGTGCGCCTATGCGTTGCCTGGCTTTAAAAGAAAAGCGCGGAGCCGCTTGCTGCGACTCCGCGCTTTGGCGCTCTGCTTTGACAGCTTTGCCGTTACGCCACGAAGAAGTAGACGAGGAAAGCAAGAGCTGCGATCCACATGAGCGGCTTGATCTTGGAAGCCTCGCCCTTGAAGAGCGCGACGACCACGTAGGCGATGAAGCCCAGGCCGATGCCGGCGGAGATGGAGTAGGTGAAGGGCACGCCGGCGACGATCATAAACGCCGGGAAGCCCTGCGAAACATCGGACCAGTCGATCTCGGAGGCCTCGCTCATCATGAGGTAGCCGACGTAGACCAGGGCACCGCAGGTGGCGGCGCTGGAAACGATGGAGACGACGGGGGAGAAGAACGCGGCGAGAATGAACAACACGCCGGTGGTGACGGAGGTGAGGCCCGTGCGGCCACCGTCGGCGGCGCCGGAGGTGGACTCGACGAAGGTGGTGATGGAAGAGACGCCCATGAAACCGCCCACAGCAGCGGCGGCGGAGTCGACGATCAGGATCTCCTTGATATTCTCGACGTTGCCGTCGTCGGTGAGGAACTCGCCCTGCTTGGCCACGGCCATCGCGGTGCCCATGGTGTCGAAGAAGTCGCTCATGAGCAGCGAGAACGAGATGACGAGGAGCGCGGGGTCGGTAAGGACCTTGACGATGGCGGGCGCGCCGCCGGCGTCGGCGATGGGGCCACCGATGCTCGAGAAGTCGAGCGGGGCGATGATACCGGTCGGAGCCTGGGTCACACCTAGGGGGATACCGGCGATGACGGCGACGACGATGCCGATGAGCAGCGAGCCGGGGACGTTGCGGCAGGCGAGGGCGACTGTCACCAGGATGGAGATGATGCCGACGATGAAGGTGGGGGAGGTGATGTCGCCCAGACCGACGAGTGTACCGGCGCCAGCGGTGATAATGCCGGCATCGCACAGGCCAATCATGGCGATGAACAGGCCCAGACCCACCGAGATGGCGTGACGCAGGACAACCGGGATGGCGTCCATGATGGCCTCGCGCAGGCCACAAAGCACGAGCAGCAAGATGACGACGCCCTCAAGGAAGATGACGCTCATGGCCACGTGCCAGTCACCGCCGCAGACGGTGGTGGTGATTCCAGCGATCATCGCGTTGACGCCTAAGCCCGACGCGCAGGCGAGCGGGCGGTTGGCGAAGATGCCCATGCAGATGGTCATGATGCCAGCGCCCAGGCAGGTGGCGCAAGCGAGCGCTCCTGCATCGATGCCGGCGCCCGAGAGCACCGCGGGGTTGACGGCGATGATGTAGGCCATCGCCAGGAACGTTGTCAGTCCAGCGCGGAGTTCGGTCCCGATTGTGGACTTGCGCTCGCTGACGTGAAATAGTTCGTCCATGCATACCCTTTCCTTGTTCGGCCCCGAGTTTAGGCCGATTGACACGAACTCACCTACTATAGCCCCTTTGCGACGCTGTTGTTCCTCGCATGTTGATGTTCGGCGCTTTGTAGCAGACGGACGGTATTTTTCGCATGAAAATGTGTGGGTACCGTATACTTAAGCGGTTACAACGACCCCTATGGAGGAACGTATGATTAAAGAGCTTTGCCACGACGAGGCTATCCTGTCCCAGCGTTGCGAGGTTGCGACTGTCGAGGACGAGTCGGTCGCACAGGACCTGATCGATACCATCAAGTCGCTCGACGATGCCGGCTGCCTTGCCGCTAACCAGATTGGCGTTACCAAGAAGGTTTGCGTCTACCTGGACGATGCCGGCGAGCCCCACGTGCTCTACAACCCCCGTCTGGTGTTTGGCCTGGGCGCCAGCAAGATGGAGGAGAGCTGCCTGACGCACGAGGAGATCACCAAGTCCACGCGCTACATCAAGTGCAAGGTCGCTTTTGACGTGATCGTCGACGGCAAGATGCGCGAGCGCAAACAGGATTTCGTCGGTTTTGAAGCGCAGATGGTCCAACACATGATTGATCACTGTCTAGGCAAGCTTGTCTAGAGTGATTTGATCAGGGATCGAACCAGTGCTTTGGCCCGGGCGTGACATTGTTGTCATGTCCGGGCTTTGTTGTTTAGCGCCTCTTTGTTTGGTGACAATAACCTTAGCAAGAACGTAAAGCTGGGAGGCGCTATGTGCACGAGCATTCGATTTACCGATAATTCTGGCCACATGTATCTGGGCCGCAACCTCGACTGGAGCTTTGACTACGGCCAACAGGTTCGCGTGATGCCGCGCGGATTTCACATTCCGTATTCGTTTATCGACGACGCGACAGCGGCACACGCGGTGATCGGTATGTGCATCGATTACAAGAACTACCCTATGTTCTTCGACTGCGGCAACGATGCGGGCCTCGCCGTGGCGGGTCTCAATTTCCCGGGTTATGCCGAGTATGCCGAGGACCCTGTCGACGGCAAGACCAATATCGCGGCCTATGAGTTTCCCCTGTGGGTGGCAGCGACGTTCTCGACGGTCGACGAGGTCGAGGCTGCGCTGCGCGATACGGTGATTGTCGCCAAATCTGCGGGAGAGGGGCTGGGCGTGTCGCTGCTCCATTGGATTATCGGCGACAACCAGCGTAGCATCGTGGTCGAGATGATGGCTGACGGCCTGCATGTATACGACGATCCGGTCGACACCCTTGCCAACCAGCCGACCTTCCCGTGGCACATGGAAAACCTGCGCACCTATATCACTGCCACAAGCGATTTTCCGCAGACGGCGACATGGCGTGGCGCCGAGCTCAAGCCCTATGGCGCGGGTGCCGGCATGCGTGGAATTCCGGGTGACTGCTATTCGCCGAGCCGTTTTGTAAAGGCGGCGTACCTCAATGCCAATTACCCGCAAAAGGAGAGCGAGACCGAAAACGTCGTCCGCATGTTCCGTTCACTCGAGGGCGTGGTGATGATTGAGGGGGCGTCCAGGATGGGCGATGGCAAGTTCGAGAAGACTATCTATACCGGATGCTTTAGCGCGCGCACGGGCAATTATTACTACGCGATGTATGGGGATCCGTCGATTCGCTACGTGAGCCTGATGGATGCCGAGGGCGCGAGCCCCGATAGGCTCGTGACTCCCGAGCCGCGCCGCTCGTAGCTCACCGGTCCGCCGCAACACAAAACGGCCCTGCATCTCTTTGCGAGATGCAGGGCCGTTGTCGTCGATGGCTGACGGCGTTTTAGAAGTTGGCGTCGTTGAGCTGGGTGCTCTCGAGTCCGTCGAGCTGCTGCTGCTCGGGCGTGTCGGCGACGCTTTCGAGCTGCTCGGTGGGGTCGACATTCATGCTCTTGCCGGCCTCGTTGCCGTTGACCAAGTCGTCCGAGAAGATGTCGACTTCCATTTCCTCGGCCTCTTCGATCTGAACCTCGAGCGGCACCTGGGTGCGCACGAGCTTAACGGCCGGGCGCATGCGGGCAAACAGCGGCACGTACTCGATGATGATGGCCGAGTTCTCGAGACCATACCAACGTGCCGGGCTTCCGCAGGCGCGGCGGACGGCGTACTTGATGGCCATCACGCGGTGGTCGTTGCGGTTGATGTCCGTTTCGGGGGCAAGCATCTTGCGCAGCATGCAAAAACGGAAGTCGCCCACGTTGCCGCGCGTCTCGTAGATGGAGTAGGTGTGGTGCTGCGGCGGCAGCTCGCCCGATGCCATCAGGTCGCCAACAATCTGGCGCAGGTAGGCGTTAACGCGCTGGTTGACCTTAAAGCCCAGGTCCAAGCGCACGCGGAACAAGAAGTCCGTGCCAAAGGTCTCGACGGAATACTCGTGCGTATAGGGCTCATCGGTAACGTGCACGTTTATGAACCAGTATGCCTTGGCGCGCTTGGGGTGCTTGTCCAGGATGGAATAGAGCACGTCGCGGTCGAGCGTGAGCGGGTCGGGGCTGTTGGTGAGGAACACCAGGTTGTCGGCGAGCACGGGGTAGGTCTCGTCGTTGCGCAGACGGTTGAGCTGATCGATGTACTTGGAGACGGGCAGCAGGATCGTCTGCGTGCGCTCGATGGCGGTGCCGCGGCGCCACACGTACATAAGGCCAAACAGCAGCGAGGCCAGGAAGATCATCACATAGCCGCCGTCAAAGAACATGGTGAGGCATGAGGCAAAGAAGCAGAGCTCGATGGCGCCAAAAAGCAGGGCGAAGATGCAGGCGCCCAGCTTGTGCTTGAGAATGCCGGCGATATAGCTCGTCAAAAGCGTCGTGGTCATGAGCATGGTCACGGTGATGGCGAGGCCGTAGGCGCTTTCCATGCGCTCGGAGTTCTGGAACAGCAGCACAATGAAGATGCAGCCGACCCACATGATGTTGTTGACGAGCGGAATATAGAGCTGACCCTTGGTGTCGCTGGGGTAGTGGATGCGCAGGTGCGGCATGAGATTGAGACGGGTTGCCTCGGATACCAGCGAGAACGAGCCGGTGATGAGCGCCTGCGAGGCGATGATGGCCGCCACGGCCGAAAGCACGATGGCAAAGGGGCGCAGGGGCTCGGGAAGCATCATATAGAACGGGTTGACGATATCCATCGCGAGCATTTGGGGGTTGGAGTTGTTGGCGAGCAGCCAAGCGCCCTGGCCCAGATAGTTGAGGATGAGTGCTGCCTTTACGAACGGCCAGGATGCATAGATGTTGGCCTTGCCCACGTGGCCCATGTCCGAATAGAGCGCCTCGGCGCCGGTCGTCGACAGAAAGACGAAGCCGAGCACCATGATGCCCGAGTGGTTGATGGGCGAGAACAGGAACATGATGCCGCGGATGGGGTTGAGCGCGCGCAGGATGGACAGGTTGCCGAGCATGTTGAACAGACCGGCGCCTGCCAGGAACAGGAACCATAATGTCATAAGTGGGCCAAACAGCTTGCCGATCGACGAGGTGCCGGCGCGCTGCATGGCAAACAGGCCGCAGATAATGATGATGGTGATGATGATGATGTTGGTCTGGCCGTCGCCCAGCAGTGCATGGCCCCACTCGATGGTGCGCAGTCCCTCGATTGCTGTGGTTACGGTGACGGCGGGGGTAAGGATGCCGTCGGCGAGCAGCGCCGCGCCGCCAATCATGGCGGGCAGAATCAGCCACGGCGCCACCTTGCGCACCAGGCTGAACAGGGCGAAGATACCGCCTTCGTTGTGGTTGTCGGCCTTCATGGCGATCAGCACGTACTTGACCGTGGTCACGAGCGTCATGGTCCAGATGACGAGCGAAAGTGCGCCCAGGATCATGTCCTCGCTGACGGTGCCGATGCCGCCGTTGTTGGCGACGATGGATTTCATGGTGTACATGGGGCTCGTGCCGATGTCGCCGTAGACGACGCCGAGCGTAACGAGCAGCATACCGGCGGAGAGGGGGATGGCTCCGTGTCCGCCCTGACTCTGCTGGTCTTGGAGACTTGCCTCCAGTTTGTTGTGTGCCACGTGGACTCCCTTAGACATCTAATTTCTGTCGGGACAGAAATCTTTTATGCCGTCTTTATATATAAGAGCAGTTTGGCACATCGGGGTGCTTTAGACAATAATCCCCAGCTGGGGAGTATTCGTTTGCGCAGATGACATTTCAAAACAGGGGCGAATCCGCTGTGTGGCTTGCTGCAAGGTGGTACCGCGGACGCACCCCTGTTTTGAAACCGAAGAGGGGCTGTTAGGCACGCGCTGCCTGAGCGATGCTGCCCTTGGTACCCGCGCGTTTGCCGGCGATTTCGCAGAAGATCGCTCCGCCGATGATCAGCGCGGCTCCCATCAGGCGGATGGGCGTCATGGCCTCGCCCAAAAGGGCGACGGAGAAGACGACGGCCGAAAGCGGCTCGAGGTAACCGACGACGGCGACGGTCTGTACGGGCAGTTTGGCGACGGCGCTAAAGTAGAGCAGGCAGCCGAGTCCGGTGTTGACGACGCCGAGCATGGCGACGGCACGCCAATCGATGCCGGCGGCGATGCTGGGGGAGAAAAACGAGGGGACGCCCTGCGTGATGAGCGTGAGAACCAGCGCGGTCGCAAAGGCGGCGCTCACCTGGAGGGTGGAGTTCTCGAGGCCCTCGATGTGCGGCGCCCCCTTGCTGGCGATGACCATCAGCGCGTAGCAGAAGGCCGAGGCGATGCCGCAGACGATGCCCAAGATGGGCATGTTGCCACCCAGGCCTTGTGCTGCGATGAGGAAAGCGCCGCAGGCAACGGCGATAAAGCCGGCGATTTTACCGCCAGTCAGTTTTTCTCCAAAGATGAACGGGGAGAGGGCCATAACGATGATGGGGCCGCAGTAATACAGCAGCGAGGAGATGCCGACGCCAATGGTCTGGTAGGCGCTGAACAGGAAAATCCAGCTGGCACCCAGCGCGGCTCCCGAGAGGATAAGGGCCGCAGCTTCTCGGGGACGAGACGGCGCCTGCAAGTTATGGCGTTGCGTAGTGACGAGGATGATGATGAGCGAGAGCGCACCCAAAAACGTGCGCAGGAGCACGATATCGGAGCTTGGCAGTGCGATGGCCGCGGCGATGATGCCGTTAGAGCCAAACAACAGTAATGCTGCTAAGTATGTAACCAATCCATTGTTGTTCATGCACTGCCGTCCCCTCTATATTCGTGCAAGTTCACTATGGGGTAGCGGGCTATAGAAGAAAAGCGAATATAATGCATGGGTGACATGACAAATACTCATGCAAAGGCAGGGACGTGCCGTGGAGACCAATATCCAAAAGATGCAAGTGCTGCTCGAGACGGTACGTGCCGGTAGCTTTACGCGAGCTGCCGAGCGCCTGAGCTATTCGCAGTCGGGCGTGAGCCGTATGGTGGGCGACCTTGAGGCCGACTGGGGTTTTAAGGTGCTCGACCGCAGCCGCGAGGGCGTGGTGCTTTCTGCCGACGGGCGGCAGATCATGCCGGCGGTCGAGGCGTTATGCGAGGAGTTTGGCCGCCTGCAGCGATGCGTGGACGAGATGCGGGGGCTCATGCGCGGCAAGATCTGCATCGGTACGTTTTCGAGCGTGGCGACCCATGTGCTGCCGCCGGTCATCGCGCGGTTTCGCGCCGATCACCCGGATGTCGATTACGAACTGCTGATGGGCGACTACTCCGAAATTGAGCAATGGGTGGCGGAAGGCCACTGCGACCTGGGCTTTATCCCGCGTGAGCCCCGCGGCGCCGGCATGGCGTCGCGGCCGTTGGTGCAAGACGAGCTGATGGCCGTGGTGCCGGCAGGCTCTCCGCTTGCCGCCGCAAAGGCCGTTTCTCTTGCCGATTTGGTCAACGAGCAATTTATTCTGCTGGAACGCGGCAGTGACGACGAGATTACGCCGCTGTTTCGCCGTGCGGGCCTAACGGTGCGCTCCAAGCTGTCGACTTGGGACGACTATGCGATCATGGCCATGGTCGAGGACGGATTGGGCGTGAGTGTTCTTCCGGCACTCATCTTGCGCCGCTGTCAGTTTGATGTCGCTATCCGGCCGCTGGAGGGGCATCCTCATCGGCAAATCAATGCCATATACCGCACGGCCGACGTTTCGCTTGCGGCGACTCGATTTCTCGAATATCTCTAATGGTGCACACTGTTATCTGCTCTGGAGCAAATCTTGGAACTTGGCGCATTTCTTTGTGAAATTGAACTTTCGTACTATGTGCCGCGCTATACTGCTGCCTAAATTGAACTAAGGTTCAATTCGTGTTCTATAAATTGAACTTTGCCAGCAAGGAGGTTCTAGTGGCCCAAGAGACGTTTAGCGATCGCCTGCGACAGACTATGTCCGATCGCGACGTTCGCCAGTCGGACGTGATTCGTGCATCGGAGATGCTCGGCAAAAAACTCGGCAAGAGTCAGATGAGCCAATATGTGAGCGGCAAGACGATCCCGCGGCGCGATGTGGCAGAGCTGCTCGCCCGTATTTTGGAGGTCGATGTTACCTGGCTGCTCGCCAGTGACGCCGACCAAGGCGAGATGCCATCGCCCCGTAACGTTGCCAAATCCGAACCTAGTCCCACGGCTCAAATTGCAAGGAGCACTACCATGCGCACTTTCTCTAAATCCACCAAGCTCGATAACGTCCTGTATGACGTGCGCGGCCCCGTCGTCGACGAGGCTGCCCGCATGGAGGACGAGGGCGAGCGCATCCTCAAGCTCAATATCGGCAACCCGGCGCCCTTCGGTTTCCGCACGCCCGATGAGGTCATCAAGGACATGCGCCAGCAGCTGCCCGACTGCGAGGGCTATTCCAACTCGCGCGGCCTGTTCTCTGCGCGCAAGGCGATTATGCAGTACTCGCAGATCAAGGGCCTGCCCAACGTTCAGATGGAGCACATCTACACGGGCAACGGCGTGTCCGAGCTCATTCAGCTTTCGATGAACGCGCTGCTCGACAATGGCGACGAGATCCTGATCCCCAGCCCCGACTATCCGCTGTGGACGGCGTGCGCAACCCTTGCCGGCGGTCATCCCGTGCACTATCTGTGCGACGAGCAGGCCGATTGGTATCCCGACCTGGAGGATATGGAGTCCAAGATCACGAGCGCGACCAAGGCCCTCGTCATCATCAACCCCAACAACCCCACGGGTTCCGTCTATCCGCGTGAGGTACTCGAGGGTATCGTCGAGATCGCGCGCAGGCATCAGCTGATGATCTTTGCCGACGAGATCTACGACCGTCTGTGCATGGACGGCTACGAGCACGTCTCGATTGCTTCGCTCGCTCCCGACCTGCCCTGCGTCACCTTTAGCGGCCTGTCCAAGTCGCACATGATCGCGGGTTACCGTATTGGCTGGATGGTGCTTTCGGGCAACCAGCGTTGCATGAGCGACTTTATTATGGGCATCAACATGCTTTCGAACATGCGCCTGTGCTCTAACGTCCCGGCTCAGTCGATCGTTCAGACGGCGCTCGGCGGTCATCAGTCGGTTAACGACTACATTCGCCCCGGCGGCCGTGTCTACGAGCAGCGTAACTTTGTGTACGAGGCGCTTAGCAAGATCGATGGCATCTCGGTGGTCAAGCCGCGCGCGGCGTTCTACATCTTCCCCAAGATGGATGTGAAGAAGTTCAACATCACCGACGACGAGCAGTTCGCCCTCGACCTGCTGCACGAGAAGAAGATTCTGATCACGCGCGGCGGCGGCTTTAACTGGGCCGAGCCCGACCACTTCCGCATCGTGTACCTGCCGCGCATGGAAGTGCTCAAAGAGTCCCTCGAAGACCTCGCCGACTTCTTCGATCATTATCGTCAGTCGTAGGGGATAGAAGCTCCGTACGATAAAAAGCTCCCTGCAGTTGCTTGGCTGCGGGGAGCTTTTTTGTGGACCTGTGGGGCGTGGGAAATGCTTGGCCGGCGGAACTTATATAACAATCCCATTGCAGTGGTCGATTTCGTGTTGAATGATCTCGGCGGTGTAGCCCGAGAAGTTTTTGATGCGGTGGACGAAGTTCTCGTCCAAATATTCCACCTTAATGCGACGATAGCGGGTACAGGGACGCTCGCCGATCAGCGAGAGGCATCCTTCGCTCGTCTGATAGGCATTGACCTGCTCAAGAATTTGAGGGTTGTACATCAGGAGTGTCCTGTTGCCGTCCTTTACGCAGATGATGCGTTTGCGCACGCCAATCATATTGGCGGCGAGGCCCACGCACTCATGCTCATGCTCATGGAGCGTATCCAGGAGGTCCTGCCCGGTCACGGCGTCATCGGGGCCCGCGTCTTCGGAAGGCAGGCGCAAAAAGAACTCGGATTTCATGATGGGTTTGATCATGGCGGGCTCCTTAAGGTGGACATGATTGATTCAGGCCATGATACCGCGACATGTCGCATTAATGTGTGCACATAGATTCTGCAGCTAGATTGGATGGCGACACCATAAACTAATGGAGGTTTTGCCGAGAGGCATGAATGTATAAAGCGCAAAGAGTGCGCGACGGGCCCCGCGAATGGGGCGATGATGCCCGAGAGGGCCAAGAAGGAGTCTCATGTCTGAGAACGAAGAGATCATGAACGAGACCGAGAACGAGACCATGGCTGCTGAGGTTGAGGCAGTCGAGACCGTGGAGACCGAAGCTGCCGAGGTTGAGGCTGCTGACGAGGTTTCCGCCGAGGAGGAGGCCGAGGTTGTCGAGGCCGCCGCTGATTACGATGACGAAGAGCTGATGGACAAGATGCAGAAGGCCGCCCGCCTGCTGCGTAGCCGTCGCTTTGCTATTTCCAAGGAGGAGGAGGCCAAGGCCGAGCGCATGGCGAACATCGAGCGCGCCATCAAGCTTCTTGACCTCAAGCCCAAGATGGAGCAGAAGGAAATGTCCGACCTGCTGGGCATGCGCCTTCGTGAGCTCGATGGCCTGATGGCCGAGGCCGAGGCTGCCGATCTGGTCGGCCGCATCGACGACGCCGAGGGCGACATGCGCAAGATCGTCGTCTTCGCTGCTGAGGATGCTGCCGAGGGCCTGACCGCGCTTGCCAACAAGAAGGAGAAGCTCCTGCCCGAGCTTGCTTACGAGGAGGCCACCGAGCTGATGGCTGCCCTCGATAAGGTTATCGCCCCGCTCGTCGCCATGGGCCTGGACGAGGACCGCGGTCCTCGCGGCGGTCGTGACGATCGCGGTGGCCGTGGCGGCGACCGTGGCGGTCGTGGCGGCTTTGGCGATCGCGGTGGCCGTGGCGGCGACCGTGGCGGTCGCGGTGGCGACCGTGGCGGCCGTGGCGGCTTTGGTGACCGTGGCGGCGACCGTGGCGGTCGTGGCGGCTTCGGCGGCAACCGTGGTGGCTATGGCGACCGCGGTGGCAACCGCGGTGGCTTCGGCGGCAACCGCGGTAACGACCGCGGCGGTCGCGGTGGCGATCGTGGCGGCCGCAACGGCGGCGGCTTCCGCGGCAACCGCTTCTAGGTAGTTACGCGGTTTTACCAAACCGCGTAACGGCTCGACGCTGCGCGGACCGCATTTGGACAATCTGACGTTCAACTTCAAGGGCGCGACCAGAAGGTCAGCGCCCTTTCGTTTCACGTCACCTTGTCTCAAATGCGACCCGCTCGCTGGCTTATGCTCAACCTGCGGCACCTTCTTGGCTCAAGGCATCTTGTTTGCTCGATGTGGCACTTGGGGACGTTCCTTTTCTGCCGGCAGTTAGGGACACTCCTTGTGTCAAGAGTTTGGTGCAAAGAAACCTGTCCCCATTGCACCAAAAAATGAGAGTGGATAATCTCCCGGTTTGAGCCTGCATTCAAGCTCAAAGTGGGAGATTATCCACTCTCATTTGTTGTATGTCCGAAAATCCACGCTCGTTATATCTGCTTACATTTGCAGGAACAGTTCGTGGAGGCGGGTGTCTTCGTCGAGCTCGGGGTGGAAGGTTACGCCGAGCTGGTTGCCCTGACGGGCGGCGACGATACGGCCGTCGACTTCCGCTAAGGCCTTGGCGTCACCGTGGACCTCGACGATGCGGGGTGCACGGATAAACGTCAGCGGCAGTTCACCGTCGATGCCGGCTACCTGCCCCTTGGTTCGAAAGCTTCCGAGCTGTCGGCCGTATGCATTGCGCTCGACAAGTACATCCATGGTTGCAAGACGTGGCGTGCCCTTATCGTCATGGGTGGCAAGGTCTTGGGCCAGCAGAATCAAACCGGCGCAGGTGCCCAGTACGGGCATGCCCTCAGCAATGCGGGTGCGAAGCTCGTCGAGCATGCCCAACTCATCAAGCAGCTTGCCTTGAACGGTAGACTCGCCGCCGGGAAGCACCAGGCGGTCAAAATTCTGCTTCAGGTCTGCCGCCTGCCTCAGCTCAATACAGTGAGCGCCCAGCTCGCGCAGCCTCGCCTCATGCTCGGCAAAGGCGCCTTGGACCGCCAGCACGGCGACCATCTGGTCTGCGTAATCGCTCATGGGCGATCCCTTCTGCCGGACTAGCGTCCGCGCTCCTCCATGATGATCTCAATCTCGTCGGCGTTGATGCCGACCATGGCCTCGCCCAGGTCCTCCGAAAGCTCGGCGATGAGCTTCGCGTCGGTGAAGTTTGCCACGGCCTTGACGATGGCGGCGGCGCGCTTGGTGGGGTCGCCGCTCTTAAAGATGCCCGAGCCAACAAAGACGCCCTCGGCGCCCAGCTGCATCATCAGCGCGGCATCGGCGGGGGTCGCGACTCCGCCGGCGGCAAAGTTTACGACGGGGAGCTTGCCCGTGGCATGGACCTCGCGCACCAGCTCGACCGGAACCTGCAGCTGCTTGGCTGCCTCAAAAAGCTCGTCGTCGCGCAGGGCAACAACGTTGCGGATCTGCTTTTGGATCTTGCGCATATGGCGCACGGCCTGAACGACGTCGCCCGTGCCCGGCTCGCCCTTGGTACGAATCATCGTGGCGCCCTCAGCAACACGGCGCAACGCCTCGCCCAGATCGCGGGCGCCGCAGACAAACGGCACGTCAAACTGGGTCTTGTCGATGTGATAGACATCATCGGCGGGGGAGAGGACCTCGGATTCGTCGATGTAGTCGATTTCGATGGCCTGCAGGATCTGCGCCTCGACAATGTGGCCGATGCGGCACTTGGCCATAACGGGGATGGAGACAGCTTTTTGGATGCCCTTGATCATCTTGGGATCACTCATGCGCGAGACGCCGCCTGCGGCGCGGATGTCGGCCGGGATGCGCTCGAGCGCCATGACGGCGCAGGCGCCCGCCTCCTCGGCGATGCGTGCCTGCTCGGGCGTGGTGACGTCCATGATGACGCCGCCCTTGAGCATCTGCGCGAGCTCGCGATTGAGTTTGACGCGATCGGCCTTGCTGGTCTGTTCTGCCATGGTTGCTCCCTTGGTTGGCATGTACATTGCTTGACGGAACATCCTATCGGGGAGCTGGGTATGGCGAAATACTCAGTTTTCTAGATAATAACAAGGTCAGACTAATGCCAGATTGAATGATTCGATAAGGTCAGGTGATAGACCCATGCTTGACTACAATTTGGAACAACGCGGTGGAGCATCGCTCTATGAGTATGTTTACCAGCAAATTCGAGATGATATCGTTGCTGGCCGCATTGCGGCGGGGGAGCACCTGCCGTCCAAGCGTGCCTTTGCCAGTCATCTGGGAATCAGTGTCATTACGATTGAAAATGCATATAGCCAGTTGCTCGCTGAGGGTTATATTTGCTCAAAGCCGCGTCGTGGCTACTACGCGTGCGAGCTTCCCGAAGCCCCGGTTCTGGCTTCGGCTGCGGAGGATACCGATCGAGATGCTGCTCCAGCGAGCTTTGGCGTTCATGGCTCCTATGGGCAGCCCGGGCAATTCGCCCCGCTCTCTCCTTCCGCCTTGGAAGCCGCACGTCTCTGGCAAAGTGCTCTGCGGGCAACGCTGACGTCCGAAGATGAGCGCGAAATCTTCTCTCCCGCACCTGCACAGGGTACCGCTCGGCTGCGGTGCGCAATTGCGCATCATCTTCGCGGGACGAGGGGCATGAACGTCAATCCCGACAACATCGTCATCGGCGCGGGCGCTCAGCTGCTTGACACGATGCTGGTTCAGCTGCTTGGCACGGACAAGACATACGCCGTCGAGGATCCGGGCTACTTGCGTCTGACGCGCATCTATCAGGCCATGGGCTGCAAAGTGCGGCATATTCCGCTGGATGGTGAGGGCGTTAACTTGGGCGAGCTGCTCGATGCCGGGGCGGATGTTCTTCACCTAATGCCGTCTCATCAATATCCGACTGGCCTGGTGACGAGCATTGCGCGCCGCTACGCGCTGCTGAGCTGGGCTGCCGAGCGGCAGGGTCGATATCTCATTGAGGACGATTTCGATTGCGAGTTTCGTCTGGCTGGCAAGCCGATTCCCGCGCTCGCATCGATCGATGCTGCCCAATCGGTCATCTACACCAATACCTTTTCTAAGAGCCTGTCATCGGCCCTGCGCCTAGCATACATGGTCCTGCCCGATGAGCTCATGGAACGATTCAGGCGTGAGCTGGGTTTTTATGCCTCGTCGGTCAGCTCTGTCGATCAGGTCGCGTTGGCACGCTTGCTCGAATCGGGCGATTACGAGCGCCATGTGAACCGCGTGCGCGTTCGTGCTCGTGAGGCGCGCGATGGTCTGGCGGCAATTGTGCGCAAGGCGTTTCCGGCAGGGGAGGTGTCGATCGAGCACGCAGACGCGGGCCTTTACTGCACCGTGGTTGCGGAGTGCGAAGCGGGCGAAAGCTCTTTTACACGGGCTCTCATGCACTCGAGTATCCCTTTTATCGATATCAGTGACTGTTTTTGGTGTACCGATGGCGCATCTGTCCCTGAAAACTCAACTCAAATTCTTGTCCAGTATGACGATCTGAGCCCGAAAGTGCTTAATACCTTGGAATTGCAGCTAACGGGGGGCGCTCTGCAACCTAAGTGAGTAGACTTGTGGCACTTTGGCGACCAGGCAGTTTTGTAACAAGCTATCTACCTGTGGTTTTGAGAAGCAGAATGACCGGTCTGCTCGGGGTGTTCCAAATAGTCTACTCACTTGCCGCGCAAAGCTTCGGCGTGAGAAATAAAAGGAGTTTTCAACAGGGCTTCGTCCAGTTCTCGGTAAGCTTTTGGTCAGTTGGGGAGGGCTGTTGAAAACTTAGCAGTCCGTTCGACGCCATTTTTTGGTGCGTTCGCGCCAATGCGAGACCGATTGGGTTGAAATTCGTGTTTTCCTGTGCTTATGAAGGATCTACTTTGTGACATATCGGCTTTTAGGTACTGGCGTTTGCCCCCTCAGGTCCGCGCTTTGTGTCCGCCGCTTCCACGGCCGGAAGAAGACCGGCAGCGATATGATCTCGCCCGTAACCCGACGGCTGCGGTTGCGCTCGGCTTTCCGTTGTATACATTGGTTCGGACGAGAAACAAGCGGACTTGTCCTGCCAGCATTAGGCAGCGGCTGTTCCTCGGTGAGCTTCCCAGGGAATCCGTGCTGGAAACGGAGCATGGATTTTTGATTACGTCTCCTCTGCTGACGGCATTCATCATGTTGCGGCATCTGACGGATCTTCAGCTTCTTTTGGTGTTAGCGGAGATGTGCGGCTTGTTTGCGGTGTGCGCTCTGCCGGCGGCGCTTGAGGCGGAGCTTACGCGCGCAATTGATTCGGGCGCGATTTCGACAACGTTCGGTTGGGTGCGCTGCCCGTCCGAAGACGGCACCGCTTCAAATTTATGGCGTCGAGACGCTTTGGTTTTGGGCAGAGACCTTGACCGTTTTTGTTCAGATGTTTGCGGGATGCGTTACAGCAATAGATTTATGGCGGTATCGCAACTCGTTCCATTGGGTGCCGCGTCGCCTTTTGAGGTCGAGGCGTATTTGTTGCTTGGACTGCCGCGAGCCCTGGGAGGCGAAGGGTTCTGCGGCATAGAGCTCAATGTTGAAGTGACGCTAAGCACAAGTGCTCGAGCGATTGTGGGAAAGACCCGTGTATATATCGACCTACTTCTTTCTTCGCCGGACGGCGGGCGACAGGTGGCCATTGAATGTCAGGGGAAGGCCTCGCACGGACGCGCAGGGGATGGCTTGCGTGACGCTGACCGAATGACAGCCCTTCAGGCCATGGGCTACGATGTACTTCTCCTGACACACAGACAGATATCCGATGAGGGTAGATTCCGCGCGATTGTTAAGGCCGTATGCAGGATGCTCGATGTTGAATATCGTGATAAAAGCTCAGATGAGCAAAGGGCTGAGACATTACTTCGGTCTGAACTATTCGTTGACTGGACAAAATTGGGAGTAATTGACGGAAAGATGCCCGTTAGACGCAAAACAGCTCGATCGTGGGCGGCTGCGGTTCTAAGTGAGTAGACTTTTGGCACTTTGGCGACCAGGCCGTTTTGCAACAGGTCATTTACCTGCGGCTTTATAAAGCAATATGGATGGTGTGCTCGGCAAGTTCCAAAAAGTCTACTCACTTAGTTTTTGATGAGATGCCAATGCCTAAGGCGGTCCTATTTCAGGGCGTTAACGAGTCCTCGAGACACAAAAAGGCCCGAACCGTGTGGTCCGGGCCTCATTGAGCTAGAGGTTATGTCTCAGGCAGCTATCTTAGCCGAAGTAGCGCTTGAGCAGGCCAGCGAAAGCCTTGCCGTGGCGAGCCTCGTCGCGAGCCATCTCGTGCACGGTGTCGTGGATGGCATCGAGGCCAGCGGCCTTGGCGCGCTTGGCGAGGTCGGTCTTGCCGGCGGTAGCGCCGTTCTCGGCCTCAACGCGCATCTCGAGGTTCTTCTTGGTGGAGTCGGTCACGACCTCGCCCAGCAGCTCAGCGAACTTGGCGGCATGCTCGGCCTCCTCGTAGGCAGCCTTCTCCCAGTACAGGCCGATCTCGGGATAGCCCTCGCGATGAGCGACACGAGCCATGGCCAGGTACATACCGACCTCGGAGCACTCGCCCTCAAAGTTGGCGCGCAGGTCGGCAACGATGTCCTCGGAGACGCCCTCCATCTTGGCAACGCCCACGACGTGCTCGGCAGCCCACTCAAGTTGGCCCTCCTCCTGCTTCAGGAAACGAGAACCGGGGACGCCGCACTGGGGGCACTTGAAGTCCTCGGGCAGCTGGTCGCCGTCGAACTCTTCCACATAACCGCAAACGGGGCAAACAAACTTCATGATTCGATCCTTTCGATCGATGGCGATGGGGCGCTTGTCCGGTCCCGTAAGGGCCCTCTCCGGACGTGCGTCTTGACGAGTTCTATTATCCATAAATGCGACCGAATGTGAAGCCTATTAGGAATGATTTTTAATAAAACAATTTTGACGCTGTCGTCTAACAGCGCCCACATAGTCCGCAGCGCACGCAGCCGTTGCAGATAAGCTTGCTTCCGCAGGTTTCACACCACTCAAAATACGGTGGATCCCAAAGCTCCGAGCTGGGGATTTCCAGGCCGAGCGGGTCTCTTAGGTCCCATTCGATTTGGCGACCGCGGTGCTGGAGGCCTGATTTCCATGCCTGCTCGCTTTGCAGATTTTTGCCACGAAGGTGATATGTTCGCCCGTCCTTAACGAAGGTGCTTCCGGTTTCGATGAAAGCGAACGTCGCATTTGCCGCTACGCATTCGGCATGCAGCTGGCGCACCCATTCGTAATGGCAGGGACGCGCTCCCGCGTAGTTTTCTCCGCCTGCGATGACCTGCTCGATCCCATCGGGCTTTCCAAGGCTACCGGGGGCGGCTTTTTCGACCGACACGCTTCCGATGAACGGCGCACACATGATGCCGCGGTGTGCGGCCGGCGTGGCGAGCAGGAGGGGAATCCGCTCATTTGCCCGGCGCTGGTTTTCGCAGGTTACGTTGAGCATGACGTTTTGCCAGCCATCGCCCCAGTCGCTGGGCAGACAGTCGCAAAAGCGCTCGGGACGTTTGGTCAGAATGAAGAACTTTACGTCGGGTCTCTGGCGGATGATATCCCATACCTCTGGTCGCCAGGGATCGGCTTCGGGCAACAGGAAATCGCTTGTCATGCAGATGCGGATAAGCTCGCCGGCGCGAACTTTGTAGCTGCCGTCTCGTCGGCGTTGGAGGGGATAGGTGAAGCCCGACTTGCTTTTTCTAATCACGGAGGGGTCGATACCGCGTTGTCCGTCCATGTAATACATGTAGCAGTTGTCGCATCCCTCGCTGACGCGCGTGCAGCCATGCCAGGGGTTCCAGATGTCATGCACCTTTGCGCCTCCTTTGCGGCGGACGTGAATCCAATGGACTCTGAAAGACTAACACCGGATGATGCCGGGAAGCTCCGAACAATATGAAGATGTTGATTGATTAACGATTACCGTGCTGCCTGCGTCCCACGATGAGTACAATCGGTCGAGCAAATGTTGACCCATCAACAAATGAAGGAGTTTCCTTTATGCATCTAGCCCGTCGTGCCTGGTGCCGAACATATCAGACGGTTTTTCGCATCGCATTGCCGATTCTGCCCTATACCGAGCCGCGCATTTTGGAGCATGCCGAGGATGTGCCCGCGGTGTTCCAAAAGCGCTCGATACAGCAGGTTCTTATCGTGACGGATCCTGGCATTGCTCGTCTGGGGCTTACGGCGCCGCTCGAGCGCGCGCTCGCGTCCAAGGGGATTGGCGTTACGGTCTATGCCGAAACGCGTGCGAACCCCACGGTCTCGAATGTGGAGGAAGCGGCGGCGCTGTATCGCGAGAACGACTGCCAGGCCATTATCGGCTTTGGTGGCGGTTCGGCCATGGACTGCGCCAAGGGCGTGGGCGCGCGCATCGCGCAGCCAAACAAACCCATCAACAAGATGCGCGGCCTGTTGCGTGTTCACCGTCTCCTGCCGCTGCTTATCGCGGTTCCCACTACCGCCGGTACGGGAAGCGAAGTCACGCTCGCGGCAGTGATTACCGACGACGAGACGCACTATAAGTACCCCATCAATGACTTTGTGCTCATTCCGCGCTTTGCGGTGCACGACCCCGAGTTTACGCGTGGGCTGCCGGCGTCCATTACGGGGCAGACGGGTATGGATGCTCTGACGCATGCCGTCGAGGCTTTTATCGGCCGTAGCACCACGCCCTACACGCGCAAGATGGCGCGCCAAGCGGTTCAGCTCATCCACGACAATTTGCTCGAGGCCTATGAGCATGGCGACAACATGCGTGCGCGTCGCAATATGCTTTCGGCGGCGTATAAGGCGGGCGTCGCATTTACGCGCTCCTATGTCGGATACGTGCATGCCATCGCGCATAGCTTGGGTGGCCGATACGGCATTCCACACGGTTTGGCCAACGCCATTATCCTGCCGCACATGCTTCGCGCTTATGGCGAAGCTGCCGCTCCCAAGCTTGCCGATCTTGCTCGCATGGCGGGCATTGCGCCGGCTAACGCGCAGGACGGCTTGGCTGCCGAGGCCTTTATCGATTGGGTCGATCACATGAACGATGCCTTGGGAATTCCTAAATACGTCTCGGGTATTCGCCGCTCCGATATTCCGCAAATGGCCGCCCATGCCGATGCCGAGGCCAATCCGCTGTATCCTGTCCCGCTTTTGATGGACCGTTTGGAGCTCGAGCATATGTACGAGGTCGTCGCGGGTGGTATGTTTGAGGACGAGAACTAGGAGGGTCCATGAACACCGAGGAAATCGCGCGCATCGTCAGCGATCAGCGCGCCTATTTTAAGACGCATGCCACGTTTGATGTCGATGCTCGCCGCCGCGCGCTCGTGCGCCTGCGCGATGCGGTTCGGGCACACGAGGACGATATCGCCCATGCGCTCAAGACCGATTTGGGCAAGTCGCATGACGAGGCGTACATGTGCGAGATCGGCACATCGCTTTCCGAGATTCGCCATCAGATTGCGCATGTGGCCCGGTGGAGTCGTGCGCACCTGCGCCCGTGCGACCTCGCCAACGCCATTAGCGTGTGCAAGACGCAGCCGGTTCCCTATGGCGTGACGCTGATCATGGCGCCTTGGAACTATCCGTTTTTGTTGACGCTCGAACCGCTTGCCGGTGCCCTTGCCGCGGGCAACACCGTGGTTATCAAGCCGAGTGCCTATGCGCCGGCGTCGAGCGCCGTGCTCAAACAGATTTGCGAGGAAGCGTTCGATCCGCGCCTGGTGACAGTCGTCGAGGGCGGTCGTGCCGAGAACGAGGCACTGCTCGATGAGTGTTGGGATAAGATTTTCTTTACCGGCAGCGTTCCGGTCGGCAAGCTCGTCATGGAGCGCGCGAGCAAAAACCTCACGCCCGTGACACTTGAGCTGGGCGGCAAGAGCCCCTGCATCGTGGATGCCTCCGCAAACTTGAAGGTGGCGGCACGCCGCATCGCCTTTGGTAAGTGGCTCAACGTGGGTCAGACCTGTGTAGCGCCCGACTATCTGCTGGTCGATGCGCGCGTGCACGATGAGCTGTTGGGCCTCATCAAGGAAGAGGTCCGCCGCATGTTTGGCGAGCACCCGCTCGACAACGAGGACTACGGCCATATCGTCAACGCCAAGCATTTCGCGCGCGTGCGTGGGCTGATCGACCCCGACAAGGTTGTGCTGGGAGGTGCTGCGCGCGAGGCCTCGCTCAAGATTGAGCCGACGATCCTGGACGGCGTGACGCCCGATGACGCCGTGATGCAGGAGGAGATCTTCGGTCCCATCTTGCCGGTGCTGACGTTTGAAAGCCTGGATGAGGCCGAGGCGTTTATTACGGATCGTCCGACGCCGCTGGCGCTGTACATCTTTAGCCAGGACCGCTCGGTGCGGCAGCGCTTTGTGCGTTACGTGCCCTTTGGCGGCGGTTGCGTCAATGACACCATCATGCATCTGGCCACAAGTCATATGGGCTTTGGCGGCATGGGCGCGAGCGGCATGGGGCAATACCATGGCCGCGAGAGTTTCGATACGTTTAGCCACAAGAAGAGCATCGTGAACAAGGCAACATGGCTGGATGTACCGTTCCGCTACGCCCCCTACGCAAGCTGGAAGCACAAATTCGTGCGCATGTTTGTGCATTAGAAAAAGACAGCAGATAGGGGACAAACAGAGTGGCCGCCCCCGCGTAAGCGAAGACGGCCACTTCTCACGATGAAAACGTGTACTGGAGTTGGCAAGACCCGCTGCAACGGGTGCCATCCGTGCCCCTATCTTATCTGCAAGCGCTCCGTCATGCAATCGTTGCGATGAACGGTCGAAAAGGCCCGGGTGGGTGAATTTGTGTCCGCAGGTGCCTTTAGACTTCTCGGTAAGGTCAAACGCCGGACATTCCGGCATCTAGGAGGGCTTGCCATGTTTGATGACGACGACCTGTTCGATCTGACGGATGATCCATTTGAGTGGGATCTGCTGCTCGATGACGACGAGCTGGAGCAGGATCGCAAAAAGCGGAAGGATAAGAACGCGCAAGTCGACGTATCGAAAAAGAATGACAAGCGCCGCCGTGGATTGTTTGGCGGGCTCTTTGGCTAGGCGGTCCTGTTAAAGCGTCTGTATACTTGTTTCAGTAAAACGCGTTGCGAAATGAGGACACAGACGATGATGTGGTTTACCGCCGACCTGCACCTGGGCGACACGAATATCCTGCACGATATGGATCGACCGTTTACCTCGGTTGAGGAGATGAACCGCAAGGTTATTGACGCCATTAACGAGTGCGTTGCTGCGGACGACCGCCTCTACATCCTGGGAGACTTTACGTATCGCCTGCCCATGGCGGAGGCCGTGCGCCTGCGCGAGCGAATTGCCTGCCAAAACGTGACGCTCATACGGGGTAACCATGACGGCGATTGGGAAGATCCGGACGCACCGCAAATTTGGGATGACGTGCGCGATTACCTGGAGATTGCTCCCGGTTATGCCAAGGGACATCGTCTGGTTCTGAGCCATTACCCCATGCTCAGCTGGAACGGTAAAGCGCGCGGCGCCATCATGCTGCACGGTCACATTCACAGTAGAGGAGACCGCACCAACACGCGCAACCGAGACCGCGAGCGCCCCGTTTACCGCTACGATGTTGGCCTCGACGCCAACAATTACAAGCCCGTAAGCCGAGACCAGATCTTGAGCTTCTTTGGACTGTAACCCTCAGGCCACCATAAAGGGGACAGGCACCTTTGTGGTGTTTTTCCTTAGATTGGAGTCGTTATGAAGCAACTGCTCATTCGTGCCGACGATATCGGTTATTCGTACGCCGTTGACCTGGGGATTGCCCGTAGTGTTAACGAGGGCCTGGTGCGTTCGGTGGGCCTGATGCCCAATATGCTCGAGGCCGAGCGTGGTTGGTCGCTCGTGGCGGATGCCGGCATTGCGGTGGGCCAGCATACCAATGTGTGCCTGGGTAAGCCGTGTACCGACCCGGCGCTCATCCCGAGTCTGCTCGATGAAAACGGTGAGTTCCATAGCAGCCGTACCTTCCGCGAGCACTTTAAGCGTGGCGAGGAACTGATTGACTTCGACGAGGCCTGCATTGAGATTCGCGCGCAGCATGACCGCTTTGTCGAGATCGTGGGTCGCGAGCCCGATTACTTTGAGGCCCACGCCGTTATGAGCAAAAACCTCAATCGAGCGATCTCGGCGGTGGCGCAGGAGCTGGGCCTTAAGGAGCAAAAGGCGAGCTTCGACCCCACGGCCGTGGTGCGCTGCGGAGTTACCGATCTGCGTATGGTGATGCGCTCGATGGAGCCGGGCTACGAGCCCAAGGAAGCAATCATGCAGACGGTTCGCGAGATGGCCGATGGCGAGACGGTCGTCTTCGTGTGCCATCCGGGCTATCTCGATCGCTTTATCCTAGAGAATAGCTCGCTTACGACCGATCGTACCAAGGAGGTCGATGCACTGATCGACCCCGAGCTGCGGGCGTGGCTCGAGGCTCAGCCCGATCTTCGTCTGATCGACTATCGCGACCTGTAAGGACCCAAGCCACCACAAAGGGGATAGGCACCCTCGCGGTGGATCTGGCGCCGTTGCCATTCTGGCGACGGCGCCTTTTTTGTCCGCATGGCGCGGTAGAGTGTAGGCGGTTGAAATTTGCGTCCATCGAGGAGCTGCTATGAACGAGATCAAGTGCCCGCATTGCGGCGAAGTCTTTAAGGTCGATGCGTCCGGCTATGCGGACATCGTCAAACAGGTGCGCGATGCGGAGTTCTCGCGCGACCTGGATGAGCGCGTGAAGGCCGTCCAGCGCGAGGGCGAGCAGGCGTTGGAGCTTGAGCGCTCGCGCTCGACTGCCGCCTTGCAGGAGGCGGAGTCTCAGCGCGACGCTCAGCTCGTTGAGCAGAAAAACGCCGCGGCTCAGGAGCTGGCGCAGGAAGTTGCCAAGCGCGACGCCGAGCTTGCCGAGCTGCGCGCCAAGCTCGAGGGTGCTGCCGCAGAGCGCGAGAGCGCAAGCCAGCGTGCGGCTGTTGAGGCCCGTGCCGATGCTCAAAAGGAGAATGCTGAGCTGCAGCGCGAGATTGATAGCTTACGTGCGCAGTTGGGTCGCAAGGATGACGAGGCCAAGCTCGCCGAGGCCGCGGTGCGCAATGCTGCTCAAAACGATTTGTCCGCCCGCGACGCCCAGATTGCCGAGCTGCAGGCGAAGCTCTCCGCGGCAGACAAAGCCCAGGAGATGGCGCTCGCTGCTGCGGCCGCCGAGTCGCAGCGCGAGCTCGCTGCGGCTCGCAGCGAAGCCGAGCGCACGCTTGCCGACTATCAGGCGAAGGTGCAGGAGAAATTCTCCGCTGCAAAGGCTCAGTCTGCGCAGGAGGCAGAGGGTCTGCGCGCCCAGCTGCGCGAACAGGAGCTGACTGCCAAAATGAACCTGTCAGAGGCGGTCGCCGTGGCGCATCGTGAGCGTGATGAGGCCCGCGCAAAACTCACGAGTGAGCTGGCGGTGCGCGATTCGCGTGAGGAACAGGCCAGGGCGGCACACGAGCTCGAGCTTGCGCAGGCCAAGCGCGCGAGCGATGAGCTGATTCGCTACAAGGACGAAGAGATTGAGCGTCTTAAGGACATGAAGGTACGCCTGTCTACCAAGATGGTGGGCGAGTCGCTCGAGCAGCACTGTGAGACCGAGTTTAATCGCTTGCGCATGACGGCGTTTCCCAACGCGTATTTCGAGAAAGACAACGATGCATCCGAGGGCACCAAGGGTGACTTCATCTTCCGGGAGTGCGACGCGAGCGGCAACGAGATCATCTCGATTATGTTCGAGATGAAAAACGAGAATGACGAAACCGCGACCAAGCACAAGAACGAGGACTTCTTTAAGAAACTCGACCACGATCGCCGCCAGAAAGGCTGCGAGTATGCGGTGCTCTGCACCCTGCTCGAGCCCGAGAGCGAGCTCTATAACGCCGGCATCGTGGACGTGAGCTATCGCTACGAGAAGATGTATGTGATCCGCCCGCAATTCTTCATCCCGATGATCACGCTGCTGCGCAACGCCGCTATGGGCTCGCTGCGCTATAAGCAGGAACTGGCGGAGTACAAACAGCAGAACATCGATGTGACGAACTTCGAAGCCAAGATGGAAAAGTTCAAGGATGGTTTCTCGCGCAACTACAACTTGGCGAGCAAGCAGTTCGAATCGGCCATCAAGGAGATCGACGCTGCCATCAAACAGCTCGAGAAGACCAAAGACGACCTGCGTCGCAGTACCGAGAACCTGCGCCTGGCCCACAACAAGGCTGATGAGCTTACCATTCGCAAGCTCACGTGGGGCAACAAGACCATGAAAGCAGCATTTGACGAGGCGCGCGAGACGGCAACGGGCACGGGCGATGAGCCCGCCGAGGCCGATTCGTATGAGGTCGAGGAAGCCGAGTAAGGCATAGCAGATAGTGCAAAAGCGGGGCCGCCGGCGATGTTGCCAGCGGCCCCGCTTCGTTTTGCCCCATTCTGTTCGGCTAGTCCTCGAGCAGGTCCTCGATAAAGCCGACACGGTAGTTTTTGAAGATGACCTCGCCGCCGTCTTGCGTGGCGTCCAGGTTGACATCGCCCATGATGCCAAAGTCGTGGTCGCCATCCTCGTCGGCAAAAATCTGGTGCACGTGCCACACGTGATCGGTCTTCTCATCGCTCTCGTCGATGGTAAACATCGCCGAGCTACGGGCGTCGCCGTCGGTGAGGATCTCCTCGTGCTGCTCATGGTAGACGTCAAGCGCCTTTTGCCAGCGGACCTCGCCCATGCCCCAGTCCTCGTCGAGCTCGCCCAGGTCGCGGACGTGCCCGCGGGCCGCAAGGGTCACGCGGCGGAAGAGCGCGTTGCGCACCAGCAGCGTGCAGCCGCGGCGATCGGCCACAACCTCGTCGACGCCCTGCGGTGGCGCGGCGTCGAGTGCGGCCGGGTTGCCGGCGTTCTCCCATTCGTCCACCAAACTCGAGTCGACCGAGCGCACCACAAAGCCGAGCCACGAAATGATGTCACGCAGGCGCTCATCGCGCTTTTCGATGGGCACGGTACGGTCGAGAGAACGGTAGGCCTCTGCCAGGTAGCGCAGCAGAATGCCTTCGGAGCGGGCGATGCCGAGCTTTTGAATGTAACCCTTAAAGTCGCTCGCGCTCTCCAGCATGTCGCGCAGGACGCTCTTGGGCGAGAGCTGGTAGTCGTTGGCCCAGGGCACTTCCTGGCAGTACTTGTCGAAGGCGGCATCGAGCAGGTCCTCGAGCGGCTTTTCGTAGGTGACATCTTGGATGCGCTCCAGGCGCTCCTCGTACTCGATGCCGTCAGCCTTCATCTCAGCCATGGCACGGTCGCGCGCAGCGCGCTCCTGTGCGCGCAGCACCTGCTTGGGGTCCTCGAGTGTAGCCTCAACCATCGAGATGAGGTCCATGGTGTAGGTCTCGCTCTCGGGGTCGAGCAGCTCCAGCGCGGCGAGCAAAAACGGCGAGAGCGGCTGGTCGAGCGCAAAGTCCTCGGGCAGGTCGACCGTCAGCGCGTAGTCGATGTCAGGCGCGGCGTCAGCCGGAGCGTCGGGCGCGGGCGGCACCTCGGTGCGCATGACGACGCCGGAGTCGATGAGCGTGGCGAAGATCTCGTCGGCACGAACCTCGAGCTTGGCCTTTTCCTCGGGCGTTTGCAGGCTTGTCTCGATGAGATCGTGCACGCGGGCGCGGGCGTCGCCGCTCTGCTCGACCACGCTGATCACCATGGAGTGCGTGATGCGCAGACGCGGCTTGAGCGTTTCGGGCTGCGTCTCGATCAGGCGCTCAAAGGTCTGCTTGTTCCAGGTGACAAAGCCCTCGGGGGCCTTCTTCTTTTTGATCTTACGGAGCTTTTTGGGGTCGTCGCCCGCCTTGGCCATGAGCTTGGCGTTCTCGATCTCGTGCTCCGGTGCCTCGGCGATGACCATACCCTCGGTGTCAAAGCCCGAGCGACCGGCGCGGCCGGCGATCTGATGGAACTCGCGGGCACGCAGGCGACGCATCTTGTAGCCGTCGAACTTGGTGAGCGCGGTGAACACCACGGTGTGGATGGGCACGTTGATACCGACGCCGAGCGTGTCGGTGCCGCAGATGACGGGCAGCAATCCCTGCTGCGCCAGGCGCTCGACCAATAGGCGATAGCGCGGCAGCATGCCGGCGTGGTGCACGCCGACGCCGCAGCCGAGCAGACGCTTGAGAATCTTGCCGAATGCCGTGGAGAAACTCGTGCCCTTGGCAGCCTCCTTGATGGCCTCGCGCTGCTCCTTGCTGGCGATGCCAAAGTTGGCGAGCGATTGCGCCGTGGCAAGTGCGGCGTCCTGGCTAAAGTGCACGATGTAGAGCGGAGCCTCGCCGCGGCGCATCGCGAGCTCGACGGTGCCCTCGAGCGAGGTCGTTACATAGTCGTAGCTCAGCGGCACGGGACGCGGGGCGTCGACGACCAGGTCGCAGGTGGCGCCGGTGTGCTCCTCGAGTGAGGCGGCGATAGCGGTGACATCGCCGAGCGTGGCGCTCATAAGCATGAATTGCGTATGGGGCAGGGTGAGCAGCGGCACCTGCCAGGCCCAGCCGCGGTCGGGGTCGGCGAAGTAGTGGAACTCGTCCATGGCGACGCAACCCACGTCGGCATCTTCGCCCTCGCGCAGCGCGTCGTTCGCAAGGATCTCGGCCGTGCAGCAGATGACGGGTGCCTTGGTGTTGATATGCGTGTCGCCGGTGATCATGCCGACGTTATCGCGGCCGAGCACCTGCACCAGGTCAAAGAACTTCTCACTGACTAGAGCCTTGATGGGGGCCGTGTAGTAGCAGCGCTTGCCCTGCGCCATGCCCATAAAGAGCATGCCCAGCGCGACAAGCGATTTACCCGAGCCGGTCGGCGTTCCCAAAATGACATGGTCACCGGCGGCTAGATCCATCAGGGCCTCTTCTTGGTGGTCCCACAGCTCAATGCCGCGCTCGCTCGTCCATTCAAAGAAGCGCTCGAAGGCCTGGTCGGGCGTGAGCCACGGCTCGGGCTCGCTGCCGTCCTCGGGCTCCCACCAGGTGGGGGAGAGCGCGCCGAGCGAGCCGAACTCGGCCTCGGTGCCCGTGCCGCCCGAGAACGAGCTGGCGGCGCCGGCGCCGGAGACGGTGCTGGCGGAAGTATCTGTCGTGGTCTGTGCCATGTGGTTTGCTTTCTCTCGCGTTTGTCCGCCATCCATTATGGCGTAGCGGCGGCATGGGGCGCCAGCGCGCGAGAAAATGCAGGAAATGGGCGTTCTACCCAGTCGTTTGGTGCAGTTGACAGCTAAGTGAGTAGACTTTTTGCAATATCGCGAGCACACGGCTTTTGCGCAAGGGCTCTACCTGCGGTTTTATTTTTCGCTATGTGGGTTGTGCTTGGCTATTGCAAAAAAGTCTACTCACTTAGATTTGAGGGTCGTTCGCTGGCAGCTATTTGCGCTTGTTTGCCGACGCCGCGACCATCAGAGGCCTCTAGGACTCCTGCGGTAAACGCTTCTTGCCCTTGCGGGCGCGGTTCTTAAAGTTCTCGACGGCCTCTTCCATGCCGAGGGGCACGTAGGTGAGCTCATCGAGGTCGTCGGGCAGGTAGCAGGCGAGGCTCTGCTCCTGCGCCCGGCCTGCCGCGAGCTGCTCTTCGGTAGGCTCCTCGCCGGATGTGACACAGATGCCGTAGACGACGGCACCCATCTCGCGCGTGCGGCATTCGTACTCGGTCTCGGGATGTTCGGGATGGTCGCGGCGCACGTCGTCGCTCACCCAAAGCGTGTCGTAGCCGGCCGCGGCAAACTGCCCCAGGGCGTAGTCGCGCAGCGGCCTGCTGTCGGTGCGCAGCGTGACGGTGGCGCCGGCAGCAAAGAGCGGACGGTAGAGCATCAGATGGTCGACATGGACGAGGCGCTTTTTGGCGTACTTGGCCTTGGGCTGCGGAGTGGGAAAGTTGATGGTGATGGCATCGAGCTCGCCTGCGGCAAACAGCCGCGGCAGCGATGCGGCACCACGGGGTAGCACGAGCGCGTTGGGCAGCTCCTGCTCGCAAATCTTCTGGGCGGCATAGGCAATGCAGATGGGTTCCTGGTCCATGCCGATAAAGAGCGTGTCGGGCTCACGGTGAGCACGCTCAACCAAGTATGTTCCTTTGCCGCAGCCCAGATCCAGGTGAAGGCGGGCGAAGGGCTTGCCGCCAGCCGGCGTGCATGCCTCACGCCAGTGCCCAGCATAGTTCTCGGGGCTCGTCTCGATGGCGTCGGCGTAGCGCTCCAGGCGCTCCTCGAGCACAAAGTTCTTAGGCGTGCGAACGTGGACGGCTCCCATGAGGCTCCTTGGTTATAAGTATGGAACGCATGACCGTGCGTTCCAGCAATGGGTTGGAAGGGGTGGGCGCGATTTGCCCGAAAGATGCGGTGCGGCTCAGCGACGAATCGCTGACGCCTACAAGCGCTTAAGGATTACGTAGCGATTGAGCTCGCCGCTGCGACCGTCGGCGTGAAAACGCTCAAGCTCACGCACAGGGACCTCGCCACTCTTGTAGAACGTGCGTACGCCGCGCACCAGGTCGGTGATCTGCTGATCGTCAAAGTGGTGGCAATAGCGGTAAGCGTGGCGGTCGTTTTGCCAACCGATGAGGTGGTCGCCGGCTTCGAACTGTGCGGAGTCGTAGCCCTCAAACGGCGGGGTGAGCTCGGCGCGGGCCTCGGCACGAACGGCCTTGCGCGCCATGCGCTCGTCGTTCATAAACTCCCAAAAGCTGATGGCGATGATGCCGCCCGGGCGCGTCTGGCGTACAAGGGCGTCGAGCACGCGCACACGGTACTCGCACGACGGCACGTGGTGCATAAAGCCAAAGCAGACCGAGATGTCGGCGAGTGGTGCATCGAAGAGCACGTCGGGCGTCTCGGCGGGGTTGAGCTTCATGAGGGCGTCGAGCACGTCAAGTTCCTGGAAGTGCAAGTTGGGGATGCGCAGGGCATGGCCGCGCGCGTCGATGGCCAGATCCTGGCACGAGTCGACGCCGTAGAACTCAAAGGGGCAGCTGGCATCCGCCGAGGGGCTCGCGCCATCTACGCCCTTGGCGGCAAGCGTGCCGCCGGCGGCAAAGTTCTCGAATCGCATGTTGCCGCAGGCAAGATCGAAGACGCGTACGGGATGCTCGATGGTGGCAACGTCGAGCTGCTCAAGCGCGATGTCCATGGTGCGTACCCAGCCAGGCCACGGAGCCTGACGTGTATCGGAAAAGGAGGCGGAGTGCTCGCGATAGAACGTATTGTTGAGCTGGATGAGCGATGAGGCGAAATCGCGGTTCACGGCGCGGGACTCCCTCCGTTGGCGGTGCGGAATAAACAGTACGACCATACTACCGTTAACGCCGCAACGGGGACAACCGAGCGACGGGTCATTGCTTTGTTTGGACACATTTCCGCAGCTCATATGCGCCCGCAACCGCCGGTTGTCAAAAATCTCACTAGAATAGGTGGCATGATTTTGGCGGTGGCGGATAGATTTTTAACTGTGCAAGGCGCCTTAAGAACAAAAACGGTCCGGCGGCACGGCTGGCAAAAGCATAGGAGGAACCATGAATGTAGAAACTGCGCAGCGGCTCGCCGACCTTCGCCGCAGCAAGGGCTTTAGCCAAGAAGGGCTGGCGAGAAAGCTGGGGCTGTCGCGCCAGGCGGTCAGCAAATGGGAACGCGCGGAGAGCTCGCCCGATACCGAGAACCTGATCTCGCTCGCCAAGCTCTATGGCGTGAGCTTGGACGAGTTGCTCAATCCGAGTGATGAGATCGAGGACGACATCGAGTTTGAGAACGAGGACCGTGCCCGCCAGCGCGAGGCCGAGGCGGCAGAGCGCGCCCGCACCCACGAGGCCGCAGCGCGGGCTACCGAGGCGGCAACGCAGGCGAGTGACGCCGCGGCCAAGGCGGCCCAGGCGGCAAGCTGGAGCGCTCAGGCAGCTAATGCGGCGACGGCTCAGGTGACGGGTGCCGGTGCGACCAGCGTGACTCCGGTGAAGGGACCCTTCCAGTCGTTCCCGTATTGGGCCGTGTGCTGGCTACTGTTCTTTTTACTGATGTTCCTGGTTGGTGCCAGCCCCTTTCCCGCACTGATCTTCTTTACGATTCCCATCTATCACTGGGTGGCGCGTGCGCTCGATGGCGATTGGGCACGCGGGGATATTCAGGTTGGTCCGGTGTCGGTGGCGGTCAAGGCCCAGGGGAAGGATACTTCTGCGGAACCTGATGCTGACGTGGCTACCGCGGCCACCGCTGAGCCGTGTGCCAAAGAGGGTGACGAATGATGAAGCTTTCGCATGAATCCAAGCTGCGTCTGGGCGTCGGCATCGGAGCGTTTGTGCTCATCATCGGGCTTGTATTCGGCATTTCGAGGACTTTGATTCATTTTGAGGGACCGTGGGATTTCGGCACCGCTACGCTCGATTGGCCTGGTCGGGATAGCGGCAACTATTCTGCTCAGCCTCAGAAGCTTTCGAGTGAGACCTTTGATGCTGACTCGTTCCAGTCCCTTGATTTGGATGTGACATCGAGCACGGTCGAGATCAAGCACGTCTCCGGTGGGCCGGTGCGTGTCATCGAGAGTGGTCGCGTTGCGAAGGGGGCATCTGCTTCAGATGCGGCAACCCGGAACCTTGCAGAGGTCAAGGGCTCTACGCTTAAAATCAGCCAGTACGATTGCGACGACGAGCGCGCGATTAACCGTACGGTCACCATTGAGCTTCCGCGCGAAGTTGCCGAGAACATGGTCGGCATTACGGCAAGCGTTGAATCGGGCGACTTGACGTTTACGGGCATTGCATGCCGCGATCTGGATGTGACGCTTGGTTCGGGCGACGTTGAGTTTACCGGCGCCGTAACCGACACTCTGAGTGCCGAGGTTGGTTTGGGCGACGTGACGTTTGACCTGAATCAGGCCCCTGCGAAGTCGATGGACGTTACCGTGGGTTCGGGCGATGCGGAGATAACGGTTCCGAACTCTACGGGCTTTAAGGCGAGCCTCACCTTGGGTTGTGGCGACTTCGAGAGCGACTTCCTTCCGGATGGCTATGACGGTGAGATGGTTTCGAATCTTGAGTTCGATAACGGTGACAAATCCGCCGCGTATCGTTTTGAGGTCGGTGCGGGCGATATGTCGTTTGACTCGGAGTAATGGGGCGGATGAAGGTCTAGAGGCAAAAGCGCAGACGCACTCTTTGATGGAGGCGCCGGAGCCGTGGTCGGCTCCGGCGCCTTTGCCTTTACAATGGGGGCATGGAACAGATTATCTTGAACATACTCGAGGCCCTGCGTCGCGGCGAGACCGTAGACGACAAGGCGCTCGTCAAACTGATACATGCCGAGGCGCGCCGCGAGGGTGCCGACAAACGTGACCTGGCCAAGCGCCGTCTGCTGCCGTTCTATCAGCGGGTGAAGCGCGAGGAGCCGACTCGCTGGACGGTATGGAATGTCGACGCTGAGCTAGAGCGTCAACTGCTGCAGGTGCTGCGCATGAAGCCGCGTCGCACGGCTTCGGGCGTGGCGACCATTACCGTCATCACCAAGCCGTGGCCGTGCTCGGGCGATTGTCTGTTTTGCCCCAACGATCTGCGCATGCCCAAGAGCTATCTGCACGCCGAGCCGGCGTGCGCCCGTGCGGAGCAAAATTGCTTCGATCCCTATTTGCAGGTGAGTGCTCGTCTGACGGCGCTTTCGCAGATGGGGCATGCGACCGATAAGATTGAGCTCATTGTGCTTGGCGGTACCTGGAGCGACTATTCGGAAGGCTATCAGACATGGTTTATGTCGGAGCTCTTCCGCGCACTCAATGACGATGCCGTGGCCGGCGTGGCGGCTAACCCCATGCTGGCGCGTCCGGGTATCAGCCGTGCCGAGGCGGGGCGTCTGCTCGATGACGCTCCCGCCGATGCCCTGCCGCCGGTGGTAGCGGAGCGACGCGAACGCTATCGGGCTGCCGGTATTGCGACTGATGAGGTTGAGCTTGCGAGCGGTGTTGCCGGCGAACAGGAGCGTGTTGATGCTGCCGTGGGCGGCTATAACCGCGCGGTGCGTCGGCTGTACGGCCCCGGCACGCCGTGGGGCGAGGTCGCCGAGTGGCAGACGGCCACGATGGAGGAACTTGAGCGTCAGCAGCGCATCAACGAGACGGCGAAGCATCGCGTGGTGGGGCTCGTTATCGAGACTCGTCCCGACGCCGTGACGCCACAGGCGCTCACGCTTATCCGTCGTTTGGGCTGCACCAAGATTCAGATGGGCATCCAAAGCCTTGACCAGCACCTGCTCGATATCAACGAGCGTCGCATTTCGGTGGCTCAGATTGAGCGTGCGTTTTCGCTTGCGCGCCTGTTTGGCTTTAAGATCCATGCGCACTTTATGCTCAATTTGTTGGGCGCCACGCCCGAGGGGGACAAGCGCGACTACGAGCGCTTTATGACCGAAGGGGCCTTTATGCCCGACGAGGTCAAGGTCTACCCGTGTGCGCTCATCGAGGGCTCGCGTCTGGTGGGCTGCTACGAGCGCGGCGAGTGGCGCCCCTATACCGAGGAAGAACTGCTTGATGTGTTAGCCGATGACATCGTGGTGACGCCGGCGTTCTGCCGCATCAGCCGTATGATTCGCGACTTTAGCTCGGACGACATCATGGTGGGCAATAAGAAGCCCAACCTGCGTCAGCTCGTCGAGAATCGCTTGGCAGCCCGTGGCGAGGGCGCAAAGGTGCGTGAGATTCGCTATCGCGAGATCAGCACCGCGGGCGCCGATTTGGATGAACTCTCTCTTGATGAGGTTGCTTACGAGACGCCGGTGACGAGCGAGCGCTTTTTGCAGTGGGTGACGCTCGAGGGCAAGATCGCCGGCTTTTTGCGCCTGTCGCTGCCCGATCGCGCGTTTGTTTCCGCTCATGCGGACGAGCTGCCGACGTTGCCGGACGAGGCGATGATTCGCGAGGTGCACGTGTATGGTATGGCGGCGCGCGTGGGCGATCAGGGCCAGGCGGCTCAGCATCACGGTCTGGGGCGTTTGCTCGTGGAACGTGCGTGCCAGATTGCTCGGGATGCGGGCTATACGCGCATCAATGTGATTAGCGCGATTGGCACGCGCGAGTACTACCGCCACCTGGGTTTTTGCGACCGTGACCTTTATCTGCAGAAGGAGCTCTAGATGAACAAGCCGAGTGTTTCCGCCGGCGTCGTTGCCGGCGTTGCCCTGGGAGCTGCGGCGCTGGGTGCGGCTGCCGTCGCTGTTCGTGCTGCCTGTCTGCAGGTCGCACGGACCCGCAACGGGTTGGCGCGCGTGAAGCGTGTGCACGATGAGAGCGGTGCCGAGGTCCGTGTGCTCGTGCAGGGAGGCGTCTACCAAAGCGCGAGCTATGTTGGCGATCGCTGGGCTGAGCCGGCCTTTGCGTACTATCGCGCATTTGACGATGTGTTCGAGGCCGAGGACGCCATGCGCGATACTTACGGGCATGGTATCGACCGCATGCTCATGCTGGGCGGTGGCGGGTTTGCCTATCCCAAATTTGCGCTGATGTCGCATGAAGGCTTGCGCATGGACGTCATCGAGTATGATGCCGAGATTACGCGTCTGGCGCGCCGCTGGTTCTATTTGGACGAGCTGGGGCGTACGGTTGGCGATCGCCTACGGGTGATTACCGCCGAGGCGCGCTCCTATTTGGGCGTGACGAGCGTGGGGCATCGTCGCTACGACGTCGTTGTGAGCGATTGCTTTGGCGGTGCCGAGCCCGTGCGCGAGCTGGCGACCGTCGATGCGCTACGCCTGGTGCGGGGCAGCCTGAATGCCGGCGGCATCTACGTGGCCAATATCGTGAGCGCAAACGAGGGGAGCGATGTGGCGTTCCTGCGCGATTGCGCCGCCACGGCGCTCGAGGTGTTCGCCCACGCCTGGGTAGTGCCTTGTGGCGATGCGGAGTTCGGCGGCGAGGAAAACTACCTGCTCATCGCCAGCGACGGTGGCTATGCCTTCACCGAAGCCGTGCTCTTCGACACCGACTTCCTCGGCACCCCGCTCCACGACTAGCGTATTTCCTGCGACCAGCTAATTTGGGACGGGGCTATTTTGACTACTTCTATAAGTAGTCAAAATAGCCCCGTCCCAAATTAGCTGGTCCAGCTGTGGATTCGTTGCTTCATGCCCTCGATGTCAAGCACGCCTTCGGCAAAGCCTTTGCGCACAAGCTCCTCGGGAACGTACTCGTCGTAGCGGTCAAAGTAAGGCACCTCGCCGGGATAGACGAGCTCGATGGGGTCAAAGTCCTTCTCGGCCTCGGCAGCGAGCACCTCAAAGAACGTTTCCTCGTCGGCCTTCATCTTGAACTGCATAAAGTACGGACGCGACGGATCGAGCCCGCGAAGGCCCAGCTCCGCGGCACACTTAATTTTGAGCATGCGTTCGAGCGCCAGGAAGGCATAGCTGCCCAGCCACGGGAAGAGTGCCCAGGTGTCACCGCCCAGGTTGATGAGTGGCTTAGTCCCCGCGCCCGAAATCTCGGCCGTATGGCGAGCCTGTGCCAAGCGGGCCCGTGCGTTACCCATAAGGTACGGATACGCTGCATGTTCGTTGAGCGCTTGACGCATGCGCTCGAGCACATGCGTGTTGATGTCTCCGGGACAGTCGCCAAAGTAGGCCGGCACACGGCCCTTGACCTGCGTGGCAAAGACGGTGTGACGCTTCCAGTCAACTTCCTCGACAATCCAGCAATGGCCTGCGATGGCGATGCGCTCGCCAGGTGGTGGCGGATTGACGATCGTACCCAGCTCGGCCGATTCGCTGCGAACGGTAAACTCCTCGTTCTCCTGGAACACGGCGTAGAACTTAAAGTTGTTGATGATGCGCTCGCCCGCGAGGCCCACGATGAGCCCGCCGCCTTCGGTGACCTGGATGTGGTCGATCTTAATGAGGTGGCGCAGCAACATGCGGTAGTCATCGGCGGAGACGCGGTGGAAATAGCTGAGCGTGAGCACGCGCTGGGCAAGCTCGGCCGGTGTGAGCTCGCCGGTGCTGGCGAGCGTCGACATGGTCTGGTGATAGAGCAAGCTGTAGGGGAGTCGATCGAGCTCGGGCGGCTCGACCCACTTTTCCTCGCGATAGAGTTGTACGAGCGCGATGCCCTGTAGAAGCTTCCAGGGAATGGTCTCGGGCATCATCGTGCGTGGCTCGGGCTCTTCCTCGCGCATGACGAACCACATCTCGGGCGGAAGGTCGCGACGGCCCGTGCGACCCATGCGCTGCAAAAAGGAGCTGACGGTAAACGGCGCGTCAATTTGGAATGCACGTTCCAGACGGCCGATATCGATGCCGAGCTCCAGTGTGGAGGTGGTGACGGTTGTCTGAGCCTGTTCCTCGTCGCGCATGAGCTCCTCGGCGGTCTCGCGTAGCGATGCCGAGAGGTTTCCATGATGGATCAGGAAGCGGTCGGGCTCGTGCCGGCTTTCGCAGTAGCTGCGCAGCATGGAACACACGGCCTCTGCCTCCTCGCGCGAGTTGGCAAAGACCAGGCACTTGCGGCCGCGCGTATGCTCAAAGATATAGCCCATACCGGGGTCGGCGTTGTTGGGTGCGGTATCGGTGGGGCTGAGAAGGGCCTGCTCGGTCGCTTGCGGGATGTCGACTTCGCCCTCGGGAGCCGAGGAAGTGCGACGGTCTTTGGGAGCGCCCTCGCCCCGTGCCTGCTCGCGACGTTGACGGCGCTCATCCTGTGTGAGTTGTCCGCTGTGGCGCATGTCTTGTCCGGATGCGGGCAGTGCCGCGGGTGGTGCCGCCTCAATGCGCTCGCATGCGAGCACCTCAGCTTCCCGTGGACCTGTGCACGTGAATCCTCGCTGCTGCGCCTGGGGACCCGAGTTGTAGAAGTGTTCCATGGAGATGCGCCACATGCGGCGCGGTTCCTCAAAACGGGGGATGACGCAGCCGCGTCCCGTTCCCTGCGAGAGAAAGGCACCCGTGCGCTCGGGGTCGCCGATGGTGGCCGACAGACCGATACGGCGGGGCTGCACGCCTGCCATGCGCGAGAGGCGCTCGATAAGGCAGAGCGTCTGTCCGCCGCGGTCGCCGCGCATGAGCGAATGGACCTCGTCGATGACCACATAGCGCAGGTCGCAAAACATGCGCGGGATGGCCATGTGCTTATGGATCAGGAGCGCCTCGAGTGATTCGGGCGTAATCTGCAGGATACCGCTCGGCTTTTTGATGAGCTTGGCCTTGTGCGATTGCGAGACATCGCCATGCCAGTGCCAGACAGGGATATCGGCCTCTTCGCACAGGTCATTGAGGCGGACGAACTGGTCGTTGATGAGCGCCTTGAGGGGGCCAATGTAGAGGGCGCCCACGCTCGCGGGCGGGTTCTCCCAAAACTCGGTCAGGATGGGAAAGAAGGCCGCCTCGGTTTTGCCAGATGCTGTGGATGCCGTTAGGAGCACATTGTCTTGCGTATTAAAGATTGCATCTGCTGCCGCAACCTGGATAGAGCGCAAGCTCTCCCAATCGTGGGAGTAGATGAAATCCTGGATAAACGGGGCGTAGCGGTCAAAGGCGTTCACGGGTCCTCCTTTCAACAACGAATCTCTCAACGCGGCTGGCAACGGCTTGCTGCATTACTGCTTCAACGTTTGCCCAGATAAAACCTGCCAAAATAAACCTGTCCCTTTTTGGTAGGTTAGATGGTGAACTCGGCGAAGTTGCAGTCGCCGCCTGCGGTGCCGGTGTCGCCTGTTGCGGCTGCCGGCGCCAGCGCGTCGCCGCCGACGCTTTGCAGCAGCTCGGCCACATTTGCATCGGGGTTCTGACACAGGATATCGAGCAGCTCGATAAAGTCACGGATAACCTCACGCGGCGTCAAGTGCGTATCGGCTCCCACGCGGCCGAACTCAATCTTGAGAAAGTCCACCAAGTCGTTTTCGGCAAGCGTGGGCGTCCAGCCAAAGTAGCCGGCATGGATCTGCATGAGTTTTTCGATGAGCACCAGCAACTCCTCATAGGTGAGTGGCTGCAGGCGGATGATGGGCGCGAGCATGTCCTTAAGGTCTTCGCGCGCAAAGCGGCCCTGAGCGAGTCGGCTGCGCAGGGCCTCGTAGGAGAACACGCCGCGGCGGCGGTCTTCGATGGAGGTTGGCGTGCCGCCCATGATCATGCCCAGGTACTGCGCCTTGCCCTGGAGCGTGTCGTTGTACATGGTCAGGATCTTCTCGTAGTTGTATTGGCGCGTGATGGCGTTGGGAATCTTATACAGATTCACGAGTTCGTCGATGAGCACCAGCATGCCCTTGTAGCCGCTGCAGACCAAAAAGCGCGCAATGAGCTTAACGTAGTCGTACCAGTCGTCGTCGCTGATGATGGTCGAGGAGCCCAGCTCGGCGCGCGCCTCGCTCTTGGTGCGGTACTCGCCGCGAATCCATTTGGTCACGCGGCTCATGCTCTCTTCGTCGCCCTCTGCGACGGCCGTACGATAGCGATGGAGCATACGGGTGAAGTCAAAGCCGTGAACCATTTCTTCGAGCGGGGCAAGCTGGGCATTGATGGCCGACTCGTCGGCGTCGGCACACGAGGCGACCCAGCGATCCAGGATAAGATTGAGCGCGCCGCCCTCGGGGCGCGTTTTGGTCGATATGTTGCGGATGAGCTCGCGATAGGTGGCCAGACCCTGGCCCTGGCCACCCTGCAGGCGGCGCTCAGGGGATAGGTCGGCATCGGCGACGACGAAGCCCTCACCCATGGCGTGTGTGCGGATGGTTTGGAGCAAAAAGCTCTTGCCGGCGCCGTAGCGACCGACCAAAAAGCGGAAGCTCGCGCCGCCGTCGGCGATAAGGCTGAGGTCGGTGAGCAGGGCACGAATCTCGACCTCGCGCCCCACGGTAATGTAGGGAAGGCCGATGCGCGGGACGACGCCGCCCTTGAGCGAGTTGAGAATGACGGCGGCGACGCGCTTGGGCACGCGGGGCGCTGCGGATGCGGTATCACTCATGGTCTAGGTATCCTCTCACGTCTGCTTCGTAGTCCTCGATAATCTGCGGCCCTGCCGCGCCAAATTCAATAACAGTGTCGCCCACCAGGTCAAAGAGGGTCTCGTTGATGCTGTCGACGAGCATATCTTCGCTCTGCTCCGACTTCTCCACCGCCGATGCCGCCTGCGCCGCGTTTTGCTCGAGCAGCGCGCGAAGATAATCTTCTGCGGCGGGGGCGAGTACGGACGTGATGTCGGCGGGCGCGGCCGTCACGGGTGTTGGTGCTGGTACGAGGAGGGGGGCTACGACGCCAAATTGCTCGGTGGAGATGGTTGGCTCGTCATCCTCGTCCTGTTCCATGGGCGCCGCGACCGGCTCGACAATCGCCTCGGTCATGGGTCTGGCTTCTGGCTTCCCAGGGCCTGCCGCCTCGGCATCCTCAAGCGCGTCGTCCTCGCGTTCCTCGTCGATCAAAAGCGCCTCGCGCGTCTGTGCGGCGGCACTTCGGATGTGTCCCAGCTGGCTCAGGTCGATATCGATCTTGACGGGCTGGTGTGCGGCGTCCCACGAAAGCCATGCCACAATCTCGTCATCGATAATCTTGGCCAGATATTTGGGGACCTTTTCTTCCTTCAGGGGATGGGCAGGGTCCAGGGCCAGGCGCAGGCGTTGGTCGCAGGCGCGCATCATCTCGCCAAGTTTGCTGCTCTTTTGTCTGCTGCCGTGAATCCGCATGCATTCCCAAAAACCGTTTTGGCAACGGTAGATATGGATGGGGTCCAGACGGTATTCGCAGTCCTCGTGGCGCTCGGGCGCAAAGAATACGGCCGAGGCAAACATGGTGTAGGGCATTGCCGTCTCCTCCCCAAATAAACTCGCCACGATGCCGGTCTTTCGGTGCGTGTCATAGTAGCGCGCCATGCGGACATACACGGCGCACGCCACGTGGCGCAGATCGCGGTGGTGGGAACGGTCGAGCCGTGAGTTATTCAGGTTGTACGTGGAGAGCGCATTGATGGCGGCCATGAGTCGCTCCTCACAAGCCTCGTCGGGCGGAAGGGGGAGCGTGGGCTCTGAGGTTTTGCGACGCTTGGGGGCCTGGGCCAACGGCGCCGACGCGGGTACAAGGTCTCGCACGGCACGGCGCAGCTCGATGAGGGCGTTGTCGAATGCAACGGTTTTAGAGTCGTGTAGCAGCTTGGGATCGAGTCCGTGGAATACGGCGTAGTCCTGCAGCCATACGCGTGCGAACCGGTCGATACCGGGCTCAAAGGCGCGATAGGCATCCCAAAAGCCCTTGATCTTGTCAAAGCCATCGAGTGGGTCGTCGACGCCAATGCCGCAGATCAATTCGTAAAGATACAGAAAAGCAAACGAGGTCGATGTCTCCTCGATGTTGCCGCGACGCACTTGGGCGCGCCAGGTAAAGTAGCCACGCAGCTGCCGGTCACTCATGGCGTTGTAGGTAGGAAAGTACGACTTAAAGGTGCCGTTGTAGGGGCAATCGTCCTCGAAGTCGGCCATCAGCAGGCCCTGACGGTAAAAGAGCTCCGCCTCCGATAGCCAACGCCCCGCGCCGCCCTTGGGATCATCCTGCCAGCGCGATATCTCGCGCATCTTGCGGTACTGGTCGGGGAGGAAGTCCTGCATCTGACGGCCGGTCTTGAGAATCGGCTCGTCAGCATAGATTTTGTTTGAGAAGCGGGCGGACTGATGGGTCCGGGCCTCGGCCATAATGCGCTCGATGAGCATCTTGACGTCCTGGTCGGCCACCGCCCTCTCCTCTCCCTATACGGTGTCGGTGACCTCATATCATAGCACAGCATCAAACAGATGTTCGAGATGCCGCTATGTAGATAGACTTAGAACAGGAGGGCGTAGATGACGGCTATGACGACGGCGGGGAGCATGTTGGCCGTGCGGAAGGTCTGAGGTCGGATAAGGTTGACGCCGACGCAGAAGATGAGCATGGACCCCACGAGTGAGAGGCTGTCGAGGGCTGCGGTGGTCATAATGGGGGAGAGCGCGCCGGCAAACAGCGTGATCGTTCCCTGGAACACGGCAACGGGCAGGGCCGAGAAGATACAGCCGCGTCCGAGCGAGGCCGTCATGGTGCAGACGATGATGCAGTCCAGTGCACCCTTCAGGGCGAGCGTGGACCAATCGCCGAGCAGACCGTCCTGAATCGATCCCACGATGGCCATCGCGCCGATGCACACGGTGAGCGATGCCGAGACAAAGGCGTTGGTGAACTCGTTGTCTCCCTCGCTCCCGGTTTTGCGCTTGAGCCATTCGCCGAGGTTTTCGATGTCGGCCTCCAGGTTGATGGCCTCGCCGATAAGCGAGCCGAGCGCAAATGAGACGATCAACATGGTAGTGCCGGTGGTCGACAGGACGCCGCCGTCGATGACGAGCATCTTTTGCATGGTGCCGCCCAAGCCGATAAACAGGACGCACAGCCCCGATGCTTTCATGAGCGTGTCTTGGATGCGCGGTGTGATAAAGCGACCGCCCGCTAATCCCAAAAGACCGCCCGCAATCAAAAGCACAACGTTGATGATTGTTCCCAAGCCCGGCATGAGCCCTCCCGTATTGATGCCAACGTGGCAATCGTAGCAGAACGGAATGCGAGGCACATCGCGACTCATCTAATACGTTATATAAGTGGTATTAGAAACGACGCGCAGCATTTAAGCCTCAGGTGGTTGTCGGGACATAGGGATAGTAGTCAAAGCGCAGTGTCATAAGTCGCTGTGGGGATTCAATAGCCGCGGCGATGATATTGGCATCGCGGGCTCGATCAAACCCTTCGAGTTCGATCTGATACGAGACGTCTTGCATAATGTCCAGACGCCGCCAGGCCAGGAGCGTGTCGCCATCGAATTCCAGGGTCTTGCTTCCGTCTGGGGCAACGGCGTATAGACGCAGCTTGGCGGTAGTTGCAGGGTCGACAACCGTGATCTTTTTAATTTCGTTTCGAGTATTCTTAGCACCCAGCAAGGTGAGCAGTGTCGGGGCCACAACCTCGCCCGATGGCAAAAAGACGACCTCGACGGACTCGGGAAATGCGATGATGGCCGACTTGCGGACGGGCTGATTGGCGGCGGCAACTTCGATGTTCGCGGCGTCGATAGTCTCTGTGTGGTCGAGCGCGGCAAGCACGCAGCAGTTGCCCTCATCGACTTCTTGAGGACCAGCAAGCCCTAGGCTGTCCGCAAGCTCGGAATCGTTTGGATCGGCAACGGTTTCGTCCGGTGCTTCGAAAGAAGCTGGGACGCTGTTTGCCAGCGATGGCGTGTCCCCCGCACCCGCTTCTTTGTCTGCGCCCTCTTCTTTTATGGTTGCGTTGCTGGGTCCTTCGTTTGAGGGAAGTGTCTTGGCTCCAAGCGCGGAGGGGACAATCCCGACGGCCCCGGATCCGTTCCACTCCATTTCGAGAAGCGCCGGGTCGGCGAGAATGCATTGCCTGCCTAGCGCGTGGGCATCAATCTCAATGGGGCCTGCTTTCGTCCCTCGCGTAAGGCTGAGTGCCCCGGCTGGCTTCTCGAAATGAACGTCTGTGTCTTTGGTGCTGACGGCGTAGAACAGCAGGGACGCTTCTCCCGCCGCGATGGCATCGGTGCCGGCCTTGGTCAGCCGCAACGATGCCGTGAATGAGAGGGTGGGCTGCGCATCGTCTGCATTCGCGGCGGCGCAGCCCAGACATATGCCGCCTCCTTTCTCGAAAAACGTGCTGTCGAAGGCGACCTTCGCTCCGTTCGCCGAGTCATCGATCGAAGCGATGTCGATGCGCAGCTCCAAATCGCATGGATCGTCATCTGCGTCAAGCACAACCGAATGCCATGTGCAGACGGCACAACCTGCCTGGGATTCGTTTTCCTTATTCGAGCGCTCGATATCCACGACTATCGAGGCGTCCGTATTCCGGCGAAGGCATCCCGAGGTCGAGATTGCTGCCTGCGCGAGCGAAAACCGCTTGCGAGCAATGACGCTCGACGGGTCTGGTGCGGGGCTTAGGACTGCCGGCAAGGAGTCCGCCATGACGGGGGTCGCCCAGGCGGCGACAGGCGTTCCGGTTGCGAGCGCGCCGCAGAGTGCGACGACGGGCAAAAGGTTCTTCGATGCCATGGGGTCTCCTTACCAAATTATGTGTGGCCTGCCTGTGTCAGGCTACTGGCTGCGTTTGATGCGCAGGCCGAGTCCGGCTGCCCCCGCGCCTGCCACAGCGACGCTTGCTGCCAAGAGCTGCTTTTCGTCGCCCGTTTGCGCCAATGGTTCCTGGCGGTCGCCATGGTCGAGCCCCGAGAGGTCGACGGTCACTTGCGTGGCGGCCTGCGCCTGCTCTTGTTGGGCAAAGGCTGCTGCCGGCGCGAGCGCCAAGATGCCGACGATGGCGACAGATGCGATCGCCTTATGCCGTGTGCGCACCGGGCTCGACCGTCCAGGTGATCGTTGCAACTTGATCGCCTTCGCCGGTTATATGGAAGATGTCGCGCGTGACGCGGGCGACATTTCCGCTCGTCTTGAGTTTGATCTTGTCCGAACCGCCGGCAATACCCTGATAGCCCATATCAAAGGTTGCGTTCTTGGAAAGATCGATTCCTGTTCCCTGCGTTGCGGCGCTGGCGTCCTGGAGTGCGCCTTCGGGGCCGACCTTAAAGTCAATGGAATTCTGTGCAGTTCCGGTCTTTGCGTCGGCGGCAATGGTCCAGGTGTTCATGGCGTCGATCTTCATGTTGGTGACATGGATGCCGTAGGCCGAAAGATTGTCGATGGTGGTTGCATCTTCTGAGGGACCCTGAAGCGTGCCGTCGGCTTGGGCGACGAAGGGAATAACCGTCGGTGCTTTGAACTTGATGTTGTCGATCTCGGTCCTGACCATTACCTTCGTGCTTCCAACACGCCCGGCTGCCATGGCTGGCGTCGGGGAGGCGCCCATTGCGAGCGCGAGCGCGAGCCCTGCGCCCACGACGAGCGCTCTGGCTCCGTTCATGTTTCTGGTGATGTCCATGGTCGTTCCTTTCTATTCGCCGCGGGCCGTCCCCGCGATGATTGGACGAGTGTTGGTGGCCGCGCGCAATGATCAGCGGGCGTTAGGGGTTAGTTCTCGGCCTGTTCCACCCGGACCTTGACGCGCGTCGGATTGCCGTGGTTGTCATGGGTCTTGGTGTCGAGTGCCTGGATTTCGATATACGCCTCGCCTTCCTCGATGTCGCCGGCGGGACACGTCTCGACCGTCTTGCCGGTTTCGACGATGCCGGACTCATAAATGGTCTCGTCGTTTTGAATGACGCGGAATCGCTGGGGGAACTTGTTGTCCTGGACGTTTTGCACGTTGACGCGCAACTTGCCGCCTTCCTGCAACTGGGCGACCGGCGCGACCGAGATCGTCATCATGTTGTCGCGGACGATGGCGTCGAGCTCATCTTGGATCTCTTGGCGCGATTTGCCCTCGGCCGTTGTGACCGAGGCGCCCGCTTCGGGTACGGGCTGCGACTGCCAGGCGTACAAGCCTACGGCGACGAGGGCACAGACGATAGCCAAACAGACAGCGATGAGTTTCTTGCGATGCCTCTGACTCGCGAGTTGGGGCAACTTCTTCGCGCTCATGCGGCGTCCTTGGCGGTGTAGACGCGTGCGAACGTGGACGGGTCCGCTCCAAAGAGCATGTGAAGCATCAGACGGCGCGAGTAGACAAGCTCATCGAAGTCGGGAGGGAGCTCGATGTCGTGGATGCGTGCGATGTGGTGGGCGAGCGCCGAGAACGACTCGGGGTCGCAGATCACATCGGTAGTGACGTGGTAGACCGTCGTGTCGGGGAATGCCTCTTCTTCGAAAGGCAGGAGATGGGGATCGTCGTCGACTTCGATGGCGACGCCGTACTGGGGCCAGTAATATGCCATGGGAACCTCCCTGCTTCTGGGGCCAAAACTTCCATTGGTTTTGGCTGTCGATGCCGACCGTATCAGACGCTACTTGACCAAAAGCTGACCAAATGCTTGACGGATTTGCATCACCGCAGGTAGCAGGTGGTAAAAAATACTTCAACGTTTTTCGAGTGCCAATTTCGCGATCGTTGGCGGCGAAGCGATATGTGTCAAAAACATCGCCTGCCGAGAACAAGCAACCGCTCGCCGAATTGCACGGACGTAAAAATCCTCAATTATGGAGACGGTCTCGAACACGTCAACGAAACGATGCGGTAACATCTCCCTGCAAACACTGTAGTTAGCTAAAGGGGAGTTCTGCATGTCTGCAACCATCAAACCCTTCACCGATGAGTTCGAGGAATACGGTCGCGACGAGTCTCGCTCGTCGGGCGAGGCCTCGAGCATCTCGTTTCCAACATCGGAAGACGAGACGCGCGCCATCCTGCGGCAGCTCCATGTCGACGGTGTCCCGGTGACTGTCCAGGGCGCTCGAACGGGTCTCGCTGCCGGCGCCGTGCCCCATGGCGGCCACATCCTCAATACCTCCCGCATGAATCGCTACCTAGGCCTTCGCCGCGATGACGAGGGTCACTTTCTCTTGCGTGTTGAGCCCGGCGTCGTGCTGTCTGAGCTGCGCAAGCAGCTGGGCAAGAAGGTGCTTCCGACCGCAGATTGGGACCAGGCTTCGCTTAAGGCTTACGAGGAATTCCAGGAAGCCCCCGAGCAATTCTTTCCTACCGATCCCACCGAGGCGTCTGCTTGTCTGGGCGGTATGGCGGCATGCAACGCTTCCGGCGCCCGTAGCTACGCTTACGGTCCCATGCGTCCGCACGTCACGGGCCTTCACGTCGCGCTGACCGACGGTGACCTGCTCGAGCTTCGGCGTGGCGAAGTTTTTGCCCGGGGCCGCCACCTGTCACTCGTGACAGCGGAAGGTCGTGCGCTCGAGCTTGATCTTCCCACCTACACCATGCCCAAGACCAAAAATGCCTCGGGCTATTTCGTCGCGGACGACATGGATGCCATCGACCTCTTTATCGGTGCCTGCGGAACGCTCGGCGTCATCACCGAGCTCGAGATTGCCCTGCAGCCGGCACCGGAGGTCGTTTGGGGCGTGAGCTGTTTCTTTGACAGCGAAGACAAGGCCGTGTCCTTTACCGATTCCGTGCGTCCCGTCCTATCCCATGCAGCCGCCATCGAATATTTCGATGCAGGCGCCCTGGATATCCTGCGCCGTCAGCGTGAGCAGTCGACGGCGTTTTCTTCGCTGCCGGCGCTCGACAAAGAGGCCAAGGTCTGCGTCTACGTGGAGCTCGATTGCGATGACGAGAAGCAGGCGACTGAGGAACTGTATCACCTGGGATGGGTACTGGAGCTTGCGGGCGGTCGTGACGATGCGACCTGGGTCGCGCGCACCGAGGTCGATCGCGAATGCCAGCGATTCTTCCGTCATGCGGTGCCAGAGAGCGTCAATATGCTTATCGACGAGCGTCGCCGCACCGACCCCACCATCACCAAGCTGGGATCGGACATGTCGGTGCCCAATGCGCGCCTGGCCGACGTTGTCGCTCTCTATCGCCACACGTTGGCCGAAAGCGGGCTCGAGTCTGCCGCCTGGGGCCATATCGGCAACAACCATCTGCATGTGAACATTCTGCCGCGCGATGCGCAGGATTACCGCCGCGGCGGCGAGTTGTTTGCCCAGTGGGCTTCCGAGGTCACGGCCATGGGTGGCGCCGTCTCCGCCGAGCACGGCGTCGGCAAGATCAAGGCGGGCTTTCTTGAGACGATGTACGGCCACGAGGCCATGGTCGAGTCGGCACGGCTTAAGCTCCAACTCGATCCTGCCGGACAGCTGGGCCGCGGAAACCTGTTTTCGGAGAAGCTCTTGGATGAACTCGTCCAGAAAGGGGGCGCGTGAAGATGAGCGATTTCCATATGGTGGTGTGCGTCAAGGCGGTGCCGGGTAGCACCGAGGTTAAGATGGACCCCAAGACCAATACCATCGTTCGCGATGGCAAGCAGGCAGTCATCAATCCCTTTGACGCGAGCGCTCTGGAGTGCGCGCTGGCACTTAAAGACGACTTTATCGGCTTTGGCATGGATGTTCGCGTGACGGTGGTGTCGATGGGTATTCCCGCGACCGAATCGCTGCTGCGCGACTGCATCGCACGTGGCGCCGACGACGCGCTGCTGCTAACCGATCGCGCCTTTGCAGGTGCCGATACCCTGGCGACCACGTATGCCCTCAAATGCGGTATTGAGGAGCTCGATGAGGACTTTGACCTGCTCATCTGCGGCAAGATGGCAGTGGACGGCGATACGGCCCAGATCGGACCCGAGCTGGCCGGCGCCTTTGAGATCCCCTGCGTGACCGACGTGAGCTGTGTGCAGAGCGTGGGATTTACGACGTGTGGCTCGCTGGCGCTCGTCCACGGCTGCGATGCCGGCGAGGAGACGGTGTACCTGGAGATGCCGTGTGCGATGACGACCGCCAAGGAGATTGGCCAGCTGCGCATGCCGAGTATTGCCGGTATTCGCGCGGCCGAGGATGCAGACGTGCGCGTGGCCAGCGCTGCCGACGTAAACGCCGATCCCTCGCGTTGCGGCCTTGCCGGATCACCGACGCAGGTCGTGCGCTCGTTTGTGCCCGACCGTGACCAAACGTGTGAGGCCGTTGAGGGAACGGCGTCCGAGCAGGCGGCAAAACTTGCCAAGATTATCGAGGGGATGGCATAGATGAGCGGACTGATTATCGATAGCGAAGTCTGTATCGGCTGCGGTCGCTGCGTTCGCGCCTGCGCCTCGGGCGGCATTGTGGTGGAAGGCGAGCGCCCCAACCGCTGTGCCCGCGTGACCGACGGCTGCGTTCTGTGCGGCGGGTGCGTCGATGCCTGTCCCGTTAACGCCATCTCGATCGAGCGTGACGAGGCCGCCGGCGCGGCGGACCTTGATGCATTTCGAGACATTTGGGTATACGTGCAGACCGATGAGCACGATACGGTGGCTCCCGTTGCCTACGAGCTCATGGGCAAGGGCCGCGAGCTTGCCGATGCCCGTGGCTGCCGTCTGGTGGCGCTGGTCGGCATGAGCCCCGAGAGCTCGTTCGAGGAGCTTGAGCATTTGGTTTGCGCCGGTGCTGATGAAGTTATGGTCTGTCGCGACGAGCGCCTGCGCCAAAACGATGCGGAGGTCTACGCTCGCCTGATCTGCGATTTGGTGGCCGAGCGTAAGCCCGAGGCTATTCTGTACGGCGCGACCGCCTTTGGCCGCGAGCTGGCACCTGGCGTTGCCGTGCGCCTGCAGACGGGTCTTACGGCCGACTGCACCGTGCTCTCGATGGATACGGAGACGGGCCTGCTGCAGCAGACGCGCCCGGCGTTTGGCGGCAACCTGATGGCCACCATCGTTTGTCCCAACCACCGCCCTCAGATGGCAACGGTACGTCCCGGCATCTTTAAGGCGCCCGACTTCGACTACGGCCGCTCCGGCACGATCACTCAGGTGGCGCTTGCGGATGACGTTAAAGCCCGTGTCGAGATCTCGATTCCCGCCGAGGAGTGGGGGCAGCAGGCTTCGATTGCCGACGCCGAGCGTCTGGTCGTGGTAGGTCGCGGCATTGGTTCCAAGAAAAACCTGCCGTTGATGCGAAAACTCGCCGAGGCCCTCGGTGCCGAGCTTGGCTGCACGCGTCCTGTTGTGGAGGCCGGCTGGTTGGAGTACCGCCATCAGATTGGCCAGACGGGCGTATCCGTTTCGCCCAAGCTTCTCGTGAGTATCGGTGTCTCGGGCGCCATCCAACATCTTGCCGGCATCGGTGGGGCAGAGCGCATTATCGCCATCAACGAGGACCCGGATGCCCCTATCTTTGGCGCCGCCCAGTACAAGGTTGTCGGCGACGCCGTCGAGGTCGTCGAGGAGCTGCTGGCCCAGCTTGAGCGCTAGGCACGTGCCAGCCAGTCGCGCATCTCGCCCTTTAGGCGCTCCCAGGTCGCTTGCGTGGCGGGATCGGTGAAGGGCCGCGTAATGCCAAAGGGTGCGTCGAGCAGGCGGTAGATATCGCCCTGCTTGCGCGCCAGAGCACGGCTTGCCGGATAGACGAGCTCAAACATAAAGCAGATGAGCCCTACCAGGAAGTCTGCGGGCTCGTTGCGCTCATCGCGTGCAACGCAGCGATGCTCGTCAAAGGCGGCGAGTGTCGGCGACGAGAAGTGGCTGGCAAGAAACGTATCCTCATCAACTTTGAGGATGGTATCGACGGTGCTGTCGGCGATAGTGCGCATAATGTCGACCTTATCGCCGTCGCGCACGATATCACAGAAGCGCCGCGTGCGCTCGTCGAGCTCCTTGGGTAGGCGAAAGTCGCTGTGATAGGCGATGCTCGCGCGGATGAGTTCGTCTTCCACCGGACCGTCAATAAAGTCGCGGATGCTTGTTGCGGCGGGTGCATCGGCGGGATTCTCGCCAAAGAGGACCTCGACGCCCAACGCCGCATGGCTCATACTCTCGGCATCTTTAAAGGTGTCCCAGCGTCGCAGCTGCTCAAAGCGGCCCATATCGTGCAGCAGGCCGCAAAGCCAGGCCAGGTCAATATCCTCTGTCGACCAGTTCTGCTCGCGCGCCACGGCATCGCACGCTTCCGCCACGTGATAGGTGTGCTCGATTTTGAGCGCGATGCGCGGATTGGCGGCGTCGTAAGCATCGGTATAGCGTTTGAAGGCCGCGGTCGCCCGGCCTCGATCGATAGCTGTCATAATGACTTCCTAAAAAGTTTGCGTTGTTCGATCCGGTGGCAATTGTAGGCGAACTCGGTTGCCGGCGGACGACGATTACAATGTGCGGTTGCGCGCGATGCGGATAGCTTGACAGAGCGAGGAGCGATATGGTGCTCAGAATTGTTAAAACCGTTTGGCCGGTGATGCTCACCTATGTTGCGGTGGGCGCGCCGTGCGGAATGATAATGGGTCAGACGGGGATGGAGCCCTGGATGGTCTTTGCCCTGAGCAGTACGTTTGTGACGGGCAGCGGCCAGTTCATGATCTGCAACCTATGGCTGGCGGGCGTGCCGGCACCTTCGATTATCGCAAGCGTCGCTGCCATCTCCTCTCGCTTTGCGCTCTACTCGGCATCGCTTGCGCCGCACCTTGCCGGGGCTTCGAAACGCCAGACGCTGGCGGTCACGGCGACGCTTACCGAAGAGGCCTACGGCATCTCGCTGGCCAAGCTGGTCGAGGGCGATGGCTGGGGCCCTAAGGAGGCCTTTGCGCTCAACGCGATTCTGATCGCAACATGGGGCGTCTCGTGCACGGCGGGCGCTGTTGCCGGCGCTGCCATCGATGTTCCTACCGCTATCGCAGGCTTTGTCTGCACGTCTCTCTTCATCTGCTTGCTCTTTTCGCAGCGCCTGTCGCGCGGCAATGTCGTCGCGGCGGTTTCGGGCGCGGTGTCCGTCGCCATGTTCAAGTTCTTGGGCCTTGCGAATATCGCCGTGCCGGCAAGCGTCGTGGTCGGCGTTGCCATCGCGCTTGTGTGCGATGCCTTGTCCGATGGGAGGGGTGCTCGCGATGCCCGTTAACGAGTTCTTGGTTCTGTGGCTGTCGTCGTGGGCAGCCATCGCATTCTTTCGCATCGCGCCGGCGTTCGCCCTGCGCGGACGGACCCTGCCGCCCCGCGTCACCGAGGCCCTGGGCTACATTCCGCCCGCCGCCTTTGCCGCGCTGGTAGCCAACGACTTGGTAAGCCCCGGGGCCTTCGATGCGGGGTTGTGGCCGGCCTTGGTTCCCTGGATTGCGGCTGCCGGTGTCGTGGCGGTGGCAATCAAGACAAAGTCGATGTTGTGGTGCTGCGTCTCGGGCGTTGTGCTGTATATCGTTTTGAGCCTCATATAGGGGCCGGTGCCTCCTTTTGTCGTCGCTGCCCCCGAATCGAATTTCTCATCGAGCTGGTCTGCTTCTTCTGGTACCATGGTCAGACTTTACTGTAGCAAAGCATGACGTGGGCTTTTGTTCCCCGTCAGCGGAAATGGGGGTTTCATGGCACAGGAAGCAACCGCCAACGAGAAAAAGAAATTCAAGGTCCCGCGTATCCCGGGCGACATCATGATCTATCCCATGATCGTCGGCCTTTTGCTCAACACCTTCTGCCCGCAGGTCTTTGAGATCGGCGGCTTCTTTACGGCTGCCTGCCGCGGTGGTTCCAATACCATCGTTGCGGCGATCCTGCTCTTCGTGGGTGCCGGCATCAGCTTTAAGTCCACGCCGGGCGCCATCAAGACCGGTATCGTCGTGCTGATTCCCAAGCTTGTCGTCGCGGCGGCTCTCGGCTTGGGCGTGGCGTATTTCTTTAACGACAACTTCCTTGGCCTCAGCTCCGTGTCCATCATCGGCGGCATCACGTTCTGCAACATGGCGCTCTATACGGGCATCATGGGCGAGTTCGGCGATGAGTCCGAGCAAGGCGCCGTCGGCATCCTGTTCTTTACGGCCGGTCCCGCCGTCACGATGATTATCCTCGGCGTCTCGGGTCTCGCTAACATTCCCATCGGCACCATCATCGGTTCCATCCTGCCGCTCGTTATCGGCATGGTTTTGGGCAACCTGTTCCCGTTCATCAAGAACCTGCTGGTCCCCGGCACCAATCCCGCGATTGCCGTCATCGGTTTTCAGCTCGGTGCGTCCATGAGTCTGTCGAGCTTCATCACCGGCGGCATCTCGGGCATTCTGCTTGGCCTCATCACGCTCTTTATCGTCGGCCCCATCACCTTTGCCTTTGAGCGCCTGTGCGGCGGCAACGGCAAGGCTGCTGTTGCCTGTTCCACCATCGCCGGTACGGCCATGACCACGCCGGTCGCCCTCGCCGAGGTTGCGCCGCGCTATGCCGAGCTTGCGCCCACTGCGTACGCCCAGATCGCTACCGCCGTCATCATCACGGCGATCATGGCCCCGATCCTGACCGGCTGGGTCGACAAGAAATTCTGCCAGGGCAAGGAAGACCTGTCGGTTGCTGGTGTCGAGGCTATTGAGGAGGCTGTCGCGACCGATATCGACGGCGAGTAATCACCTGTTCGAATCAATGAAATCGGCGTGTGCAATTCACGCCGTCCGAGCGCCCGTACGGCATCTGTTATTCGGTGTCATTCGGGCGCTCTGCTATTATTCCCCTTACCCCTGCGGGCTAAGGGGTGTTTCTTGCCCGAGCGAATCTCGGGCGATTCTGGCCACTTGGATATAGAGGGGATGGAACCTAGTGGTTAAGGCACTCAAGATCGAGATTTTTGTGCTGTGCATGATTATTCTTATCGGGCTTGCCGCACGAAGCCGCCGCTCCTTGTTCTCGAGTACCCAGCAGCTGTTGTTTAGCATGCTCGGCTACACCTCTGCCGCCTACATTTTCTTCGATATGATTTGGACGCTCTCGGACGGCGTGAGCACTCCTGTGGGCATTTCAGCCAACTGGATTTCCAATGCGGTCTCGTTTTCGCTGTTCGCCATCGCGTGCCTCATTTGGTTTTTCTATTCCGAGACGATGCAGGGCTCGCAGCTCTTGACCACGCCCTATAGGGTGGCGCTTTTGACGTTGCCGACCGTATTGGTGGTCGCGCTGGCGTTTACCAGCTACTGGACACATGCCCTGTTCTATATCGATGCGCAGGGCATATACCGTCGCGGTGCGCTTTATATGATTCAACCTATCGTTAGCTACTGCTACGTCATATATACGTCCTTGCATGCCTTTGTTCAGGCTCGAAAAGTCGAAAGCCTGCAAACGAAGGCCATCTATCGAACCTTGGCATTTTTCGCCATTCCGGCCCTGGTGGGCGGTACCTTTCAGGTTGTATTATCGGTGCCCGGCCTTTGTGTCGGCATAATGATTAGCATATTGCTACTCTACATCATCTACCAGGAGCAGCTGATCTCGACCGACCCGTTGACTGGCCTTAACAATCGCAACCGTTTTGAGACCTATATGCTGTCGCTGTTCTCAAATGTGGAACAGGCCGAAGATGTGTATCTGCTTATGATGGACGCCGACGGCTTTAAGCAGATTAACGATCACTATGGACATGTGGAGGGCGACCATGCCCTCCAGGTCGTATCTGCTACGCTCAAAGAGGTCTGCTCGGCGTCTGGTGGCTTTATCGCACGTTATGGCGGCGATGAGTTCGTGGTGCTCCAAAAGGCGACGGCGGAGCAGGACATCATAAGTCTGTGTGCGGCAATCAACGATGAGCTTGCACGTGCCGACGTGCCGTATCTGCTGCGGATGTCCATCGGCTACGCACGGGTCGGCGATGGGGTCGATACCTGGCAAGACTTGCTTCGCGCTGCCGATGTGGAGCTCTACCGCGTCAAGGCCGAGAAAAAGAAAGCCGGCGTTCAGGTACGCTAGAAAAATAGGGGCGCACGACCGTTGAGTCGTGCGCCCCTATTTCTTACGAAGGCCTAGTAGCGGCTGTCGAAGATGCGCCTCGTCTTTTTCTCGGAACGCGGCAGCTCGCTAGGCCTTTTTAGGTTTGTTGACGATGATGATGCCGCCGCAGACCAGCAGCAGGGCAACGATAACGGTAACGGGGCTCGTGCCGGCGCCCTCGCCGAGCAGCAGCGCGCTCAACAGCACGCCAAAGACCGGGTTCATAAACCCAAAGACCGAGACGCGGCTGACGGGGTTGACGGCAAGTAGGCGCGACCACAGCGAGTAGGCGACCGCGGAGATAAGCGCCATATAGACGATGAGCGCGATGGCGGGGGCGATTGCCGTGGGGGAGAGCACGCCGCCCATCAAAAAGCCGATAGCGGTGAGGACGAGGCCGCCGACCAAGAACTGCCAGCCGGCAAGCAAGACGCCGTCGTGCTCGCGCGAGAAGATGCCGATCAGGCAGGTCGAAAGGGCGCCCGCGACGGTGGAGGCCAGGATAAAGCCCTCGCCGTCGAGCGTAAAGCCAAAGGTGCCGTCCGTGCCTGAAAGGTTAACGAGTGCGACGCCGGCGAAGCCCAACACGCAGCCGAGCACCTTGGCCGCATCGAGCTTTTCGGTGCGGAATGCCAGGGCGGCAAAGAGGATGGCCAAGAAATTAGCGCTGGCCTCGATGATGGAGCTCGACATGGCGCTTGCACGGGAGAGACCGAGGTAGAAAAAGAAGTACTGGCCGATGGTCTGGAAGAGCGACAGCGTGAAGATAGGTTTGATGTCGCGCGTCTGCGGAACGAGCGGACGGCGTTGGACCGCGCTCATGCCAACAATGACCAGCGCGCCGGCAAGGGTGAAGCGCAGGCCCGCGAAGAACAGCTGCGAGGCGCTATCGTCTGCCGGGATGCCAAAGAGCGCGTAGCCGATCTTGATGCAGGGAAAAGCCGACCCCCAGAGCGCGCAGCATACGAGGCAGCCCAGGATGAGTCCGGGCAGGGTGGCGAGATATGGCTTGCGGCTTTCCATGGTGTCCTTCCTACATGCGCGAAGCAAAAAAGAACCCGCCACCGGGAGTGCCGGTGGCGGGTGTTGTTACCCGATGGGATTGTACCCGAAGGGAAAGGTTTAGGCGAAGTAGGCTACGCCGCTCTCAAAGATCGGCATGAACTTATCGCCGGGGACATGCTCGGGCACGTTGCGGTACAGGTTGTCGCCGCGACGCTCGGCGTGGCCCATCTTGCCCAAGACGCGGCCGTCGGGGCTCGTAATGCCCTCGATGGCGAGCGCGGAGCCGTTGGGGTTGACGGAAAGATCCATGCTGGGCTTTCCGTCCTCGCCCACGTACTGCGTGGCGACCTGACCGTTGGCGATGAGCTGGGCGAGCACCTCGTCGTTGGCGACAAAGCGGCCCTCACCGTGGCTGATGGCGACGGTGTAGGGGTCGTCGAGGCTGCACTGCGACAGCCACGGGGACAGGTTGGACGAGATACGGGTGCGCACCAGACGGCTCTGGTGGCGGCCGATGGTGTTGAACGTCAGCGTGGGCGCATCGGGCGTGGCGTCGACGATGTCACCGTAGGGCACCAGGCCGAGCTTGACCAGGGCTTGGAAACCGTTGCAGATGCCCAGCATCAGGCCGTCGCGGGCCTTGAGCAAGTCGCGGACGGCCTCGGTGACCTCGGGAGCGCGGAAGAACGCCGTGATGAACTTGGCGGAGCCGTCGGGCTCGTCACCGCCCGAGAAGCCGCCGGGGATCATGACGATCTGGCTTTGGCGGATGCGGCGGGCAAGCTCATGGGTGCTCTCGGCGACGGCCTCGGGCGTGAGGTTGTTGATCACGAAGGTGTCGGCCTCGGCACCGGCGGCGCGGAATGCACGGGCGCTGTCGTACTCGCAGTTGTTGCCAGGGAACACGGGGATGACCACGCGCGGGCGGGCGATCTTGGCGCCACCGTACACATGGATATCCTTGGCGCGGAAGTCGATGGTCTCGACCTCGGCAGTCTCGCCGGCGCTGCGGTAGGCAAAGACGCCCTCGATGCCGCTCTCCCAGGCCTCCTGGAGCTCAGAGAGCTCGATGACCTCGGAGCCGGTGTCGATGACATAGCCCTCGACGGTGGTGCCGAGGGGCTCGACGACAACGCCGTCGGCGACCTCGGGCAGCTCGGCGTCCTCGGCGAGCTCGACGATAAAACTGCCGTAGAGCGGGGTGAAGAGGCTCTCCACGTCCACGTCCTCGGCAAGCTCGATACCGATCTGGTTGCCGACGCACATCTTAAAGAGGCTCTCGGCGCCGCAGCCGTAGCCGGGCGTGGAGACGGCCAGGGCGTCGCCGGTAGCAGTGAGCGCCTCGACGGCGTCAAACGCGGCGAGCAGCTGCTGGGCGTCGGGGCGGTAGTCCTCGCCGTAGGTGGCGGGGGCGATGCGGACGACGCGGTGCGTGAGGCCCTTGAACTCGGGGGAGACGGCGCGAGCAGCCTTGCCCACGGCAACGGCGAAGCTGATCAGGGTCGGCGGAACGTTGAGCTCGCCGGCCTCGTCCTCAAACGAGCCGCTCATGGAATCCTTGCCGCCGATGGCACCGGCGCCCAGGTCGACCTGGGCCATGAGGGCGCCGAGTACTGCTGCCATGGGCTTGCCCCAGCGCTCGGCCTCGGTACGCAGGCGCTCGAAGTACTCCTGGAAGGAGAGGTAGGCGCGCTTGTGCTCAAAGCCGGCGGCCACGAGCTTGGCGATGGACTCGACCACGGACAGGTAGGCGCCCGCAAACTGGTCGGCTTCCATCAGGTAGGGGTTGAAACCCCATGCCATGGCGCTCGCCGTGGTGGTCTCGCCGTCCACGGGGAACTTGGCGACCATGGCCGAGCTCGGGGTGAGCTGCGTCTTGCCGCCAAAGGGCATGAGCACGGTCGCGGCACCGATGGTGGAGTCGAAGCGCTCGGAAAGGCCCTTGTTGGAGGCGACGTTGAGGTCGGTGACGAGCGAGGTCATGCGCTCGGCAAGCGTGGTACCGGCCCAGCTGGGCTGCCACACGCTGCGTGCGCAGACGTGGGCGACCTGGTGCTTAGGCGCTCCGTTGGAGTTGAGGAACTCGCGGGACAGGTCGACGATGGCGACACCGTTCCAAGCCATGCGCATGCGCGGCTCGGCGGTAACCTCGGCGATAACGGTTGCCTCGAGGTTCTCCTCGGCGGCGTAGCCCATGAACTCCTCGACGTCACCGTCGGCGACGGCACAGGCCATACGCTCCTGGGACTCGGAGATGGCGAGTTCGGTGCCGTCCAGGCCATCGTACTTCTTGGTCACGGTGTCCAGGTCGACATACAGGCCGTCGGCAAGCTCGCCTACGGCGACCGAGACGCCGCCGGCACCAAAGTCGTTGCAGCGCTTGATCAGACGGCAGGCATCGCCGCGGCGGAACAGACGCTGCAGCTTGCGCTCGACCGGGGCGTTGCCCTTCTGGACCTCGGCGCCCGAGGTCTCGATGGACTCGGTGTTCTGGGTCTTGGAGGAACCGGTGGCGCCACCGATGCCGTCACGGCCGGTACGGCCGCCCAGCAGGATGATCTTGTCGGTGGGGGCGGGGCACTCGCGGCGCACGTGGTTGGCCGGGGTAGCACCCACGACGGCGCCGACCTCCATGCGCTTGGCCACGTAGCCGGGGTGATAGAGCTCGTTGACCTGGCCGGTGGCAAGGCCGATTTGGTTGCCGTAGCTGGAGTAGCCGGCGGCAGCGGTGGTCACGAGCTTGCGCTGCGGCAGCTTGCCCTCGAGCGTCTCGGACACGGGGACGGTGGGGTCGCCGGCGCCGGTGACGCGCATGGCCTGGTATACGTAGCTGCGGCCCGAGAGCGGGTCGCGGATGGCGCCGCCCACGCAGGTGGCGGCACCGCCGAAGGGCTCGATCTCGGTCGGGTGGTTATGGGTCTCGTTCTTAAACAGGAACAGCCAGTCCTGCTCCTCGCCGTCGACATCGACCTTCACCTTGACGGTGCAGGCGTTGATCTCCTCGGACTCATCGACATCAGTCATGACGCCGGTTTTCTTAAGGTACTTGGCGCCGATGGTGCCCATGTCCATGAGGCAGACGGGCTTGGCGTCGCGACCGAGCTCGTGGCGCATCTCCATGTAGCGGTCGAAGGCTTGCTGCACCACGGCGTCGTCGATCGTCACGTCGTCCAGGACGGTGCCGAAGGTGGTGTGGCGGCAGTGGTCGGACCAGTACGTGTCGATCACGCGGATCTCGGTGATGGTGGGGTCGCGATTCTCATCGCGGAAGTACTGCCGGCAGAAGGCGATGTCCGCCTCGTCCATGGCAAGACCGCGCTCGGAAATAAAGGCGGCAAGGCCGGCCTCATCGAGCTCGCGGAAGCCGTCGAGCACTTCGACGGGCTGGGGCTCGGGGGTCTCCATGTACAGCGTCTCGGGCAGGTCGAGCGAGGCGATGCGCGCCTCGACGGGGTTCACCACGTAGTGTTTGATGGCCTCGATGGCGGCTTCGTCCAGAGCGCCCGAGATCATATAGACCTTGGCGGAGCGCACGGCGGGGCGCTCGCCCTGGCTGATGAGCTGCACGCACTCGCTGGCGGAGTCGGCGCGCTGGTCAAACTGGCCAGGCAGGAATTCGACGGCAAAGACGGCGCCATCGCTTGCGGGGAGCTCGTCATAGGTCACGTCGACCTGGGGCTCGCTAAAGACGGTCGGCACGCAGGAGCGGAAGAGCTCCTCGTCGATGCCCTCGACGTCGTAGCGGTTGATGATCCTCAGGGCCTCGATGCCCTTGATGCCGAGAATCTCGGTCAGCTCGCCCTTGAGCTGCTGAGCCTCGACGTCGAACCCGGGTTTCTTCTCCACGTAGATACGAGAGACCATTGGTTCCTGCCTTCCTGATCGGTTGGGCGTACGGTACGGTATGCGGCAGCGGTCGGTTTGCGGGGCAAGCCTCGCGGTCGCCTTGAGCCACATGTTTGTAAACCTCACTATGATACGACAGCTCGCGGCGCGTTGAGGACGGCGAGGGTGCTACAGTGAAGCGCAAACAAGAGAAAGGCATCACATGGCATTCGTTTCGCTCGCCATCATCGCGCTCGTGGCCTTTGCGAGCCCCTTTATCGCCTCGGCGATTCCCGGAAAGCCCGTACCCGAGACGGTCTTTTTGCTCGTGTTCGGCGCGGTGCTGGGCCCTCATATGCTCGGTATCATTCATGTGGACGCCGAGGTCTCGCTCGTGTCCGAGCTCGGCTTGGCCTTTTTGTTCCTGCTCGCCGGCTTCGAGATCGATCCTAAGAACATTACGGGTGTGGAGGGGCGCTATGGCTTGGCGACGTGGGTTGTCACGTTTGGCATCGCCTGGCTTGCCGTGCGCTTTACGCCGTGGTTCTCGGTCAGCCATTTCGACGGTATCGCCGTGACGCTCGCGCTTACCTCGACGGCGCTCGGAGCGCTCATGCCCATCTTGCGCGAGCGGTTGCTTGCCGGAACGCGCGTCGGTGATTCGATTCTCGCGTACGGTACCTGGGGCGAGCTTGGCCCCGTGCTTGCCATGTCGGTGCTGCTTTCTGCACGAACCGGCATCCAAACGCTCGTGATTCTGGGCCTGTTTGCGGTGGTGTGCGTGTTGCTGGCCGTGGTTCCGAGCCGCTCCAAGCGCGTCGGCAGCCGTTTCTTTGCGTTTGTCGAGGAGCGCGCCGACACCACATCGCAGACCTTCGTACGCCTCACGGTGCTCATCCTGGTCACGCTCGTGGCGTTCTCGGCCATCTTCGATCTCGACATCGTGTTGGGCTCCTTTGCCGCCGGCTTTGTCCTGCGCTATATCATCCCCGAGGGCAATCACACGCTCGAGACCAAGCTCGATGGACTGGCCTATGGCTTTTTGATCCCCGTATTCTTTACCGTGTCGGGCGCAAAGATCGACCTGACGGCCGTCGCATCGCGCCCCGGGCTGCTCGTGGGCTTTATCGTGGCGCTGCTCATCATCCGCGCCGTGCCCATTCTTGTCTCTATGAGCATCTGCCCCGAGACACGCGATGTCTCGGCGTATGGCCGCATTACCGTGGCCCTGTACTGCACCACGGCGCTGCCGATCATCGTTGCCGTGACGAGCGTTGCCGTCAACGCCGGCGCGCTGTCGCAAGACATTGCCTCGGTCATGGTTGCCGCCGGTGCCATCACGGTGTTCTTGATGCCGCTGCTCGCGCAGCTCTTCTATCGCGTGGTCGATGCCGCGCCGGTTGCCGCCGTGGCAGAAGTTGCCGAGCATCCTTCCGATGCGTTCGATATTCTGCGCGCCCATCACGACCTGGCGAGCCTGCTCGCACGCGAGCACGAACTGCTGACCTCGCATGGTCACGGGCGCACTCTCGACGGCATGCCTACGATTGATTCCATTGCCGACCGCCTCTCGGCCGAAGCGGCGAGCGAGCGCATCGATGCCCGTATTGTTGACGCTGCCCATTTGCTGGCCGAGAAGACCTATGGCGACGAGATCGACCCGTCCAAGCTCACTCCGCGCGAGCGCCGCCGCCTGGAGCGCGCCAAGCTCGCCGTGCGCGAATACCGCCGCCGCATGCTGGAGCTCTATGCAAGAGAAGAAGCCGAGGACGACGACAGGTAGCAAGGAATACCGGGATACGGTTTCCGTCCAAATTAAGGAAGGCGCGCTGCCTGCATCGATCGCAGGCAGCGCGCCTTTTGCGTAGAGCTCTGTTGAAGGACGAGGCCGAAGCCCGCTGCCCTTTAGGAGCGGGCAGCTCCGTCGACGGGGAGGATGGCGCCCGTAACGTAGGCCGCCATATCGCTTGCCAGGAAGACGAAGGCGTTGGCGACGTCCTCGGGCTCGCCCATGCGGCCGAGCGGAATGGTGGCAACGATGGGCTTGATGACCTCTTCGGGCAGGTTGGCAACCATGTCGGTCTTGGTCACGCCGGGGGCGACGGCATTGACGCGAATGCCCATGGGGGCGAGCTCGCGCGAGAGCGACTGGACCATGCCGTTGACGGCGAACTTGGACGTGGGATAGCCGACGCCGGAGGGCTGGCCGTACTTGGCGACCATCGAGCTCGTGGTGGTGATGGTGCCGCCATGACCAGCTCCGGTCATGATCTTGGCAGCAGCCTGATGGCCGTTGAAGACAGCGACGACGTTGAGGTCCATGACCTTGGCGAACTCCTCGGCCGTATAGTCCAAAAGGGGCGAGCGCTGGGAGATGCCGGCATTGTTGACGACCGTGTCGAGACCGCCCATGTCATTGGCGGCCTGGGTAAAGGCCTCGGTCACTGCCTCGAGCGAGGTGAGGTCGCAGGAGCGGCCCCAGATCTTGGCCTCGGGATAGGCTGCGGTCAGCTTCTCAACAGCGGCGTCGGCGGTCTCCTGGCGAGAGCCAAAGACGGTGACGGCAGCGCCTTCCTCAATAAAACGGCAGGCGATGGCATAGCCGATACCGCGCGTGCCTCCAGTGATGATTGCTTTCTTACCCTCGAGCAACATGGTGCCTCCATTCTTCGGGGGTGTGGACATACGCAGCACAGCATAGTGGCGGCCCAAAACGAGCACATTCGCTTATCGGTGAACGGTACCCCCGGTTGTCAATGAACGGTCAAGTTGTTCAAACGTAAGCCACGTCGATGCGCCCCGAGCGCGCAAGTAAAAAGGCTCCCGTCCAATACCGGACGGGAGCCCCTCAACATATATGCCGTATACCGAAGACCGGATTAGTTGGCCATAACGCCTTCGGTCCAGGCCTCAACGTCCTCAATACGCAGAACGTTGGCGACCTCTGCCACGCAGTCGACGCCTGCAAGCTCGGCGGCGGCAGCCTGGACGTCCTTCTCGAGCGCGCGGTGCGTCAGGAAGATGACCGAGCAGGTGTCGGTGACGCCCGACTTGCCATCCTCGACCTGATTGATGAGCGAGATCGAGATGTTGTGCTTGGCGAAGATATCGACCGTCTCGGACAGGGCGCCCACGCGGTCGGCAACCTTCAGGCGCGCATAGTACTTGGTCTGGAGCTCGTCCATGGGCTTAAAGGCAAGGTTGTGGCCGTAGGGCTCAATCTCGGGCAGCGGAGCCACGCCGCGGCTGATCTGCTCGGAGAGCGACAGGATATCGCCCACGACGGCGCTCGCGGTGGGGAAGGAGCCTGCGCCGGCACCGTAGAACATGGTCTCGCCCACGGCGTCGCCTACCACGTAGACAGCGTTCATGGCGCCGTTGACCTTGGCAAGCATGTGGTCGGCGGGGATCAGCGTGGGATGCACGCGGACGTCGACGCCGGCTTCGGTGTTGCGTGCGATACCCAACAGCTTAATGGTGTAGCCGAGCTCGCGGGCCTGGGCGATGTCCTCGGCGCCGATGGTACGGATACCCTGCTGGTACACATCGTCGGTGGTAACGCGGGTGCCAAAGCCGATGGAGGCGAGGATCGCCGTCTTGCTGGCGGCATCGAAACCGTCGACGTCGGCGGACGGATCGGCCTCGGCGTAGCCCTTGGCCTGGGCGTCGGCGAGCACGTCGGCGTAATCGGCGCCCTCGGCGTCCATGCGCGACAGAATGTAGTTGGTGGTGCCGTTGAGGATGCCGGCGATGGTCAGGATCTTGTTGCCCACCAGGTCGTGCTCGAGCGTGCTGACGATGGGGATACCGCCGCCGCAGCTGGCCTCGCACTTGATCTGCACGCCGCACTCGCGCGCCTTCTCGGCGAGCGTCTCGACGTGACGGCCGAGCAGGGCTTTGTTGGCGGAGACGACATGCTTGCCGTTCTCAAAGGCCGTGGTGAAGATCTCGGTCGCGGGGTGCTCGCCGCCAATCAGCTCGACGACGATGTCGACGGCGGGGTCGGTGACGACGTCGTGCCAGTCGCTCGTAAAGGCCTCGCGCTCAATACCGGCGGCTTCGGCCTGCTCCCAGGCAAGCGCGCAGGCGCGGGTCAGCTTAAGGTCGATGCCGTAGGCGGCCAGGTACTCATCGTGGTGGCTCTTGATCAGACGAGCCACGCCGCCGCCGACGGTTCCCAGACCGATCAGGCCGACGTTCACGGTGCGCAGGGGTTCGCTCATAGATAGCTCCTTCGTGCATCTGTATGGATGATTGACCAGTTAAGGTTGAGTGCATTCTAGCGTGAACCGAGGGCGCGTGCTTGCCAGGCAACAGGAGCCGCACAAAACGCTACCCCCGAAACGCTGCGGAAACATTGGAAACACGCTCGCTACAAACGAAGTTCCGTAACAAACTGTCAACGTTTGAACCATAAGGTTTGCCCTGTACCGCAAGACGGCCGCACCGCGGCCAGCGAAAAGGGGGACACCATGTTCAACATCAACAGCACGCTCAGCCGTAGGAACTTCCTCGCCGGCGCCGCCGCGCTCGGCAGCACCGTCGCACTTGCCGGCTGCTCCTCGGGTGGTTCGGATGGCGGCTCCGCCGATGAAGACGGCGCATTCAAGATCGGCGTCATCGGTCCTCTGACCGGCGCCGCGGCAACCTATGGCGTCTCGGTCGAGAAAGGCGCCAAACTCGCCGTCAAGGATTTCTCGACCAAGGACCTCAAGCTCTCGCTTAAGTCCGAGGACGACGTCGCCGACGGCGAGAAGGCCATCAACGCCTTCAATACCCTGTGCGACTGGGGCATGCAGGCGCTCGTCGGCCCCGTCACCACCGGTGCCGCCGTCGCCGTTTCGGGCGAGATTGCCGACGACATGCTCATGGTCACGCCTTCCGCTTCGTCGCTCGATGTCACCAAGGACAAGACCACGGTCTTCCAGGTCTGCTTCACCGACCCCACCATGGGCACGAGTGCCGCGAAGTTCTTGGCCGAGAAGTATGCGGACGCCAAGATCGCCCTGTTCTATAACTCCGGCGACACGTACAGCTCGGGCGTAGCCGATGCCTTTGCCGAACAGGCCAAGGAGTCCAAGCTCGATATCGTCGACACCGAGACCTTTAAGGACGACTCTTCCACGAGCTTTACCAACCAGCTGACCAAGGCCAAGGAGGCCGGCGCCACGCTCATCTTTGCGCCGATTTATTACACGCCGGCGTCCGTTCTGCTCAAGAACGCCAAGGACATGGGTTACGACATGACGCTCATGGGCACCGACGGCATGGACGGCCTGCTCTCTGTGGAGGGCTTCGACACCTCGCTTGCCGAGGGCGTGCTGCTCATGACGCCGTTCTCCGCCGACGACGAGAAGAACGCCGACTTCGTCAAGGCATACAAGGAGGAGTACGACGAGACCCCTAACCAGTTTGCCGCCGACGCCTACGACTGCGTCCACGCGATCGCCGAGGCTATCGACAAGGCCGGCATCGACACGACGGCCGACGGTGCCGGCATTGCCGCCGACCTTGCCAAGGCCATGCGAAAGATCAAGATCGATGGCCTGACCGGCGAGCTCACCTGGAACGATGAGGGCCAGGTCGAGAAGCCCGCTACGGCCTATGTGATTCAGGACGGCAAGTACATCGCCGCCTAAGAGCGTATAAAACGCAACCGGTGAGGCTCTTTTATTCAGGGCGAGAGCGCTTGTAACAGAATGGAAACATTACTTTTACACAATAAAGTGGCAGACCTGCATAAAGCGGTAAAAATACGCAGAAATATGGATAAAAACCTGAGGCCAAAGAAAAGTTGAAATAATCGCCACTTTTCTTAACTAAAGCGTCTACTATTTTGCGAACGCCGAACACGGCGAAGGATGGCCTGTCGGGTAACCGAAACCCGACGAGATTTGAGAGGAGAGCCGCATGTCGAGCCTCACCGGTAAGTCATTGAACCCTGTTATGAATCGCAGGAGCGTTATCGCGAGCGCAGCAGGTCTGGGGGCGATGTCCATTCTAGCTGGCTGCTCCTCCAACGGCGGCGATAGCGGTTCCGCTTCGAGCGACGCTTCGTTTAAGATCGGCACCATCGGCCCGCTGACCGGCGCCGCTGCGTCCTACGGCAAGTCCGTTACCCAGGGCGTCGAGCTTGGCTGCAAGGATTTCTCGACCAAGGAGCTGCCGCTTGTCAGCAAGGCCGAGGACGACCAGGCCGACGGCGAGAAGGCCGTCAACGCCTTTAATACTCTGCTCGACTGGGGCATGCAGGCCCTCGTCGGCCCGACCACCACGGGTGCGTCGGTTGCCGTTGCCGCCGAATGTGGTAACGACCCCAAGACGTTCATGATCACCCCGTCCGCGTCCTCCGAGGACGTCACTGACGGCAAGGATTGCGTCTTCCAGGTTTGCTTCACCGACCCCAACCAGGGCGTCAACGCTGCCAAGTTCCTGGCCCAGAAGTATGCGGACGAGAAGTTCGTGCTGTTCTATAACTCCGGCGACGCCTATTCTTCGGGCATTGCGGATTCCTTTAAGGCTCAGGCCGCTGAGTCCAAGCTCGAGATCGTCGACGAGGAGACCTTTAAGGACGACTCCGCCACGAGCTTTACCAACCAGCTGACCAAGGCCAAGCAGGCCGGTGCCACCATGATCTTCGCGCCGATCTACTACACGCCGGCGTCCGTCCTGCTCAAGAACGCCAAGGACATGGGCTACGACGTCAAGATGATGGGCTGCGACGGCATGGACGGCATCCTGGGCGTGGAGGGCTTCGACACCTCCCTTGCCGAGGGTCTGCTGCTCATGACCCCGTTCTCCGCCGACGACGAGAAGAACGCCGACTTCGTCAACGCTTACAAGGATAAGTACGGCGATACCCCCGACCAGTTTGCCGCCGACGCCTACGATGGCGTGCACGCAGTGGTCGAGGCTCTCAAGGAGGCCGGCCTGGGCGTCGACGCCGACCCCACCGAGGTCGCCGAGAAGCTGCCCGAGGCTATGCTCAAGATCACCGTTGACGGTCTGACCGGCAAGCTTTCCTGGAACGACAAGGGCCAGGTCCAGAAGGACCCGACTGCGTACGTCATCACCGACGGCAAGTACGTACAGGCCTAGTAGGCCGCCTTACATAGAGCGGTTTTGATCCCAAGCAGGGGAGGTTTTGGCCTTCCCTGCTTGCTTGGTATCTAGGGACGATGTAACGTCCCTGTTTCGTACATCAACTGGAAACCTATTCGAAAGGGGGATGTGGAACATGACGGTCTTTATCCAATACCTGGTCAACGGCCTGTCCATGGGCAGCGTCTACGCCATCATCGCGTTGGGCTACACCATGGTCTACGGTATCGCCAAGATGCTGAACTTCGCTCACGGCGACGTCATCATGGTCGGTGCCTATGTCTCGTTCTGCGCCACGTCGTATCTCGGCCTCCCGGGCTGGGCATCTGTAATTCTCTCTTGCGCGGTCTGCACGGTTCTGGGTGTTCTCATCGAGGGCCTCGCCTACAAGCCGCTGCGTCAGGCGGGCCCGCTGGCCGTTCTGATCACGGCTATCGGCGTGTCCTACTTCCTGCAGAATGCCGCACAGCTCCTGTGGGGCGCCACGCCCAAGAACTTTACTTCGCTCGTCACCTTCCCGGTGCCGGAGTTCTTGGCCAAGTACAACGTGAGCGCCGTCTCGCTCGTCACCATCGTCGCCTGCTTGGTCATTATGGCCGGCCTGGTGTTCTTTACGGGCAAGACCAAGATGGGCAAGGCCATGCGCGCCGTGTCCGAGGACAAGGCCGCCGCTCAGCTCATGGGCATCAACGTCAACCGCACCATCTCGATGACGTTCGCCATCGGCTCCGCCCTTGCCGCCATCGCCGGTGTGCTCCTTTGCTCCTATTCGCCGGTGCTGCAGCCCACGACGGGTGCCATGCCTGGCATCAAGGCCTTCGACGCCGCCGTCTTCGGTGGCATCGGCTCCATCCCCGGCGCCTTTGTCGGTGGCATTCTCATCGGCATCATCGAGGCGATGGCACAGGCTTACATTTCCACGAGCCTTGCCAACTCCATCGTCTTTGGTGTTCTGATCATCGTCCTGCTCGTCAAGCCTGCCGGCCTCTTGGGCAAGTACGTCCCCGAGAAGGTGTAGGTGAGCGTTATGAAGTTCCTTAAAGACAAGCAGACGCGTCACGACTTTGTCACGTATGCCATGTGCATCGTGGCCTTCGCCATCGTGTTCTTTATGCAGTCCAACCACATGATCCCGCGCATGATCGCCGGTCAGCTGGTCCCCATTACGGCCTACATCGTCATGGCCATCTCGCTTAACCTCGTCGTCGGCATCGCGGGCGACCTGTCGCTGGGCCACGCGGGCTTTATGAGTGTCGGTGCCTACACGGGTATCGTCACCGCGGTCGCCCTCGAGAGCGCCGTTCCCTCCGATCCTGTGCGCCTCATCATCAGCATCGTGGTCGGCGCCATCGCCGCGGCCATCCTGGGCTTCTTGATCGGCATCCCGGTCCTTCGCCTGAGCGGCGACTACCTGGCCATCGTGACGCTGGCCTTTGGCGAGATCATCAAAGAGATCGTTACTTGCCTCATCGTGGGCGTCGACTCCCACGGCCTGCACGTGATCTTTAACATCACGGGCAACTCAACGATTGACGACCTGCACCTGCTCGAGGACGGAACCGCCATCATCAAGGGCGCCCAGGGCGCCTCGGGCGTGTCGACCTATTCGACCTTCCTTGCCGGCGCCATCCTGGTCATGGTCGCGCTCGTGATCGTGCTCAACCTGGTCCGCAGCCGTACCGGCCGCGCCATCATGGCCGTGCGCGATAACAAGATCGCTGCCGAGTCTGTGGGCATCTCCGTCACCCAGTACCGTATGATCGCCTTCGTGGTTTCCGCTGCCCTCGCCGGTGCTGCCGGAGCCCTCTTCGGCGGTAACTTCTCGCAGCTCTCCGCCACCAAGTTCGACTTCAATACCTCGATTCTCATCCTGGTGTTCGTGGTCCTGGGCGGTCTGGGCAACATGCGCGGCTCCGTCATCGCCGCGGCGCTGCTCACCGTGCTTCCCGAGCTGCTCCGTCAGTTCTCGGACTACCGCATGCTCATCTACGCCATCGTGCTGATTCTGGTCATGATCTTTACCAACAACCCGCAGCTCAAGGCATTCTTCGGTCGCGTTAAGGACCGCTTTGCTCCCAAGAAGGAGGTGGCAGCCGATGCCCAGTAAGTTTGAGTTCAACAAGGGCAAGATGGTCCCGTACCCTTCTGGCGCCATCGTTCCCGACCGCGATCTGGGCGAGCGCCCGGCACTCGAGTGCATTCACCTGGGTATTGAGTTCGGCGGCCTTAAGGCAGTCGACGACTTTAGCCTGACCATCGGCAAGACCGAGATCGCCGGTCTCATTGGCCCCAATGGCGCCGGTAAGACCACGGTCTTCAACCTCCTCACCAAGGTATATCAGCCCACGCACGGCACCATTCTGCTTGACGGCGAGGACACCTCGGGCAAGTCGGTCTATCAGGTCAACCGTATGGGCATCGCCCGTACCTTCCAGAACATCCGCCTGTTCAACACCATGACGGTGGAGGACAACGTTAAGGTCGGCCTGCACAACCAGGAGCGCTACTCCGGTTTTGAGGGCGTGCTGCGTCTGCCGACGTATTGGAAGCACGAGAAGGCCGCCCACGAGCGCGCCATGGAGCTGCTGTCCATCTTTGATATGGAGCACCTGGCAAACGAGCAGGCCGGCTCGCTGCCCTATGGCGCCCAGCGTCGTCTGGAGATCGTCCGCGCGCTTGCCACCAATCCCAAACTGCTGCTGCTCGACGAGCCTGCTGCCGGCATGAACCCGTCCGAGACCGCGGAGCTCATGGCGAACATCGTCAAGATCCGCGACACCTTCGGCATCGCCATCATGCTCATCGAGCACGACATGTCGCTCGTCATGAACATCTGCGAGGGCATCTGCGTGCTTAACTTTGGCAAGGTCATCGCCAAGGGCACGGCCGAGGAGATCCAGAACAACGACGCCGTTATCGAGGCGTATCTGGGCAAGCAGGATAAGGGGGAGAACTAAATGGCAGAGCCGATGCTTTCCGTCTACAACATCAACGTCTGGTACGGCGCCATCCACGCCATCAAGGACATCTCCTTTAACGTCAATGAGGGCGAGATCGTGGCCCTGATTGGTGCCAACGGCGCCGGCAAGTCCACGACGCTTAAGACCATCTCGGGCCTGCTGCGCTCCAAAACCGGCTCCATCAAGTTTATGGGCGAGGATATTACCCATACGCCCGCCGACAAGCTGGTGAGCAAGGGCCTGGCTCAGGTGCCCGAGGGTCGTCGCGCCTTTTTGCAGATGACGGTCGAGGAGAACCTGGAGATGGGTGCCTACACGCAGCCCAAGTCCACGGTTGCCCCGGGCCTTGAGCGCGTCTACGAGCAGTTCCCGCGCCTTAAGGAGCGTCGTCGCCAGGTCGCCGGCACCCTTTCGGGCGGCGAGCAGCAGATGCTCGTTATGGGCCGCGCCCTTATGAGCAACCCCAAGCTGCTCATGCTCGACGAGCCCTCCATGGGTCTGGCGCCGATTCTGATCGAGCAGATCTTCCAGATTGTCGAGGATCTGCACAAGGCCGGCACCACGGTGCTTCTGGTCGAGCAGAACGCGCAGATGGCGCTTTCGATCGCCACGCGCGGCTACGTGCTCGAGACCGGCAAGATCACCATGACCGGCACCGGCCAAGAGCTCCTGCACGACGACAACGTCCGCAAAGCTTACCTCGGAGGCTAGGGACTTCCGCCGTTCTGCCGAACGGCGGACCGGCCGACGCTGCGCGGGCGCCCTGATCGACGTGCCGAAGCTCCTCACCCTTGGGGCTATGCCACGGTACGAGGCCAGGTGGTCATGGTCCGGGAACCTCGCGATGTCGAATGACACCGCGAGGTTCGCCGCCGTCCTCGGCGGCCTCGGCCCCCGAGCGGGCGATCCCCACGCGCTAACGCCTGCAAGCAAGGGGATCGCCAAGACGCCGCCGGGCACCTCCGTCATAGACGTGGAAGTGCGGCCGCGCTGAAGCTCTGCGCGGTGCCTGCTCGCTTATGTGCGCATCACGAAGGAAGACCAGATCGGTGAGCGGGATTGGCCCGAAGTCGAGAGATTCCCATCAGCCACTCGTCGGTCGATGGCCGGTTCACCACGCAGGAAGAGCGTGACGGAAGGCCTCGCAAAAAGGCTCCGAGCGCGGCGTGCTCATGCCCGTCGTGGTGCGCCCGAAGGGGGGGGACGGCTGCTACGAGCTCGATTATTTGCGAGGAGAAGACGAACCAGTCGTTGCAGATCCAATATGGATCTCGCCGACCTCGGCAAGCTGCTCGATGAGTGGAAGCCCTGTCGGGTCGTCTATTTCAACACCACCCAGAATGATGGTGTCATCGCGCAGGTCGATCTGCGTGTTGAACACAGCGAGGTTAAAGCCGGAGGCCACAAATCCGATAGCAGCCAGGACGAGCCCCGTGGCAACAAGCCCACCCGCTACGGCAAGGTAAATCTTTTTTACGCTGGACATGTTTGCGCTCCTTCCTATGCCGTGAGCGGCGCCGCTTCAGCGCCCATGCGGCTCTTATTGCCTCGATCTTTCCAGAAGGGCGAAACGGCTTTCTTCGCCCAAAGGGCAGAGAGGCGCGCGATCTGCCTGGACGCCGTCCAGGCGCCGGCTCCCGTGAGGAGCGCCACACCGATGGAAGCGAATCCCATTCCCATCGAGGCCAAAACGTACGGAACATGCCCGATAATGATGCCGTCCACGGCGAACAGGAGCCCTACCAGGCCCGCGCCCCCGAATGCCGCGGCCACGATCCACACGCAGAGCGCAAGAACCCAAATACAGATGTAGACTGCAGCGGCAACGGCGACGAACGCGAGCAGCAGCGGAATCCATACCGGAGAGCCCACGATGGCGAGCGCCCATAGAAGTGCCGTGCTCTTGCGCTTGGTCCTCGCGATCGCGCGCGGCACGGCGGGCAGTTCGTCGAGCGTTGCCTCGGCGACCTCACCGGGCGTGCCCATGGCGGCCACAGCCTCGGCCTCCGTCATGCCGTCCTCCATACGGTCGGCGATGGCCTCCGCGTAGAACTCCTGCGTTTCCTTTACCTGATCTGCCGGCAGGCAGGCCAGAAGCTCGCCCAGCCGGTTCAAGAACTCATCGCGCGTCATGGTGCGCCCCCTCCACGTAACGGTAGATCTCCTGCACGGATGGCCATTCGGCGAGGAACTCGGCGATACGCTCGCGCCCGGCGTCCGTGATGCGGTAGTACCTCCGCAGCCGCCCGTTGTGCTCGGCGGAGCGCGCGGTGATGCAGCCCGCCTTCTCCAGGCGCTTGAGCAACGGATAGAGCGTGGATTCCGTGAGCCCCATACTCGCGGGCACGTCCTTCACGATCTGATAGCCGTAGGATTCCTCGCCCGAGATGGCCGCGAGCACGCAGGCCTCGAGGAAGCCGCGCTTCATCTGTGCCTCCATCCGCACACCTCCTTTCGTAGTATACTGTGTAACACCTACTATATGACACATAGTATATGATGTCAACAGTTGTCGTATAGGGAGTCCGGTCTGTCTGTCCCCTGCGGGTACTCATTGGGGACGTACTTAAATGAGTACCCATTGCTCAAGGTGGCACCTGGGGACGTTCCTTATGTGCCGGCACTTTGGGACACTCCTTGTCAAGGTTTTGCTCCATCGTGCGGGTTGCTATTTAACGTGCGACAATGCCGTGTGGAAATCGAAATGTCTTCTGGGGGCTATCTATGCTATACGAATTTTGTGCCGAGAACTTTGAGCGGGTGCCGGCAGCCATCGAGGCCGGTGCGGGGCGCATCGAGCTGTGCGACAACCTCGCCGTCGGTGGCACTACGCCTTCGGCTGGCGTTATCAGCACTGCGGTCAACTATGCTCACGAGCATGACGCGCGAGTGATGTGCATGATTCGCCCGCGTGGTGGCAACTTTCATTACAGCCAGGATGAGTTGCGCATGATGGAGATGGACCTGGGCCTTGCCGTGAGTGCCGGCGTTGACGGTCTGGTCTTTGGATGCTGCAAGCCCTGCGCCGGCGGCTGGGCGCTCGATGAACTCACGCTTGGCGCCCTCGTGATGGCTGCGGGCTGTGCGACCGAGGAGTGCAAGCGCGAGCCCGTCGACATCTCCTTCCATATGGCATTTGACCAGCTCTCGCCCGAGGCTCAGCTGGATGCCATTGATACGCTCGCCGACTGTGGCGTCACGCGCGTCCTGACGCATGGTGGCGCGGCCGGTACGCCGATCGAGGGCAATTTCGATCACCTGACCCGCTTAATCGAGTATGCGGGCGATCGCTTAACCATCCTTCCCGGTGGTGGCATTACCGCGGCCAACCGCGATTCGGTCGCGGTGGCACTAGGCGTGTTCGAGCTCCATGGCACCAAGATCGTGCCGCTGGAGGTATAACCCATGGCGCTTGTATTTGACGTTCAGCGGGCGAGTGGCAAGCCCGACGACAACCGCCGCCCGGGCACCGCGTGCCCCTTTTGCAACACGGAAGGACTTGCCGACATCATCCAGCGCGATGATGACTGCATCTGGCTCGAGAATAAGTTCAAGACCTTGCGGGCCACTCGCCAGACTGTATTGATCGAGTCATCCGACCACGACGCCGACCTGGTGACCTATGCACCGGACGAGCTGCATCATGTGATGCGATTTGCCCTGAGCTGTTGGCAGCAGATGATCGATTCCCAACAGTACCGCAGTGTGCTCATGTACAAGAACAAGGGCCC